>DATIYM010000034.1:0-19647 GCA_035517615.1 Gemmatimonadales bacterium
GCAATCGGTGGAGGACTGGAAGAACTGCGCCGCACCGCGGGGGATCTGGCCGAGGCGGCCGAACGCGTCGCGACGCTGGGGGAAGAGATCGAGACGGTCGCGAGCCGCCACCAGGGGGATGTCGCATCCGCATCGGGGACGCTGCTCGATGTTCGCGAGGTCGTACAAACCACGTCGAAACAGATCTCCCAACTCGCGGAGCAGACGGCGGCCATCGATGACTTCGTGGACCTGATTCGCCGCATCTCGTCGCAAACGAACCTGCTGGCGCTCAATGCGGCGATCGAGGCCGCACGGGCCGGAGAGCATGGGCGGGGGTTTGCCGTGGTGGCCGAAGAGGTCCGGCAACTCGCCGACGAATCGGCGCGCGCGGCCGAGGCGGTGACGAAAACCACGAACACCATTCGCGATCAGGTCGATGAGGTCACCGCGACGATGGCCGCGGGAATGGCGAAGGTTCGTGGCATCGAGGAGATCGCCGGCGGAGCCGCGCGTGGTCTCGAGGCGATAGTGGCCGCCGTTTCCCAGGTCGAGCAGGCGGCGGGTCGGGTCTCACAAGTCGCCCAGCAGAACCGCGAATTGACGGCGCGGCTCGAGGAGCGAGCCCTGCAGGTCATGAGCCAATCAGCGGCTCACGCCTCGGGTGCCGAGGAGGTGACCGCGGCCGCGGAGCAGCAGGGCGCCTCGACCGAACAAATGGCGGCGACGAGCGGCCAGCTGCTTCAGGCCGCCGAAAAGCTTCGGTCCGCGGTGCAGGGACTCCGGGTGTAACGCAGCCGCGTTAGCGGGCGTGCGGCGGCGGAGCGGGTACGGGCCTTCCGTTCGCGTGCAGCACGGCGGCGAGGCCGCCATTCGCGTCGCATCTGCCCGCCGTAGGCGGACCGCTCAGATACGTCCCATCCTTACAGCGCATAGTCGAACCGGCCGGCGGGGTGGCGTTGGCCGGAGTGGCGGCTTTGGTGGTGCCCGCGGCACGTGCGAGAGATGAGGTCGCATGCGATGGGGCGGTCGTGTGGGGCAGCACCACGCGGATGCCGCGATGCGATGCGCAGGAGCGGGGATCGTTCGGCGCGACGACATAGCTGCCATCGACGCACTGGGCTACCGCATTGGATGGAGGCGCCTTTGCGGGCGCAGGAGCGGCTGGTCGAACCGAGTCGGGTGAGACGGCGTTCGGCGACGCTTGGGGCCGAACCGGATTGTACGTGGCCGGAGCCTTCGACTGTGACCGCGCCGGCGCCGCGCCACCTGTCTTTGCGGGCGATACCGCTACAGGCGGCGGCACCGACGCGGCGGGGGCGGCTGGTCGCGGCGCTGGTGGCACCGAGATCGGGACCTGCGCTTTGAGACGGGATCCCGAAAGCGTCAGGAGCGCTACCCCGACGGCTGGTATCCAACGAAGCCTGGTCATGGCGTCACCGTCACTGTGTTGGAGTACGAGTTGTAGTTCGGTGCGGTGATAGTCGCGTTTGCGGTTCCAGCCACGAGTCCCTCGACATAAAACGTGACGGACTGCTGATCCTGGGGGATCGTCACGGCGGTGATCACCGAGCTCGATGCCCCTCCGGAAGTGAACTGAATGTTCGCGTTCGGTGCGAGCGTCCACGTGGTCGCGGTGAGCAGATTGTGCGTGTTCTGGAGCGAGTCCCGCGCGTACAACGTCACCGCGACCGAATCGCCGGCCTTCAGGGTGAGAGGCCAGCCCACGATCGGATCGATCCGACCCGCCGTCACAACCGTATAGGCCGCGGCCGGATTGTGGACCGGGGAGCTGGCTGATGCAATCAGCGTGTCGACGCCCACCGACGCTCCCGCCAAACGGAAGTACTGATAGTAGCTCCCGGTCGGGATGACGACGCTCGTGATCGGGTTCACGGTAGCGTTGTCATACACGGCCGTGCGCGCGGTACCCGGGTGCGCCAGGGTAACAGTAAGCGGCGCCGGCTGGTAATCGGGCGCGGAAACGAAATTGTAGTCTTGATACTGCCCGACGCCCAGATATCCGGGCGTGTTGAAGCTCAAGGTAGGCGTGATCACCGCGACATTGAATGTGGCCGCATTGTAGCGGTAATAGGCGGCGCGGGCATCCGTCGCCTGAAGCTGGCTCGTGCCGACGACCCCAGGCTTCCACGTCGCCGCACTGCTGTAATACTCGCCCGCGGGAATCGTGATCGTGTTGGAGTCGATCGCCGCCACAGTCGGAGCCGATGACGTGAGCGTCACCGTCACGTCCTCCGCCGTGTAGTGGGTGGCGCCGCTCGCGTCGGCCGCATAGATCGTAATCGCCTGCGCCGATGAGGTCGTGTTCAGTTGCGCGCTCGTAGAAATCAGGAACTTTGGCGCCGTGACCTGGACGTTCATCGTCGCCGCGCTGTAGCCCGTGGCCGACGCCTGAATCTGGATCGTGCCCACCGTGTCGGCCGCGGTCACCGTGAAATAGGCGTAGTACGTCCCGACGGGGATCGTGACGGAATCCGGTACGGACGCAACCCGGGGCCCTGTGCTCGAGAGGTGGACCACGAGAGGCGTCGCGACGTTGTTCGGCACCGACACATAGTTGCCATTGGGCCCGCTCGTCTGACGCATACCGAGCATGGACGAGCCGTTCGAGAGCGATAGCGAGGGGCCCGTGACGGTCACGCTGCTGGTCGTGACGGCGGCGTATCCGGATCCCGCCGCATCCGAGTACGTGATATTCGCGGCCCCCGGGCCGATCACGTTCACCGTGGTATTCGCGTAGTAGGCGTTCTTCGCGATCGGGAACGTGGCCTGGCCCGGCAGGATCACCGTCGTGTCGCTGGCCTGCGCCGCGACCACGACCGTGTCCATCGCATAGTGCGCGGACCCAACAGAGTCCGCGGGATAGACCGTAAGCCCAAGCGGTGGGTTCGTGGTGGTCGTCTGGCTTGGCATGCAGCAGGCCGTGAACCGCGGGGTGGTCACGACGAGCACCGCGGTGTCGGGCAGATACCCCGGTGCCGACAGGATAAGTGTGTCGGTCCCGGCCTCGAGGCCGAAGGCGTCGAGGTACGTGTAATACGTGTTCGCAGGAATGCTGGGTGCCACCGTGCTGAGCGAATCGATGCTGCCATGCAGCCGTCGAATGCTCAGGGCCAGCGGGGTGGCCCGATTATCGGGTGTGTAGACATAGAACCCGTTGTTATTGGCGTCGAAATGCTGCCGCCGCCCGAGCAGCGCGGTCTGGAAGCTGAACTGGATCGGGGGCGTCACGACCGTGACCGTCACGCTGTCGAGGACGGCCTGGCCCGGGGCCGAGTAGACGATGCGTGCCGTCCCAACGCCAACCGGCGTGATGTGCGGCTGATTGTTGTAGTTCTGTCCCGAATCGACGGTCACCACTGATGAATCGACCTTGAGCACCGTGGTATCGGTGGAGCGCAGCGATACGGCAATCGGGGCACTCCGGTAGTGGGAATACCCAGTTGAGTCCGTCATGTAGACGCTGAGCCCGCCGCCGGGACTGAAGTTGTTGAACGTCGTGCTGCAGCAGGCCGTTACTCGCGGAGTCGTGACGCGCCATGACCCATCCACCGCATTGTATCCGGGCGCCGCGGCATGGATGGTCACGCTACCCGGCGCACTGCCCACGACGCTGAAGTAGGCGTAGTACGAGTTCGCGGGAATGGTGACGCTGGCCGGGACCGAGGCGATCGTGGAGTCGCTCGTCGAGAGCGACACGACGAGCGGCGTAGTCACGTTGTTGGGAACGTAGACATAGACGCCTGGCTCGTACTGGCCCGCACCGACGAGCGCGGTGCCACCCCAGCTGAAGCTCAGTGGTGGGCCGCTCACCGTATACTGGGCCGAATCCGGTTGATGACCACCGGCGCTGGCCACGATGTACGCGGTCCCGCCGAGTCCACCCATCACGAAGCGGCCGGTGCCGGTGTAAGACTGTCCCGGGGCGATCGTGACGACGGTATCCAGCACGTTGATCACCGTCGTATCCGTTGACCTGAGTCGCACCACGAGCGAGTTGATGCGAGGATGCGCGGAGTGGGTGGAGTCCTCGGAGTACACTGTCACGGTCTGCTGGGGTGATGTCGTGAACAGCCCCGCATTGGTGCAGCAGATCCCGACGTACGGCGTGGTCGCCGTTACCGTCGTCGGACCGGCGGCCGTCCAACCCGGCGCGGCAGGCGTGATCATGGCGGTGCCGCGCGCGCGCGCGCTCGTAGTGAAGTAAGCGTAGTACGAGCCCGCGGGGATCGACACCGGCGACGTAACCGTCGCCACACTCGTATCGGAACTCGTCAGCGTCACCGCGACCGGCAAGTTCGTGTACGTGGGCGTGTAGACGTACACGCCGGGCTCGTACTGTCCCACGCCGAGGAGAACGGAGCCGGCGCTGTTCGTGAGCACCGGCGCGTACGCCGTGAGGGTCGATGCGGTGCCGTTCACCCCCACGGCATTCGGCGTGATGTTCGTTGCGCCGCTACCCAGGGCGCGGATCTGAATGTCCGCGGCAAGCTGGCCTGCCGGGATGAAGGCCGGATCCGGGGAGATCGCGGCGACTCCTGGCACCGAGTAGGTGAACGTGACGTAGGTCCCCCCCGCCGGCGACGGATCGGACAGCAGCACCTGCGTGCTCGCGACATCGGTCGCGTTGACCGAGTAGTTGGACGAGGTTAGGCGCATGTTGGCCGTCACCTTCGCGACCGCGGTAGCCGCGGCGTACAAGCCTGTCCCATCCGTCGCGGTGACCGTCGCCGTCCCCGCCGAGTCGCCCACCAACACTGCGTTCGCCGACGTGACATTCGCGGCAATTACGATCGACGACACGCTCCAGTGCGCAAACCCGGACGCCCCGAGCTGAACGGTGAGAGGCGCGGTCGGCGGAACACTGAGCAGGAGCGGGATCGAGGCGCTCGAGCCACGACCCACCGCGACCGTGTCGCGGCCAAACGAGATGATGGCGGGGGCGGTGCCGCCGACAGTCACGGTGAGCGGATTCGATACGATCGATCCGCTCATCGCCGTAATATCCGACGTGCCGTTCGATACGCCGGTCACGACCCCGCTGGCCGTATCCACGGTCGCGACCGCGGGTGCGGCGGAGTTGAATCGGAACGAGCCGCCGGCGATGAAGCGGTTGTTCGCATCCTTGCCGTGGGCGACCAAACCGATCGTGCCGCCAATCGCGATGGTCGCGGTGGGATTACTGGCCGGGGGGCTCAGGGCGATCGACGCGAGCACCTGGGATACCGTGAGCAGCGCGCCCGGATCCGACGTGAAGCCTTGCGCCGTGGCCTGGATCTTGGTGACACCGTTCGCGGCCGCCGTGGCTGTCGCGGTATCCCCCTGGGTCGAGCCCAACACCGCTACCGATCCGTTGGTCGACACCCACGTGAACGGCACACCAGTCATGACGGCGTCGAGCGTGTCATGCGCGATGGCACGGTAGCGCCGCGAGAGCCCGAGCGACGTGAGCGTGAACGTGTCGGTCTTCGAAGCGCCGGCTGTGTCGACCACCACCGCGATACGCGTGATGGGCGTCAGCACGGTCACGTTCGCCACGCCGCTAATCGCACCTGCCGTCGCGCGGATCTGGGCCGTCCCGATCCCCAACGCGGTGACCTTGCCCGTCGAGTCGACGCTCGCGACGGCAGGTGCATTCGAGGACCAGGTGAAGGTGGCCGCGGGGGCGACCGGATAGCCGAGCCCATCGACGGCCGCCGCGCTGAACAGGAAATTGCGCGTGAGATACAGGTTGCGAACGCCTGGAGTGACCGTGACGCTTGCGACACGCTGCCTGACCACGATCAGGGCGGAGTCGCTCGTCCCGCCCGACTCGGTGACGACGACATAGGTCGACCCGTTTGCCACCGCGGTGACGACTCCAGTCGAGCTGACCGTCGCGATCGCCGTGCCGCGGCTGACCCACGTAAACGACCCCGCGACCTGGTTGCCCGCCGAATTCTTGGCGCGAGCCGTGAGCCCGACCGTCGTCGCGAGCGACGTGAGCGTATCGAGGTTCGGCGTGACTGCGGTGGATACGACGGTGCCGCTGCCCGCATTCGCGGTCGCGGTGAACAGAACCGTCGCGCTCGTGCCGACGAGTGAGGCTCGCACCTGCTCGGTCCCGACCGCGGACCCAAGCGTGTACCCGACCTGCGTCTGCCCGGCGGCATCGCTCAGCGTGGTGTCGGCGCTCAGCGATCCGAATCCGCTGATCCTGCTCCATGCGACTTTCGCCCCGGCAACCGGATTGTTCGACGCGTCCGTGACCTTGACGACAAACGGAGCGAGCGCCGATTTCACGGAATCACTCTGGCCGTTGCCCGAAACAATCGCGATGTTCGCGGGCCCGGTGAGGGCAGTGCCGTATGTGAATTTCTGCGGTGAGCCCGCGAGCGTTCCGGCGCTCGCCAGGACCGTGACGGGACCGGTCCCAATCGGGGTGAGGATGACGCCCGCGTACCCCGTGTCGTCACTGGCGGTTGTGAGCGCCGATAGGGTGCCGGTTCCCGCGCTGATGCTCCAGGTGACCGTCTGGCCCTTGAACCCGCCGTTCAGCTTGTCGAGCACCCGAACGACAAACGGCGCGAGCGATACCTCGACCGGACCCGTCTGACTGTCCCCCGAGATCTTCACGAGCGTCGCGGGCGGCGGAATGATGTGAATGCGCGTCGAGTCTTTGACGTGCGTCGGAGTCTCGCCCACAATCCACACGCTGTCCCGCACCGTCGTCCTGGCCGTGAACATGGCGGTGTACGGGGTGGGATAGCTCACGCTCGCCTTTGAGGTATCGCTCACGCGGTATCCCACCGGGACGTTCGCGATGGGGTTTCCCGAGCTGTCCGACACGACCGAGCGCAGCGGGACCGCGACCCCCCCAAGCACGGTCGTATCACGCGGACCGATCACGAGGCCGGCGGCATTGGCTCCCGTGCCGGTATACATCGCCGTCAGGGCAACCGGATTGGCGGAGGCGCCGGCCGAGATCTGGGCGGTTGTGGAGGACGTATACCACGTGACGCCCAAGCCATAGGCGCGGACCGTGAGCAGGAAGTCTTCCGGGCTTTCTTTCAGCAGCACATTGAGGCGAATCACGGCCGAGTCGCCGGCTGCGGTGTCCGCATGAAAGCCGATGATCGTATCCAGGGCCTGCGACTGATCGGCGGCTCGTGTGAGCTTTATTTCGAGGCTCTCGACCGGAACGGGCACCCCGAGCGAGGCGGGGGAGAGCGAGGTGAAGTTGAATCGCGCCGAGCCGTAATGTCCGGGACCGAGAATCCGGTCGTTGACGCAGGTCACGATGAAAAGAGCCAGCGCGAGGCTGGCTCCAATGACGGCAATGCGCCGCAGGCCCCGTTGCGGGGGCATGCTCACAATTCGGTTCGCGCGAGGCTGACTCATTTCCCGAGCCGCGCGAACAGGCTCGCGCCGTATCCCGTGCAAGCGGCCCGGCCCGTCGCCCGGTCATAGATCCAGCCCTGGTCGTAGCGCCCGCTCAGGTTGAGCGAGACGGTCCGGCTCGCGGCCACTCTGAGCAGCATCCCGGCCGAGCCCAGGCGTCCGCCGAGATAATCCGCGGGATTCCACTGCCGGTAGCCGATGAGCGGCTCCACGGAGAGCCGGGCGCTGAACGGGTACAGCAGCCGCAGCTCCGCGTCGAGTACGTTCTCCTGCGTGTCGGGGTTCGGTCCATTCGTCCCCGTGCCGGCATCGCGGTAAATGTCCCAGCCCGCAAGGGTCAGCGTCGATCGTCCGAGTACCTGCACGAGCGTGAGATCGGAGATGAACCGCGTCCCGGGCGCGTAGGAGAGGCCGACGATTCCCGTGGTACCGGAATAGACATCGGTGGAGAACGTGCTGACCGTGAACCCGACGAGCAGCCGCGCGCTACGTCCCAGCAGCCTGTCGGCACCGACACGGAAGCGTCCTTCGACGCCCGGCGTGTAGGAGACCGTGTCGCCGGTGAACGGCGAATACGTGCCGACGTATCGCGCGCTGCCCGAGAAGCCGAGATTCCAGGCGCCGGCGTGCTGCGCGTACGCGAGTCCACCAGTCATCCCAAATGCCGTACCGAAATTCGGCACGGGAAACGAGAGATAATTCGAGCCGATGGAACCCGCGACCGTGAACTGGGTCGGCGCAAGCGTACGCTGGCCCGTAGGCAGATTGAGCGAGACTGACGCGACCAGGCGATCGCGTGCCGGAGTGAACAACAGCCGGAGCTGGGTATCGCTGAACCCCGATAACGTCTCCGACGGACCGGCGTAGGTCTCGAGCGTGGCGGACGCATAATGCGTCGCAAGGTCGAACGACACGCTGCGACCGAGGGGTGCGATCACGGCCACGGGTATGTTCCACTGCCAGATCGATTTGGTGCCGATACCGGGGTCGAAGTCGTAGCCTCGGGTCTCGTAGCCCGAGACGACCGCCACGCCATCGTACATGCCGTCTGCCGCTTGCCCGACGGCACCAGTAGCCCCCCCTCCGCCGCCCAGTGCAAGCACACAGGCGGCCACTCGCAACGTCGTGCGCACCGGTTAGGGGATCTTGAAGATGACGATGATCGCGCCGATCAGGGCCGCCCGCGCCGGGCCATCGCAGGTGGCGCCCTCGCAGATGCGGTTGGGATCGGTGGGGGGCGTGGCTGGTGCCGTGGTGCTCGCCAGTACGCCGGCGCCTGAAGGCACGGCGCCGTCGATCGCATTGGCGAGCGCGCCGGCGTTTTGCACTCCGGCCCCGGCGGTGCTCGTCGGCGCGGATGGATTCGCGGCGGCCGCGAGGTCGCCGGCGGGGGCGGCGGCCGCGGCCTGCGCCGCCGAGCTCGACCGCGCCCCCTCGACGGCCGCGCCGAATCCCGGGTCTCGCGATGCCGCCGCCTGGAACGAACTCGCGGCGGCGGAGAAATCGCCGCGGTCCGCCTGCTCGAGGCCACGGCTGTACAGAAGGAACGCTTCCAGGTCGCGCGTCGGGCGCTGGCTGATCGCGACCCGTTCGGCCGGCGTGAGCGTCACCCCGAGGTCCGCGAGCAGCTGGAACACGACCGCCTTCTCGACGTCGAACAGTGACTTCAGGCGGTCGCTATTCGACCCGCTGGCACGCACACCAGCATCGGCGGCGCGCACGACGGTCGCGTCGATCCGCACGTGCGTCGCCCCGCCGCTCGAGTCCGTCGCGAACTGTCCCTCGATCACCTGGCCCGCCCGCAGCAGTCGACCCGAGCGCGCGCCCGTCGCGGGATCGACGCGGTCGCTCTCGGCCAGCTGCATTTCATCGAGCAGAGCCTGGAGGCGTGCCCGCTCCACCACGCGCAGCGCGTGCACCTGTGAGAGGTCCGTCACGAAAACCGCGGCAAGCCCTCGCTCGAGCGGCTTGAACGCGCTATCGCCGCCCGCGTAGCGGAATGGCATCACCGCAACCGTGTTAGGCTCGGGCGGTAACACGGCGAAGCTCGACTCGTGGGCCAGCGCTTCCCGTGCTGCCTGCACCAGTTCGGCGCGCGAGACGATCTCGAGGCGACCGGTCAAGAGGTGTCGCAGGGATTTGGTTGGGTGGTTTGCGAGCAGGCCCGCGTACACCGCCCGGGCCGAGTCGTACTGCGCCAATGCTTCATAGGTAAGGCCGAGGTAAACGAGGGCCTCGCGGTTCCGCGGCTCAACGCCGAGCGCGTTTTCCAACACGCGCCGCGCATCGGTATACCGTTTTTCGGAATAGTAGGCACGGGCGAGCCGGACATTGGTGCCAGCATCGTTGGCGTGACTGGCCGCGGCCTGTTCCAGCGCCGGAATGTTCGTGGCAGGAGCTGCGCTCGTCTCGGGAGCAACCCGGCCGCACGCGGTGAGGAAGGAGGCAATGAGCAGGAGAACGAAAAAACACGTGGCCCGGAGACTGCTTCCCACCAATGACGGCGGTACCCTCATGGAACCCCCGGCCGGGCCTGAACGACGGTGGCGTTACGTGGCGAAAAGGGGGGCTAACATACAATCCGACGGGTTGGAACTGCCATAGGCGGGCATCACATTCCGGCGGTGAGCCTCATTAACTTAGCAGCCGAATTACGGTTATGCTTAGCGGCGCTTTTTCTTGGGGGGCTTTTTGGCCTTGGGCTTGGGAGGTTTGGGAAGCTTGCGCCGTCCGCGCAGCGCCGTCTCCACATCGGACAGGACCCGGTCGCCTTCGTCGGGCCCGATGAGCCCGCGGCGCACCGCATAACGCACCAACTCTTCGGCATCCTCGATTGCAAACTCTCCGATGCCTGAGGCTGCTCGAATCGCTTTCACGAGGGCATCGGCAACCGGGCTGCGCAAGACGCTCGCAATTCCCGGCAACGCTTCGAGCAGCGACGAGATCTGCGACCCACCAAGTTCCGCTGGCATAAGCGCGCGCTGTTCCGAGAGATAGCAGGAGGGTGTAGGGTCGCGCCAAGCTACATCCCGGCTACTGCTTGTCAAGAATTCCCGGATCACGCTTGTAAACGACTGATTAATCGAGAGATATACGGCGGTTTACCGGTGTCAAGCCAGCCTCGGGTGCGCCGCCACGGAAGTTGGGGGTTTGTCCCTACCCCCTTCCGGGGGGGGATAAATTGCTACCGGAGGTGCAACACGTGGGCCGACGCGGAATTAAGGAGTATCGAGCTCCTGAGGCGCTAACGCTGGTTTCTCTCGACCGGGAGCACGCGCCTCTCATATGTCCCTCATGCGGGACACGGTCGATAC
Organism: Gemmatimonadales bacterium; assembly: GCA_035517615.1. Classification (GTDB taxonomy): domain Bacteria; phylum Gemmatimonadota; class Gemmatimonadetes; order Gemmatimonadales; family GWC2-71-9; genus AG25. Next base: position 10,695 of record DATIYM010000034.1, read on the forward strand.
AGCGGGTACCGAGGCGGCGGAATGCGCGCGATGGCATCCTGCTTCTGCCTCGCTCAGAGCGTATCACTCTGACGTGTCAGACGTGCGGGCGGCATGCCTCGTACATTGAGCGAGGACCGGAGCCGACGCGCGATAGCACGATGGATCCGCGGCCTGCCGCCCCGATGCGGTAAGGCGCGAAGGAGACGTCCCGAACGTGAGTGTTCGACCCTAGTGGCCGGCGACGCCATCCAGATGATGGGCACCGTCAGCGAGGTGCTCCCCAACACGACTTTCCGCGTAAAACTCGAGAACGGGCACGAGGTGCTCGCGTATGTCAGCGGCAAAATGCGGAAGAATTACATCCGCATCCTTCAGGGTGACCGCGTGGCGGTGGACTTGTCGCCGTACGATCTGACACGAGGCCGAATTACCTACCGCTACAAGTAGAGAGAAACGTCAAGAGAAAGACGTCGAGAAAAAAACGTCGAGGAGAACCCAAAGCGGTTCGCTCGACGTTTTTTTCTTGACGTTCTTGTCTTGACGTCTCAGAAGAACAGCAGAATGCCGGCTGATATGTCCAATTGGGAAGCGGACGGTGTCGCGATCCCCTGCTGATGCTCCTGCGTCACCTCCGCTGACAGCTTCACCGACTTGGTCCATTGGTGATAAACACCGCCGGTGTAGGACGACAGCTGTGTCCGCAGCGCGTCGGGGCCGCCGTTTGCGCCGGCCGCCTCGCCAGAGCCCGCATTCTTGAGCCGACTCAACCCGTAGCTTCCGAAGATGCTGGTCTTCTTGGTGAGCGCGTATCCCACCTGGAGATAGCCGCCGTCGGATTTGCGAGCCGCCGAGTCGGTCGAAGCGACAGGTCCTCCCGCCACTCCTGAGAACATCAGCAGCGTACCGAGCCCCGAGCCGATGTACCCACTCACCACGACCGACAGCGCGGAAATGTCGCCGCGCACGCCGGCGGTGAGGCCCGTGGAGGTAATCGACTGGCCGTTGGTCGGGGCGTTCGACGCGGTCTGCACCAGGCCACCGGCCCACAGCAGCCACTTCCTGGCACCGGATTTCATGTTGTAGGTAAATTCGGCTTCGAGTCGGGGCAGCGGCGTGACCGCGAATGCGTTGGGGCTGCCCGGAGTTCCGAGGACACTCGGCTGGAAGATCCCAATCGCGAGCTGCGCCGGGACTCCGGTCTTCGTGGTGTAGGTGGCCTGCGCCTCGAAGTTCGGATAGATGTACCCGTATCCGATGCGGCCGAGTGTGGTTCCACCACCCTGCCCTGCGCCGATCCCCACGGCACCGACTCCGAAGAGTGTCTGATCCTGCAGGATGTTCTGTCGTCCAAACAGCGCCAGCTCGCGGCCGACGAGCATCTGGCCCCAGGCCGCGCCCACGGTCAGATACACTTCACGCATGTCGATCTGCGCTCCGGCCTGCGTGCCGTTGCCGAAATTGTCGTGCACGCCCGCGTTGTTGATCTGGGGCGCGAAGCCGAAGTGCACCGCGAGGTTCTGCCCGCCTTCCTTGCCCTTGGCCTCGAAATTCGCGAATCCCGGCAGGAGGCCCGTGCGGATGCTGAAGTTGCTCGGGCCGCTGTTGTTCTGCTTCGTGTAGACGCCGAACGCGTTCACGTTTCCCGAGAAGGAAAACGACCACCCGTTCGACATCGTCATGATGAGCTGAGCCTCTGCCGCCTTGCCGCAGAAGACGAGGCCGATCACCACCAACAGAGCGAGACGCTTCATACGAGAACCTCCTTGCGGTTCACCGCCGCAACTCTGCGTTACGAGTGAGCGGAAGGGGTTGCCGCGACGGATGGTTTAGCGGTCTTGTCCGCGACCGCCAGGCGAATCCACATCCCCTGTTTTCCATGTCCCGGCACCGCGCAAAAGATGATGTACGATCCGGTCTTGTCAGGAACGAATTTCAGCGTGTCGTCACCCTGCGGTGGCAGGCCCTCGGCCAGGCGCACCGTGAACGCCCGAGCGAACACAGGCGCGACGGGTCCATCCGGGACAGGGGTCTGATCGGCGATGACTTCGGCGGAATGCGGCAGCATACCGTCGTTGTTGCGGAAATGCATGATCACCGTGGATCCGACCGGCACCGTCACCGTGAGTCCGCCATCGCGGAACCCGTTGAAGTTCAACGCCCCGTTCAGGCCCGTGAGCCCGGCGATCAGCTCGAATCGTACGATCACCGCTTTCTTCTTGCCGTGCTCGACCTTGAGCCATGTCGAATCGATCTGTTGGCTCTCCGCGGCCCGCGCCCCCGAATCGGCACGGGCCTGGGCGGCCGCCTGGGTCAGGGCCGCCATGAAGATCACCGGCAAGAGCATGTGCTGGAGCGTAGACATCCCCATGATCACGCACCTCATTTGGGCAGGCCGAATACGAAGACGGCGTCGCCCAGCGGAAAGCTGAGCTGAAAGTTTCCGCCGGCTGCGACGGCGACGTACTCGTCGTTGTCGAGCTGGAACACTGCCGGGGCCGCGTTCACGCCGGCACCGCATTGGAACCGCCACAGCACGTCGCCGGTCTTCGCATCATAGGCATCGAAGAACCCATTCCCCTCCCCTGTGAACACCACCCCACCCGCCGTCGCCGTGACCCCACCCATCATCGGCTGGTCGGTCTTTTTCTGCCAGGCCAGCTTGCCGGTATTGAGATCGATCGCGTCCACGTAGCCCCACTGTGCGCCGTCAGGCCCGGGAATCGCCACAAACGCGCTTCCAAGCCACAGCCGCCCTTTCTCCCAAGCAGCGTAATGCGTCTTGTAATACATGGGCTGATGCAGGGCGGCGACATACGCGTAGCCAAGCTGCGGATTGATCGCGATCGGGTTCCACTCCGCGCCGCCGTTGGCGCCGGGGAGCATGCGCGTGCCTTCGGGCGTCGGGAGCGCGAACATGTTCTCCTGCGGGACGAACGCTTCCGACTTGCGGATCAGCTTGCCCGTCGCCGCATCAAGGATGTAGACCCAGCCGCTCTTGCCCGCGTGGACCACCACCTTCTTGCCGCCGAGCATCACGACCGCCGGGGGGCTGACGGCATCCAGGTCCCACACGTCGTGCGGAATGGTCTGGTAACCCCACTTGAACTTCCCGTCATTTACGTCGATCGCCACGATACCGTCGGTCCAGCGGTTGTCGCCGGGACGGATGCCGCCGTCGAGATCGGGCGAGGGATTGCCGATGGAGATGAATAACGTGGACGATTCTGGATCGTAGGCGGGCGTCATCCACACGCCGCCGCCGCCGCGCTGCCAAGCATCGGCATATTTCGCCGAATCGCTCTTTTCCTTGGCGATGTCGCGATGCAGATCGTTGCCCTCAGGCGTGGTCTTGGACCACGTACCCCACCACCCGCCCTCTTGAGGAGAAGGAATCGTGTAAAAGGTCCACATCGGCGCGCCGGTGGCCGCGTTGAATGCTTTCACGAATCCGCGGATCCCATACTCGCCGCCCGCGGTGCCGATGATCACTTTGTCGCCGACGACGAGGGGCGCCATCGTCTCCGTGTACCCGGATGCCGGGTCCCCGACCTGCGCCACCCACTTTTCCTTCCCCGTCTGTTGATCGAGCGCGACGAGCTCCCCGTCGAGCGTACCGAGGTAGACGAGCCCGTTCGCAACCGCCACGCCGCGGTTATTGGGCCCGCAGCACGCGGTGCTCACCGGCTGGGTCTTGTGCTCGTAGCGCCACAAGACCTTGCCACCGCCGCGCAGGTCATAGGCGATCACGGTGTTGTTCGGCGTGACGGATGTCGTCACGTACATGGTTCCGTTCACCAGGACGGGAGTCGTCTCGAAGCTGCCGAGGCGCTCCACGCCGGTTTGCAGCACGAATTTGGGAACGAGATTCTTGACGTTGGCAGCGGTGATCTGTGCGAGAGGCGAGTAGCGATTGTTCCAGTAATTGTGTCCGTACATCAGCCAGTCACTGCTTGACGCAGCCTTCTCGAGAGTCGCGGTCGTCACTGCGGCCCCCCCTCCCCCTCCCCCTCCGCCTGTCGGCTGCTGAGTGAACGCTGGTGTGGCATAACGGAGTACGCATGCGACCACCCATCCCCATAGATACCAGTGTCTCATATCGCCTCCTTGGAGACCAACCCACCTGTCTCGGTTTCGTGTTGACCCCAAGGTAGCGCCTAACACGGCATTGGGCGACCGGGGTAACATGGGCCCGCACATCGGGATAGACCGAGTCGGGGCTTGACATCCTCGGAGGCGCTGTGGAGACTCGCTCGCGTGATCGCTTCCCTATCCGTGGCGCTCTCCCTGCTGACCGCGATCCAGCTCGAGACCCCGCCAACACTCTCCCCATTCGCGAGGGCAAAGGCTGAAGCCTTGATCCGGGATCGACTGCCGTGCCTCGGATGTCACGAGCTCAATGGGGAGGGTGGTCACATCGGGCCGAGTCTCGACGACGTCGCGAAACGAACGACGCGGCCCGAGTACGTAGAGGGCGTTGTTCGCAACCCCCAATTGCTCTCACCCGGCACAATGATGCCGAAAATCCCCATGAGCCCGGCGACGCTGCATCTCGTCGCCACATATCTCGTGCAACATCGACCGGCGCAGGGGGAAAAGGAGTCCTATCCTATCTTCGCCACGCGGGCACCGGATTCCACAACCACCCTCTCCCCCGCGCCGCTGTACGGCCACATGTGCGCCTCGTGCCACGGCAAGGCAGGGGGCGGCGATGGGCCAAACGCCCGCTACCTTCCGATCCGGCCGACCGTTCACGCGGATAGCGCGTACATGTCCACGCGAAGCGACGATGATTTGTTCGATACCATTTTTGCCGGTGGCTACGTGATGAACCGCAGTAACCGCATGCCTCCATTCGGCGCCACGCTGACCCGCCCACAGATTCATGCCCTCGTGGGCTACCTGCGTTCGTTGTGCCGCTGTGCGGGTCCGGCATGGTCGCGGAACGAATGAAGCACCGCCCCGCAGAACCGGCTGATCGAAACCGCAGGCCGGGCGGAGGCACGCGGGGCCTGGCCATCACGCTCGGCGGACTGGCTCTCGTCGCTGCTCTGGCGGCCGGAATCCGAGCGTACTGGCGGCGGCCGATCGTGTTTCCCGCGCCACGACCCGAGCCGGTGGCGCCCTCCGTAGCCTTCTCGGATTTCGTCGGCTCAGAAGCCTGCGCGGAATGTCATACGGCGGAATACAACCTGTGGAAGGCGTCGACGCACGGGAACGCGGGCGGCATGCCGACCGACGCCGGGCGGGTCATCGCGCCATTCGACGGTCATCCCATGCGGTTCCGCGACGCGGCCGTCACGCCCGGCCGGCACGGAAACGAGTACGTTTTCACGGTCGCGCAGGACCGGCGCGCCCCGCAGGTATTCCCCGTGGTCGCGGTCGTGGGACGGGGCTTCATGGCCGGCGGCGGTACGCAGGCGTTCTTCACCAGAATGCCCGACGGGACGGTTCGCTTCCTGCCCTTCGATTTTTCGCGAGCCTACAACGGCTGGGTGTGCAACACAAACGGTCGCAAGAACGTGGGGCTCGTGCCGATCAGTCCGACGGTGGCGCTCGCTGACTGCGGCGACTGGCCGCCGTCCCGCGTTCTTGGGAGCCACGAGCGGTTCGAAGGGTGCCAGCAGTGCCACGGCAGCCAGATTCTGCTGCAGTTCGACACCACCGCCAAACACTATGTGACGCAGTTCACGACGCTCGCCGTGAACTGCGAGTCGTGTCACGGACCGGGGCGCCACCACATCGAGCTCGCCCGCTCAGGGCACATTTCCGAGAGTGCCGATATCGGGATGCGCTCGCTCAGCACGCTGTCCAAGTCCAAGTCCCTCGAGGTGTGCTTTCAGTGCCACGCGGTGAAGGCGACCCTCGAGGGCGGCTATCTCCCTGGCGCGGGGCTCAACCGACACTTCGCGCTCAAGTTTCCGGGGCTCCTGGATACGATCTATTTCGCCGACGGCCGCACGCGCGCGTTCGCCTACCAGGAGGGCCATCTCTCGAGCGATTGCTACCTCGACGGATCCATGACCTGCGTCGATTGCCACGATCCGCACTCGCAACATTATCGCGACATCAACGGCGCTGCGCTGCCGGGGCGGTTTGACGATGGTCAATGCACCGACTGCCACGCGAGCAAGGTCGATGCCGGTGAACGTCACACGCATCACCGTACGGGATCGGAAGCGAGCCGCTGCACATCGTGTCACATGCCGTACCTTCAGGAGCCGAGCGTCGGGCCGACCGTCCGCTATTCGCGCTCGGACCACACCATTCCCGTGCCCCGCCCGCTGTATGACAGCCGGCTCGGTATCGCGGACGGCTGCATCCAGTGCCATCGCGATCGCGCCCCAGCGGCTCTCGAGCAACAAATGGAGAGCTGGTACGGCGCGATCAAGCCGCAGGCTGTCCCGATCGTGCAGGCCGTGCACGCCGAGAGTGCGAGCGATCGGGTAGCGGCCGCCCGGCTCGCCCTCACTCCCGCGCCGCACAATCGCGATTCGTTCGCGCGCTTCATGGCGCTGAGCGACTTCCTCGAGCGTTACATCACGCCGAACATGCCGCGGCTCGAGAGCGACATCGTGCAAGGTCTCGAAGCGTTCGCCCGCGGGCCGGATCGCGATCTCAAGGCGCTCTCGCTGGCGACGCTGCACCTGGCCCGTGGCTCGGATCCGGCCGTGCGGCGTTTTCTGGTGAAGCAGCTCGAGCAGCTTGACTCCCTCGACACACCCGTGCGGCAGCGTTGGTCCTGGACGCTGCGTGCCCGCGGCAACGTCTTTCTCGGCATGGATGATGAACAGGCAGCGCTCGCAAGCTTCGAGCGCGCCCAGGAAATCGAGCCCCAGGACCCGGCGATCGCGCGGAGTCTGGGAATTGTCTATACCAGGCTGCGAGACTATGGACAGGCGGCCGAGTGGTTCGCGCGCAGTCTCGAGCTCGATCCCAAGCAGCCGCAGGTACTGGTCGAGCTGGCCTACGCGCAGGAAGCGCAAGGGAGTGGCGAAGCCGCGATCGGCACCTACCAGCGAGCGATTGACATCAATCCGTGGGAGCCATCGGCGTATGCGAACCTGGGAGTCGCGTATTTGCGTCGCGGATCGGTGGCAGAGGCCATCCCCCTGCTGGAACGGGCGTTGACGCTCGACCCCGCGCTCGCGAATGTGGCGTTCGCTCTCGCGAACGCCTATCAGCAGATGGGACGTCCCGAACAGGCCGCGGCGGCCGTCGAGCGCGGCCTCGAGTTCGACCCCGGCAACGCCGGCGCGCGGCAAATGCTGGACGTGTTGCGCGGGTCCCACGGAGGGCGCTGAGCGGAACCTTGCCCGGACCCCACTCCGGGGTATACTCTCTTTGCCCGCGGCACCTTGGTCCCGATTTATCGTACAACAGTGGGGGAATTTCTATCATTCTACGTGCGCAGACCGGGATCATTCTCGGGGCGCTGGCGCTCGCGCTGGCTGCGCCCGGGCGTGGGGTTGCACAGATCGAGGCAGGTTTCCGGCTGGGCATTTACGCTCCGGCGGGGGCCTACGTGAGCGAGGGCGATGGCTATCCCGGGGGGCGTCTGGAGATGCAAGGCGTGGGAGCGCCACTTATTGGAGGCCAGGCCGTTTTCTGGCCGCGGTCATGGCTCGGCATCGAGGCAACGGGGTTTCTGAGCCCGAGTATGGTGGCACTCACCGATGCGTCAGGCACGGCGGACCACACGTCGACGGTCATGTTCGCGAGCGCGCGGGCATTGATCCCGGTCACGTCCCGGAAGGCGCTGTGGTCGTTCTATGTCGGCGGGGGTATAGGGCTGGTGAATCGCAGCGGCGGAGTCTGGGACCGGTTTGAGAGCGGGATGACCGCTCCTACTGCCATCGTCTTGTTCGGTGGCTCCACTCCGCTTTCGGAAACGCTGCGCATGCGCTTCCAATTCGAGGATAACTTTTCCACAGCGCAGTTCGATGCCGGACTGCCGACCGAAACACAACCCCATTCACACCAGGACATCATGTTCGCAATCGCGGTCGAATTTCACGTCGGAGGTCGTCGATGACCGCCACTACGCGCGGACGGGCGCTCGTCGCCCTGGCTGCCGCTCTCGGGATATTGGGTACGCGCTGCAGCCATTCGAAGAAGGAGTTCGAGGACATCAATCCGGCGGTGCCGGGGACTCATTTCCGGCGCATCGCCACCATTTCGTCAGATGACGCGGGCAACGCCATCCGGTTGATGGTCCAGACCCGCGAGAAGCTCAAACAGGCCGGCATCGACGCGCAGTCCGCCACCGGCCGCTGGGAGAGCGCGTCCGACGCGGTCAGTCAGATTTGCGCGCCCGGCGTGGACCTTCCCGTCGATGGCGTGCTCATCATGTCCTACGATCATATGACGCTGTACGACTGTGCCACCGCGCGGCCCGCGTACGACATTCAGGGCTCGCCGATGTCCGGGGGCATGGGGATCGACGAGATGACGAAACACTTGATCAAGTACCTCGAGGGGCACGAAGAGGGCTGATTTCCGCGTAACACAAAGCGCCCGGCTCATGGAGCCGGGCGCTTGGTATTTACTGCACATCAGCTCAAAGCGGCTGGGGGCGAAGCACCAGATCGACACCCATCCACAGCTGCTTCCAGATGCCCATGCCGACGCCCAGTCCGAGCGCCATCTTCGAGATGCCGTACTTGCTCCAGAGATCGTTACCGGTCATGTACCACCGACCGCGGACGCGGATCCCGCCCGCATCATGCCACTCCTGGATCGCGACGGTGAGGGGCTTGGTGGTCCCGTGCAGGAACAGCGACCCCACCGCATCGGCATGGACCGTGTCGCGGCCACCGTGCCGGATGTTCAGCAGGCTGTCGATCGTGAAGGTGATCTGCGGATACTTGTCGGCCTCGAGTACTGTGCCGCGCGCGAACCCGTCACGCAGCTTCTCGCCGCTGATGAGCGCCGCCGCATCGACCGCGATCTTGCCATGCGCGCCGACCCAGGT
>DATIYM010000035.1:0-65597 GCA_035517615.1 Gemmatimonadales bacterium
CGCATGCCACCTGGTGGGGCCGCGGGGTGAAATAGGCTTCGTCCGGGGTCTGATCCGCCAGACTCGAATGCGGCCGGGCGGTGTTGTACTGGGTGAGGTAGCGGCCGAGGCCAGCTTTGGCCTCGGGCACCGAGGCGTAGGCGTGGAGATAGACTTCCTCGTAATTGATCGAGCGCCAGAGGCGTTCGACGAAGATGTTGTCCTTCCAGCAGCCCTTCCCATATGGCTGCGTAACATGCCCGCTCATCCAATTATCCGACCCCGCTGCGCTGTACAAAGAAGCGGAACCACCTCTCACGACGCGGTACAGGGCTGCGCCGCTTCGACGGCGCAGCCCGTCTCTCTGACGTACTAGTGTCTAGCTTGCCTACGCATCTGTAGCCGCCGTCCCTTCTGGAATTCAGGGAGACGATTGATGTGACTACTCGCCGAGAACGATCCCACGGCATAGCCAAAGCATGAGTTATCTGCCGTGTTCATTGAGTCAACAACGGTGCCAGGAGACGAAAGCCGCCGATACTCGAGGTGGCAAGTCGTCATGCCGATATTCCGACTGTAGCTCAGGAGGAAGCTCTCACCGTCCTCGGCAAAGGTCGAGTAGACGCTATAGGCAACCGGCAAGGTTCCAGAGTAGACCGTTGATCCGCTAGTGATGCTTACCAATTTGATGGTAACGGCCGTCGATGTATCGTGAGCGCGAATTGGCGCTAGCACGACATTGGTTGGCGAAGAGTATCCAACGGCTGCATACGAATCATCGTAGTGGCTATTCGCCATTCGCCCGCTGAACGTCGCGAGAGTCCACGTGCCACTAGTATCCATCATGCTGATCGCGGTGGTGGGAGAGGTTTCGGGGTCCACATTTTCCATCCATGCCGTCGTGTCCCCATCGTGCGATATCCCGAGTGCAGACCAGAATGAACCGCTCAAGCTCATGCTCGAATCATCAGTCTCCACGAGTTCCCACGAGCCAGTGCGATTAACGAGCATGCTATCACCCAAGTAAATACGGTTGCCGCCATGAAAGAGTGTGACGAAACCATTGTAGAATGTTCCCGTGGCGATCGTGTCTGTCGTGGAGGGGTCGCGATGCACGATGATATTACCGTCGCTTCCCCAGACGCGATTCCCGCAGAGCGGCGCACCAACTCTTTTTGCGGCAAACTCCAAGGATTTGTACGCATTTATTAGAGGAAAAGAGCCCGCGGTCATGCCACTGCTATCAGCACCGTCAATAATCAGCTGTCGTACTTGGCTGGCGGTAAGCGACGGATCGAAAGAGAACAGGAGACCCGCGAGCCCACTCACTAGGGGGGCAGCAAACGACGTGCCTCGACTGCGTACGGTAGTGTCAAACCTCGTTAGCACGCCGACACTGTCACCGGGCGCGGCAACGTCCACGAGGGCGCCCCTGCTGGACGTGGTGTCTAATTGGCCGAGCGTATTCGCGCCTGATGCCACTACTAACGTCTGATTGGGAAAGCTGTCCTTAATAGTGGGCATTTCAGCCCAATACGCATCTGAGAAGCCACTGACCATCCCGTTGTTGCCCGCGGCGATTACCAACAGCGGACTCGTTCCGGCTGTGCGGATGGCAAGCGCTACTACCGAGTCTGTCCGTCGCACGTCATCTCTGAAGCTCGCGCTATCGCCGGAGTCCAGGCCGCCAGCTTGCTTCACGCCAAGAGAGATGTTTATGACCTGCGCTCCCCACGCAGCGACTGACGCGATCGCGTTCGCAAACAGAAAGGTCGAGACATAACTGTTGCCATTCGCGGTAGGCACAATCACTCCGCCGACGGTGTCACGAGCTGTCACGTCGAACAGATTTAGTGACGCATTCCACATCATGCCCGTCATTCCAGAACCGTTCCCTCCAACCGCAGCGATCAAACCGGCGACCGCGATCCCATGTTCGAAGGTGTCGACGGCGACAGAGAGCGAGTCGGTCTCTACGGCAACGTTGGGATCTAGGTCAAATGCACTGTGGAAACCCAAATCGATCACACCGATCTTCACATTTGAACTCCCCGTGGTACAGCCCCAGGCGAGCGGAGCGGCGATAGCTTCAAACGCCCACCTTGGATCGGCGGTGGGATTCGAGTACGCGCTCTCAGGATGAACCTTCCAGTCTAGTCGATGCCAGCCACCGCCGTCGTCTGGTCGCTGATATGTCGCAGGATCCGTGATGACAAGATCCGGCATAGCAAGACGCACCCCCGGGAGCCGTTGCACTTTCGCTGAGGCGGCGAACACGCGCTCGTTCGTTTGATCTGGCGGGATTCGCACCATGTACACGGTATTGGAGCGTCCGAGCGGCACGCCCCCAATGACTTCTCCTTGAATTGAGTCGATGGCCGCTTGTCGCTGCCTACCGGAGGCTGTCTGACTGAAGACAATACCAATCACATCTTTGTAGAAAGAATGCGTTGAGCGGTGACGATTTCTAACCAGATTCGATGCGGCATAATATCCGCGGGGCATGCCGCGGGGCGGGTGCACCATTTCCGTGGCGTTCCGAGGAGGGGCTACCGGAGAATCGTCAAAGAGATCGCACCCCACCGCAACGGCTACCATGACCAACAGCCCGCTCAAGATCCAGCGCAAGGGTCCAGCGCGTCGGTGTGCGTCCGGTGCGGGCGTTACAGAGTCATTCATCGCCTCAACCTTCCTTCGGTTGCTACCGCGTGGAGTTGCAGGAAATTGTTACGAGAGAATCTCGAAAGAGGGGGAGCCTAGAATCCGTCGCCACCTTTACGATACTGACGGGGGTTGTGACCTCTGCGGGAATTACGCAACCCGGCCCAGGTACGACCAGCCGTTCAAATACAGTGAGACCGTGCCTGCTGCGCGCAGTGGAGTCAACAATGATTTCTCCAGCCGAGAAACCCATCGCAGCCACAATCACCATTTCGTCCTGAAAGTTGATCTGAGGTTTCTTTGGCGGTCGTTGACCATAGGGTGCGACAACCTCTGCCCAAAGCATTTGGAACGCGCTGGAGTCCTTTGCTACGGCGCGGAGTGCATGTCGAATTCCGGAGGCTCGGTCCTTGAAGAGAACTACCAGCGTGTCATGTGTGCCGGGCGCTAAGTCAGCCCGCGGCGCGATTCCTTGAGCGACGCTCCTTGATTGGGTTGTCTCGCGATGCGAGTCGTCGACCACTGGCTTGAGATTTACTAGTGTAAGCGCCGCAAGAAGACTCACGCCGACCGCAGCGTCGTATCTAGTCATGGATTCTCCTCTCGCACGCACGAAGTTGGCGCGCTCAGGTCTTTTGGGAATACCAGAAGGTTGCATCGAACCACCCATACCCGTCGACAGAAAGATTGCACGCGTGCAACGTTCTGACCCGACTAGGTGAACACCTAGCACATCTCTTCATCGCATGTTACTTCTTGGCCCTGAATTACCGAGCTATTCCCGGGAGGCGTGTGATCCCAAGCGTAAGGCGCGCGGCTGTCGGTGCAGGTTTCGAGGGCACGTTTCTGGCTCTTGCGCCGCCGTATGCGTCCCTTCTTCCGCTTCCAGCGGTCGATGACGGAGAATCTTTGCCGCTTGGCGCGGTTGTCATCGGGTCGGGCAACGAATTACTTGAGACACTAACTGCCCTTATGCAGCTCACATGTTCGTCTCCTTGGATTGTCCCATGTATAACGCTCGCTCCTAAACAGGGACCGCTGGAACCACTCCTCGCTCTTGTAGGCGGGCTTCGACCCAGGCTCGTGGTCGTGAGTGGAGTAGAGACGTCGCGACGCAAAGACCTAGTAACGACCATCCTTCGAGGAACGAGAAAAAGAGTGCCACCTGCGCCGTCAATCATGGCCGGATGGGTGACGCAACGAGCCAGGGTTTCCGAACTCGCCCGACCCTTATCAGCCCAATTCGATGCTGCGCTTCGCCCCCGTGGCGATGTACCCGCGAGCCCTAGCGCGTCCACATATAGCCGACTGTTTCGACGACACGGGCCCTTCACCGCGAGGGATTGGCGCGCTATTGCTCGTCTCTGTTGGCATGCGCATGCGCTATCGGCTGCTGCTTCTAACGAAACCTCGGGCGCACAATTGCCCATGCGTACTGTTGCGCGACACGCGGCCCAGTATCTCCAGATGTCGCATCTCGCCTTGCGTCGATACATCGGTTGGGAATGGGTTTTGGAAGCGGCCCTGCGCGTGGGTGGATATGTGTCGCGGTGAAGTGTGACCTCCAGTGTGACGTAGACGTTCGAATTTCGTCACGCACCCCTGGTGCTCACCTCCTTTCCTCCCGATTCTACGGCATTCCTGAAGCCCGGGGTCGGGAATCGGCCCTAGCGCGCTACGACTTTAGTCCGTAGGTCAGAGGTGGTTCCGCTTCTTTGTACAGCGCAGCGGGTCGGATAATTGGATGAGCAGGCATGTTACGCATGCCACCTGGTGGGGCCGCGGGGTGAAATAGGCTTCGGCCGGGGTCTGATCCGCGAGACTCGAGTGCGGCCGGGCGGTGTTGTACTGGGTGAGGTAGCGGCCCAGGCCAGCTTTGGCCTCGGACACCGAGGCGTAGGCGTGGAGATAGACTTCCTCGTACTTGATCGAGCGCCAGAGGCGTTCGACGAAGATGTTGTCCTTCCAGCAGCCCTTCCCATCCATGCTGATCGCGATGCCGTGGTCCTGGAGCATCCCAGTGAAGTCGGTGCTGGCAAACTGGGCGCCCTGGTCCGTATTGAAGATCTCCGGCTGGCCATAGCGAGCGAGCGCTTCTTCGACGGAGCAGCCGGCGCAGCAGCCGCGCCCCGGCATAGGGGAAGTCGAGATGCAGCGCATCGAGCCGCCGCATCAGTGCCAGGTCCGCGTCGGCCATGGGCCGCCGGCACGTAGTACACGCTGCCCCGAGTGACGCCCAAGGCGCGGGCCTGCCGCGCGATGGCAATGGGTGAGTCCGGTCGATCATCGCTTGGCGCTCAGCCACCCGGCCTTGGTGAGCGCGCGTTCTAAAAAATCATTCTCGAGCGTCAGCTCGCTGATCTTGGCGTGCAGGGTCTTCACATCGATGGTCGGCCCGGGCGCGCGGCCCTCGGCGAAGACTGCCGCAAGCAGATGCGTGGCAACGGGCTCATGCAGGCAATCGCCCGCGTGAACCGCGTATACAGCGACAAGCCGGGTGGGCTCGTGGTGGATTACCTCGGCCTCGCCCATGAGCTGAAGCAACCGCTCGCGACGTACACGGAGAGCGGTGGGACCGGCAAGACTGCGATCGACCAGGCGGAAGCAGTCGCCTTGATGCTTGAAAAGTACGAGATCTGCTGTTGGCTTTTCCACGGCTTTGACTGGTCGAAGTGGTCGAGAGGAACACCGGCAGAACGTGTTTCACTCTTGCCCGCGGCCCAGGAGCACATCCTGGCACAACAGGACGGGAAGAACCGCGTCTTGCAAGCGGTGCTCGACCTCTCGCGTGCATTCGCGCTGGCTGTGCCGCACGACGACGCTCTGCGGATTCGCGACGATGTGGCCTTCTTCCAGGCGGTACGGGGCAGCCTTTGCCAAACGGGCTCCGGGCGCGGCTCGATCTGACGAGGACCTCGATTTGGCAGTGCGCCAGATTGTCTCGCGCGCCGTCGTGTCCGGCGGCGTCGTTGACATCTTCGAGGCCGCCGGCCTAGCCAAGCCGGATATATCGATTCTGTCCAAGGAGTTCCTGGCGGAGGTGAAGGACATGCCTCAGCGTAACCTCGCTGTGGAGCTTTTGCGGAAGCTGCTATCAGGAGAGATCCGGACGCGGCGTCGCAAGAAACGTCGTTCAGGCCCGCTCGTTCGCGGAGATGCTGGATTTGGCGTTACGGCGTTACCAAAACCGTGCGATCGAGGCCGCCCAGGTCATCGAGGAACTGATCGAACTAGCGCGCGACATGCGAGAAGCCGAGCGTCGAGGGGAAAACCTAGGCCTCACAGAGGACGAATTGGCATTCTACGACGCGCTTGAGACCAACGACAGCGCGGTGAAGGTCTTGGGTGATGAGAACCTCCGGATGATCGCGCGGGAGCTGGTCCGCACCGTGCGCGAGAACGTCACGATTGACTAGACGGTCCGCGAAAACGTGCGTGCCCAACTCCGCGTACTCGTGAAGCGCATTTTGCGGAAGTACGGCTATCCGCCCGACAAACAAGAACGGGCAACGCAGCTGGTGCTGGAGCAGGCAGAGGTGTTGTCGGAGGCGTGGGCGGCGTAGCGATCTGCACGCTACACCGGGAATGCTGTTGAGACACTTTGATCTGTCGCGAAGAGCGCCGCAAAACCAGGGTTGAGTATCGCCTTCCTCAGGATGCCTCGAACGAGACCCTCTAACTTGCGGTAAACGGCCTTGGTTGGTTCATCCATCGCCACCAGCGCGAGAGCGTGAACAAGATCGGAACGCTTCTCGTACATTGCTCGGAGATCCGGTTCACTTACAGCGAACGAAGCGTCCAGCTGGCCAATTGCGGCGAGACGACTGACGAACGCTCGCGTCGAACCGATCGGTGCGCCCTTCTTGTCCTTCTCGTTCTTGATCCTAACCAGCGATTCTAGTCCAGTTACCAGCAGCGGCCATCGGATGTCACTGTAGTAGTTCCTCGCCGCCATTTCGTGATGCCATAACGCCACTCCGACCCTCTTCGGAATTGTTGTCGGATTCCAAGCTTTGATCAGATCGGCAATGGCAGGGATATCAGAAGGAATCAGCCAGTTCTCGTTGACGTCGAGGACAAACGCATGTTCACCGATGCCGGCTTCCGTATGGGGCACTAGTTGCCATTGGCCCCGAGGTTTCCCCCACGTCCTAATCTGAGCGGAATGACCAAGGCACAGGGAAGTCGGATGAACAAGTCGTGACAGGGCTATAGCGTTGCGCAACCGGGTGTCCGGGTCGAAATCGCCCTGATCCGCCTTTGAAGCGGGAGGGTTGGTTCGGATGAAGGCGTAACCACCGGGGAACTGGCGAGTCGGAACGTAGTTACGGCCAGGGGGTTCAGTCCCGTCTAGCACCCATTTTGTTAGCTCCTCGTCCAGCATTCCGACCCACAGGTCGCCGTCGATTTGGACGGGCTTGTCGCAGTACACAACGGCTCTCGTCGACTTGGCGTCGTGGTCGACGTAGGGCCACTCCACCATCGAAAGGTCGGTAGTGGTGTTCTGAATCTCGAAGTATGTGAACCTCTGAGCCATTGCCTTAACGGGTTCTCTGCGACTTGGAATTCCTGATTAGCACTGCCGCGCGACGCAGCGCCCGGGCAAACTCGGCTACGGTCGAAGTCGACCTCGCGCCGATCCTGAACAAGCCGACGACAGTTGGGAACCCTTCGAATGTACGCCTCGTCAATGATCCCTCTGTTATGGGCGAACAGGTGTCGCGTCGCCTCACAGTCTGCCATAAGGTCGGCCGTTGCTGCATCGAGATCGCGACCAGTTGTCTTGAGAATGTGTTTGCGGACCGCTGTGGTTAAGCCGCCACTGAGGTCAATGTTTTGGCTCTTGGCAAATGCTTCAAACGCGCCTTTGAAGCGCAACAACGGAGACCCCCGGCCATGAACCTGTAGTCACCCTCGGCGTCGTGATGCGGGAACAAGAGATCGTACAGCTCGTCCGCAAAGGCCTTATCAAAGAATGCGACGCCTCCCTTAAGCCACTGTACCGGGACGTCGCCATCGTATGTTGGGTCGTCTCTCACCATGATTTCCGCATTCGCGAACCCATCGTCGAAGCGACTGGCCTCTCAGAAGTTCAAGGCCACACGCCAGTCTGAACCTCTGATTGCATGTGGGCAAGTCGCACCAAGCTCCGCAATGAAGGGGCTGGCAGCTAACCGCGCGTATGTCTCGCCTGAACTTCTCCGAACTTGAAGCGGCGGAATGTTGGCTCGTAGCGCCTGAGCCAACGGCATTTGCGTCACCGAGCTGAGGACTAGGGTGTCTTTCGGCCGCGTGACGGCGACGTAAAACAGGCGTCGCTGTTCCCGAAGTTCGAGGTCCTGCCCGGCTGGCGTCAGCTCTGTATCCACGGTTGGAATTGCTCCTCCAACGCATCCAGCAATTACCACCAGCTCCGCAGTCAGTCCCTTTGCCTTATGAAGGCTCATTATCCGGATGACGTCGCCAGCCGAGTCGGGTAGCTCGGGCTGAGTGATAACCTCCACTAGTCGTTGGTAGAGGTTCGTGGGCTCCGGGTTGTCTGCGGCTACGGCGCCCGCAGCGAGCCGGATTGTGAGCGTTTCCGGGTCGGCCGGGTCCCAGAGGGCGTTCACGAGGGGAGTCCCCTGAAGGCCCGCCAGAGCGGCCAACCGCCCCTTGAGCTCATCATGCTTGGCAAGAACTTTCCGAGAATACCTGACTTCGATTTCATCACGAGCCAACCGCTCACAGACGTCAAAGGGCTCAATGCCGTGCTCCTCGGCGTGACCGCGGATCCTAGCGTATCCCGCTCGGTTGCCATCGACGTCTCCCAACCCGAGCCATGCGCGGTACGCGGCTCGGTCCTCTGGACTGACGAGCAGCGTCAGGAGGCAGAACCCCTCGGCGGCAGAAACTGCGTCGAGGGCATCCTCCCAGAAGAAGCTCAAGGCATTCCGACGGCGTCGGATCAAGGCGTCCCGAATTGCGTTTCCGAAGATGCGACGCGGGCTGAGGATCAACACTTGCCCCGGTGGAAGACCATTTCGTCGATTCAAGTAGTCATCGACGTAGGCGGCAATCGTGTCCGCTTCGTCGCCGATACTCGGGTGTTGGACGACGTAGACCGAAGCAGCGGCTCGGCCAGCCTGCGATCTGAGCGGCGTCTGCCGGGCGAGTGGGTCGTGACCGAGGAGTGCATTGCTCATGGTGACAATGTTTGGAGGACACCTGCGACATTCTTCAATGGTGTGTGAACACGTGCCGGGATGGTCATCGGGGAAGACGCGAATACCGTCAGGGTTGGCGTGCCGGAAGCGATAGATGGACTGATTGTCGTCACCAACGATGGTGAGGCTCGCATTCGTGCCGAGCACATCAACGAGGGTTTGGTCCGCCTTGTTTAGGTCCTGGTACTCGTCGACCAAGACCGCCCGGTACGCAGGCAGGACTCCCGCATGAGGATTTGCTTGGAGGAAGCGAAGGGCTATGGGAACCAGCTCTCCAATCAACATCGCGCGATGATATCTGAGCCAATCAAGCAATGCCGCTTCGAAGTCGATGTCCCGTTGCTGTTGGGGTGCCCCGGCCACCTCATGTTGAAGGCGGGCCCAAGCCGCCTCGTATGCCTCAAGCAGTTTGGCCACTTCTCGCTTCCCACCGAACTGCTTCTTCAAGTCAGTCGTGAGTTGATCGATCTCGTATGAAAGAAGGGGTCGCGGACGACGACCGGTAGCTTGGAAGACAGCGTCCTCAAGCAGCGCTGAGAAGCACAAGGAATGAAGGGTAGTTGCGGTAACCTGGTCTGCCCCGCCGACGCCAAGCCGGCGAAGTTGCTCCTTAAGATCCCGTGCCGCGGTCCGCGTGAATGAGACTGCGAGGATCTCCTGTGGGTCCATCCCCTCTGCTAAGAGACGAGCGACACGTCGCATCATTGCTAGGGTCTTGCCGGTCCCCGGGCCAGCCAGCACGTGAACCGGATTCCCCGGTTCGGCGGCGATCGCCAGTTGTGCGCCTTCAAGGCCTTCTCGCCAGGGCATATGTCAGCTCGCGAACGGGCGAGGAAAGGAGTCAAACTGCGGCGGCTCGTGGCCGGCGGCCAAGAAGAACTCTGGACAGAATCTGCGCAGTAGGCGGAAGCCCCCTGGGGTGAATGGCGTGAGCCAAGCGGTCTCCTCTGGTGTCATGCGAAAACCAGAAAAGGCCATTGTCAGGAGGCGCGAGGCGACATGTTGGCCTCGCATTGACGGGTGGACCCATACGTGCATCACCGCCCATGAAGGCCCCGCTGCCGGTTCCTCGCAGGCGCGGTACTCATCCTGCTCGGCCAGCCACTCGTAACGTGCGCAGCGTTCACGACGTTCGAGCACGGTGAGTCCAACGCCACGCGAACCCTGGGCTAGCACCAACGCGTGAGCAAAGTGTTCGGGAACGATTTGATATCGATCCTCAGCATAGAAGGTTGGCTTGTCGTAGTCACCTTCGAACGGAGGCTCCTCGATAGCCCGCCGCGCGACGCGCTCTGTCCGATGACGAACGAACCTTGCAGATTCGGGCCTTACCAGAAGGACCTGCGCTCCATCAATGCCGCCCACTCTTTCGAAAAGGTCGAGGCGGCGCAGACGGACGCCATTGCGGTGTTCGTCATGGTGGATCAGGTGCTTCCTTCGAGAGAAGGCCAGCGATTCGAAGTACCTGTAGTCACACGTCGGGCACGTAGTTTGACCAGGCATATGCCAATTGAGGTCGGAACCTTCAGGCTTCTGGGCGACGTCTCAAGGCGCGTCCTGCCGGCAAGGATCGCACGAGACTAGGGCGACGTCAGATTGCCCGAACGGGTTTGCCGCCACCTTCGTTGCTCCACTTCACCATGTTGTTCGCTTCAAGTTGAGCGAGATCGGCCTTGGCAAAGAACTCGCTTGCTGGGTTCAGATCGATGTAGAACGTCGAGCCGGTCCCGCGAAACGATGCATACCGCCATCGGATGAAATCTAAGGCGCTATAGCTGATTTCCTATGACATTTTCCGAAGGTTTTTTCTTAGAAGTTTTTCTAACGTTTTCCCGAAGTTTTTCATTCAAGCCGCTCTCTACCGGACCTTCTACCGGGTTCTCCACCGGGCTTTCCACCGGGCCTCGACCGAGAATCATGGGTCCTGCTTCGAGATGGCAAACCGTACTGATTGCCGTACTGAAAACCGTACTGATTGCCGTACGGAAGACCGTCCGAACGACCGACCTGAACGCGTCTGCCGGAGCCAGCGGCGAAATTGTCGTGTCTCAGTAGCGCGTACCGAGCCGCCCAAGAATACTGGTGATCGTCGTGATGTCGCGAATACATTCCGATCGTTTGTCGAACTCATTCGCATCGCTTCGATCCGCGCTCGCGCTGATGCCGCCTGGGACTCTGGTCCCACGCGATTGGCTGCTTGACCGTTTGTCAGGTGCTGAAGCGGCTCAGACGCCTTCGACCGCTCTCGTCGATCTCACGATCCAAGACCTGGCCAAGATGTTCGGCAAGCGCCCCTCGACGGTACGGGCCTGGGTGGAGCGGGGGGACTTCGCCGGCGCTTACAAGCTCCACGGCAAGGAATGGCGTGTCCCTACGGATTCGGTCCGCGAGTTTCAGGAGCAACAAAGGCCAAAGTAAGCCCTAGCCGGTCGTCCGAAACGTCGGTAGCTTACTGACGTGCCCAAACGCCCCCATCGCCGCAAGAACCTAGACCTGCTGGTCCCCATCGACGGGCAGCGAGTCCGTGCCGCAATCGAATGGAAGGGTCTGAGCGTCAACGCCGCCGCGCGGACGCTGAAAATGAGCCAGCAGACACTCGACTCCATAGTTCGCGGCAATACCAAGCGCTGCTACAAGTCCTTGCGTGACCAACTCGCCCAATTGCTCGGGCGACCCGCCGAATGGCTAGGCGGGGAAACCCATCTCCAGCCCGCTCTTGCGTCTTGGGTGCCAGTGCCCGACCTGGGCTACAAGCCGCCTCTGTGGGTGGATGAGAACATGCGAATCATTCGTCCGTCGTCCGAGGGCGGCTACACGCACGCCACCGAGCTTCCTCCGCGCTACCAGCTCGCCGCTCACGATCTCTCAACGCAGATCATTAAAGCCTGGAAGCGGGATATCAGTCACAAGAACACAGAAGCCGATGCCGCCATTATGCGGCTGGCCGTCGGCCGCTGGAAGCAGAATCCGTGGGATCGCCTGACCATGCTGATTTCGCGACTCATCAGTGCCTTCTGGTGGAGACGCGCCTTCCTTAAGAATCCCAAAGTCAGCGATCAAACTGCTGATGATGAATTCGCCGTGTCAGCAGCAGCGGTGCTGGAAAGCACTCTAGAGCCCTGGATCAAAGGAAAACAGGACGTGGACTATCAATGGCTCGGTAGTGTGCTGGAGTGGGCATCTGCCGGTTTCGGAAAACACCCTTCACCTGGAGGCCAGAAATGAGCAACCGAATGAAGAAGTCCCGCATTTATTGGCGTGAACGCGGCGGTACAAAACGCGCCTACGCCGATCTACGCGATTACACGGACGTGGGCGGGAGCAGGGAACCGCTCGTCGCGCCCAACGAGAAGCTGGCGACGTCCGATGAACCGACTGCGCAGGTGCTCCTGGGTCGCAGGCTGTCAGAGCTCGACGGCATCCGCCGGGGTCGGGCACTGCACGGTGACACCAAGCGTGTCACGCTCGACGAGTTCACCAAGACGCATCTCGACGCGAAACGGGAGTCCAAGAAGTACACCGAGCATTGGATCGAGGTCACGGAGATGTGCCTTGAACGGGCCGCGGACTTCTTCGGTGCCAATCGCGAGCTTGCGTCGATTACGGTCACGGACGTGCGGCGCTGGGCAAGCCGTCTTCTGGAAACGCCGAACGGCAGAGAGGGAACCATGTCGGCCAGCTCAGTGCGGCATCACTTGAGCTGCCTGTCGAATCTCTACAAGCGGGCGCGAGCCGAGCGGGTAGTGCCGTCTGGATACGATCCCGTTGGCGACTTCGACGAAAAACCGTCACCTCGGCGCGGCGAAGCAAAGTGGCTGGAGATTCACGACGCCTCCCTCTTGCTCGAAGCGGCCAGGACGTACCAGCCGGATACAGAAAAGGGCGGGTGGCGGCCCGTGCCATTCGCGTACGAGCTGATCGCGACGTTCTTGCTTACGGGGGGGCGCGAGACTGAGGTGCTTGGCCTTGAAGTGGACGACGTTTCCCTCGATCGCGGAGTCGTGACCTTCCGGCCCAACCAGTGGCGTCGTCTCAAGACGGCTTCAAGCCATAGATCGGTGCCACTGTGGCCTCAGCTCCGCGAAGCGCTCCAGCGGTACTTGGCCGAGCGTCCGCCAAGCAGACTCCTATTTCCGAGCTATCGGACGGGTCAGGAAGCAATGCTCACCGATTTTCGGAAATTGCTCGATGCTGTGGCCATGCGAGCGGGCTGGAATGAAGGCGATATCCGCTCGAAGATGTTTCGGCACACCCACTGTGCGGTCCGGCTTCAAACGCTAGATGCTGGCGCTCCAGTCAGCGTCTACACGGTTGCCCGCGAAATGGGGCACGGCGGTGAGTCGATGGTGCGCAGGGTCTACGGGCACCTGGGCCATGTCCGTCACAGGGCTGAGGTTGTGGAGTACCGTGTCGAGCAGCACGTTGCTAAGTTAGGTGCTCGGTTGGAGAGGCTTCGTGGGCTTGGATTTGGCACCACCGTTGGCACCACGGCGTAGACCTCTCGACCGATGCGGTAAGTCGTTATCGCAACAATTCGCCACCGTAGCTCAGTGGTAGAGCTCTCGATTCGTAATCGAGCGGTCGTCGGTTCAAATCCGACCGGTGGCTTCTCGGCAGGGGTTACAGCAGAATCAAGCCTCGTCGTTGTCCGATCGCGACCGCTTCGGCCCGCGTTCGCGCTCCGAGTTTCTCCAGAATCGACGCTACGTACGTCTTCACCGTGTGCTCGGAGATCCCGAGACGCACACCAATGATTCGGTTGGGAAGGCCGCTCGCGAGCAAGGCGAGTACTTCGCGCTCCCGCGGCGTCAGTGCTCGAGGCGCGAGCGGCCGCCGCTCGAGCTCACGGCTCGTCTCCCGCAGCCCCCCGGAGACGAACAGGCCGGCGGCCGCGGCTTCGATTGCGGCATGCAGCACCTTGTTCTCGGAGGTGGACGACAGCACCCCTCGAGCACCGCGGCGCAGCGCCGTGGCTACCAGCGCCTCATCCAGCGCTTCACTGAGTACGATGATGGCGGGCGCGAAGCCTGTCGCCCGGGTAGCAATATGCGACCATTCGGATTCGTGCAGGAGGATCACATCGGCCGCGGGAGCATCGGAGGCGACGCTCGGGGCCGCAGCCAGGATCGGAACCAGCTTGAAAGCAGATTTTTGCGCTACGGCGCGCTCGAGCGCGGAGCGCAGCGTTCGCGACTGCACCTGAATAGCGACGCGGATCATGCCGCCTGCGGCAGCGAGAGGATCACCCGTTCGCCACCTCGCGAAATCTCGAGCACCGGCTCCCGTTTCACGATCACGTCGCCAATCAACACCCCCGCCCGCTCGGCCACGCTGCCCGGGACGACCTCGAGGACGAGCAGCCCGCGCCCGCCTCCGGCGGACACCGTGCGGACGCGCACGCCAAGACGCGACGTGGGTGCGGACGCGCCGACGAACCGCTCCACAACGGAAGTCGGAATGGCCAGTCCCAATCCTCTGCCGATCATCGCGTTCACGCCCACAATCCCTCCACGCGCGTCCGCCAACGGGCCACCGGAAAACCCTGGCGCGAGCCGCAAGTCGGCCTGTACCCAACGCCCGTCAGTCCGGTGCACGATCCCGATGGCGAGGGCGCGCGGCAGTCCGAACGGATGTCCCAGTGCGCACACCAGATCACCTACGCGGAGCGCTGCGTGTTCGGCAGGGATCGCGCGATCGCGCCCCGCGAGCGGCACATCGATCAACGCGAGATCGCGCCGCTCATCGACCCGTATGACTCTGCCCGCCGCGACGCTCCCATCGCCGAATCCGACCTTGCAGGCATCACGACTCGCCACGACGTGCGCGTTGGTGACCACGCCGTGCGGCGCGGCCCATACAATTCCCGCGCCAAGGCTGCGTCCGCGACCGCCGCGGATCTCGACTGTGACCGTGCCGAGCGCGTCGGCCAGGCGTCCGAGCTCGCTCGTAACGTTCGCGCCGATCACCGTGCCCTCCGCGCGACTCGCTCGCCGATTTTCACGCTGAGCGCCTTCGTCTTGCCGGCGCGGATCACGCGCACGTCCGCCTCGCGCCCCACGCTGTCGGCGTCGAGCGCCGCGAGTACGTCGCCGGGATCCGCCACCGCAGTATCGTCGATTGCCACGAGCACATCTCCCAGGAGCATGCCGGCCTGTTCGGCGGGGCTTCCGCTTTCCACGCTCACGATCATGAGCCCGGTACGCTCGGGCAGCTTCTCGACCTTGACGAGCTGATCGGGGAGGCGGACGGTTTCCGTGGCCACGCCGAGGTAACCGGCCGGCACCCGCCCGTGTTCCACGAGCTGCGCGAGTACTCGCTCGACCGTTTCCGCCGGAATCGTCGTCGGCGCTCCGCGCAGCAACGTGGAGGTGTTCACACCCAGCACCCGACCCGCCCCGTCCACCAGCGGCCCACCCGAGAAGCCATCGTAAATGCCGATGTCGAGCCGGATCAGTCGATCGATCTTGCCGCCGTGCCAGGTGCGCCACGCATCGCCGGCAGCGCTGATGAGTCCGAAGGCGGCGGTGAGTGTCGGCCCGGGACGGCCCAACGCCAGCACCATAGTGCCGACCCGCAGGGCATCCGGCGGAGCGATTTCGATCTCGCCACCCGGAGACGGATCGAGCCGCAGCGCGGCGAGGTCCGACCCGAGGTCGCGGCCGAGCAGCGTTGCCCGCGCGGTTCCGCCGTCGGGCAAGAGCACGGTGATGTCCTCTTCACGCTGGATTGTGTGCGCAGCGGTCACGACCAGCCCATCGCGCCACACGATCCCGGACGAGGGAATGCGGCGGCGGGCGCGGATCGCGACGACGCGGCGTCCCACGCGCTCTACAGCGCCGGCAAGATCCTGGGACAGCGTCTCGAGCGTAGTTGCCATTGTCTCCTCCTTCGAGTCTCGGTGTACGGCTCGAAGACTACGACCGGGCGGTCGGGCCCGGCATCGGCCATTCGGCGGGAGGACGGAACGCGCTACATTCGTGAACGCGGGAATGGTTGCGAGCGATCGAGGGCGGTATTTACTTACCCGAGTTACCGACCGCCTTCTACCGCCGAGACTGCCCGTGACCGCGCTCAGCAGCATATCCGATTCGCTCGTCCAGTCTCTCGACCTGGAGCTCCCCCCCGTCGCTCTGGCACGCGCGGCCGCTCCGCCCTCCGGCGTGCGCGAGTTTCAGGGCATCGTCCCATCGAGCTGCGCATTCTGGCGTCGAGCGGAACAGGAAGTGTTTTACGCGAGCGCGGCGCAGCATTTTCGCTGCCCGGTGGGAGCGATGGTGATGGGGTTCGACCTGCCGGACCCGGTCAAGGACGAGCTGATGCAGCTCGTCGGTGTGATGGTAGAGACCGGCTACATGCAGACGAGCGAGCCGCCACGCATTCCGCATCTCGACGGTGGCGCGCCCAAGACCGGTGTGGTCTACGGCCCGCTGCAGCGGTTCCCCATCACGCCCGAATTCGTGCTGCTCTGGGTCACGCCGCGGCAGGCGATGCTGCTCACCGAATCGAGCGGCAGTTGCCACTGGACCACGTCCGAACCCGCGGGCGTCGCGGGTCGACCCGCCTGCGCCGCGATTCCGCTTGCCGCGAGCCGCCAAGCGAGCGTCTTGTCACTGGGTTGCACGGGAATGCGCACGTACACCGAGATCGCGCCGGAACGCGCGCTCGCGGTCATTCCCTACGCTGCCCTATCGTCGCTCGCAGGCCGGCTGACGCGCATGAGCGCCGTGAACGGGGTAATCGGGAGCTTTCATGCCGCGCGGAAAGCGGCTGTGCCTAAGGATCAGCAAGACTGATAAGAGCTGAAACAGCGACGTCAAAAAAACGTCGAGCGTGACCGGTGTCACACTCGACGTTTTTCGATGCCCTGGCCCGGACTCGAACCGGGACGGCTTGCGCCACTGCCCCCTCAAGACAGCGTGTCTACCAATTTCACCACCAGGGCGTGAGCTACCTAACCTAGGAGGGGGTTCCAGGCCGAGCAAGTTGACCTCATGGCTGGCCCGTACACCCCCGATATGCAATACTTACGCCCCATGGAACTCTGGGTCCCGTTCGTGTTCGGAGGGGCGATCGGCGCTCTGGTCGGCTTCGTCATCGCGCGCCAGCGCACGGCGAAACCGGCAGCACCACCACCTCCGTCTCCGGCGCCCCCGCCGCCGGCGCCGCGCTCCTCGCCCCCAACGTCCGAAGTCAAACGTGTGGCGCTGGACGACGGTTCCGCGAACGTGCTGAACGCGTTGAACAATCGCCTGGCCGCCATCGGCGCGCTGGCCGACATGCTGCACGGCTCGCCGCTCGACCCGGAGCGCGCGCGGGCGCTCATGATGTTGCACGGCGAAGTGCGGCGCGCCGCGGAAATCACCCAGCATTTCCTCGAGCTGGCGGAGCATCCGATCGGAGCGGCGGAGCCGTCGGACGCCACGATCGTGCTGAACGGCGTGCTCGCCGAGCGCGAGGTCACATTTCGCGAGCTGAACGTCAAGATCACGCGGACCATCCCGCCCGACCTGCCGCTGGTCGCGTGCCCCATGGCGCAGCTCACCGAAATTTTTACCCGGCTGCTCGATTTCTCGCTACGTCGGCTGCGCGACAGCCAGCCGCCGCGCAACCTCCGGCTCACCGTCACCGACGCCGGGCCGTCCTTGACCATCGCGCTATCCGACTCGGGCTCGCCGTTGTCAGTCGAAGCGGAGCAGCGGCTGGTATCGCCGTTCCGGTTCACCCAGGGCGGCGGCGGAGAGATCGAATTCGCGCTGGCGCGCGCGCTGGCGCAATCCACCGGCGGCTCGCTGCGCTTGAAATCGCGAGTGGAAGGCGGCGCGGAAGTCGTGCTGACCCTGCCCAAGAGCGTGCTCGGTCCGCTCGCGCAGACGACCCCGGCCGCGCCTACGCTCCCCAAACTTCGCATCCTCGTGGTGGACGACGACGCCGTGAATCGCCAGGCGATGCGGCTCTTGCTCGAGCGCGAAGGGCACGAAGTGGTCGCGGTCGAGAACGGACTCGAGGCGATTGAGCGCCTTGGACCCGCCAGCGAGGGATTCGATGCGATCGTCACCGATCTGCAGATGCCCCGGCTCGGCGGCCGGGCCTTGTGGGAGCAGCTCCAGGACGACCGCCCCCAGCTCGCCAAACGATTCATCTTTGTCACGGGCGATCGCGCGCGCGACGAGACCCGCCGGTTCCTGGACGAGAGCGGCCAGCCGGTGGTGTTGAAACCCTATGACTTGAGTGATTTGATCGGGGCCATCGGGAAGGTCACCAAGAGACGATAGGGCGGTGGCGGGGTATTACTCCGCAACCGATGCTCTTGGGGGCACCATGATTACGCGTGCACTCTCTTTCGACCGCGGCCAGACTCCCACCATTGCCTGCTTCAGCGCCGCAACCATCTCTCCCGGCTTCGAGCTCGAGCGACTCGTCGCCACATTGCAGAAATTCGTGGACCAGTTGTTCGTGCCGATCTGGGGAACGCCGGCACGGCTTGTTCAAACGCGGGGCTTCGAGAAGGGCGCCTGGGCACTGGCGCTGCTCGACAGTGCCGACGTGGCGAATGCGCTGGGCTACCACGATCTCACGCCCGACGGCCTGCCGCTCTCCAAGGTGTTCGTGCGCACCACGCTCGCGGCCGGCCAACGGGTGAGCGTCACGGCGAGCCATGAGCTGGCCGAGATGCTCGTCGATCCGGCGATCAATCTCGCCGCTACCGGTCCGGGCGGAACATTCTACGCATATGAGACTGCCGATGCGGTCGAGGAGGTCGAGTTCACGCTCGACGGCATGGCCCTCACGGATTTCGTGTATCCGTCCTGGTTCGAGGCGTTTCACAAACCGGGCTCGACAGAGTTCGATCATCTCCGCCGCGTGCGGCGTCCATTCCAAATCCTCGCGGGCGGCTACATGCCGGTGTATCGCAATGGCAGGTGGACACAGGTGTTCGGCTCGCGCGCCAAGGCGGCACGGTTTGGCCGGGAGGACCGCCGCGGACATCGCAGCACGTATCGGGGACGCCGCGGCATCATGCGTCGCTCGCATGTGCACGACGTTCAGAATGGCTTAGCCCTGCCGGCCTAAGTCTGTCCCGTTCGTCC
Organism: Gemmatimonadales bacterium; assembly: GCA_035517615.1. Classification (GTDB taxonomy): domain Bacteria; phylum Gemmatimonadota; class Gemmatimonadetes; order Gemmatimonadales; family GWC2-71-9; genus AG25. The sequence goes on from DATIYM010000035.1 coordinate 18,935, forward strand.
TTCACGCCGCATTCGTGCCCCGTTTTCGTTCGGCCGGTCGATTCGGCCGCTACCGAAAACGGGGCAGATTGCGTTGGGAAGGAGTCGATCGGCGCACCCGATGCGCGTTGCTCATCAGCGACGATCCGGGCAACGGGGTGTGGCGGGTGAGCCCCATCCGTCTCTTTCGCCTCTTCCTATCCCTTCCCTGGTGCGCATTATGCACTAGTGCTCGTTCGACCGGGTATCCATGTACCGAGGGCCGAATGAGAATACCGCCGATTGTCACCGCGCTATTCGCCGTCGTAGTCATATCCCCCGCTCCAGCGGGGCAACTGTACGCGCAGGGCGGGGACACGGTGCCGCATGCGAAGGACACCGTGCGCACCAAGCGTGACCCCCAACCCGCGAAGCCAGCGTCGGACACGGCGCAGTCGAACCCACGTGAGAGCGGGAAGGACCGGGGACCTGCTCCGCCCACCACCGGACCCACGGCCCCCCCCCCGGCACCGAATCGTAAGGGTCCGAAAGCGAGTCCTACGCAGCCGCCGAGCGGAGCGCCCGGCGTCACGCCACCGGTGCTGCCCATCGGAACGCCGGCACCGTGGGATGATGGAGATCCGGACTACGGGTGAGAGACGCTATCTCGCCCCTTAAGCGCCTACTCGGCTTCCTGACCTGCCGCCGATTGACCCACACCGGCGTCATGTAGCGCCCCGGCCGGTTCCACCGGCACGCCGCCCGTCCTCGTGCTCGAGGCTCGTGAAGGAGCGCGAATCCATCGCGTCGATATACAGTGTTCCGCCCAGGTGATCGATTTCGTGTTGAAGGATGCGGGCATACCAGCCACGCGCCGTGAGGTCGACGGGGGCGCCGCGATGGTCCAGCGCGGATACGCGCACCGCCCGCGCCCGCGGGACGCGCGCCACGAAACCACGCACGCTGAGGCAGCCTTCGAAAAATACCGCCGGGGTGGGATCGACGACTGTGAGGCGCGGGTTCACGAGCACGTGGAACGGCACGGCTTGCATCTCTCGCTCGGCGAGCTCGGCGGCGGTGAGGCCGCGCCGTGTGAGGTACTCGGGAAGCACTTCGACCACAGCGAGCGAAACGGAAACGCCCACCTGCGGCGCGGCAAGCCCGACGCCGGGCGCGTCGCGCATCGTGTCGCGCATCAGTGCAATGAGCCCTTGAATCCGTTCGCTGCCGATTTCTTCGGGCCGGACGAGCTCCGCGGGCCGCCGCAACACGGGATCGCCGGCCTGAACGATCTTCAGAATCACCACGCATCATAGCACGAAAGTGCCATAGTCACTGTCTGACATTTCCTCTACGATCCCTCTCCAAGTCCACTCACTTGCGGAGGACATATGCGTCGTGCATTCGTCGTCGGTGTGCTGTCGCTGCTGGCAACGGGGTCGTTGGCAGCGCAAGAGGCTGCTGCTCCGGCGACTCCGGCCGCTGCTCCCGCTCCCGCCGCAGCCGCACCTTCCGGCCCGCCGGCATCCGTGGCCAATAGCGCCGCGAAGTCGTTAGGCATGGTGGTCTACCCGGCGAAGGGTCAGGACGCGGCAACCATGGCCAAGGACGATCAGGAATGCTACGCATGGGCGAAAGACCAGACGGGGATTGACCCCGCGGCGGTGAAGTCAAACCCTGATTCCGCCGCCAAGGCCGCCCAGGCGCACGTCGATTCCGCGGCCGCCGGTATTGGCGTGAAGGGCGCGGCCAAGGGCGCGGCGGCCGGTGCCATTGTCGGTGGGATTACTGGCAACGCCAGCGAGGGCGCGGGCGTGGGCGCGGTCGCAGGGGCGGCTGCGGGCCGCAAGGCAAAGAAGCAGGCCAAGGCTCAGGCGGGCGCCCAGGCCGCGGAAGCCAACAAACAGCACGCGCAGGCGCTGATCGACAAAGTCAAAGGTGCAATGACGACGTGCTTGACGGCCCGTGGATACACGGTGTCATAAGGAGCCATGGCCATGAACCAAGTGACGAGAGTGATGCTGGTCGGCGGGATCATCGCGTTCCTCGTCGGCTGCGGGAAGACCGCACCTCCACCCACTCCCGCGCCCGCATCCAAGCCCAATGCCGACTCCTTGGCGGCCGTGGAGAAGTCGCGGAGTGATTCGCTCGCGGCGGCGGCCGAACGGGCACGGCGGGACTCGCTCGCGGAAGCGGAGCGCCTCGCCGCCGAGCACAAGCGCATGGAGGATTCGCTCGCCGCAGCGGCGCGCGAGCACGCGCGCGCGACGCTCACGGCCATGATCCATTTCGAGACAGGGCGGGCGTCGATTCGGCCGGAGGACGCCATGCTCTTGGACGAGAAGCTCGCGATTCTCTCGCAGCATGGGGACGCGAAGATTCGCGTGTCGGGGTACTGTGACGAGCGCGGGTCGGATGCATACAACCAGAAGCTCGGCATGCGCCGCGCCGAAGCGGCCAAACAGTACCTCGTGAAACATGGCATTGACGCGAGCCGGATCGAAACCACGTCGCTGGGCAAAAAGAATCCGGTGGCGTCGGGTCATGACGAAGCGGCCTGGTCCCAGAACCGCCGCGATGAGTTCGAGATCCTGAGCGGGACGGAGAATATGACGCAGTAGTAGCACCAGGTCGCCGTCCAGCGCGATGTGCCGGAGGCATCGTGAGTGCCAGCCTAGCTGAATCTACCCTCCGAGCGGAGCAGCGGTCGCCGGATCTGGATATCACCTCCGGCGATCCGCTGCACCGGATCGAGCGGCGCCTCGGGCTCAAACCCGGGACCCCGCCCCGCCCGGGGCGGATGGTCGCGCTGTTACTCGCAGTCGCGATACTGCCGCTGGTCGTGCGCGTCGGCGCCCAGGGCCAAATCGCGGATCTCATCCGCGATCCCTTCTTCATCCGTCTGCTGATCGTGCTCCCGCTTCTCGAGCTCGTGAGTCCGTCGGTATCGGCGAGCGTGGCGCGCGCCCTCCAGGAATTCGAGACGAGCCGACTGGTGGCGCCCGAGGACGAGCCGCGGTTTCAGGCCGCACGCATGCGGGCGCTTCGCATGCGCGATTCGCGCGTGGCGCTGGTGGTCATGGTGGCGATCGCCTTCGGCAGCGAGGTGCTCGCCGAAACGGCGCGGCTGCCGTTCATCGGTGCCTGGGCTCGCGACGGTGAGCACCTCACCCTCGCCGGTTCGTGGTACTTCTTCGTCTCGCTCGCGCTATTTCACCTCATACGGCTGCGCTGGCTGTGGCGCATTCTCGTGTGGTGGCGGTTCCTGTTCGGGGTGTCGCGCATTCCGCTGCGCCTCATGCCCGCTCACCCGGACCGCGCCGGGGGCATTGGCTTTCTTGCCAACGTGACGATGGCCTTCGCGCCGCTCATTTTCGGGCTCTCTGTCGGGGCCGGTTTCGAGTTGCGCGCGCGCATTCTCGTCGGAGGGGAGAAACTGGCATCCCAGGTTGCGCCCATGGTGGCGATCTCCGTGCTGTTCCTGGTCTGCGTGCTCACGCCGCTGCTGTTCTTCGTGCCCCAACTCACCCGCGCGATGTGGCGGGGCCGCATGGACTACGACCGCCTCTCGTCGCGCTACATCCGGCGCTTCGATAACAAGTGGCTCTCCCGCGACCCACCCGATACCGAGCTGCTCGGCTCGAGCGATCTGCAATCGCTGGCCGACCTGATCAATTCCGCCAACGCGGTGCGCCAGATGCTGCCGGTCCCGATCACCATACCGGCGATCCTGTCGGTGGCGCTCGCCTCGGGGCTCGCGATGCTTCCCGCGATCCAGGCCGAGGTGCCGCTGCGGGAGATTGCGCATATGCTGATGAGCGCGTTGCGTTAGTCCCGGGTTGGGACGCGTTGCACCAAGGGTCAATTTCTCCCGCACCCCAACCGGGGATATCCATACCTTCACCCTCACCGCGGCTCTTGAGCGTGCCATCATTACGAACGTGCGTGCTTGCATTTGCGCTTGTCGCAGGCGCTGTCATCGCCTGCCGGGCGCAGCAGACGGAAACCCTGGCCGCGCAGCAAACCGTGGACTCCGCCGCGATGGCGGCACCGGTCGTGACCCAGGGCGCCTGGGCACCCGACGTTCTCGATCAGCTACTCGCGCCGATCGCGCTGTACCCGGACCTGCTGCTCGGCCGTGTGCTGATCGCCTCGGTGAATTCCCAGGAAGTACTCGATGCCGGAAACTGGCTGATCCAGAATCCGAATCTCTCCGGCGCCGCGCTCGATTCCGCCTCGCAGACTCTGGGGTTCGGAGAAGCCATGCGCGGGCTCCTTCACTTCCCGGACATCGTCGACGCGATGTGCGCCCAAATCGAGTGGACCAAGCAGCTCGGCGCCGCGTTCACGTCCGATCAGAAAGCCGTGCTCGAGTCGGTCCAACGGCTGCGCGAGAAGGCCATGATGCACGGCTCGCTGCAATCGACGCCGCAGCAGACCGTCGGCACGAAAGTCGAGAACGGCGACAGCACGGTCATTACGATCACGTCGGCTGACCCGAACATGATCTTCGTCCCGACCTACGATCCGGCTATCGTCTACGGTCCGCCGGTTGTCGTAGTAGCCCCGAAACCCGGGACCGGCACGCCCCCGGCCCCGTCACCCAAGGCGGCGCCGACGGCCGCAGCAGCAGCCGCTCCAGCAGCGGTCGCGGCGACGCCCGGCATGGCCGCCGCGCCGATTGCCCCGGCCGTGCCCGCGGCTGCCCCGGCACCGCCTGCGGCCCCCGCCGCGCCGGCGACGGGAACGGCGGCAACGACAACCAACGTCACGAATGTCTACAACGAGGATCACAGTGACGAGGCCGCGAGCGCCGCGATCACGTTCAGCATGGGCATCATGATGGGCGCGATGATGAGTCCGTGCTGTATGCCGTATTGGGGCGGAGGAGTGTACATGGGCCCCTACCCCTTTTATCCGCCGATGTATGCCTACCGGCCGGTGTATGGGCCGGGCTTCCGCCCAGGCGTCGGATATCCCGGCAGGCCCGGCGGTGTTGGCGGGGTGGGAGGGGTTGGCGGCGTGGGCGGCCCGGGTAAGCCCGGCGGCGTGGGCGGCCCGGGTAAACCCGGCGGTCCGGGTAAACCCGGTGGTCCGGGCAACCGCCCGGGGTACGGACCGAAGCCGAGTCAGCCTATCGCCGGCAAGCCCGGTGCGGGAGCCGGGGGCTCGCGGCCGTCCACGCAGCCCGCCAAGCCGGGCGCGGGAGGTGCGCGGCCAGCGACGCAGCCTGCCACACGCCCGAGTACAGGCGCGGGCGGAGCGAAACCTGCCACCGGAGCGGTGGGCGCCGGCGCAGCGAAGCCCTCCACCGGAGCGGTGGGCCCGGTTGACCGCGGCTACGGAAGTTCGAGTCGCGCACCAAGCGCCGGTACGACGCCGAGTAATGGCGCCTTTTCGGGTGCGAGCGGCCAGCGCAACGGCTCGTACGATCGCTCTTCCAGCGCACGGGGCAATGCCAGCATGCGGGGAGGCGGAGGTGGCGGGATGCGCGGTGGCGGCGGAAGGAGGCGCTGAGCGATGGCCTCGAAGACCATCTCCTGCGCGCTGGCGCTACTCGTAGCGGCGAGCGCGGCGTGCGGCAAGCGTGGGGCCGTAGGCGCGCCGGAGTCGTTCAAGACGCCGGACGACGCGGCCAATGCGCTGGTGAAGGCACTGGAGCGCAACGACCTCCCCGCCCTCTATCGCCTGCTCGGAACCGGCAGCGAGGCGATCGTGAATTCCGGTGATACGGTGGCAGACCGGACGGCGCGCGCGGCGTTCGTGCAGCGCTATCATGAACGCCACCAGTTCGTGGCCGGGAGCCCGGACGATCTCGCGCTCTGGGTCGGCAATGATGGTTGGCCGTTGCCCATTCCGCTCGAGCGGCGCGACGGCGGGTGGCATTGGGACGCTGCCGCGGGAGCGGACGAGCTCCTGGCGCGGCGGATCGGCGCGAACGAATTGCAGACCATCGACGTGATGCGCGGGTTCGTGGCGGCTGAGGAAGATTATGCTGAGCAGGCGCACGACGGACGCCCCGCCGGCATCTACGCGCAACGCCTCCACAGCGACCCCGGCAAACACAACGGCCTGTACTGGGAGGTCACTGCAGGCGAGCCGCCCAGCCCCGCGGGCCCGTTCCTCGCGAATGCGACGGCTGAAGGCTACGCGCCAGGACAACCCCCGGGCACGCCATATCATGGGTATGTCTACCGGTTGCTGTTTGGGCAGGGGCCGCACGCAAATGACGGCGCGCGCGATTATGTAAAGCACGGCGAGCTCATTGGTGGCTTCGCGGCAATCGCCCGTCCCGCCGAGTACGGCAAGAGCGGCATCATGACATTCATTGTGAATCAGGACGGGACTGTGTGGCAGAGAGATCTTGGCCCCGACACTGAGCACCTGGCCGGAGCGATCCGGCTCTTCGATCCGGACACTACGTGGGCTCCCATTCCGCCTGAACAGGAGACTGGACGATGAAGAAGCTCCTTCTCGCAATCGCCGCGGCGCTCGCCCTGGGCTGCGGTGGTCCCAGCATCACGGTCAATCGTGATTCCGCGGTCCCGATTCCCAAGACACCCACCTGGGCCTGGGGCAAACGCGACACAGTGAGCCAGTACGAGCTCGACCCGCTGGCCGAGAGCCCGGAGGTTCACACCATGGTCCAGGCCGCGATCGAACACAACCTGGCGAAGCGGGGCTGGACCAAGGTCGATCAACCCGCGAACGCGCAGATCATTGTCACCTATCACATCGGCGTGCGGCGGTCGGTCGAGTACCAGACGACCACGACCGGAGTGAGCGGCGGCTGGTACGGCGGCTACGGCTGGGGCTACTACGGCGCACCCACCTACATGAGCAGTACGACCACGCCGGTGAACTACAACGAAGGGGCGCTCCTCGTGGTGCTGCGCGCCGCTCCCTCCTACCAGGTCGCGTGGGACGGGCTGTACAAGAAGGAGATCCAGAAGATGCATCCCGCGCAGAAGGACGTGCAGGCAGCGGTCGACTATTTGTTGAACGATTTGTGAGCCTCGAACCCTGGGCGCGGGAGCATCGGTAAAGACGCTCGCTCTCGCGCTCGGCGCGTTCGTTTCCATCCCGGCGGCCGCGCAGCGGCCCGCTACGCAAATGCCCGTTGATACCAGCCCGCAGCCGGTCGGGAAGATCGATAGCGGCGGCTTTCGCGTCACCCCGATTTTCGCGCCCGCCTATAACCCCGAAATGCAGTTCCTCGTGGCCGGGGGGGTGCTGTTGTCCTGGAAGGCCGGTCCGAACCCGCTCGAAATCCAGCGGTCGACGCTGTCCTCGACCATTTCGTTCTCGAGCACCGGCGCGATCAACGTCGCGAACACGCTGACGTCGTTCTGGTTCGCGAATCGACTGCGCATCACGGCCGACCTGGCGTACAAGGACATGCCGGATAACTACTGGGGCGTGGGATACACGGCGGGTCTCGAGCCCACGAGCGGCGATTCGACGACGCAGTATCAACGCGAGTGGTTCAAGTTCAATCCGCGCGCGGTCTGGGGCGTGTCAGGCCATTTGTACGTCGGCGGCATGCTCGAGTGGAATCACACGATCGCCACCGCGGTCAATGTGCACATGGCGGAGGACTCGGCGTTTCTGGCGGGTGGCAGCGCCATCAACAATGTCGGGCTGGGCCTCGCGATCCAGTACGACAGCCGTGACATGGCCGTGAACGCCTATAAGGGGTTGTACCTCGCATTCAATGCCACCGGATACGGCCATTACGTCGGTGGCGACCGGAGCTACCAGATCTATCTCCTCGACTATCGCCAGTACCTCACCCTCGGCCGCCCCGGCCGAACGCTCGCCTGGACGGTGAAAACGAAAATCGGGGCGCACGATGTGCCCTGGCCCGAGCTGCCGTTGTTCGGCACCTCCGCCGATATCCGGGGCTACGTCGAAGGCCGATTCCGCGATCGCAGTGTTCTGTTGGGTGTGGTGGAATACCGGTACATGTTTCTGCGGGGGAACGGCCACCTGTCCCGCCACGGGTTCGTGGTGTGGACCGGCGGCGGTTCGCTCGGCCCACAGATTCAGCACCTCGAGGGCTTTCTGCCCAACGCCGGGGTGGGATACCGCTTTGAGCTACAACCCCGCTCCAACATACGGATGGATGCGGGGTTCGGGAAACGTTCCTGGGGCGTGTACTTCAACTTCACCGAGGCATTCTAGCCCACGCTCGCGCGAGCTACTTGAGCCGGATGCTCAGCCCGCCGTTCAGCTCTCCTGAGTCGTACCAGTTGGACGCATATTGGTAGCAATAGCCCCAGGGATCGCACCACAGACCGCCGGATGTCGTGATGTTCGTGCTCATGACACGCCACCGACCTTCGAGACGGAGCGCGACCAACTTGCTCATCTGGATCTTGGTTCCGAGCCCGAAGTTGAAGTTGAAATTCGTGTGCCCCTGTGGCTGGATGCCGCCCTGGATATGATCGGTCATGATGTCGGGATGCGTGACCGCCCAGCCGAACCCGATCTCGACAAATGGCAGGACATGCGGATTGTTCGAGCGTTGCAGCGCGAGGAAGTTGATGTCGTAATTGTCGAGGCTGATTTTGCCGATCTTCGTGTCCGGCTGGCCCGCCAGTAACTTGTTGAGTGTGGCGTTGGACTGGGTGCGCGTATACGCGAACTCGAGCCCGAACGACTGATTGGTCGTGAAGGTCAGGCGGCCGCCGTAAGCGACATCGTTCGCGAGCTGCACCACCGCTCCGGTCGTGCTATAGAGGTCGGCGGCGATGTAGTAGCCCGCAAACGGGGTCAGCTCGATGGCAACCTGTTGTGCCCGCGCGAGCGACACGCTCGCGAGCGAGACTCCCACGGCAAGCGCGACAACGGCAAGGCTCTGTTTCGGATAGCTCATTGATTTCCTCCGGCGAAGTGTGCGAGCGTGTATCCACGTGAATGACTAGAAGCGCGAGGGAAGCCCGGCAACTTGCCCCTTCGTACTACGATGGGGGGCCCGGGCCATGATGCCGGATTCCGCCCAGGCCGCCGCGTTTCGAGCAAACCTCGAACCCCAGGCCATCGTGCGCAGACAGGACGGCAGCGTCGTCGATGCCAGCCGCGGCTGGCTGGTGCACTTTGGCCTTGTCCATGAAGACACGGTGGGGCACACGCTCCCGGAGCTCGAGATTTTTGCGGACGCGGCGAGCCAACGCCGGTTCCAGGTCGCACTGGAGCGATCCGACGGCATGCAGGACGCGGAATTTGCGCTGCGCGATCGTGGCGGCGGCGTGACCCGGGGACGGGTGACGGTCGACCCGCTGCCGTCGCAACCCGAATGCTGCCTTGTGGTGGTCCGAGACAACGTGCCAGTGAGCGAGATGTCCGCCACCCTGGCGCACGAGCTGAATCAGCCGCTTGCGGCGATCATGGCGAACGCCCTGGCCGGACTGCGGTTCATGGACCGCGATCCGATCGACACGGCGGAGCTGCGGAGCCTGCTGCAAGACATCGTGGCGGACGACCGGCGCGCCACGGAGATCATCCACCGATTACGAGCGTTTCTGCGGCACGGGGTGGAATGAGGGTGAGGTAGTACGTTCGGACAATATTCGCGGGCGCGTGCCGCGCCCTATGTTCACCCGACCATACTCCAGGAACCCTCCATGACGTTGCGCGCCGCCGCCTTCTCGTTGGTAGTGTCTTCCGCTCTGGTGCTTGTGCCCGCCGTGCTGGGCGCCCAGGCCAAGAACACTTCGGATACGTCTGTCGAAAACCAGATCGAGCTGCTGCGCACGGACGTGCGGTCCGAGCGCCAGCAAATCGTCTCGAAGCACATGGCCCTGTCCGACTCCCAGGCTGCCGTATTCTGGCCGCTGTACCGCCAGTACGAGACGGAGAAGGGCAAGCTCATGGACCAGCGCATCGCGCTGATTCGCGACTACGCCAAAGTGTACGACTCGATGACAGATGACCGCGCGCGGCAGCTGGCCAACCGTGCGTTCGATCTCGAAGCGCAGCAAGTCACGCTCGCCCGCACCTGGTACGGCAATTTCCTGAAGAAGATGCCGGCCAAAACCGCCACCAAGTTCTTCCAGCTCGATCGCTTCCTCGACCACGTGATCGACGTGAAGATTGGCGGGTCGTTGCCGGCGGTGTACTAACGGCGAAAGACGTCAAGACAAAGGCGTCAAGGAGCGAAAGCAAACCCGACATCGATCCCCAACCAGCTCTGATACGGCGCCTGTCCCGAGGCGAACGCGTAGTTGTAACGCGCCCGGACGATCGCCGTCGCGTCATCCATGCCACCGCCCAGCGGAATCAGCAATCCCAGCGATGGCGCCAAGCCGACGTGCCAGTTGTTATCGCTGATCGCCCAGAGCCCGATGTCGAGCTCACGCTCGATGTAATAGGTGCCCACGGACAGGCCGAGCAGCGGGTGGACGCCATGCGGGTTTCCGAGCCCCAGGTCGATGCTCGCAAGGATCGGAAACGCGTTGAAGTAGCGGAATTGCTGACCGGTAATGTCCGCTTGATCGAACGTGGACGTCTGCGCGGTCTCCTCGTTCAACACGCTCCAGCCGACATCGAGGCCGGCGGCGGCGCGACCCCCGACCCGCTTCCGCCACGACAGGTTGACGCCGCGGAAACTGAACGGGCTCGCGAAGTCCTTGGTGTTGGCGGTCGGCGCCGACATGGACCAGGTCACGGATTCCCACGTCTGGCCATGACCCACCTGACCGGCCGCGAGCGCCGGCAGTGCGAGCGTCGCCAGAAGAAATATGGGGATGCGCATAGTGCCGCTCACTGGGCCGAGAGGTAGGGAGACTGCGCGAACGCCTGAGCAATCGCCGCGTCGATTCGCTGGGCAATGCTCGCGTCCGAGCCTTCGAGCAGTCCGTTGATCGTGGCCGACCAGATCACCGTCGCCTGCCCGGTCGTTGGCGGCGGCGGTGGCACATCGGGATCGAGCATGAAGATGAAAATGCTTCCCGACGTGTAGTTCACAGACACCGGTACCCACGGGTAGTAGTAGGTCGAGCTCGGGCCGTACGGCCAATAACCGCCCCATCCCGGCCACCACCCCCACCACGGCCACCAGGGAACGTAGGCGTACGCGTTGAAGTCGGTGCTCGATCCGGCAACGAGCACGACCATGTCGGGTTTCGTTCCCACCCCCACGCGCGTGTACCCCACGGCCTGGAGCTGCTGAGCGACGTCCGTCAGGACCTGATGGTCGAAGGTGTGGTTCAGCGAGGTGTCGTGGCCCGCGGCGACCGAGATGTCCACCACCGAATCGGGCATCGCAAACGTCTTGTTCGCCGCGAAATTCGCCCCATTCATGTGAAAGGTGAGCACGACATCAGTTTGCGAAGGGTCTTCAACGCCGCCCGGATGACAGCTCAGGAACCCAGCCGCCATGACAGCCACCGCGAGGCGATTCGAAACAGAGCGAAGAAACATGGTCACGCTCTTGTAACGGGATGAGTGGCGCGCCGCTGCACTCGAAGGTCTCACCATCCAAGTCCAGGTAGTATTGGACCTTTGGTCAACCAACGAGCGTGGTTGCCAGTCGCATCCGTGCCTTGGGAAACACCTGAACGGGTGCCTCCGGGGTTACATACTTCTTCCCGATGGGTTACTTCTATCTTCACATTTCGGGAGTTAACTCCACCTCCCTGTCGTTGCCTGAACCGTCACAACGCTGTCGCAAACAGGAGCGCCCATGCGTGCCGCGATTTCGAGCAATGTTCCGTACAGCACGATGTTAGATCACCCATCCGTTGAGTCACGCTCCCCCACTCCCGGTTCCGCCGCAACGTCATTCGGGAAATCCCCTAGCGCTTCACCGACGGTCCATATCGTCGACGACGACGCCTCGGTTCGCAAATCGCTGGCGCGACTGCTCAAGTCGGCTGGCTACCGCGTCGAGACCTATGAGGGTGCGCAGGATTTCCTCGTGCACGATCATGCTCCGGAGGGCAGCCCGCAGTGCCTCGTCCTCGACGTGCGCATGCCGAAGATCAACGGGCTCGATCTTCAGACACGGCTATGTGAATCGGGCATGGACCTGCCGGTGATCTTCGCGACCGGACATGGCGACGTCCCGTCGAGCGTGCGGGCGATGAAAGTGGGCGCGGTGGACTTCCTTACCAAGCCGATCGACGATCGAGCGCTGCTCGGTGCCGTCGAGCGCGGTCTGGCGCTCGATGCGGAGCGGCAGCGCACGACCGCTGTGGTCAACGAGCTCAAGACCCGCCTCGGACGGCTCACGCCGCGCGAGCGCGAAGTGCTCGCCCTCGTGGTCACCGGCATGCTCAACAAGCAGATCGCGGGACGCCTTGGCACCTGCGAGCGCACCATCAAAGTGCACCGGGCGCGCGTGATGAAGAAAATGCAGGCGGGCTCCGTGGCCGAGCTGGTGCGCATGGCGGACCTCGTGAACATCGGCTCCGCACCCATCGCGCTGGCCCATTCCCCCGCGGCGGGAAGCTCCCGCGTTGGTGCCCGGGCAGCCAGGTAAACCAAGGTCCCATACCGGGCGCGCCGTACGCCCTCCATCCTTCGGTATTGGCCCGTGTACGAGGCGCGGCCAGGTTATCACGGGCGCTCTGTCAGGATGGAGTATGGCACCCACGACACTTCCGTTCGGACCGGTCATCGCTGTCGTCGAGGACGACGCGTCGGTCCTCAAGGGTCTGACCCGGCTGCTGCAGTCTTCCGGATGTGGCGTCGTGCCCTTCGTCTCGGCCGAGCAGTTCCTCGCGACGCAGCACGAGTGGGCGCTCGACTGCCTGGTGCTCGATGTGCACTTCGACGGCATGAGCGGGCTCGAGCTGGCGACCCATCTTGCGGAGACCGATCCCCTTTACCCGATCATCCTCATCACCGCGCTCGATGATCCCGGCATCACGGCCGAGGCCGCGGCGTTGGGGCACGCCTGCCTGCGCAAGCCGCTGCAGGAAAGCGAATTGCTGGAGGCAATCCATAAGGCCGTGGACCAGAGCCACAAACCGCGCTGAGCCTGCGGGACTGGTGTAGCGTCCCGTTCCATCGTACAATCCCCAAGCCTCGTAACACCTTGTGCTGCACAATCCTGACAGCGGGGGAGTGCTCTGGATCAGGCCGTTCTCGCAGCCAAGACGACCATCGGCCGGGACCGTACCGCGTGGGTCCGCAAATCCCTGGGGTTCGGGGGTTCCGTCGCCCTGCTCGGTTTCAGTTATTACCTGAGCGCTCGGCTTGGATTCGCCTTCCGGTTTCAGAATTCGCCCGTCGTTGTCTTTTGGCCCCCGAATGCGCTCCTCATCGCGGCGCTGCTGTGCGCTCCGCGGTCCCGATGGCCCGCCTTCGTTACCGTGGCGGCGGTGGCGCACGCGGCGGTCGCCATCGGTGCTGACCTCCCCGCCTGGCGGTGGTCGTGGCAGATCGCCCACAACTCGCTGCTCGCCGTTGCAACCACGGTGGCGCTACACCGGGCGGCCGGCCGCCCGCTGCATTTCGGTTCGAAGCAGCAGGTTGTTGTGTTCACCTTGATCTCGTTTGCGCTGCCGGGGGTCGCGGGCCTGGGCCTGCCGTCGGTGGTCCGCAGCGCGCTCGGAATCGAGACGGCGGCAACGCCGTTGCTGACCTGGCTCCGCGGCTCGCTCGCCTCCGCTACGGCGATCCTGATCATCGTCCCGGCGATAGTGCTGTGGACCCAGCATGGGTGGCGCACCCTCCAGACCCCGTCGTGGCCGCGGCGAATCGAAGCCGGGATGGCCATGCTGGCGCTGGTGGCCGTGGGCTCGCTGACGGTGGGCGCCGGCCCGCAGGCAGCGGACTCGCCCGACATGCTCCTCCTCATGCTCGTACCGCTCCTGTATGCCGCCGTCCGATTCGGGCCCATGGGAGCGGCGACCGCGCTGTTCACCGTCGCCGCGCTCTCCATGTGGGGGACGGTTCAGCAGCTCGGGCCGTTCGTGGGGGCGCTCGACGCCTCTCAGGTCCTTTCGTTGCAGACCTTCTGGGTGGTGCTGTGCGTCCCCGTCATGCTGCTCTCGGCGTCGATCGCCGAACGCGCGCAGATCGAGAGCGCCCTCCAGGAACAGCGGAGCCAACTCGCCCACCTGACCCGCGTGGCGACGGCGGGTGAGCTGTCCGGCCTGCTCGCGCACGAGCTGCACCAGCCGCTGACGGCGATTCTCGCGAACGCGGAGAGCGCCCTGCTCATGCTCGGACATGGATCGACGAATTCGGCCGAGCTCGGCGAGATCCTGCGGGAGATCGCCCAGCTCGATCAGCAAGCCGGCGGCGTCATCACCCGCTGGCGCGCGTTCCTGAAGCAGGAGCAACCGCACTTCGATCGCCTCGAGCTCGAGGCGCTGCTCCGCGACGCCGCCGCGCTCGGCCGGAGTGCGATCGTCAATTCGCGAACGGAGTTGTTCGCGCACGCGGATCCGGTACTCCCGTCGGTGCGCGGGGATCGGGTTCAGGTCCTCCAGGTACTCGTCAATCTGCTGGTCAATGCCTGCGAAGCGATGAGCGAGACGCCCGCGCCCCAGCGCCGGCTGTGGCTGCGCGCCCTGCGGGTGAGCGAGACGGAAGTCGAGTTCCAGGTTACCGATAGCGGATCCGGAATCGCTCCGGGATACGAGCGACGCGTCTTCGAGCCGTTCTACAGCACGAAACCGCAGGGACTCGGACTGGGGCTTTCCATCAGCCGGTCGATTGCCGCGGCACACGGTGGCCGTCTCTGGGCCGAAACCAACGACGGCGGCGGCGCCACCTTTCATCTGGTCCTCCCCGTCGCTTCACAGTAGAGCTGACACGACGGCTACGCTCCGCTCGTTCACCAAGGTGCAATGGCCGAACAGCGCTCAGAACCCCACGCTTTACTCCGTAGCATCACCACTACCCACTCGAGGAGCCGTGACATGAAAAAGGCGACTGCGAAGCGCGCCAAGAGCGCCAAGAAGACGGCCGCGCCGAAGCGCAAACGGAAACGGCGTCGGCGCTAGGATGTGACACGAGTCAACTCACGTGGCTCCGGGACTCCCCGGGGCCACGGGGCGCTTCCCGTATTGCTTCCGCACCGCTGCGCCGCCGCGTTGAGATCCCATGAACTTCATTAATAGCCTGCCGATGTGGATGATCCTCGTCCCCATCCTCGTGATGGCCCTCATCGCGAGCGTGGCCGGTTACCGCTATGGCCGCCGGCACATCGAGGCAGGCACGCACAGCAACATCTCCGGGCTGCGCGCCAGTACCATCGGTATCGTTGCCCTGCTCTTGGCGTTCTCCTTTTCGATGACCTCGAGCCGTTTCGGCGACCGCTCCCGCACCGTGCTCGAGGAGGCAAACTCGATCGGAACGTGCTACCTGCGCGCGGGGCTGCTCGACAACCCGGCGCGTGACCGCATCCGGAACGCGCTCAGGACCTATACGGACTCCCGGCTCGAGAATTACCAGAAGGGCGTCGACTCGAAGGAATACCTTCGCACCACTCTGGCCATGCATGCCGCTCTCGACGAGCTGTGGTCAGGGGTGGAGCAGGCGGTGCACCAGGACCAGGAGCGCGCCCGCGTCAGCGTCATCGTGCCGGCCGCGAACGACGTGATCGATCTGTCGGGCAAACACAGCTGGTCCGATCACAATCAGATGCCGGCGCCAGTGGTATTCCTGCTCGCGGCGACGATCATCATTGCCAGCGTCCTGATCGGCCAGTCGCTGGCCGAATCGGGGCAGCGCCACATCGGGCTTTGGCTTGCGCTGAACATCCTGTTGGTGCTCGTGATTTTTGTGATCCTGGACTTCGACCGGCCGTTGCGGGGGCTCATCCGCATGAATCAGGCGCCGCTGGTCGACGTGCGGGAGAGCATGCAGTAAATGCCTACGAGGCTACGGCGGCCCGCGCGGCCTCCCACGCCCTGAGACAGTGGGCCGCCAATCGCGAATCCCCGAGCTCCTCGGCCAGGCGCGCCAGATCGTCCCGCGGGCCGCGCCAGCGCAGCTGGTCGACATCGTGAAACACCCTGGCGTCGGTGCGGAGCGTGGCGAGCCGCTTGAACAAAAGCGCCAGCTCGCGCTGCTCACCCGTTTCGAGAACCGCTTCCGGGAATCGTTCGAGCGGACCGTACTGATTCAATAGTCGCGCCGCCGTTACGGCGCCGATACCGGGCATGCCGGGAAAGCCGTCGGCCGAGTCGCCGACCAGCGCCAGATAGTCGGGAATGAGCGCCGGTACCACGCCGAACTTTTCCTTCACTCCCTCCGCATCCCGGATCTTCTGCGTGCGCCGGTCCACCTGCACCACGCGATCGTCCACGACGCACTGCGCCAGATCCTTATCGGGCGTCCAGATACAGACCTTCTCGACCTGGTCGTCGCGTGCCGCGAGCATGGCGGCCGAGGCGAGCGCATCGTCCGCCTCGAGCTCGATCATGGGCCAGACCGTCACGCCCATGACCTCGAGCGCGTGCTCGAGCGGCTGGAACTGCGCGAGCAGCGCGGCGTCGATGCCGGCGGACGTCTTATAGCCGGGCCAGAGATCATTGCGGAAGGACTCGATCACATGATCGGTCGCGACCCCCACATGCGTGGCGCCGGACTCGATCATCTGGAGTACGGTGTGCAACACACGCGCGGCGGCGCCGAACGGTTGGTCGTCGCCCGAGCTGAACCGGCGCAGCCCGTAGAAGTGGCGGAACAGCTCGTAGGTGCCGTCGATGAGATGGACGATCATTGGAACACGAGAGGCGTCAAGAGAGAGACATCGAGACGCATGCTGCCTCTAGCACGGTGTATCCGGCTGCACCCGACAGCAGGCTACTGGCAAATCATCCGCCACATCCCCGGTCGTATTCCCCGAGGAGCACGTCTGCGCACTACTCGAAACGTATGCGCGGTTACCGAGATAGATGATCGCCGCGAGCGTAACGCCGGTGGCGCCTCCCACCAGCACCGCCGTGCGGGCCGAGTCACGTTCGCGGACCTGCAGCGCGACCGTCTGCGAGAGCGGCATTTCCCGGTATTTGCCGTCAACAAACCCGATCAGCGTGTCGCCGCGGACTTCCGGAGCGGCAACCTGGATGACCGTGTGATCGGATTGGGTCACCCAGATCCGGTCCAGCGAGCGCGCCGACCCGATGTCCGCGGGCGTGACCGTCCGCATGGAGTGACAGGCGCTCGTGAGTACCGCTCCCGCCAGCGCCACGACACCGAGGCGAAACGAATGCGTCATGCGTAGAATTTTAACACCGGATTCAATCCGGCGTCGCGCATCAGAACACGGCAAGGCACGAACATGTGTGGCGGCTCAAGGGCGGCACCCACAGCCGGTTCAACATCGACGGCTATTACTTCTCCGTGGCGGCAGCCGATGTGGCGTTCGCCAACAACTGGCTGTGGAGCTCGGACGATATCGTGTTGTACGACGACCCCGACCACGACGTCGAGAACACGCGCACCAGTTATGTTGCCGGCAATGGTGCGCATTGTCCGGTTGGGAAACCACGCCTGGATGGCCGCAGTCCCCTGCCTGCTCACCGGGTGCAGCGACAGCTCGACCCTCGCGGCGAGCAGGATCCTGCACCCGGGACTCACCACCGTGGTCTCCGGGCTCAGCTCGGCCCTCTATGTCACGGCTCCCCCTGGCGACACGAACCGGATCTTCGTCGTGCAGCAAAGCGGTGTCATCCGCGTGCTGCGCCGGGACACCCTGCTCGCCCCGCCGTTTCTTACCGTCTCGAGCGTAATCGCCTATGGGGGCGAGCAGGGCCTGCTCAGCCTCGCGTTCCACCCGCGGTATGCGACGAACGGCTTCCTCTATGTCGGCTATACCGCAAAGAACGGAGACGTCACTGTGGCCCGCTATCACGTCTCCACCGACCCGAACGTCGCCGACCCAGCGTCCGGCACCATCCTGCTCACGGTGCCACACTCGACGTACGGCAATCACAACGGCGGCCTCGTGCTGTTCGGACCCGATGGTTACCTCTACGTCGGGATTGGCGATGGCGGGAGTGAAGGAGATCCGTCCGGGAACGGCCAGGACAGCACGAAGCTCCTGGCCAAGATTCTCCGCATCGACGTCGATGGCGGCACGCCGTACGCCATACCCCCCACCAATCCGTTCGTGGGCCGGCCTCCCGCCGCACCGGAAATCTGGGCGTACGGTGTGCGCAACCCGTGGCGGTTCTCGTTCGATCGGGCCACCGGCGATCTCTACATCGGGGACGTAGGACAGGATCTCTGGGAAGAGATCGATTTCGCGCCCAGCGGCGATCGCGGCGGGCACGACTACGGCTGGAACGTCATGGAAGGGATGCACTGCTACCAGCCGTCCAGCGGGTGCGTGACCACGGGACTCAACCTCCCCGTGTACGAGTATGGCCACGGGCCCGGCTGCTCGATCGCCGGCGGCTACGTCTACCGCGGGACCGCGCTTCCGGCGTTCGCGGGTCGCTACTTTTTCGGCGACTACTGCGCCGGGTGGGTGCACAGCTTCGTGATGCAGAACGGGAGCGTGACCGACGTGGTCGATCACTCCGCTGAGTTCGGACTGATCCCGGGGCTCACATCATTCGGAGAGGACGCTCGAGGCGAATTGTACATCACGAGCTCGAACGGAGACGTGTACCGGATCGCGCCTCAATAGCCGTGGTCTAGCGATAGCTTTGGTCTCGACAACGAAGGGCCAGTCTCGCAACCCCGAATTCCTGCCTGAAAGGACGGACAGTGTGGCCGACCTCAATCTGACGCCGGACGAAGCCACCATCATCGCGAATGCGCTCCAGAGCTACGTATCGGATCTGCGGATGGAAATCGCCGACACCGATGCGCAGCCGGTGCGCGAGCGGCTGAAAAAAGAGGAAGCGGTGCTCAAGGCGGTGATCCAGCGCTTGGCCGGACCCTCCGTCCAGCGCTGACGCGCGCGGTTTGAGGAGCGCCCCCCTGATCACCCAAGGAGGGCGCCCCGCTCTACCAGGCTTACAGCGACTTCAAGAACGCGAGCAGCGCCGCTTGCTCGCCGGGCCTGAGCGCGGCATACCGATCGCGGGCCCTTTGCCCCTGACCAGCGTGCGCCAGAATCGCCGCAGCCGGCGTGGACGCGCGCCCGTCATGCAGAAACACCGGTCGTGAGCTGAGGCCCCACAATGGGGCCGTCCGCATCAGGCGACCGGTCGCGTTGCCCTGCGTGATGCCGTCGCCGAGACTGCCCATGTCGTGCAGCAGGAAATCGGAAAACGGCTGGAATGCCTTGTGCGACAGCGCCGCGATGGGGCTGTCGCCCGTGGTGAGAATCGGTGTGTGACAGTTGGCGCAGCCGATCCCAACGAACACGGCGCCGCCCGCAATGGTCGTGCGCGTGATCGCACCGCGCCGCGGTGGTCCGAGCATCGACATGAAGTCCGTGAACGCCGTGACTCCATCGCCAGTGTCGTTCACGGCGGGTGCAGGGTTAAACGCAAGCGACGCGCAGTTTCCCTGGGGACAGTTCTCCGTCGGGAACTCCGGGTTCGTGATGCCCATCTCGTTCAGGTAGGCGTCCCCCGCAAACTGATGCAACGTCGGGTTCTGCGCTTTCCACCCGAACCGGCCCACGCGCGTCGCCCCGGTCTTGATTTCGGTGGTCATGCTGGGGGTTCCCTGCGTGGAAGGCGCGCTGCGTGCTTCGCGACGGGCGAGTTGGAGCAGCTCGTCGTCGGGAACCGCATCGACCAGCCCGAGCCCGAACAACGGGGTCGTGATGCGC
Source organism: Gemmatimonadales bacterium (assembly GCA_035517615.1). Classification (GTDB taxonomy): domain Bacteria; phylum Gemmatimonadota; class Gemmatimonadetes; order Gemmatimonadales; family GWC2-71-9; genus AG25. Next base: position 38,589 of record DATIYM010000035.1, read on the forward strand.
AGCGCGACCACGTTCGCGGACGGCGGCACCATTTCGGGAACAAAGGTGAAGTCCCCGGCGGACGTATGCACCAAGCCGATCGCGTGATCCTGCATCAGTGAGCCGCCGAGGTTGGCCAGCGGATCGAACAGCCCGCTCGACACCCGACCGAACCGGGTCTCGGCGCGGCCAGCCGTGCCACCCAAGGGCGCGGTATGACAAGTGGAGCACGATGCCTCGTTGAAGACGGGGCCGAGTCCATCATCGACCCCCTCCGCGTCTGAGAATTCCGTCACGCCGGCTGCGAATCGCGCCCGTTCAGCCGCCGTCAGGCCGGACAATGGGCTACCGAGGGCTGCCGCGGCGGTGGCCAGCGCCATGTTCGTCGTCAAGTCTGCTGGCATGATTTCATCGGACGAGGACGACGCGGGAGGCGAGGTGTTGAGGTTGGAGCTGCTGGTTTCGCATCCGGCAACGAGAAAACAGAAACTGAAAACCGATGCAGCGAGACGCTGTCCTGGTGACATGGTCCCTCCTCAGGGTGAGACATGAGGTTCGGCGGCTCGACTGGCGTGACACGCAAGACTGGCGTGCGGTAGCCTCGGGGCTTTGCGTCGCCGGCTTTCGCCGGGTTTGCCTTTGTCGCGCTCGCGCAGAGGAGTGCGGAGGGCGATCCTGCCGAACTAGGGATTACGGCAGAGCTGCGGTACAACGACGCAAAGATTCACTCGGGTGCTGATTTGTTCTGTGACGTCGCTCAAGTAAGCGTGGGCGGCGAATTGGGTCGGATGCTTGCCAATTGTTTGGGTCAGATGTCCGGAACCTGCGGCGTCTGACGCGCGACATTCAACGTCTGACGACTAGTAATTGTTCGGACGAGGTACTAGGGAAAAAATGGGGGCACGGTATGCCGCGCCCCCATTGCTTCGTAACGCGCCTTCTAGTGTTTGTGGCCGGGCACAACGGTGCGCGCAAAGACCACGACGCAGCCCTGGCCTTTGACGACACAGCGGTTGGTCGCGTCAGTCGCCGCGGCAAACAGCACTCGGGTAAAAATCTCGTTCGTCTCCGCGAACGCGGATGGACTCGCACCCGCAATGTTCGGGACGTTCTGCAGCCATTGACCGGTGAACGCGTTCATGATACCCAGGGAGGAGACGGCCGTAACGGCATCGTTGCCGGTCACGAGGAAGGTGCCGTCGCCTCGGTTGATCCAGTCTTCATCCCCCGTGCCCACCTGGGTGATCACGTTCAAGACGTCCCCGGTTCGCGCATTCAGTCGCATCGGACGACCGCACAGCTGTGCCCACAGATTGTTTCCGATCACCCGAAGATTGTTACTGGCGTTGCTCGCGGCCCCCGTGAGCGCGACACAATCGTACGTGCGCTGCGATTCGATCGTCATCGTCCTCGGATTGATGGTCTGGATGAACGGGCCTCCCGCAGCGCCGGTGATCGGCAGCAGGAAGCGGTTCAGCACGGGAACCCAGACGTGCCCCTCGGCCGAGCCGGGGCCCAACGACAGCTGGCCCAGAATCCGGTACGGGTGACGTGCCGAGATGAGCGTGAGATAGCTCGGGATTGCCGCGCCGGCGGCGGTGATCCCGGCGGCCGTGGTGCAATTCGCTCCGGCTGCGCTGCACTTCACATAGGACAGTGGGTTCGGATTGGAAACCGCGACAATGTGGTGCACCGGATCGTAATCGATTTCGTTCGAGCGCCCGCAAAAGTGCGTCGTCGCGGTCCCGCCATCACAGTCGGACTTGGCAACGCTGATCGACGTGAGGATCTGCAGGCGTTCCATGTCCACGACCTGCACCGTCGCATTGCCATCGGACACGAACAACACCCTTGTGTCGAAGCCACCGTGCTCGTCGTCGTGCCCCCAGCCATGGTCGTCGTCATCATGACCGCGTCCACGAAGGACAGGCGCCGACACAAAGCTGTTCGGCCCAGCACCGTTGGTCGCGGCCGTACCCCCGCCGGTCCCGACGTTGCCCGCCATCCCGCCAACGCGGCCGATGTATGTGTGCGTCCGGACATCGACAACGTCCACGCCATTGTTGGACGCGTCGGACACGAAATAGCGGGCGTTCGACTGCTCGACCCAGGTTTTCTGGGAGCTGGTCAGCGGATTACCGGGAATCTCGATCGCGCACAGGAAGTCATAGGGGCCGCTGGCATCTCCACGGCCATTGAGCGCACAATCGGGGTTGCCGTGATTCACGCTATGCCCGAACGCGGGCACGGCGATGGGAGCCGTTGCCTGTGGCGTGTTATCGCAAGCGGCTACGAGCGCGGCCGCCAGAATACAGATCGACGAAGCGGACACGATTCGCACTGCAGGCTTCATAGAACCTCCTCGATGACGGTCGGCTCGGAGGTGCTCGGCGTTCGCTGTAAAAACCTTCGTGGCGTCGAATCAGGGCGTCGCGGAGGAGACGAGGACCCCGGTGCCTCTTGATTGTAGTGGGGCGGTAAACCTGCGCACGGTCTCGCGGGTGTCAAGAACTCGGGATCATGCGCAGAACCAGGGAATCGAACCGAGGGGAAGACCTAGGTGCGCGTGGAAAAATCTCGGACTGTGACCGCGAGCAGTGTACGCGACATCACGGACCAAGAGGATTAGCCCATGCAGCCTATCGACTCTCTAAAGCCGTAGTGATCGAGCGAGGCCGCATGGGCATTCAGCCGCTGAAACCCGGTAAGATGTATCCGTCAGTACGGCAACCAGACCCGCTCGCCAACCGCTGATCGGGTTGGCGCTGCCTGTGTGCGGTATTCGGACGTCCAACGATCCCACTTCGATGCGAGCGCGAGCTGCGATGCGCCATAAAGGGCGATCGCGGGGCGACCAGCGTAACTCGCAAGCGCGCCGCTTACGCGCACGTATTTCCCAACCCATTGCCCCGGATCGCGGAACGCGCGGGCGTACGCCGGCAATGCAATCGCGGTGAAGGTCTGATATGGGGCTGGGCGTCCCAGATTAAAGAACACCGCTCCTGATTGTGCTGTGTACACGCTGGCAACCGTCCCCTCTACCGTGAGTACGGGTCGGGCCGTCATTGATGCATCATTTCGTACACGCGCGGATGCTTGGCGGGGCAGAACAAGCGAGATCAGGGCTAACACGGCCATCGCGGCCGCCATGAGTGGGTCACCATGTTTCTTCATACAACCTCCACATGACGGCGGGAAGAGCTGCGACGGCGGGGACGACCGGTGTTCCGGGGAGACCTGGGCGGCCTCTTTCCTTTGTACCCATGAGACTCGTCCAGGTTTTCAGGCGTCACGGGATTGCAGCAAGGAGCAACGTTTAACCGGAAACCGACACAGCGGCGCCAAGGACTACGATCGGGGCAAGGAAACTCGGATCTGCGCAACCGCACTGTGCGCTCCGAGGGGATCGCCGAGGGCGCCGCGCAGAACTGAGGGGTCAAGATGAAAACGGCCCCTGGCAGATGGAATCAATAGCGTCCGTTAGCACCCACTGCTTGCTGCGAGGTTCGTTTGGCGGCACACGCACAACCCCCGGAGACATCCGGCGAGGAGTATCGCGGTGTGTGCGGCGGTGATCAGTGACCCGGTCGTCGCGAATCTGACGGCGTGCGCTGGCGGGTCCGTCGGGGGCCCGCCACACGAGCGGGCGAGCCAGACGCCATCACCTTGCGGGGCGAGTTCCCAGTACCTTCCCCCAAACCAGAACGGGTCAGGGGTCATGTTCAGAGGGCACATCGGTACGCCCCAATTGACGGCAAAGGGGGCTCAGGATGTGGCAATAGCGGCCGTACTTCGGTGACCTCGGGCACGCAGCGTGATTCCGATGTTCCAGTTGGCGCCAACCTCACGGGTGTTCAAGCGCACGGACGCTCGAGAGGCGCGCGTACCGATTTGTACGAGCGCCACGGGATTGAAAGCCTTTTGAGAGAGGATGCAGCGAGGCTACGGAGCTTGCTGCCAATGTGGCGAGCTAAGTCCTTGATGCGCCGACTCGGAATCGAACCGAGAACCTACTGATTAAGAGTCAGTTGCTCTACCAATTGAGCTATCGGCGCTGGACAAGAAAAGAAAAGACTTCAAGAAAAGACGTTTAGCAAAAAGCCTGGGAAAGATCACTGATCCACAACACGGAGACAAGCTAGCGTGCGTCCAGGGCCAGCTGCACTCTCACCGCACCCGATTCTACCTGCCCCGTCGTGTCGACACCCTGGAGATACAGGCGTGGTTCCGCGATGCTGTCGACCAGCACCAGACGCTCCTTGATGCGCGCGGCTCGGCGGCGCGCGAGGGACGACAATGCGTCGTCCGGCAGGCGATACTGACTCACGAGCCGCGCGAGCGCTGCCTGCGCGATGCGCGCCTGGCGTTCGGCCTTCGGCAGTTTGTTGCCCAAAGAATCCGTCGCAGGAACGAGCTTTGCCGGATCCTCATTGAACTGGCGGCGGTACATCTTGCTGAGCCGTCCCACTTCCTCGGGCAAGGGCGGCCCCACTACGGTCGAGTCGCCGCGGCGCAGCTCGAGAAGCACCGCTCGCATCGCCAGCGCGTCCTGATCCACCACGGGCGCGACCGTTCCCCGAATGCCCAACGTCAATCCCGGGCGCTGCTCGAGCGCGCGCGCCAGGGTATCGATCTTGGCGGCCTCGGCCGCGTGGAGCGTATCCGATCCCGGACTGAATGCCACGTACGCCAGATCGCCGCTATCGCCCTTGCCACCGAATAGCGCGCCCAGCAGGTGGAACGGCGACGTCACAACTTTCACGAACAACCGCACCAGCGCCTTCAGAACGAGGGGCATCACCCGGAAATGCGGATCGTCCAGGCTGCCGCTCACGGGAATGTTGAGGTCGATCACGCCGTGCGAGTCCTTGAGCAGCGCCACGGCGAGCTTGACCGGCAGGCTCGTGGCGTCGGGACTCTGCACCTTCTCGCCCAGCGTGAGCTGGTCCAGCACGATGTGATTCTCCCCGACCAGCATCCGCTGGTTGAGCTTGTAGTGCAGCACGAGCGTCAGCTTGCCCTTGTCGATCTTGTAGCCCGCGAATTTGCCCGAGTACGGCGTGAACGTGGTGAGCTCGATGCCCTGGAAGTTGAGGGTGAGATCGGTGTACGCATGCGCGCTGAGCGGGTTGACCTGACCCTTGATGGTCGCGGGCGCGTACCGATCCACCCTGCCCGCGAGGTCCACGACGCCGCTCGCGGGCTGGTCGGACGAGAGCCCGGTGATGGCGCCCGCGAGCCCCGCGATGCTGACGGTGAAGTTGGGCGTGAGTGAATAGTCCGAGAAATTGAGCGTGCCATCGACGACTCGGATCTCATCCACGCGCGTCGCCATGGTCGTGGTGGCGGCCGGCGCGGACGGCGCGGACGGCGCGGACGGCGCAACCGGCGGCGGTGCGGTGTCAGGCGCGACCGTCGTGGTGTCGGCTGCTCCACTGCCGGCGCTGTCCGGCGCAGCTTCCGCTGACTGGGGGGCCGTATCGCTCGGCGGGCTGAAGATGTTCTGGATGTTCGTGACGCGATTGGGACCGACGATGGCGCGGAGATACAGTCCCCGCGTCACGATCGACCCGATCGCGAGCGAGGCCGGTGCCGAGCGATACGCGATTGTATTGACCTCCAGCCTGTTCCAGCGCGTGAAGTCCTCCTTCAACGCTGGATCAACGGCACGCAGGCCATCGATATGCAGGCCGCCCTGAAAGGCGGCGTCGCCCCTGGTGCCGCGGGTGTGATACGTGGCGCGGCCGGCAAGAGACAACGTACCGGACCTGAGAATCAGGCGGCCCAGCGTGTTGACGTACGGTTGAAACGGCCGCAACGGTACCGCATCGAGCCTGAGGTCGAGCGCCGCCGCCCGCGGCTCGGGCGTATAGCTACCCGTGATCGCCACCGATCCATGGTGGTCGATACCGAAGCGCAGATCCACGCGGGCATCGCCCGGCATGCCGTAGCGATAGTTCTCGAGCGTGAGCGCGAGCGGCGCGAGCGCCAGTCGTGCTACCGGGCGTGTGGTGCGGTCTTCGATGTTCACCACGTAGCTGTCGATCGCGAGCCGCACCAGATCGACTTTCCAGTCTGGACCGGAATCCACGGGCGCCTTGGGATCGACGCGCGGCAGAAACAGGGTGGCCAGGGAAAACGTGCTGTCCGTGCCGTAGGTGCCGCTCACGCTGCCGCCGCTCGTCCGCACATCGGCGATGCGTAGCATCCGATGCGTGACGTCCGCTTCGAGCCCGCGCACTGCCGCGAGCGCGACGGTCGCGGCGGTGGCGCCGGTACGCCGGTCGGAGAGCGCGAGCGAGTCGACCTGCCCTTCCCCATTCCGCAGCATGAACACGGGTGGCGTGACCGACAGATCGAGCTTGTAATCCGCGGCGAACCGCGCGCGTCCACCCGTGACGTCGTAATTCACCACGTCCTGCTCGTAGCGCCAGAAGCTCCGCGCCTGGAATCCGGACAGCTCGAGATGCCCCGCCGAGCGCACCGGCACGATGCTGATGTCGCCGCGCCACGCGAGCCGCTCGCCGCGATCGGTGGCCGCTTCGAACTGATAGACGCCCTGTTCCAACGGACGCGTCGTGAGGTCGCGGAGCGACAGATTGAGCGGATCGATGCGCGCCACGAACGGCGTGGTACGCTGGCGGTTCTCGTACACAAGCTGCCCGCGCGCGATGTCGATGTGAAACAAGAGGACCGGAATCGGCCTGGCAGCCGGAGCATTCGAGTCGCGCGCCGCGGTCTGCGGGATGACGTCCTGCAGATTGACCGTCCCGTCCGCGCGGACCAGCGTGCGCAGGTATGGCGCGGCGAGCCGGACTTCGGCGAACGTGTAGGCGCGGCGCACCACCGAGCTGAGCTGAAAGTTGACGTACAGCGTGTCACACGAGAACAGCCGTTCGCCGTTGCGATCGGCAATCACGAAATCGCGCAGCGTCACCGACAACACGAACGGATTGACGGACACCTTGCCCAGCGAAATGCGGCGATGGGTCGAGGCGGATGCGGTCTTGACCAACCGGGTGCGCACGAGTCCCGGAGCAATGAGAAACCCGAAGCCGCCGTACAGCACGAGCGCGCCGAGCGCCGGGATCAGCCAGCGTTTGGCGCGCGCGAGGGTGGGAACACGGGCCATGCGGGAATGCCTCCAAGGGGAATCGAACCCCTGTTCCCACCTTGAAAGAGTGGTGTCCTAACCGTTAGACGATGGAGGCGGTGTCCCCTGGACGTAGTTGCGGTTCATAGCGGTAACGGGATTCGAACCCGTGTTTGAGCCTTGAGAGGGCTCCGTCCTTGTCCCCTAGACGATACCGCCGCGCACACTGCCGGCCGGAAAATATCACCAGCCCAGGAGGGTGGAGCAACCCGCGCCGCTGTTGACCCCGCACGCGAGACACATACCGTAGAGCCGTGAAAAAGGCCGTTTCCTGGATCGTGCCGGAAGGCGTGCTGTTCACCGCCACGCTGCTCGTCGCGGCCGTGCCGACGTTTCGCAAAGCGCTTCCGGACTTCATCTGGTTCGACCCCTACGCCGTCGCGATCGTAGGCGGACTCCTGGCCTGGCGGTTTCAACGGAGTCGCGTGCTGCTCGCCCTCGTGATCCTGGCGCTCGCCAACTGGTCGATTCGGGAATCGGTGGCGCTGACCGACGCCGTAGGCGCGCGCGTGATCTATAACGCCACCGCCGTTCTCGTCCCCTTGAATATCGCCGCACTCGCGTTGCTGCCGGAACGGCGCATCACGACCTGGCGCGGCCTCGTGCGACTCGTGTTCATCGGTCTCCAGGTGGTGATCGTCGAAGTCTTCCGGCGCACGGCCGCGCCCGCAACCGCGGCATGGCTCGGCCGCGCCCTGGTACACCTGCGGTGGCTCGGCAAACTTCCGCTCGCACAGTCCGGGATAGTCGCGTTCGCGGTGGCGCTCGCAGTCGTACTGGTGTTCGTGCCATCGCCGTCGCGCCGTACGGTCCTGTGGGCGCTCGCCACCACCGGAGCCGCCTTTACCGTGTACCGTGCCGGCCCGGGGCCCGCCCTCTATCTCGGGACGGCCGGGCTGATCCTGGTGATCGCGGTGATCGAAGCGTCGTACCTGCTCGCCTATCAGGACGGCCTCACGCAATTGCCGGCCCGCCGGGCGCTGTCGGAAGCCATGGCGCAGCTCGGTGGACAGTACGCGGTGGCCATGATCGACGTCGATCACTTCAAACAGTTCAACGACAAGTATGGCCACGACGTTGGTGACCAGGTGCTGCGGATGGTCGCCGCGAAGCTCGGCGGCGTCCTGGGCGGTGGCCGGGCGTACCGTTACGGCGGCGAAGAGTTCGCGATCCTGTTCCCCGGCAAAACCGTCGAAGACGCGGTGCCGCATCTCGAGACCGTGCGCCGGGCCGTGGCGGACGGGGCGTTCACGATCCGCCGGCGCCTCCGGCCGCGCCGGAAACCGGATACCCCCAAACGCCGCAGCGCGCGGAGGGAAGTCTCGATTACGGTCAGCATTGGCGTCGCCGCTCCCAATAGCCGGCATGCATCACCGGAGCAGGTAATTCAGGCCGCGGATCGCGCGCTGTATGTCGCCAAGGGCGAAGGCCGGAACCGCACGAGGATCGCCAATGGAAAAGCGGCGGTCCATTGAATCGGACCGCCGCTTTCGATTGAATCGCTCGACTGGTGCTTACTTCGCGCTGTTGCTCTCGATGACCTTCACGTAGCCGTAGGTAATCAACGCCCAGGCACCGACACCGGCGAAGATTGCAAGCGCGGTCTTGCCGTGCGCATACTGCTGGGCTTCGACCACTTTCACATCGCCAATCGGCATTTCCGTGAACTCACCCATCGCGCCGCCCGGTCGCTCGGTGAACCCCATCAGCGTATCACCCGACAGGTGCGCACCGATGATCGTCAGCTTCTGCCCGTCGGTGCGGGTCACACGAATCAACTTGGGTGTGACTGATTCGATGTAGTTGGCAGGCTCCTTCACCGGCGACATCGAGGTGCAAGCACCGCTGGCCAACGCGATCATGAGCAGCGTGGCGCCCGCGGCGGCCGAACGAGAACGGGAATCGGTGCGTCTGGACATGTCGTACAGTCTCCTTGAAGGCCGGGTTCTGGCGCGAGCCACCGGTCGTTGAACAGGGCGTCAATCTTCGCAACGCTGGACCCTACACTTACGGCAGGGAACCCTTTGAAGGGCTCCAATATTCCACGCATTCCGGGATCATGCAAGGGTGGCCCGCCGGGCCGGTCGGGCGGCGAAGGCCACCACCGGCCTGCGGGTGCGGCTCGATGCCGCTCTACATCTGGCCCGAGTCGGCCGGGAAGGGACAGGCTGCGCCGGCGGTGTACAGCCCAGTGTTGCAGTAGTTAGCAGCGCCCTGCCCTTCAGCCTGCTTCACATACAGATAGATGATCCCCGCCGAGGCGGCGAGACCGCCCCCCACCGCCAGCAAGGTCTTCCCGTGCGCCCATTGCTGGGCCTCAACCGCTGTGACGTCCTGAAGCGGGATCTCCGTGTACTCATGCATCACACCGTTCGGTCGATCGACGAAGCCGTAGAGCGTGTCTCCTTGCATCTGCGCGCCAATGACGGAGAGCTTGCTGCCATCCTTCTGCGTTACGCGGACCATCTTGGGCCGTACCGTCGTGATGTAGCTGGTGGGGTCCTTCACTTTGCGCATCGAGGTGCAACCGGCCAGCAGCACGGCCGCCGCGACCGCCGCGCGCGCCGCGCGCGACCACGGTTCCAGGGACTTGGCTCATTTCCCGTCTCCCGTTTCCCGGCTCCCGGTAGTTCCGGACGCCCGGTGCAATGAGTTCAATGCCGTCTGATAGTCCTCGCGTGATTCCGGCGTGAGCTTGTATTGGCCGAGCCCGCTCGCGTCTTCAAAATAGAGCGTCACGTGGGGATGATCGTACTCCCATTTCCACCCTCCGCCCATCTTGCCCGGAACTTCGGACGTTCGGTCCGGCTCGCCCAGAGTAATGTAGACCTCGCCGCGGTCGGTCAGCCAGCCCGCATCCACGAACTCCTGGTAGCGGCGATTGGCGGTATCCACGCGCTGCAGGTACCCGTCCAGGGTCTCGTTCTGTCGCGTCGCGGGCACGGTATCCGTGCTGCTGTTGAACTGATGCCAGGCGCCGACGCGGTCGTCCTTAGTCGCATTGCGCAGGTCGGTCACGAGATCCTGGCGGTCGAAGAACTTGAGCAGGCTGATCATCTGATCCCACGACGCGACGGCCCAACGATCGGAGAAGCTGACCAGGAACGGAGTGCTCCCGACCGCGATATCCGAATCGTTCCCGATCGCCGACAACCAGAGAACGTCGCTGCCCAGCGGCAGCACGCCCGGCGCGATCGCGACCTTCGCGGTCTGCAGGATGCCGTTCGGGTCACGCGGCTGAAGGGTGACGGTGTCCTGCCAGAACGCGACCGAATCATGATCCATGACCCACGCGGCGAGCTTCGCGCCGACCGGCAAGCGATAGCCTTCGATGTAGAAGTGCAGCGAGTCGGGACCGGTGAGCACCGTCCCGCGCGGGTTGATGACGAGGTCCGCGAACTCGGCGAGACTCGCGCGACCCCGCCCCTCGTAGATCGGAATCGGCGTTCCCAGCGACGGTCCGTCGAAGCGGGGCACGGTGTCGCGAATCTCGTGACTGCCATGCGCCGGGCTCTGGAGATCGCGCACCACGACGTTCACGCCGTAAATCCCCGGCCGGATCGGAATGTTTTCCTGATAGATGATGCTCTCGTCCGTGCGCTGCGTTTCGGCGACGTTATGGACCCGCACTGCCTCGTCGCGCGACACGTCGCGCGCGTATCCCGAGTCGCCGCTGAAGGAGATGTCGACGTGATATCGCCCGACGAAATCCGAGCCCTCGGTGCGGAAACTCAGCGCGCGGTTCGAGAGCGACAGGCCGAACACGACGATGGTCGAATCGGGCGTCGGTCCGGCCAGGAAGCGAAGCGATCCCACGAACCGCAGCTGGGCGGTATCCACGAGATAGCCCATGGAGCGATAGATCTCGCGTGAGTCGTAGGGCGCGGCCCCGGGATGCGTGGGATGCACCTGTGACGCCGTCCACCACGGGCGCGGACCGCAGCCGGCGAGCGCCGCGGCGAGAAGCACAGTTCGGGCAATCCGATGACTCACGGGCGAGTACACCCTCGATTCTGGTACGGAGACGATCGCCGCCGGTTCATTTTTAGCGGGCCGAATGGCGCCAGTCAACGCAGGGCGCCTGGATCACATCCGGTAACACCGAAGACTATATTAGAGTATCGTGCCCCGATTTTGGTTCCAGTGATGAACAGTAGTCGTTCCGCATTGCCGACGCTGCCGGTCGAATTGCTCCGTGATGCGGTCGCCCGCGCCGTGGTGCAGACGTCGCTCCGTAAGGCGGCCCGCGAGATCTCCATCAGCCCAAATGGGTTGCGGAATTTCATCAATGGGGCCGTGGCCCGCCCGGCCACCTGCCTGAAGCTCGAGCGCTGGATCGCTCGCCGCAATCTCAAGAGCCGCATGCCCACGGAAGGACGCTTCATCAAGCTGCTGAACGAGGTCGCCGTCGACCTCACGCCAAGGAACGCCGCCGCGCTGGATCGTGGATATGGCGCGGCAGGCGGATTCGAGGCGAAGAGTTAGATCAGCCTGATGAGGCGTTGAAGCGGAAGCGCACAGCGGCGGAGCAACGAGCTAACAGGGCGTCGTATTCTCGATCTGGCAACAGGGAATGTATTGCGAGCCTGGCGCGACCCCCATGTCGAGAATCCCGTTGGTGCACACGCCCACATCGCCAACGTCGGGCCGGTGCTCCATGTACCACAGGCCGGCGAACGTCGCGCCTCCCGCGATGATCGCGACCACCGCGGTCTTGGCCGGGTCTGACTGGAGCGCCTGAATTATCACGACATCGTCCAGGGCAATCCGTTGCGGCTCCCCATCCACGATCCCATTCAACGTGTCGTGGTTCACTTCGGGGTCCTGCAACTCCACCACGGAATGATCGAGGCCGGTGACCCAGACCCGGTTGTGGGCGTGCACCGGGTTCAACTGCGTCGGCGACACGGGCCGCAACGAGTGACAGGCAAGCGTGAGGGGCGCGGCAAGCACGACGATCGGGCGCACGCCGAAAAGAACCGCCTTCCGAGCGATGAGTCAACGTGGAAAGCCGCCATTCCGGCGAGCTTTCAGGGTGGACGGTTCATGGGGCCTGATATACGTTGGGGGAGCGAGTTCTTGCATAACGGTGCGTACACAGCCCGAGGGAGGGTGGCCGCATAACAAGGCTCAAGGCCAGGCCAGCTTCTCAGGTCCGTTTGACCTGGAGTCGGAAGACACCGAACTAGGGATGGTCGGAGCCGCAGCCCTCGCTGCGGCTCCGTTTGCGTGTTGAGGACAGGACGCGGGAGCGGAGCATTGGACGAGACCGGCTCGGCACCGTCTCACTGGGCGCGCCTCACGGCGGTTGGGCCCCATCCACTGCGTCGAGGCGCGTGGTATCGCGTCACGGTGCTCACGAACGACACGGTCACGCTGGAAGTGAACGGCAGGCGCGTGGTGGTGTCCCGCGCATTGACGGAACTCGCCGATCATCCGCCGGGCCAGTGGACGGTGGTCCCCCGTCCTCCCAACGCCTCGCTGCTCTTGCCGGCCAGCTGGGGCAGCCACTACGCGGTATGCCCCAGCTGCGGGAACCGCGCTCCGTTGTTTGGCGCGCCCTCGAGCATGGGGTGCGCGCGCTGCGGCCAAAGTTTTCCGGTCGCCTGGAACGAGCAATACATGAACAAGAGCAAATAGGATCGCACGGGTTGGGCGCGCCCTTCCGTTTCACTATGCTGAACATATGTTTGATATATCAACTATGACTCAACCATCACCTCTCACACTGCTCCTCGAACTCTCCCGGGCTCAGGCCCGGCTGGTCCGCCGGCTCGACGGCCGGCTCGGCGCGCTGCATGGCCTGAGCTTCGGGGATTTCGCGATCCTGCGGCATCTCGCCCTGGCCCCCGAGCGCAAGCTGCGCCGGGTCGACCTGGCCGAGGCGCTGGGCCTGACCCCGGCCGCGGTGACGCGCGCCCTGATCCCGCTCGAGAAGATCGGCCTCGTCAAGCGCGCCGTCGACAAGCACGACGCGCGCGTCGGGTTCGCTTCGCTCACCCGAGCGGGCGAGCAGCTGCTCTCCCACGCGACCGAGGCCGCGGACCAGGCGAGCGCCGAAGCCTTGAGCGCGGATGCCACTCAGCTTGGCGAGCTGTCGCGGCTCGTGGCGAAGTTGCTGTAGGACCGCGGTCGTGGCCGTAGCGATTTACTTCATCTTCCTTATTTCGGGCGTTTCCGGACTCGTCTATCAACTCATTTGGGTTCGCGAGTTCGGACAGCTGTTCGGCAATACCGTCCAATCAGCGGCTCTCGTATCCGGCACCTTTGTATTTGGTTTGGGACTAGGCGCCTATGTCGCGGGCCGCCTGATTGACAAGATTCATGCCGCACATTCGTCCGCCGCATTGCTTTGGTATTCCTGCGCGGAAGTGGGAATAGCAGTGGCGGCGTTTCTCTTGTCCGTGCTCATTCCGCATCTCGAGAGCTTCTCTCCTCTGGTTTCACACTATCGAGTCGCAGCACACGGTTGGCTCGAGCTCACCGGATCGTCATATCTGTGGCGCTACGTGATCGCCACCGTTCTTGTCGGGCCGGTGACCATTCTCATGGGCGCCACGTTAACCCTCCTTATTCGTTTCCTGCTTAGTGGGTCGGTCGGCCATGCCGGTTGGCGCATTGGTTTGCTCTACGGCATCAACACCTTGGGCGCCGCCCTGGGCTGCGTATTGGTCGATCTCTGGGCAGTACCTCACCTCGGCATCACGACAACCAATGCGATCGCGGTGATGCTCAATTTGACGTGTGGGGTCGCGGCATTTGGTCTGACGCGGGTGCACCGATCAGCAGTAGCAATCAGTCGAGCAGTCTCTCCCGCCACGCTACCAGACGACGCTCTCGCGATTCTGCCCCTGGGCCTTGCGATCGCGATTTCCGGCTTCGCGGCCATGGGCATGGAAATCGCGTGGTTCCGGTTTCTCTCCGGCGTCTACATGGCCACCCGATTCACCTTCTCCATCCTGCTCGCCGTGCTCCTGGTGGGAATGTTCCTCGGGTCGACGATTGCGGGGTCCATATCGAAGCGGTTTGGGAACATGGCCGTGGTGTACGTCTGTGGTCAATTGCTGTTTGCGGTCGCTGTCCTGGGTGGGGTGTTCGTATCGATCCACACGAGACGATTCTATTTTGCCGGTCAACTGATGCGGCTCGAGGCGCCGGCGATTCCTGTCTCGCTGTTCGATTACATCAATGTGACGGCGGCGGCACTGAAGACGCTGTTTCTTCCGGCTGTGTGTATGGGACTGGCCTATCCTTCCATCAATGCCGTCGTGCAGAAAACACTCGACAAGGTTGGGACTCGCGCGGGCGCGCTCTATCTGTGGAATTGTACCGGGGCCATCGCGGGCTCTCTCGTTACCGGATTCATCTTGCTGCCCCATCTGGGTATCCAGCGATGCGTGACCGTGCTCGTGATGTGCGCCGCCGTGGCGACGGTCCCGGCGCTCGTCAGCTCCTGGGGCACGAGTCGCTCGTGGCTGGTGCGCGGTTCGGTCCTGGCGTTTGGGGTGATGAGCGTGGTGTGGCTGACCAAGCCCCCTTCGTATCTGCTGGCGATGGCCTACGATCTGTACAGCATGCCGTACGAGAACATCCTCACGGTCAGCGAGGGCATCAATGAGATTGCCGCGGTCAGCGAGGAGCCTGAACCGACGACGGGAGAGGGCAAGGTTCGCCGGCTTATCACCAACGGCTTCAGCATGTCGTCGACAGAGTATGTGGCACTGCGCTATCAGCGTGCCTTCGCGCATCTTCCCTTGCTGCAAATGGAGCATCCTTCCTCCGTCATGATTCTTTGCTTTGGGGTCGGCAACACCCTGTATGCAGCATCGTTGCACCCGAGCGTACGGCACATCGAAATCGTGGACCTGTCCAAGAATGTGTTGGGCTTGGCGCCGTACTTCAGCCAATGGAACCGGGATATTCTGACGGATCCGCGGGTGAGCGTCATCGTGAACGATGGCCGCCAGCACCTCCGAATGACACCGGAACGATCCTTTGATTTGATTTCGCTCGAGCCGCCGCCGCTCAATCACGCGGGCACCGCCGCGCTCTATACCGAGGAGTTCTATCGCTTGGCTTACCGTGCGCTCAAGGCCGGCGGGTACATGACCCAGTGGGTGCCGTTCAATCAGGTGAGAGAAGAAAATTCCCGGCGGCTGGTGAAGGCGTTCCTGGATGTGTTTCCCAATGCGGTCCTGTTGAATGGGGCCTATCGCGATTTCATTCTCATGGGCCAAAAAGAAGGACCGAATCAAATCGACTGGCTGAGCGCGGAACGGCGGCTGCGCAGCAGAAGCTTGGTCATGGAAAGCTTGCGGGAGGTGAATCTCGCCGAACCGGTCGACTGGCTGGGGACGTTTGTCGGAAGCGCACCACGCCTGACGACCGCGTTGAGCAACGTGAAGCCGATGACGGATGACGAGCCGGTGATCGAATACTATTCCCAGGAGGGGTTTACGAAATTCCCGCGGGATCTATTCGAGACTGGCGACCTGGCCGACTGGTGTCCGACGTGCTTTCACGGTGGTCAACTGGCGGCGGACCTGAGCGTGTTGGGCCAATATCTTGCCGTCATGCAGGATATCTACCACAGCAAGGCCTTTGGGAATATTTACCCAACCAGCGACGATCACAGACCGTTTTTCGCCATTCGCATGACGCGGACGCCGCCCCGTCCCGAGGTGGGCCGTTTCCTTCGCTTTCCGACCGCGCAGGAGTTCAAAGCGCTGTTGACCAGGTTTCCGTACCTGAGTCGAGCCTTTGGCCCCCTGTTCATACGCAAGTACGTCAACTGATCGTGGGAAGAACACCGGATCGAAAACCAAATGGTCGGACTCGACGAGTCCGACCATTTTGGACGAGCACGCTGCGACTGCGGTGCGGTGCTGCGCGTTACGGGGTTTCGATCACGGACGTTCCATTGGGCTTTCCATTGGTCGTACCGCACGGTTGCGGCAGCCCGTTGTTGGCGGCACCGGGAGCGAAACTCGCGCAGTAGGGCGCGCTCCCCTGGGTTTGCGATACGAGGAGTGCCATACCGATCGCCACCGCGCCGCCGAACACCATGGATTTCGCGAGCGATACTTCCTGCGCCTTCATGAGCTGCACCTGGGACACGGGAATTTCGGTGTATCCGCCAGTTTTGCTGGCAAAGCCCACGAGTGTATCGCCGCTGTCACCCCTGATCTGGGGATTGTACATCTCAACGACTTTCTTGTCGGCAGTCGTGACCCAGATGTGGCTTGGCGACTTCATCGAGACGTACTCCGCCGGATACCCGACGGTGGTCGTGCTCTTACAACCGGCACCGCCGACTACCAGAGCCAGCGACCCTAGACCCGCGAGAAATGGCACGCGCATTGACAGACCTCCCATTCGTGTTTCCTACCTGACGGCTGCGACAATCCACGGCTATGACGAGGCCGGATGACGCCTGTCGCCACAGGGATAATACCATACTATCCAATACCACGCTTTGTTCCGTAATGCAACGGCGACAAGAACTACGGCCAAAATGGCCTTAGGACTAGTTATGTACGCGCATCATCAGCGATCGTCACACCAACAGTGACCCAAGCGCCCGGTGGCCGTGAACGGAACCATCAGCGGACGGTCGACGACCAACGGGAAAATCTCGTTCGATTCGTTGTGCGGTTGATCAAGGTCAATCGCGCCTTCCCCGTTGCCCGTTTCGCGGGTACGTTCTCCGCTCCTTCTCGAACGAGCGTTCCCGTGCATCGAGCCGTCTGCCTCGGATTGTCGCTAGTGCTCGTGCTGGCCGGCGGCCGCACCGCGCATGCGCAGGGCAGTAAGTGCACCATGTGGCACATGCAAACCCTCGCCGGCTCGAGTGACAGCGTGGTGGTGACGTCGCAGCTCTTCATGGCTCCGGATGGCAAGAGTGCCATGATGAAGCTGCCGGACCGCGCGCCGGTTCCGGTTCGCATCGTCGCGAGCGGCGGCGACAGCATGGTGTCGGAAGCGGGGCCGTATCCCAGCGTGCTGCGGCCGGGCCGCACCGTCACGCTGCTGCACATCGTGACGCGGTTCTATGACAAAGACATGACCGGAACCATGGAAGCCCATTACGACTCGGGCGAGGTGTTTCACGGCCGGATCCGGGCGAGCTGCGGGAGCAAGAAGTAGTCCAAAGCGCGGAACATCAAGCCTGCCTTCATCACTCGTGCTCGGGCAGGTCGACGGCCGGCAGGATCAGGGCAAACACATTCCGCTCGTCGCGGCGAAACGACAGGAGCGATCCGTTGTGGGCCGCGGCAATCCAGCGCACAATCGAAAGGCCGAGCCCCGAGGACCGCACGCCGTGTGCGTCGCGCGATTCCGGGGCAATCAGCGGGCCGGCGCTCGACACCTCGAGGTGCGCCATGCCATTCTCGCGGTGCACGGAGATCGAGACCGGAAGGGTCGGGCTGCCATGGCGCAGTCCATTCTCGACCAACTCGAGCAGCGCCTCGCGCAGCAGAATCTCGTTGGCTCGCGCGTGCACCGGGTCCATGGCGTCGAGCTGCAGCGTCTGATGCAGCGCCTGCGCCCGTTTGCGGAGTAGATCGGCGCACTCGAGTGCCAAACCGTCAAGCTCGACGGCATCGTTCATGGGCGGGCGCTCACCGGCCTGGGCGTGGGCGAGGAGGAACAGGCCGTCGACGCGCTGCGCCATCTGCTCGGACGCGCGTTGCACGCGGCGCAGCGAGGCTTCGTATTCCTGGGGATCGCGCGGCCGCTCGAGACTCAGCGTGCTCTCGCCGCGCACGATCATCAAGGGCGTCTTGAGCTGATGCGCCGCCTGTGCCAGAAACAGCCGGTTTTGTTGCTGCGCCTGCGCGAGGCGGGCGAGGAGCCGGTTGAACTGATCGGCCAGGGAATCGAGCTCGTCCTGGGGTTCGCGCACGGGCAGGCGGCGATCGAGATCGCCTGGATCCATCGCCGCGATGGCGCGGGTCATCCGTGCGATCGGCGCGAGCGAGCCGGCGCCGACGAAATAGCCCGCGGCGACGGCGAACAGGATCACGATCGGAATGCTGGCGAGGAGCCAGTTCAGCAGCGCTTTCTCATGCTGGCGCAGATCGACCGTGGAACGGGCGACGACGACGGAGAGACGCATGCCGAGAACGGTGTCGGACGCCTCGGTCAGACGGAACGTCGCATCGGGGCCACGATCGACCTCCCAGATCGGCGCGTCAGGGTGCGGCCACGGCGCCGTGACGACCTCGACCTCGCGACCGTGGGCGCGAAATCCCAACAGGTGCCGCTGCTCGTCGAAGAAAGCAAACCAGTCGGGGCCCACCGGCCAGCGGCGCAAGGCATTATCAATCGCGACGGGCACCGGGACCTGGGTTTCGAGCGCCTGACGGCGAATGCCGGCGAGAACCGCGGCACTGGTAGTTGTGATCTGGCGGGTGAGGCGGCGGTCATCCTGGCCGTGGATGTACACGTAAAGCAGCGCATCCAGGGCGACGAGGCAGACGAGGAACGCCGCCCCAAAGCGCGCGGCGAGCGCCAATCGCAGACGGCTGTGCGTCATCAGGACGGCCGGGCCGGTCTCGGCGGCCAGCGCTCGGCGAGCACGTATCCCATGCCGACGACGGTGTGAATCAAGGGCGGCAATCCGCCGCGGTCGACTTTGCGGCGCACACGGCCGAGCAGCACGTCGACGGCATTCGCGACGGGATCGAAGTTGTCGTCCCATACGTGCTCGAGGATCTGAGCGCGGCTGACCACGCGGGCGCGGTTGCGCATGAGATACTCGAGCAGGGCGTACTCGCGCGACGTCAGGGTGAGCGTGCGCCCGGCGCGGCGGGCGGTGCGGCTCGCGGTGTCGAGCTCGAGATCGGCGACGTGCGGTGTGACATCGAGCACGGACGGGGGCCGCCGCGCCAGGGCGCGCAACCGCGCCAGGAGCTCGTCGATCGCGATGGGCTTGCCGAGGTAGTCGTCGGCGCCCGAGTCCAGGCCGCGCACGCGATCGGACAAGCCGCTGCGCGCCGTCAATATGAGGATTGGGGTTTTGCCGCCGCGGGCACGCCACAAACGGCAGACCTCGAGGCCGTCGAGGTCGGGGAGTCCGATATCGAGTACCGCCAGGTCGTAATCATTGCGGGCGAGGGCGGATAGGGCCGCGGTGCCGCTCGCGGTGGTGTCCGCCGCCCAGGATGCTTCCCGAACCGCTCGCACCAGCAGGTCGGTCAAGTCGACGTCGTCTTCCACGATGAGCACGCGCATACGAATACAACCTAATCCCACCCACGCCCGGGGCTCAAACTGCCGTCATCCCGTTGTCATCTCCTCTCGGTATACCCCAAGGCGTTTCGAAGTGTGGCAATATCAAAACTGGCGAACCGAGACCGAAAGGACAGGATATGCGCAACTATCTCGTCGTAATGGCAGCGGGACTGTTTGCCGTAGGCGCATGTAAGACCGTCGAGCCGATCGGGTATCCGGCGGAATTCGTCGCGACGCGCGGGCCCAGCCACGTGTGGGTGACGAACACCAATGGTAACGAAACGGAGTTGTGGAATCCGACGGTGCACGGCGACACGCTGGCGGGCTTCAACCGCGGCGCCTTCACGGAAATTCCGCTCGGCGACATCAAGCTCATGAGAGCGCCGATCGCCGCGCCGGCTCGTACGGCACTGCTCGCGGGCGGCCTGGCAATTGGAAGCGCGGCCACGGTGGCGCTACTCATGGGCAGCGGGACCGGGTCGACGTGCATCACGCCCGGAACGGACTTCGTCAGTCCCTGCGTCAATCCGAACAACCCGGACCAACACATCATCAACTGACAGGGACGGGACTGAGGCGGTCGCGATGATTGTCAGCGTAGTCTTGTTCGCGGCTCTGGCGAGCGCGCCGGGTCCGGGCGCGCCCGCCCGTGCTGATGAGCTGCGGGTGTTCCTGGATCTCACCGATGCGACTGGTGGGGTGTTCCAGACGGCACTCGAGAGTGAGCTGCGCTCGCTGGGGGACGTCCTGATCGTGAAGGACTTGGAGGGCGCGAATTACGTGCTGCGGGTGGCGGTGCAGTGCAGCGCGACGCCGTGCGAGAAGGCAGACCAGTATCTCTTCGTGTTCGAGATTGCCCGGCCCTTGCGTGAGGGGATGGTAACGCTTCCGCTGCGGCTGGCGCTCGCCCAGCACGGGGTGCGGATGTCGGCCGGCGATGCGGCGGCGGTCGGGGACGAGCTGTACAATGATTTGAGCGAGTACGAACGCCCGGCGCCACTGCGGGTCGAACGCTGGTCCCGAAAGGACTATCGCAGCGAGATACGGGACTTCGTGACGCGGCTCGATCGGGAGTGCCTGGAGTTCGACCGCCTGACGCTCAGGGCACAGGCGGCGCTCGCAGCGCACGATTCGGTGAATGCCGCAGCGTTGTGGCGAGAAGAAACACGGGCGCGGCGCAACAGCGATCTCTGTGCGGAGCAGGTCGTGGGCCAATAACGGTGGGGATCGTGAGTCCCAAGGCGCGTCTTTGATCTTCACGCCGTCGCCCGCGCTGGAACTCTATTGGCATGCCGGCTGGCCCCGTGGGGCCGGGCATTGCAGGAATCGACCGGATGTCGCGAGCGACAGCGAGCGATGACGGCCAAGATCCGGCCGGGCGTGCGCAGGGCCGCGACGGAGTCGCAGCCCAAGCAGGCCCGGCAGGAATCGAACCTGCAACCCCCGGTTTTGGAGACCGGTGCTCTACCAATTGAGCTACGGACCTAAGAATTGCTACCGCTGCAAGTTACAGAATACGGGACGAGCGCGAAAGGCGCACTGTCAACGCGAGGTCTCGGCGTCCGGATCATCACCGACACAGGACCCACGCCATCCAGCGCCGCACGGAGCGAGAGCTCCGCGTCATCCACGATCAACGGTCCATTCACGGCGATGGCGAGCGAGCGCTTGCCCTTGTCGAACTCCCACCGGTACACCTCGTCGGGACGGTGTCGAAAGTTGATGCACCGGTGACTCAACAGCTCGCGAGGTGACGCGGGCTTGGGGTGCGATTCGAAGTACGCGGGCGAGCCCACGATCGCCGCTCGCAGGTCCCGCGACACGCGGACCGCCGCCATGTCCTTCTCGATCTACTCCATGAGGTGGATCCCGGCGTCGAAACCCTCGGCGACGAGGTCGACGCGGCGCTCCTGGATCGTGACGTCGAGCACCACCTTGGGGTAGTCGCGCGCCAACTGCCCCACCTTCGGCGCGATCACGGTCATCGCGGCGAGCCGCGATACCGCCACACGCACGCGGCCCGCCGGCCGTTCCCGCAGCCCGGAGATCAGGTCCAGGGCCCCGTGGATGTCGCCAAGTGCCGGGCGCAGTCGCGCCACGAGCTGTGCTCCGGCATCGGTCGGTGCGACGCTCCGCGTGGTGCGCGCGAGCAGCCGCACGCCGAACCGGTCCTCCAACCCGCGAATCGCGTGGCTCAGCGCCGAGGGAGACACACCCAGTCGTTTCGCCGCCCGCGCAAATCGATTTTTGCCGCTACTCAGCTGGCAACTGCGCCTGTACGCTTGGCATCGAGGAGGCAGTCCACATGGACATCAAGAGGAGCGGCTCCCAACCGTCCGGCAGCGGACCGGCCGAGTGGTTCACCGGCACTGTGCGTATCGACCCGCTGTTCGAGGCGCCCACTCCGGCGCGTGTCTCCGGCGCGAGCGTCACATTCGAGCCCGGCGCGCGCACAGCTTGGCACACGCACCCGTTCGGCCAGACCCTGATCGTGACCGCCGGCTGTGGGCTCGCGCAGCGCTGGGGCGGCCCCGTTCAGGAGATTCGGCCGGGTGACGTGGTATGGATCCCCGCCGGTGAGAAGCACTGGCACGGAGCGGCGCCGACGACAGCCATGACCCATATCGCCATTCAGGAACGCCTCAACGGCAACGCCGTTGATTGGATGGAGCAGGTCAGCGACGAGCAATACCGCGGCGGAGCGAAGGGAAGCTAGGAGGAAGACGACCATGCAAGGAGGCGCTCATGCAGAGCCGCCGACTCGGGAAGAGTAACCTGGAGGTCTCCGCAATCGGACTCGGTTGCATGGGGATGAGCACGGCCTACGGCCGGCCGCTCGATCGGAACGAGGCGATCGCGCTCATTCGTTCGGGCGTCGAGCGCGGCGTCACGTTCTTCGATACCGCCGAGATGTACGGCCCGTTCACCAACGAAGAGCTCGTGGGCGAAGCCCTCGCGCCGTTCCGCGAACAGGTGGCCATCGCCACCAAGTTCGGGATCAAGCTCGACGCTGGCGGCAAACAGGTCCAGGACAGCCGGCCTGAGCGCATCCGGCAGAGCGTCGAGGGTTCGCTCGAGCGGCTCCGAACCGAGGCCATCGATCTCTACTATCAGCACCGCGTCGACCCGAAGGTGCCGATCGAAGACGTGGCCGGCACGGTGAAGGATCTGATCCGTGAGGGCAAGGTGAAGCACTTCGGGCTGTCCGAAGCGGGCGTGACCACGATCCGGCGTGCGCATGCCGTTCAGCCGGTCACTGCCGTCCAGAGCGAATACTCGCTCTGGTGGCGGCGCCCCGAAGAGGAAGTCCTCCCGACGTGCGCAGCGCTCGGGATCGGGTTCGTGCCGTTCAGTCCGCTCGGCAAAGGCTTCCTTACGGGGAAGATCGACGAGACGACGAAGTTCGAGGCTCTTGACTTTCGCAACATCGTGCCGCGGTTCACCGCTGAGGCCCGGAAGGCGAATCAGACGCTCGTGGACCTCCTGACGCGAATCGCGACGAAGAAGAAGGCGACTCCCGCGCAAATCGCGCTCGCCTGGCTGCTCGCGCAGAAACCGTGGATCGTTCCCATCCCGGGCACGACCAAGCTCGCACGGTTGGAAGAGAACATCGACGCGGCCTCCCTTGAACTCATGGCCGCCGATGTACGCGAGATCAACAGCGCGGCCGCGAAGATCACGATTCAGGGAGCGCGGTATCCCGAGGAGCTGGAGAAAAGGACCGGGCTGTGAGCGGACGGGAGGCGCTGCGCGTATACCGTGTCGTGCTCGGCGCGGCGCTCAACGTTGGCTTCACCCCGATGAAGGCCAGGGAGAGACGCTGAACGGCCTCCGCGCAGTCGACGAGGTGACCGGATGAAGGTACTGGCCGTCGGTGCGACAGGCAGCATCGGACGCCTCGTCGTTGATGAAGCGCTTCGCGAGGGCCATGCCGTGCGCGCGCTGGTGCGCAACCCAGCAAGGGCGCGCCAGCTTCCTCCGAACGTGGAGCGCGTCGTGGGCGACGTCACTCGACCCGATACCCTTTCCGGCGTGACCGATGGCGTCGATGCGATCGTCTTCACGCTGGGCTCGGACGACGGCGGAAGGGTGGGCGCTGAAATGGTCGACTACGGTGGCGTGCGCAACGTTCTGCGTGCGCTGGTTCCGCGGAGCGCGCGCATCGTACTGATGACGGCGATCGGCGTCACAAACCGCACCGGACGAGCACCGGCTCGTCCTTCTGCAGGGCGATAGGCGGCAGGCGGGCGATGCTAGCGACGGCGGACCCGCCGGGCGCGCTGGACGGCGTGCACGACACGGCGAACATGCCGCTCGAGGACGAGCCACCGCGGGTGCGGAACGACTTGAGCGCGATGCTCGCGCACTGATCGTCAGCCAATCCTCTAGTGCGGAGGAACCCTGCACTGCCCCGACGCGCTCACTCGATAATGGTGTAACCCCCACGTAGACCTGTTTCACCCCGCGAATCACAACAGAGACCCACTAAGAAATCATCAAGAATATGAACGCGTCTGAACCGGGATTCGTAACCCATCAGGAGCGAGAGAACCCAATCGAGGGCCCCATGAAACCGGTATTGCCATTGCTCGTTGCCGTTGCGCTCGCTGTGGCCTTGCTCGGCTGTACGCAGCAGGTCCCCATCCTGGCCCCGGCACAGTTCGTCAAGGACAGCACACCGCAAGCGATCTGGATCAGCTGGAACGATCAGCGCAAGGTCCGCATGGATTCCCCGTCGCTCCACGACGATACGCTCGTCGGCCTCGTGAATGGCGAGGAAACACGGGTCGCGTTGGCCGATATCACCGCCGCAACCGTCGAGCAGAAGAACACCGACAAATTTGTGAAGTATTCAGTCGTCATCGGCGCCACCGCTGTCGCCGCGGTCCTGCTCTACAAGGTCACCCACCAGGCGAGCTTCCCCGCAGAACATTGATCGCCACCTGTCCCGCTGCGGATCGCAACGGGACAGGATAGGTTTACTGCACGATGCCGCTCGCTCCCCGCACGGTTCTGTCGCTCGCTTGTCTGCCCCTGCTGGTCGGTGCGGCAGCCGCCTGCCACAAGATGCGCCCCGTCGAGGCCGCGCAACTCTCGAGCAAGACGCTCGAACGCGTGTGGGTCACGAAATCGGACGATGTGTCGATTGTGCTGGTCAATCCCCAATTGCGCGGCGACACCTTGGCCGGCTTTGTCGACGGCGCGTACCAGGAGATGCCGCTTTCGCAGGCGCGCTCGATGCGCGCGCGGGAGCCGGACTATGGACGCACGGCCCTGCTCGCCGGGGCCGCCACCGCTGCCGCGCTTGCCAGCTTCGTCTACTTCGAGAATCGTTCATATGTCGGCGGTGGCGAAGCCTGCTCGGAGGATATCCAGCAACAGCAGCAGATCGACCTGCACTGCGGGGGGCCGTGTCCGTGTTGAACGGAGCGACGGCAACGGCAAGGGTGGCTGACGGGAATTGAACCCGCAACCTCTGGAGCCACAGTCCAGCGCTCTAACCGATTGAGCTACAGCCACCACGTGCGCCCGCAATCTACCCGCGGACGCTCGTCGTTGGTACAGCGTGGGTGCGGCTACGCCTGCTGATGCGCCTCCACGAACCACAACCACTTGTCCACGCCACGGGAGATCTCCGTCAGAATGTCGGCGGAGTCCGCGTCATCGAGCTCGTCCATCTCGCCGATGCCCATACGGACCGCACGGCCGAACCCGGCCAGCGCATCCGACAACGCGGCCACATGCTCCGCGCCGGTTGACAGGCCGAGCGGGTAATCGAGCAGCGTGGACCGCTCGGCGACGACACCCACCGTCCCCTCGGCCACGCCGCCGAGCTGCACGACGCGCTCGGCGATCAGATCCACGTACTCCTCCGCATCCTCGTTGATCTCGTCAAACAGCTTGTGCAGCGCGATGAAGGTCGGCCCCTTCACGTTCCAGTGTGCCTGCTTGCACTGCGTCTGCAGGTCGATGCCGTCGGCCAACCGCTGGTTGAGCAGCTCGATGACCTGCACGCGGGTCGCTTGAGGCAAATCGTTTTTTGTCTGATAGATGCGCGGCTGTTCCGGCTCGCGCTCCACCGCAGGGGACGAATGGACTCGTGGGGCCGGAGGGGCGGACGGCGCCGACGAATTACGGGAGTTGGTACGCGGCTTGGCAGCGTAGCGGTCGTTGCGGGTACGGGTGGTGCGAGCCATGGGGTGGTTCTCCTCTTCCTCTCGTTGTCTTCACACACAGCCTAGTTCTTCGCGTGCAAGCGGGTCTGCTCCGCCATCAATGCGATGAGGTCGTCGATCTCCTGATCGGTCAGGTCCATGTTGGGCATCTGCAAGTCATACTGCGCGCGGATGGTGCGAGATGTCCGATCATCCGGCGCCTGGGGATCCTTGAGCCATTTGCGCAGCCACGCCAGACTGCGGCGATCCGTGACCCCAACCAGATCGGGGCCGGTCGACTGCTGCCGGCCGAAAGCGTGGCAACCACCGCACTCCTTCACGTTCCACACGTGCTGACCCCGGCTGGCCAGGGAGGTATCGATGGTCGCCTGCGCCTGCGCCGCCCGATCGACTCCCGTTGCGATCCACAGCGTGAGTAACAAGAAACACATGCGACCCACTTCCAATTCCTCCCGCGAGTACGGGCTTGCTGGAAACATACTGCTGGTGCAAAGGCCCCGGCTCCAAGGCCGGGGCCTCTCACGTCGCGGACTACTTCTTCGCGTGTAGCTGACTCTGTTGCGCCAAATAGGCGATCACGTCATCAACCTGCTCATCGGTCAGACTCATGTCGGGCATCTGCGAGCCGTATTGCTTGCGCAGCGCCCGTGCCGTGGGGTCGTCGGGCGCGCTGGGATTCTTGAGCCAGGCATGCAGCCATTCGGGGCTGCGACGGTCGGTGACCCCCACTAAGTCCGGACCGGTGGATTGCTGCCGTCCAAAGCTGTGGCAGCCGCGGCACTGGCGTGAATCCCACAAATGCTGGCCGCGAGCCGCCCTCACGGGGTCGACAGAGGTCGCTTGCGCGGCCAACGGATTCGAACGTGCGATTGCCAGAGTCGCAACGACTGCGGTGAGCAGGACAGAACACGTGCGCCCCATTTGAGAACCTCCGCTGGTGAGTAACTGCCGAGAGGGAAACGTACGCGCTATTTCGGCGGCGAGCGAGCGGCAAAAAAACGAGGCCCCGGCTCGGTGCCGGGGCCTCTCCCGTGCGACTGTTTCTGGCTACTACAGCGGTTGGGGACGGAGCACCAAATCAACGCCCATCCACAGCTGCTTCCAGATGCCCATGCCGACGCCCAGTCCGAGCGCCATCTTCGAGATGCCGTACTTGCTCCAGAGATCGTTACCGGTCATGTACCACCGCCCGCGGACGCGGATCCCGCCGGCATCATGCCACTCCTGGATCGCGATGGTAAGGGGCTTGGTGGTCCCGTGCAGGTACAGCGACCCAACGGCATCGGCATGGACCGTATCGCGGCCACCGTGCCGGATGTTCATCAGGCTGTCGATCGTGAAGGTGATCTGCGGATACTTGTCGGCCTCGAGTACTGTGCCGCGCGCGAACCCGTCACGCAGCTTCTCGCCGCTGATGAGCGCCGCCGCATCGACCGCGATCTTGCCATGCGCGCCGACCCAGGT
>DATIYM010000036.1:0-25592 GCA_035517615.1 Gemmatimonadales bacterium
TATTCGATTCGTCGATGTTCTTACCGTCCACGAGCGAGACCCGTGGCACGCCGCCGTTCTGATAGTTGTCCTCGACCAGCGCGCTCAGGTGCGTGTAGGCTGGCCCAGCATAGGAAGCCTCTTCGCTCGTCAGGAATTCGAATTCGTGCGGATGGTCCGGAGTGCCCGATCCCATCCAATTGGCACTGTACTTGACCCAGAAGCTGAGGTACATCGTAGAGGAGCCAGTGAAGAGACGCCGCGAGACACCGCCCCACGTCGGCTGGGTCGCGCCTTGCGTGAAGTGGATCTCGAGCGCCGCCGTACTACCGGGGATGTGCTCGGTGTCGGTCACCGTCATCGCCGGATTGTCGTACCAGCCGCGGGCCGCGAAGTTGTTGTCCTCGAAGTGTTCCTGTAACAGGATCGTGCCACCGCCGCCCCCGGAAGAGGTGACGGTCACGCTCGCCGTACCGTTCTTCGTCTCGCTCGTCGCCGTGATGGTCGCGGAGCCCGCGGCCACGCCGGTCACGAGTCCGCTCCCGTTGACGGTCGCGACGGCCGTGTTGCTGCTGCTCCACGTGAAGACTCGGCCGGTGAGGACATTGCCGTTCGCGTCGCGCGTAGTCGCGGTCAGCTGCACCGTCTGCCCGGCGGCAACGCTCGCGGTCGCCGGAGTGACGCTGACTGAGGCGACCGGCACCTGCGTGACGGTCACGCTCGTCGTACCGCTCTTGGTCTCGCTCATTGCGGTGATCGTCGCCGAGCCCGCGGCCACACCGGTCACCACCCCGTTCGTGTTCACCGTGGCGAAAGCCGTATTACTGCTGTTCCACGTGACAACCCGGCCGGTGAGGACATTGTTGTTCGCGTCGCGCGTGGTGGCGGTGAGCTGCACTGTCTGGCCGACGTTGACGCTCGGGGCGGCCGGACTGACGGTGACCGAGGCGACCGGCACCTGCGTAACCGTGACGCTCGCCGTCCCGCTCTTCGTTTCGCTCGTCGCCGTGATGGTCGCCGAGCCCACGGCCACTCCGGTCACGAGCCCATTCGTATTGACCGTGGCCGCAGCGGTATTGTTGCTGCTCCACGTGACGACGCGGCCGGTGAGGACATTGCCGTTCGGATCCCGTGTAGTCGCCGACAGTTGCACCGTCTGACCGACGGCGACGCTCGCCGGCGCGGGGCTCACACTGACCGTCGCGACCGGGACCAGCGTGACCCCGACTGTCGCTGTCCCGTTTATCGTCTCGCTCGTCGCCGTGATGGTCGCCGACCCCGCGGACTGTCCCGTGACCAACCCCGAACTGCTCACCGTCGCGACCGCACTGTTGCCGGTCGTCCAGGTGATGACGCGCCCCGTGAGGGTATTTCCGCTCGCGTCCTTGGGCGTCGCGGTGAGCTGAACGGTCTGGCCCACGGCGACGTCGGCGGACGCAGGGGCGACCGTCACGGACGCCACCGGTGCGGCCGTTACCGTGATCGCGCTGGTGGCACTTTGTCCTGCACCCGCAGCCGTGATCGTCGCGCTGCCCGCCGCGACGCCCGTCACTAGCCCGCTGCCGCTCACGATCGCGGCAGCCGTGTTGCTGCTGGACCAGGTGACCAGGACGCCGGAGACCGGGTTGCCGCGCGTGTCGAACGCCGTCGCCGTCAGTTGCGTCGTTTGCCCCACCGGGATCGTCACGATGGATGGGGAGAGCGCGAGGGACGCCACGCTGTGCGGGCGAACGTGCACGTGTGAGGAGGCGGACAGTTTGAGCGTGGGGCTCGTGGCCGTAACCGAGACATCGCCTCCCGAGGTATCGGCTGTGAACGTCCCGCTCTGATCGATCGTGCCGCCCGTCGCCGTCCAGCTGACGAGGATTGAGGTGCTGTCGCCCGCTGCGGTGACGCCGTGCGCGCGGAACACGGTGCGTTGTCCGGGATCGAGGGTGAGGCTTTCAGGGAAAACGACGAGCTGCGCGACTGCATTGGGGTTTGCGGCGACCGTGGGGATCTCGCACGCGATGAGGATTCCGAGGAGCAGCACGAGCCCGGGGAGGAGCAGTCCCGCTTCGTGCGTCTGCGCCAGCCGTCGCGACAACTTGTGCATGAAGGTCATACCGGTCTCCCCCAAAAACCACGAGCCGCCAGTATCGATCTGTGATCGAATCGCTGGCGGCTCGGCTAGCATAGCGAGTGCGACTCGCCGTAGCTCCGTAGCTCTGCGTCACCGCCTTTCGGCGGGTTTGCTCTGAGCAGCGTGGTCGGAACGGCGCGAAACTACAAAGCCAGATAGGGAAAAGACCGTGATGCCAGTCAACCTCGGGCGGGGCACAGCACGTGCGAATCAGGCAACCCATTGCAGGATTTGCTTGTACTCGCAGACGGAAAAGTTGCCCTCGCCATTCCCACTGGTGCTGGCCAATGCAAATTGCAAGGCGTTACCCAGGTAATACCTTCTTTGAGGCATTGGATTCAATCCCATGGCAGGGATATTGCCAAACGAAACGTCCTGCGCCCGATGATCACCCAACTCGTTTACGCCGGACTGAACGCAACTGGCCTATCGTGGCTGCGCCGCTGGTCTACCCGAGCAGGCGTCATTCTTTGCTACCACAATGTGGTAGCCGAGCCGTTGCGCGACGGCGACACTGCTCCAGGACTGCACGTTCCCCTGGGGCGGTTCGTACGCCACATGCGCTGGCTCCGCGAGCATTACGACGTGCTCGGGTTGGACGAGCTGCTCGATCGCCGCGCCGCCGGACGCTCGCTCGCGGGAGCCGCTTGCGTCACCTTCGACGACGCGTATGTCGGGGTGTTCCGCCACGCGTGGCCGGCGCTGCAGGAGCTCGGGATCACCCCGACGGTTTTCGTCATCGCCCAGGCACCCGCGCAGCCGGCATCCTTCTGGTGGGATCACCCCTCGATCGTCGCCGCCACGAATGCCGAGCAGCGCGAGCTGTGGCTCGGCAAGCTGCGTGGCGACGGACAGCTGATTCTGCGTTCACTGCCGCGGTCGGCCAAGCCCGTCCCCCAGGTTCCACGTGACTGCTGGGCCGCCGACTGGCGGACGATTCGCGCCGCCGTACGTGAGGGAATCCAAATCGGCGCGCACTCGGCTACCCACCGTTCCCTGCCGACGCTCTCCGATAGCGAGTTGATTGAGGAGATCGACGCGAGCCGCGACGTTGTCGCCGCGGAAACAGGGGCGGTACCGAGCTGCTTCGCCGTCCCTTATGGCCGGTGGGACCGGCGCGTTCGGGAGCGGATTCGCGAGGCGGGATATCGTGCGGCTCTGACGCTGGACTATGGCCTCGTGACGAGCGCGACCGACCCGTGGGCACTGCCTCGCATCAATGTCTCAGAGGGAATGACGGATTATGCCTACCGTGCCTGGCTCTCCGGATTGAGCCTGCGCCACCTAGTGGGCGCCTGATGTGAACGCCACCGGCCGCAGCCCGTGGACGTCGTGACGGATCATCGGCAGAATTCGGCTCGCGACATAGCGCGCGAGGATCGCGTTCCCGAGCGGGGTGAGGTGGCAGTAATCCGTGAACGTCTGCCGCGACACGCCCGCATAGAGACCCGTGAGATCGAGGAACGTCGCTCCCACGTCGCGCGCCGTGGCCTCCTCTTGAGCGCGAACGTACGGAACCGCTTGAAGCATGAACTGTTCGTAGTTGGGCAGGTACGAGGCCACCTCGAAGTCAAACAGCTTCCGCTCGATTGAAGGCATCGGCTTCCGGTCGCGTTCGAGAATCAGCATCGGCTGCAGCATGAAGACGGCGCGCACGCCAGCGTCGCGGAGGATGAGCCCGATGCGGCGATCCATCGTCAGCGCGCTTCTCGGGAAGACGTCTCGCAACCCCGCCATCGCCTGGTTGATGTCAACGGGCGTGCGATTCGTATGCCGCTCCAAGAGCTGCTTCACGGTCCGGAGTGCCCGCATCGTGAGGTTCGCGAACGCGCTGCGCCGGAACAGCCACCACGCGTCCATGTACAGCAGCGAGTACAGCGTGGGCTCCCCCATGATCAAGGCCGACTGCGACTGGTACGGATAGCTTTCGAACTGATCGTGCCCCTCGTCGTGGAAGTAGAAATCGTTGTAGCCATCGAGAAAGAGCACCATGTCCGGGTGGTACTGCAGGATCGTCTGATTCAAGTAGATCAGATGGTGATGCGTCCAGGTGCTCGTGATCGCGGCATTGATCACCTCGATTTTCCGGCCAGGAAGCGAGTCCTGGAGAAGACGCTCGAGGTACGCGGAAATCGTCTCTGAGTCTCGCACGACTACGAATTGACGCTGCAGCTGCGGCCACATGCCTCCGAGGCCATATGCCGTGGAACCCCCCATCAAGAAGATGCGATACGTGCCCGCCGGCTTCGTGACCGGTACCTCGGTCGCTCGACGAAACCCCTGGGCATTGTGGTGCACGCCTCTCGTGTCGACGTAGTTCGGGGTCGGAAGAACATTCTTGTAGGGATCGAAGACGTACCGCATCAGATGCTTCCCGTCGTACCCCTCGAAGACGCGGAGATAGAGCCGCGCGCCAAGCTCGAGCGTGCCCAGCGTAAAGCAGAGCAGGATGAGCGAAAACAGCACGCGCTTCCAGCGCGCCAACTCGAGCGTGGGCGAGGAATCCGTACGCCCGGTATCCGGGCGGGGCGACGGCTGAGTCATCGTCGTGGAGGCCATTGTGCAGTCGTGGGTTGGCATGATCTGAGCCATTCATCCCGTGCTTCGGAGCAAGGCAGGCTGTGTTGCCCGCGCAACACTCCCCATCCGGAACAACAAGCCGGCGATCGTAGGCCGCGTCATCACCGACAATCGATTGGCGCGCTGCATAGGCGCAACATGGGACGTTGCTGGATGCTCGTTTTCTCGGTAGCCAATCGGTTGCACTAACATCAATTGTCATATGCGGTTGCAATGTTCCATCTCGCAGCGACTTGCCGCCAGGATCATCGGTCTCGGAATTGCTCAACGGCAACGAGTCATCCCAACGGGTTACGCATGCTTCTACCAGTCCCGAACCCCGATGTCATCTACCGCCCCGTAACCGAGGGTGCCGTCGTCCTGTCTACCCGGGACGAGATCTACTACGGCCTCAACCCGGTGGGCTCGTGGATCTGGGAACACCTTCCACCCGTACACGCGACGCTGGACGATCTCTGCGCCGAGCTCCGCCGTATCCACCCGGACGTGGCGCCCGACGTGATTTACGACGACGCGCGAGCCTTGCTCACCGAGCTGGCACAGCACGGGCTCGTTCTCTTCACCGGTCGCTCAGCCGATGAATCGCGGATTACTGCGCAAGCTGCTGAGACTCAGCCCAGCCGAGTGGCGTGAGCTCGCGTGGGCGCAGGGCGCGCTGATCCGCGCCTGGTTCGCAGTGCGCACGCGCCCCGAGGGCCGGCTGCTCGTGCCCGTGCCGTCCTCCTCGGAACCGGCGGCGCAGCGTGCCGCCGTGACGGCCGCGGCCGCGCGGCTCGCGCTCGCCTTGGCCCGCGTCGCGGCCTATGGAGTGTTTCGGCCCACCTGTCTCGTGCGGGCGATTGCGCTGCAGAGCATGCTACGGTCGCGCGGGTTCACGGGAAGCTCTGTTCGCGTCGGCGTGCGCTGGCAGGAAGGGCGTTTCCTGGCGCACGCGTGGGTGGAGTATGGGGGCGAGGTACTCGCGGACCCGCGGGTTGGGGCCTTCGACGAGCTGGCGCGCCTCGAAGTGGTGAAGCGGTGACCGGCGTCGCCGGCATGTTCCATCGCGGCGCGCACGCGGGGAATCGCGGATTAGTGACTCGCATGCTCGAGCAGATGCGATCACGCGGCAACGATCGTTCGGAAGTGTGGACCGCGACGGCTGGCACGATCGGCGTCACCCGCTACGGCTGGGAGCTGGGCGACGACTCTGCCGGGAACGTCCTGGTCGTAGACGAGGGCGACCTCGTCATCGCGGCGGACGCCTCCCTCTACTATCGCAACGACCTGCGACGCAAGCTCGTGGCGCGCGACGTGCGGATCGGGGGCACGACCGCGAGTCACTTGATTCTCGCGGCCTATCGCGCGTGGGGCGATGGCCTGGTCGAGCATCTCGAAGGGGATTACGCGTTCATCCTGCACGATCGTCGCGGACGCGTCTTTGCCGCCCGGGACTCAGGCGGCAAGCGGCCTCTCCACTACGCCGATCTCGGTCATTCTCTTATCCTCGGCTCCACCGTCGCGGCCATCCTGACGCTGCCCGCGTGTCCGCGGGACTTGAACGTCGAGCACGTAGCCGAAGCCGCCGCGGGTCTATGGTCGTCGGGAGATGAAACGCCATTTCGGGCGGTCTCGCTCTTGCCGGCCGGCTGGGCGCTGTCCTGGACGCCGGAGAGCGGGCTCCGCACGAAACAGGTCTGGTTCCCACCTACGAGCGAGCCCGCTCGAAGCCCTGCCTTCGACGATGCGGCGCAGGAGCTTCTGGAGCTTCTGGAGCGGGCAACGGACGAACGGCTCGCAGCAACGGGCGTCACGGGCGTTTGGATGAGCGGCGGATGGGACTCGACCGCGGTATTCGGTGCCGGCCAACGGGCCCTCGCAGCACGGCGCACGGGACGCGAGCTGCAACCGGTCTCCCTCAGTTTTCCCGCGGGCGACCCCGGCCACGAAGACGACCTCATCACCGCTGTGGCCCGGCACTTTGTGACCCGCCCACACTGGATACACATCGCGAACGTTCCGTTGATCGACAGACCGGCCGTGCGTGCCGCCGAGCGTGACGAGCCCGGCGGCCACGCGTTCGAGAATCTGAACCGTGCGCTGGCGCAGGGGTGTCGGTACGTGGGCACGCACGTTGCCCTTGACGGCAACGGCGGCGATCAACTCTTCCAAGTCAGCCCTGCGTTCCTTGCTGACTTGCTATGCAGGGGACGATGGATCGCATTCGCGAGGGAATCGCGGGCGCTCGGCCTCGGCGGCTTCAGGGACGCGTTTCGTTGGGGTGTGAAGCCGCGGCTGTCACCCCGCACCCTCGACGCCGCAACGGCTCTGCGCCGCGGACGACGCATCCACGCGACCTACGAGCGTTGGTGTCCCCCGTGGATCCCTCCCGGTCTTACCCGTTCCCTGCGCGAGCGGCAGCGACGCCACGCTTTGCCGCGCAGGGGAAAAAGCTGCTGGGCGTACGAGGCCGAGTTTTATCTCAGCGTTCCGTTCTTTCCGAGAACCTTCGGCGTCATCTCGGGCATTAGCCTCGCGCAGGGCGTCGAGTTGCGCTCACCACTCTACGATCAGCGTGTCATTGCATTCGCGGCGCGACGGCCGCGCGAGGAACGGTGCTCCCAGGGTGAGACGAAGCGCCTGCTCCGCCGCGCGATGCGTGATGTCCTGCCGGAGCACGTGCTGGCCCCACGAAAGGTTCGCACGGGCGTTGCAAGCGGGTATTTCTCCCGCGAGACGCGGGACTGCTTCCCCGGGCTATTCGAGGAAGCGGGAGACTCGTGGGTCCTGGCGGCATTCGGAATCGTGGATGGCGGCGTGTTGGCTCGGGCGCGCGACGGCTATCTCGAGACACTCGATCCGGACGTCGGCTTCGCGCTGCTGTGCACGCTGCACGCGGAGTTCTGGATGCGAGCGCAACTCCGCTCCGACAATGCCGTCGATGATCCCATCGAGACCGGTACCACATTGGCGCTGTCTGGAACCGCGGCTCGCGGCTCGTGATCGCGCCCATGGTTGGCGGCCGTCCGGCCGTGCTCCGCCGAGCGAGCTGCTCGGCTTCCTGTTGCGAAGGGGGTGAGACAATGTACGCCAAACCGACGGTAGAGCGGTTTGGAACCGTGCGGGAGCTGACGTTAACCGCGACGACCACAGCTGTGGATATCTGCACTGGGCCGAGCGTGACCTCCTGCACGAAGGGTTCCTAGTAAGAGGATTGGGAGGCCGCTTCGGCGGCCTCCCAACCGCGCTTCGAACCCCGCATGCGCACTTACGCCATCTTCGGCCACTGTCTCCGCTCCGAGATCGACTTCCCCGACCTCGATCTGGTGGAACATGAGACGCCCCGCTGGACACTGCGAGTGTCCGACGAGCCCATTCCCGTGCGCGCTGCGGAGCTACTGGGGGAGGAGGACATCGGTGGCGGTACCATCGCTCGGCTGTACCGATCGGCCTCCGAGTATCGGCTCGCCTACGACGATGACACCGGAACGTTCGATGTCTCCAGGAACGGCCAGGAGATCACATGGTTTCCGGTTCCGAACCCCGATATCGAGATGGTGCGGCTCCATGTGATCGGCCGCGTGCTTGCGGCGGCACTGCATGCAGGGGGCATGTACTGTCTGCATGGCAGCGGAGTCGTCGTGGGCGACGTGGCCGTCGGATTGGTGGCGCCGCGGTTCTGGGGGAAGTCGACCCTCGCCCTGTGCATGGCAAAAGCTGGCGGCCGTCTGCTCAGCGACGATACGCTCGCCATTGACCCCGACGAAGCCCGGCCGCGCGTCTGGCCCGGCGTGCACAGCGTGCGGCTGTGGGGCGACTCGGTCACTCAGGTGGGCGAGGACGACCCAGCGAGGGGGGCCCCTGCCTTCGACGTGAAGCGCACGCTGCGCTCGTTGCCGGATGTCATATTGGCGCGCGAGCCAGCACCGCTCGCCGCCGTCTACCTCCTCGCCCCCCAAGACCCCGGTGCCATCGTGTCAATCGCGAACCGCGTGCGGGTCGGCGCCGTCCCGGCCGCCCTGTCGCTCATCGGCCATGCGAAAATCGGCGCGTTACTGGGAGGGTCGGAGGCTGGGCAAGTCTTCGACGCAGCCGTGCGTCTCGCCGCTCGAGTACCGGTCTATCGTCTGGAATTCCCGCGTGACTTCCAGTCGATCCAGGCTGTCGTCGCGCAGCTTGGCGAATGGCACCGTGCACCTGAACGCGAGACCGTAACGGCGTGACCACAATGGTCGTCCCCCATCGGGCGGACGCCGCCCGGCTCACCGCGACCGAAACGGCCATCAGCATTCGGGGCCTCACGAAGTGTTTTCCCGTGCCCCGAGCATTGCGGGACGCCTTACGCCACCCGCTGCAGCGCGACGTGACAGCTGCGCTGTGCGGAATCGACTGTGAAGTCCGGCGTGGGGAGTTCTTTGGCCTGCTGGGACCGAACGGCGCCGGCAAGACGACGCTCGCCAAGATTCTCGCCACGCTGACACTGCCCGACGCAGGCTCGGTTCGCGTCGCGGGCTTCGACGTCGTGGACGACGCGTCTCGCGTGCGTCGCGTTCTGGCACCCGTGATCGCGGACGAGCGCAGCCTCCACTGGCGGCTTTCCGCCTCAGAGAACCTGAGACTGTTCGCGGTGCTCCAGGAGGTCCGTTCCGCCGCGCTGCAGCAACGCGTGACGGAGTTGCTCGACGTGGTCGGCCTGGGTGCGGAGGGCCCGAAACCCGTCGGCGCCTTCTCGTCGGGAATGAGACAGCGGCTGCTCATCGCGCGGGCACTCATCGCCGAGCCCCAGGTGCTGCTGCTGGACGAGCCTACCCGCAGCCTCGATCCGATATCGGCACGAGATTTCCGCGCGTTTCTTCGCAGCGAGATCGCGGATCGGCGCGGGTGCACGGTCGTGCTCACCACGCACAACACCGAAGAGGCCCTGCAGCTGTGCGACCGCGTCGCAATCCTGAACCGCGGCAGAATCCTGGCCACCGGTGCGCCGGAAGCACTGCGGGACCAGTTCGGAGACGAGCGCTACCGCCTGTGGACGAGAGGGAATCACTGGCTGACGTGGTCCACACTCGCCGAACTTGGAGCGACGTGCAACACCACCCCGGAGTCGCGACTCGATGGCTGGTCCGTCGTCGAGGTCGACGTGCCGGGCGGACCGACACGCGTGTCCGACCTGCTGCGGGCGCTCATCGGACACGGCGTGGCAATCGCGCGCTGCGAGCGGATCGAGCTGTCCCTCGCCGACTTGATCGACCGGGTATTGCGACGTGCGTAAGATCCTCGCCCTCATCCGCGCCGACGGGCTCACGACCGCCAGCTACCGTTTGCGGACCCTCGTGTGGGTTTGCAGTATGGTCGTGACGATTGTGCCGCTGTATTTCGTGGCACAGGCCCTCCAGCCGACGATGACCAACGCCATCGCCACGGAAGGCCGCCAGTACTTTGCGTTCCTGGTCGTTGGCACCGTGGCGCTTCTGGTGCTTGCAACCGCGGTCAATACGCTCCCTGAGGCCGTCCAAGCAGGCATTAGCCGGGGAACATTGGAAGCACTGCTCGCGACTCCGACCTCGTTGCCCGTGCTGTTCGGGGGGCTCATGGGCTTTCCCGTGTTGTTGACGCTCGCACGAGGTGGCATCGTGCTCGTCGCGGCATGGGCGCTCGGGGCGCACGTCGTCTGGGTGCGACTGGTTCCCGCGGTCGCGATCCTTCTTCTTATCCTCGCTGCCCATGTTCCATTCGCGATTCTGGGCGCCTCACTCGTTCTCGCGTTCAAGACGTCGGGTTCGTTTCCGTCTGCGGTGCTGACCGCGTCGGCTCTGCTGGGTGGCGCGTACTACCCGACCCGCGTGATTCCATCATGGCTGCATGGCGCCTCGACCGTGCTGCCGTTGACCTACGGACTTCGTGCGCTGCGGCGCACGCTGATCGACCCCATGCCCCTCCAGACGATCCTGCCGGATGTGGCCATCCTCGCCGCTCTGGGAATCGGCCTGCTCGCCATCAGCCTGCTCGCTTTCGCGTGGGCAATGCGCTACGCCCGCCAGGCCGGCACCCTGGCGCAGTACTGATTGCGGGCCGTGACACTCACGTCGCGTGCTCGGCTTTCGGGTGAGGCACAGCTGCTCCTCTTCACCGCCGGAAGTACCGCGAACCATGCGGTCGCACGCCACACTCTGGACACCGGGCTCGACTGGAAGAGACTGCTGGCGCTGGCCGAGGATGAGGGCGCCACGCCGATCGCTTGGCGACGGCTCCAGCGCTTCGCCAGCGGCAAGCTCACCCAAGAAGTCCAGACGGCATGGCATCGACTGGCGATGGTGGCGGAGTTTCGGCTGTTGCGCCTGGAACATCGCTTATGCGAGGTCGTCGCGCTCCTCGCTTCCCGTGGGATCGACGTAATGCTGCTCAAAGGCAGCGCGCTGGCGTACACCGTCTATGCGTCGTTCGCCGAGAGGCCGATGGGAGATGTGGACCTCCTGTTACGCCCGGAGCGCTCGCGGGAGGCGTGGGAGCTGCTGCAAATGCAGGACTGGACCTGGCCCGCCGATCGCTGGCCCGAGGAGCGCTACACGGCACATCAACACTTGCCCCCTCTCGTAGATCGACGCGGCGAAGGATTCCGCATTGAGTTGCACACGGACCTGCTCGCCGGCGGTCACCCCTTTCACTTGAACAGCGCGGCCTTGTGGGAGAGCGGCCAGAAGACGGATGTACATGGGCGTCCCGTCCTCGTCCCCGATCCGCTACTGAGCCTGCTCCATGCTTGCATTCACTTCGCCTGGGCTCATCAGATGGAATGGGGAGCGTGGCGTGCGTTCCGGGATGTGGACCTGCTCACGCGGGCCTCGCTGGACTGGCGGAGATTCGTCATCCTGGCGCGCGCGAGCCGCGCCAATACCTGCTGCTACTGGACGCTGAGACTCGCGCGCAACCTGGTCGGCGCTTGCGTCCCCGATGAAGTGCTTCACGCTTTGCGCCCGCGACTACCCGGGGCCGTGCTCGACATCCTCGAACGCCATTACGCCTTGCAGCTGTTTCCGGGCGAGCGCCGCTGCCCATCGGTGCGCATTGGGCAACGTCTATGGGAGGTGGGCATCGCGCCCCGGTCTTGTGGGCACGGCTCCGTTCGGCCCTGGGACACATCGCAGGAATGGATCACCCCGCCGCTCGAGAAACACGGCTCAGACGGGTGGCGAGAAGAGCTGAGGCGGGCGGTGTCGCACGTTGCGTCGTCGGTGAGCTACCTCTGCCGGATGGCTGGCACAGCCCTCGATTCAAACACCTGACGATCGCGAGTTGTCACCGGACGATCTCGACCTCGATTCGTTGGCTCCTCAACTGCCCAGCAGTGTTACGGGGTTGATCGTTCCCGACTTGCAAAACACGAACATTCGTCTTCCTATCAGCAGTGCAGGTCCCTCGCCCCAGGCGCCACGTCCACGCCAAATTGGGTCGTGAACCGCCGTCTGGGGTGGCGATCGTTCGCCCTCGCGCTCTCGCTCGTCACCATAGCCTTCCTGACGCTCTGGCCGTCCAACGAGAAAAAGTTGCCGGTGCTCCTCACGTGCCTGCTGTGCGGTGAGCGCGGCAGCGCCGATTTCCTGCGCAACATTCTGCTGTTCGTCCCATTCGGAATGGCACTCGGGTGGGGACCGATGCCGCTGCGCAAAATCGTCGTAGCCGGCGCGCTGCTCACCGCCTCCGTGGAAGTCGCGCAACTGTTCATCCCCGGCCGCGACTCGAGCCTGAGCGACGTCGTCTCGAATACGCTGGGCACGTTCCTGGGCGCCATAACGGCCCGCCGGGCAGCACTGATCGCTCACGGCGAACACGTTCGCCGCCCAGGTCTCGTGACCGCCGCGCTCGCGCTCCTGCCTGTCGCGATCACCGCCATCGTCGGCGTGCTGCTCCAACCCACGTTTCCCCGGTCCACGTATTTCGGCGAGTGGACTCCGGTCTACGAAGGCGTGCCGCATTATACGGGGCAAATCCAGGACGCCCGGCTAGGCGCGTTGCCGTTGCCCTCAGAACAACTCGCCAATCCCGGCGAGGTGCGCGCGCTTTTGGCCCAGGAAACGCCGCTCCGCGTGCGCCTGCGCGCGGGCCCCGCTCCCCGTGGGCTCGCCCCGCTGTTTGGAATCGTCGATGAGGAGCAACGAGAAATCGCCCTGTTCGGAATCAGCTACGATGATCTCGTCTACCGTTACTATATGCGCGCGACAGCGTGGCGTTTTGAGCAGCCCAGCCTGCGGCTCAGCCGCGCCCTTCAGGCGGTGCGGCCGGGCGATACGGTGGTCGTGTCCCATTGGACCACGGCAACGGGCCACTGCCTTCAGGTGCGAAACCGGCAGGCATGCGGACTCGGCTGGACGGCCGGAAGCGGTTGGACTCTACTGCTCTATCCTGGGTGGTTCCCTGCGCGCGTGCTGCGCTCGATCGGCCTGTGCTGGATTGGCGCGCTGTTCCTACCGCTGGGGCTCTGGGTACGCCGACGCCTGATCGTGTGGAGTGTCGGAACCGGATCCGCAACGCTCGGGGTCATGCCCTGGCTGACGCACTTGAAGCCGACAACAGGCGGCGAGTGGGTAGCCGCGGTGGCGGGTGTGTGCGGCGGTGTGATCGTCCGCCAAATTCTCGAGCGCCGCCGCGGCCCGTCGCGGCCACCAGCGGGAGCGTTTCAGCCTACGGGATGATCTCGACCTCAATGCTCTGCTGTCGCAGGCGTCCCAGCAGCACGGCTTCGACTCGCGCCGTCACGACCACCACCCCGTCTTCCTGAAGCTCGTGCACGACCTCGGCCTCGCGGTGCAGCGTCGCGAGGACCTTGCCTTCGCCGAGCGGCACGCGCACGCGCGCCAGCGGTCGCAATGCCTGCGCGGAGTTCCGGAGGACCATGCGCAGCTGCTCGACGCCTGCTCCGATCCGCGAACCACCGCCCGGGACCGCGGAGCTCAAGACGGCATGCGGATAGCGCTCGCGCACGCTCGCGAGAAAGGCCTGCGGGTCTGGGAGCAGGTCGGACTTGTTGAACACATAGACGACGCGCCCGAGCTGCATCTCCTCGAGCGCCGATTCCACGACCCCGACCTGCTCCTCCCAGGCCGGATGTGACGCGTCCACGATGTGTAGCAGGAGATCGGCTCCCCGAGCTTCTTCGAGGGTCGCGCGAAATGAAGCGACGAGGTGATGCGGGAGCTTGCGGATGAAGCCGACCGTATCGCTCAAACGGAAGCGATATCCGTCGCCGACATCGAGCTCACGCGTGACCGTGTCGAGCGTGGCGAACAAGCGGTCCTCGACGAGCACGTCCGCGCCCGTCAGCGCCTTGAGCAAGCTCGATTTCCCGGCGTTGGTATAGCCGATCAGGGCGGCTCCGGGAAGCGCGCGCCGGCCCATGCGCTGGTTGGCGCGGTGGTCGGCCACGCCCTCGAGCCGGCGGCGCAGGGTGCCGATCTTGCGCCGAATGACCCGGCGATCCGTCTCGAGCTGTGTCTCACCCGGGCCCCGGAGGCCGATGCCGCCGCGGATACGCGAAAGGTGCGTCCACATCCGGGTCAGGCGCGGCAACAGATACTCGAGCTGCGCCAGCTCGACCTGCATCTTGGCCTCGTGACTGCGCGCGCGGGTCACGAAGATGTCGAGAATCACTTCCGTCCTGTCCATCACGCGCACGTTCAGCGCTTTCTCGAGATTCACGCCCTGCGCCGGCGACAGTGGCTCGTCGACGAGCAGCAACGTGGCGTGAGTGTCCTTCATCACGGACCTCAGCTCTTCGACCTTGCCCTGACCGATGTAGTAATTCGGATTGGGTGCTTCGATGCGCTGCACCGCCCGGCCCACGACTTCCGCACCAGCCGTATCGGCGAGCCGCGCCAACTCTTCGAGATGCTCCTCGACCTGCATCGCTTCGCCCGATCCCTTGCGCGGGGCGCCGATCAGGTATGCCCGCTCAACCGAAGGCTGAATCTCAATTAGCTGACGGATACGCCGCACCTCGCATGAGGCTGCTCCACGCACGTTAACAAAATCCCTGTCGACGTGGGAGTTAGACCAAAGTACCAAATCCGTATCGACCTGCTGCGTCGGCGCAACAAGGCTGTCCACGCCACCCGCGGCGATCCCGGCTCAAGACGACTCAAGGCATTGTCTCGACACAGCTTTGCCGGCCTCGAGGCCGGACCAAGCCCGCTTGAGTCTGGAACTTGCCCCTCATCGCGCTCGGTCGCCCCCATCGACACGGCGGGAAAATCATGGCCAATCGGGCTACGGACGGGCTCCAGAACCTGGATACAGGCCCAAACGGCGAGCTCCCTCCGCCACGACTGCTGGTCATACCGGACGACGCGGCCGACGAGTTTTCCTCGCCCCCCGCGAAGCGCGCGCGCACATCCGGAGCCGCGGGGAAGATCGTGGGTGGCACGCTCGTGTCCGGCGCGCTCCTCCTCGCAGGGTTCTATGGATATCCCCTGCTCCGAGGATCGAGTCGCAGCACCGTGCTGCCCGTGGCCCCCGTAACCGCTGCACCTGCCCGGCCCGCGCTCAGCGCGCTCGCCGACACGTTGCAGCTCGCGATCGGAGCGTTTGAATTGCGCGACCGGATGTTTCAGAGCCATCAGATGCAGTGCGCCGACCTGGCCGACGGCCTCGTGATGGTGGAAGAGCGCTGGACCGCGTACACGACCACCGCCGCGAGCGGCGGCGTGCTCGACTCGGCCCGCGAGGCTCGGGACCACGCGCTCTACGCCAAGGTCGATGACATCGAGAAAAGTTTCGAGCACTCGGCGTGCCCACGCCCGTGACGCTCCGTTCGCTCGTGCTGGCCCCGCTCTTCGTAATCCCCGCGGCGCTCGCCGCCCAGGGGGCCGAGCCGCTTCGGAAGCCCGACGTGGTCCGGCTGCTCTCGAATCCCGTGATTCCAAAAACCGAGGTCGCCGATTTGATCCGGCGCAATTGTCTCGCGTTTGAACCGAGCGAGCGCGACTGGGCCGATCTGCGCGCGCTCGGAGCCTCGGCCGACGTGCTCGCGAGCATTGGCGGATGCAGGGAGCGTCATGCGGCGCCGGTGGCAGCGGCAGCGCTCGTCGCCTCGCCGTTGACGGCGCAGGTGGAAGCACCCGCGGGTGGAGAAGCGAGCGTGGCGATTCTCTTCAAGCGCGCCGGACTGGTTCGCGCGGGCATCGATGTCCTGCTGCGTGGTCAGGGATTCGAGTCGGGTGCGACGACGGATGAAAACGGGATTGCCCGCTTCCACTTCCTGGTGGGCCGCCGCGCGGGCACGTACACCCTGAACGCCGCGCTGCCTGTGGGAGCGGCGATCACCAATGCCCGGCCCATCACTCTCGTGGTGCATCCCGGGGCTCCGGCGGTGGCGACGGTTCAACCCGCTCAACTCGATCTCATCAATTCCCCCAGCGACGCGCCCCTCACCGTCACGGCCGTCGTCGCGGATACGTTCGGGAACACGTTCGCTCGCGAAGCGGTGCAGCTGCGCGGCGATCCCCTGGGCTCCCATTCGATTGCCCAGGCGACCGACTCGTCCGGCACCGTGGTGTTCTCGATCGCACGTCTCGCGATTCGACGAGCTGGCACCCTCGCGGTGGTGATTCGCGGCGACCAGCTGGCTCAGCTGCCCGTGCTGTATTCCGATGAGGTCTCCGACACCCGATCGGGATTCGTCAGCGGCGCCGTGCTCGGCGGCATCGTGCGGAAGCGGTTGAGCGAGCCGTTGACCTTCGAGGTGCGCAGCATGACCGGACGACCGCTCGCGGGCCGGGTCGTGGCGTTCCGGGGCGACAATGCCGACGTAACGCCGGATAGCGCCCTCACGGATTCCTCGGGGCGGGTGCGCGTTACCGTGACGCTGGGGATGCAGGCGGGAACGGCCACCGTGACCGGAACAGCCGATTCGGTGCGGAAGAGCGTATCGCTTCGCGTCGAGCCAAGCGCCGATGCGGTCGTGATGATCGAGCAGAATGGCATTCGCGTGGACGGCGGCAGCATCGTGGTGCCCGTGGACACGCCATTCGTCCTGCGGGTATCCGCTCGGGATGCTTACGGCAACGCGCTGACGTTGGGGAGCTTGGTGCGAGGGCTCG
The DNA here is from genome assembly GCA_035517615.1 of Gemmatimonadales bacterium. Lineage (GTDB taxonomy): Bacteria > Gemmatimonadota > Gemmatimonadetes > Gemmatimonadales > GWC2-71-9 > AG25. The sequence goes on from DATIYM010000036.1 coordinate 16,750, forward strand.
AGCAGATGCGCCAGCAATTCAATGTCGACCCGCGCCTGTTGCGGATCGTGCGAGTCGACTCGAGCAGTACGGCGGCTACCTTGACGTTCTTCCCCGCGGGGCTCGGAAAGGCCACCCTGAGGATCGCGGACGCCAGCGTTTCAGTCGCGGTGGTCCGCTCGAGAACCGCGAGCCACTAGACCGCTCGAGGCTCCCGCCAAATCGGAAGGTCCAGCTCGAACGCGTAGCGCTGGCCGTCGACCTTCAGGTCCGACCCCATCCCCTCGATCAAATCGGCGCAGAGCGTGAGCCACAGCTCGCGCTGGCCGCGCGGCGCGGGCCGGTAACTGTGCCACGCACCGCGCTCCGCGTCCGCGAAGTCCGCGCTGTGCTCGATGGTAAAGCGGATGCGGTCGACGCCCACTTCTTCGGCGGCAAGCAGCGCGCTCGTGGGCTCACTCGTCTGCACCGCATGCGCCGCCAGATTCAGCAACACCCGCGTGAGACAGACGGGATGCCCCACGCGCGTCGAGGCCGACGGAAGCGCGAATCGCAACGTCAGCGGCGTGGCGCCAGTGATCGGCTGCAGGTGGTCGCGCACCGATTCGAGCAGACCCTGGATCGAAAACGGCACGGGATCGTCTGCGGCTCGATCGGCGCCGCGCCGGGCGAGGTCCATGGCGTCGCTCATGACCGATCGTAACGCAAGCGCCGCGCCGTAGATCAACCCGAGCTGCTTGCGCTGCGTCTCGTTGACGGGTCCGCTCAACTCGCGCTCGAGCGTCTCAGCCAAGAAGAGAATGGAATCGAGCGGAGACCTGGCGTTCTGCGCGATCGCCAGAAAGAGATCGAGGCTGCCGGATCCGGTCTGCGGATTGAGCAGTGGACGAGACTCGAGCGGCTCGATGACGCGGCGCAGCCGATCGATGTCCGCCAGAATGCCCAGGACTTCGCCGGCAGCGGCACGGTCGCGCGATCCGGTGTGGATCACGTCGTCGCGCAACGCATCGAGCAGCTCACGCGCGAGGGGCGCGCGCAGCCGGCGATCGAGGCGGGCGCCCGGGGCCGTCCGAACCCAGTGCACGCTCGCGGCCAGCGCTCGCGTCAGCTCGGCCAGCTCCTCGGGAGCGGCGAGGCCCCGCTTCTCAGCGTCCAACGACACGCGCTCCGCGGCCGCTCGAAGGATCCGCTGAGCCACGACCGATGATCCCGTCGTAGGCCCGGCGTGTCCCACGTGAGCGGTAACAGCAGTGCTCGTTCCTCGAAAAGCCGCGCGCTCCTGTGCCATCATGCAGAGGAAAAGGGCGAGGAAATGTATCCCTCACTCGCCGTTACGCTAGGTGTCTTGCTAGGCCGGCGCAGGGGCATTTCCTAGGTGTGGCTCGCCGCTCCGTGGCCGTTTCCGTGGTAGCGCTCGATGCGGCTCGCGTTGCGAGCGACCCGGGCCTGCTCGAGCGCCGCCCGCGCGTGGCGCAGGAGGTCGGCGGGTTGGGGAGGGGAGCCGAACTCATCGAGGACCTCAAATCCGGCGTGCACCGAGACGCGCGGCAGTGGAACGGACGTGACGAGCGGGGTGGTTTCGACCACGCCGGTGAGCCGCTCGAACAGCTTGAGAGCGCCCTCGGCATTGGTCGCGGGAGCGAGCACGGCGAACTCGTTTTCGCCAAACCGGCCGATCGAATCGGACAGCCGTCCGCGACTGTGCAACAGTCCCGCCACGCGATCGCCTACTTCGGGAGCGCCTGAGGTCGACGCCGCACTGTCTTCGAGCTGCGGATCCGCCGCGAGCACGACGCAGGTGAGGGGAGCCCGGCGGCGCACCGCGTCGGCGAGCAGCTCTTCGACGCGACGCTCGATGCCGCGGCGGCTGTACAGTCCGCTCTTGGGGTCGAGAAGCGCGGCGTCACGCGCCTGATCGAATTCGCGCTTCGAAAGCACGAACGATTCGAGCTTGAGGAGCAGTTCTTCGGCGTCGAATGGAAACGGAACGACGTCCCACGCTCCGGCCCGCAGCGCGTCGAGCCGTTCCGCGCGTAACAGCGGCGCTGCGCCCATCACGAGGATCGGCGTGCTGCGCGAGACGGCGCGAGAATCGAGCAGCTCACGACAGATGTCGGCGGGAGATCCATCGGGCAGCTTGGACCAAATCCAGCACACGTCCGGCGCAAGCCGCCGAGCAGTCACGACCGCAGCCGCGCCGGTGCGCACGAGCACCACCTGGTATCCCGCGGGCTGGAGCACGCTGTGCAGCGCGGTAGCGGGCCAGTGATCAGCGCACGCCACCAAGGCAAGTCGCTCTTGCGTCGGTGCGCTCAGTGATCCCTCGGGTCGAGCAGCAACACTTGGGTCAGCGCCGCGGAGCACCTAGTCTCCCCCGGAAACAATTCCGGGACAAGGGCGATGTTCGTCACAACATGCTGCACAAGAGTACGACAAGAATGGAACGCGAAACCGCTGGGGCGATACTGGGCATAACCCCGGGCGCGACCCCGGAATCACCCGGGGAGACATTATGCCGAGATCAGACCCTCCCGGATTGCGTATCGCACCAGCCCGGCCGTGTTGTGAATCTGCAGCTTCTCCATTACGCGTCCCCGATGGAACTCGGCCGTCTTCACACTGATTCCCAGCTGTTCCCCGATTTCCTTGTTCGACCGTCCTTCGGCCACGAGCTGGACGACCTCGCGCTCACGCGGGGAAAGTGATTTGCGTCCCTCGGCATCCTCGGTGACACACGCTTCGACCATGGCTTTGGAGGCGGTGGGCGTGAGATACAATCCGCCGCGCGACACCGCGCGAATCGCCTCGAGCAGCTCTTCGTAGCGCTGCATCTTCATGACGAAGCCGCGCACGCCGGCGCGCACCGCCTGGAGCGCGAAGCGAGTGTCGGTGATTCCGCTGAGGAGAATGATTGCCGTTCCGGGAGCGGCGGCGGTAATCTCGCGCGCCGCCTCGACGCCGTTCAGTCCCGGCATGGCGAAATCGAGGATCACGACATCGACGGAAAGTTCGAGCGCGGCGCGAACGGCATCCTTGCCGTCGGCGGCTTCCGCAACGACCTCGATCCCCTCGCGCTCGAGCAGTGCCTTCAGACCCTCGCGGACGGCGAGATGGTCGTCGGCGAGCAAAATTCGGAGGCGGTCGGTTTTCGGATCGGTCACATGGCCTGCTGCAGCGGCATGGCTTGGCATAAGTCCCCTCCCTGCGCCACTACGGTATCCGCCGGGCGCCCTTCCGGCAAGACGGCGGCATGGGGCAGGGTGAGGATTTCCCTGCGCTCAGGTTCGAACCTGGGCTGTCTCGGGGTGAGGCTCGTCACGTCGTAGCCGCGGCACCAGCGCCTGCGCCGCCTCGAGAACTGTGCAAAATGCAAGGTCGGCGATCGCGCTGATTTCTTCGAGAAACGTCTCGACCTTGCCATACAGCGCATCCACGTCCGCCTTTCCGGGGGTAAAGGGGGACAGCCCGGGTTGGAGACTCGGGCTGTGCCACGTCAGATGAAGATGCTCCAGTCCTTCCGCAACGATCCGCCGGCCCAGGGTCACCATTTCTGACGCGGATTGCAGTTCGGGACTCAGGATGATGCGCTGCACGACTCCGAGGCGGGCCAGGGCGCCGGTCAAATGCAAGCGTCGTAGCATCGGAGCTTGAAGGGTACGGTACAGCGGAGCCCAGAAGGACCACGGGCGATGGCTGAAGCCGCATGAGATCGGCACTTCGATCAATGGGCCGCACGGTGATGCGCGCGTGACGTCGTGGGGATCGAGCCGGTAGACCGAAATTGGTGCGCCCACAAACGATGGCCCGTCGTCGTACTCGCGCCAGCTGATGTACGGCGTGACACTTGAATCCACGGTATATCCGCACTCCGTCAGCGCCGCGACCGTGTCCCGCCCGATACCGTACCGCCCGGTGCGGAAACTCTTCGGTGGCGCGCCGAGCGGAGCGGTCAGCGCTTCAGTGAGCGTGCGCAGCTTCTCGAACTGCAGGTCGCCCGGCAGATTCTTGGTCATCGTGTTGCGCGGAGTGAACGGTTCCCGAAGCGGCGGAGTGTTCCAGGGATGGAGGTGTCCACCAACCTCCACGCGATCCGACGCCGCGAGACCGGCGATCAGATCCCGCGCCCATGCCGTCGTCATCACCTGATAGCTGGCGAAGTACGTGCCGCGGATGCCGAGCCGTTCGAAGAAGCGGTCGAGCCGCGGCAACTCGCGGATGTTCTCGACCGTAACGCCCGACCGCGCCGGTTCCCAGTTATCCTCTTCGGTGTCGATCGATACGACGACTGACACTCGCCGTGTCATCGCACTTCACATCGATTCACACGCTTCCCTGCGTGACGACCGTATGCCGGAGCGCGGGACGGGGCAGCACCGTGCGACGGCCGGCGAGCTGCCGCTCGACGGCCGCCGCCACGCGGCGTGATGCCGCCGGGCACCCGGCCACGAACCGATACAGCGGGCCGAAGGTGCGGATTGAGCTGAAGCCGATGAAGTACAGCCCCGGAACGGAGCTTTCGAACCAGTGCGAGAGCAGCGGGCTGCCCCGGTAGGTCTGAATCGCCTCGCGCAAGGGCGGATTGATCCACCCGAGGCGGGTGAGATCGGGACGGAAGCCCGTGGCGAGCACCACATGTTCGACGTCCACCGCATCGCCGTTCGAGAGCGTCGCGCGCACCATGCCGAACCCCAGCGGTTCGAAGCGCAGCACTGTGCACGCCTCATGGAGGGCGACCTTGCCGATGACGCGATGGCGCAACCAATCGCTCGCGCCCGAGAAATAGCGCGCGTTGTAGCGGTCCTTCCCTGACTGCGGGAAGCGGTAAAACAAGTATGGAAGGTGGTCGAGGCCCCAGTTGACCCATCCGGGAGCGATCCCTGCCTTGGGCGCGAGCATTTTCTCCCACAGGCTCCGCTCCAGCACGTGGTCCGGTTCGAGCCACGCGATCGGTCGCCGGGCCACGAGATGCGCCTGCGCTCCGCCCTCGGCGAGCAACGCCGCGTATTCGACGGCGCTCTGGCCGCCGCCGACGATCATGACGCGCTTGCCGCGGAACCGTTCGAAGTCGGCATGTTCGCTCGAATGGGACACGAGGTCCGGTGGCAGCTCCGCGAACTCGGCCGGACGGTGCGCGTACCCGGTCAGGCCCGTCGCCATCACGACGGCCTGAGCCCCGAGCTCGCGTCCATCCTCGAGCACCAGACGGAAATGGCCGTTCCCTCGTTCGACAGTCGCGACCAGCGTCTCATCCACATCGGGCACCACGTTGCGTTGGAACCAGAGACCGTAGTCCACGAACGCCTGGCGCGGCATGGGGTAGCCGGCCTTGTAGGGAGAGACGTCGAAGAAGCGCGCGAAGCTGTACCGGCCACGCGGATCGGACAGGTTTGTCGCCCACCAGTGTGAGCGCAGGACCATTCCCTTGGGCATGTGCGTGCGCCACGAATCAAGCGTCTTTCCAAACACCCCGACGGAGAGACCGCGACCGGCGAGGTGCGCGGCGGTCGAGAGGCCGTAGGGTCCCGCACCGACGACCACCGCGTCGAACATCTGGCTCATGCGAAGCTTTTCCTTACCCGGGTGACGATGCGATCGAGCGCGTACCGGGTGAAGTTCGCGCTCGCGCGAAGTGCAGGTCGCGGATCGCGATGATCCGCGTAGTCATAGCTCATGGGCGTGAAGAAGCTGGCGCCGAAGTCCAGCAGGGCGCGAAACGGCGAGGTGACCCCCGGGCGGCCGCGCTCGCCGATCGTCTCGATGGTCGTCATTATGTCGCCACCGAGATGCCGCATCCACCGGCCCTGCGCGTATCCTGCGGCTTTGGGGAGCGCGGCGCCCGACGCCCACTGATAGAGGAGATAGGGAAAATCCACCCCGCTGCGCACCGCGACCTCCACAGATGCCGAGAGCCGCGGATTGATTTCCATCAGGTAAGGGACACCGAGCGCATCACGGCGGAACTCGACCTCGGAATATCCGTCCAGTCCGATCGCTTGCACGAGCGACTCGGCGAACCCGCCGATATCGTCCGGAATCGCAATGCTTTGCCTGATGATCGATTCGCCGCCCAGCGGCGGCCGTGTTCGCCGAGCCCACTGCGCAAAGCGGGCGTGGACAACGCCCTTCGAAAGGAGGAAGCTCACCGCCTCGCGTCGGCCCGTAAGGAACTGCTGGAATAGTGCCGTCCCCCCGCCGCCCGTCATAGCCGCGGCCACGTACCGGGCCTCATCGGCCGTCGTCGCGAGCCGCGGGCCCATCCACGTCCCAGTGGTCCCTCGGCCCGAAGATACCCATGACTCATCAGGCTTGAGCACAGCCGGCAGACCGATCTCTCTCAACGCAGTGGAAACATCCGCGTCCCCGCGGATCGTGACCGCGCGGGGGATAGGGATCCCGAGCTGCCGCGCCACGGCCAGCGTGCGCTCTTTACTGACGGCAATTGCGAGCGCAGGCTCCGGAGCAAGCGCCACCTGTGCCAGCGCGTCCAGTCGCGCGCGGTGCCGCCGCAGCAGGGCGATCGTGCCGTCGTGAGACGTGATCACCACCGGCCGGTCGGTGGAGCGCAGCACTTCCTCCAGATGGACGAGATAGGCTTCCGTTCCCTCCGACGCCGAAAACACCAGCGCTTCACGACACCAGCGCGATGCAAACGTCGGGACGCGATCTTCGGTATCCACGGCCGCAACGTGGAACCCACGACGACCGAGCGAGCGGACTGCGACTAGCGATTGCCTGAGCCGCGCGTTGAGTATCAGCGCATCACAAGGTCGTCTCGTCGCTGCTCCAGCGCCGAGGATCGGAGAGGCCGCCATGGTCGATGTTTCCATGTTCACTCTCGCGCCTCGGCAAGAGGCGGGCTATGCCTACGCTATCGATCAGTACCGCGTTATCCCCATGAAATCAAAAGGGATTGCCCCCGGTTTGAACATGCGTGCCTGACGGCCTGTTGCGAGCCTGCTACAGGTGGCGATCGAACTTTCCAGCTATTTGGCCGGACCGGTCAGGATAGACCGGACCACGGGTAGCAGGCAGCCCGCGACCGCGGCATTTCCGCTCGGCGCATAGTGGGGATGTCCTGGAATGAAGAGCTGCGCACCCCCTGCCGTGCCAAGGCAACTCGTCAGGTTTTCGAACAAAATTCCCCCCCGCTCGAGCTGGCGAAGGACGCTGTCTTTCTCGGACCGGTCCCAACCGATGTAGTCACCGCGCGACGGGAGATACACGATCAGTGGCACTGTCCCGTCACGGGGCGCTTCGTGAGCAAAACGCGTCAGCAGAGCCAAGTTGACGCGCAATTCCGTCGGGAGGTCCGCGAGCGGATTGTCCGCGTAGTACGGGGGGAAACGCGACAAGACAAAGCGAATAAGCCGCGAACGATCGTACCACTGCCACGTCCATTCGGACCTGTGGAAGGCGGGTTCGAATTCGAGGTACGGCAAGTCCGCCACCGTTGGCTCGCGGGCGATGGCGCCAGGGCTCGGAATTGGCACGTTGAGAAGCGCCAGCGAGTCACCAATATAGGCGAAGCGGGGTTTCGAGAACGGAAATCCCCATTCGGGGAACGTGATGAAGTTGTGGATGGACATGGACCGATACAGGTCGTGCTCGATGAACCCAAAAATCACCAGCGTCGGGTGCCACGGGCGAACGTCACGCGCATATCGCAAGTACGCCTGGTCCACGCCGTACCCGTCGACGCCGAAATTGAGGACTCGGAAATCCTGGCCGAGCTCGTGCTCCAGCCGAGCCGCCCAGGAATCCGCGAACGGGACCTCGAGCCCGAACGTGTACGAATCGCCGATGACGGCGATCGTGTGCCGAGCGCGCTGCCGGGAATACGCGATGCCCGGAACCGGGCTCCGAATCGCCTCCGCGCTGCTGGCGTACATGCCGTCGGTGCTGCGGCGACTCGCGCCCACTGACCATCCGAGCAGCGTATCGGCGACGAAATACGAAATCTTCGCGGGGGCCCGTTCGAGCAGCGCCAAATTTCGAGCCCGCATCGCCTGCCAGCTTTTGGGAAGCAGTACGACCCCGCGGATCATGGGGCCGAGTGCGGTCGGTACCGTGAGCAAGCGGGTAGTGAGCTCTCCGCCACAGAACGCGATTCCCAAGGGGCCCGCATTGAGCGCCGCGGTGAGAATGAGCGTCCGCCGGTCCGCGGCCCATGTGTGTCCCACCCATCGAGCGATGGAGATCAGCGACACCACGAGGACCACCGCCGGTATGACAACATAAGCAACGTGTTTTCGGTTGAGGCTGCCGAGAATGAACTGGTAGCGGTGCCACGTCAGTCCCAGCGCACACGCCGCCACCTCGGCGAGACATAGGGCGAGAAGGAGCGGCCGGTGCACCTCTCTCACGTCGGCCGTATGTGCCGCGTTCAGCACCCCGCTGTGCCGTTCCGCATTTGCCGTTTCAGTTCCCGCCATAATTCGACCCGCTCTCGCACGGTCTTCTCGTAACCCGAATCCGTCGGCTCATACCACGTGCTCCCGCGTAACACGTCGGGCAGGTACTCCTGGGGCGCGTACGCGTTCTCGTATGCGTGGGCGTACTTATAGCCCTCCCCGTAGCCCAGCTCTTTCATGAGCGGCGTCGGAGCGTTCCGGATGTGCAGCGGCACGCCTTCAGCGGGATGCTCGCGCGCCGCGTTCATGGCCTGAGTGAAGGCCGCGTACACCTTGTTGGATTTCGGGGCGGTGGCGAGATAAATCGCCGCCTCCGCGAGCGCCAGCTCGCCTTCAGGCGTGCCGAGGAAGTGATAGGCGTCCTTGGCCGCCAGCGCAATGGACAAAGCGCGCGGATCGGCGAGACCGACGTCTTCCGCGGCCATTCGCACGAGGCGCCGGGCGATATAGAGC
>DATIYM010000037.1:0-14523 GCA_035517615.1 Gemmatimonadales bacterium
AGCAGGGCGACACGAGCGGCATAATCAACGTGCGGTTCCACGCGACGCGGCTGACCGACTCGAGCGCCATGGGCGTACGCCACAGTACGCGGTACGACGTCGAGTTGCGCAAGGATCCGCGAGCGTCGATGGACGTCATGCTGCGGTTCACGCCCGCCGCGGATTCGGCGCTCGTCTATGTCGACGACTCACTGTTCACTCGCTATACGTGGCTCGGCAACACGGGCATCCCGTTCCCGGCCGACGCCCCGCACAGCCGCTATCGGGTGGTGGCATGGGCAGCGGCCCATCCCGACTCGGCGACCGCCATTCTGTGGGCGCCGTGGACCCCCGTGCATCGACTGCCCATTGAGGTTGCGGTCCAGCACGGGTCGACGATCGACGCGCCGTGGCTCGCCGCCGCGCTGCCGAATCTGGAGCGTGTCGCGGGGGACACGACGTGGACTGAACCCGGGCTGCTCGAGCCGCGGACGCTGGCATCGCCGAGGATGCCGCGCGTTCCGGGTGCCAGGGGGCCCGCGGATCACACGACGCTGCTCCAGGGAGCGGCCGTGTCGCTGGGCCCGGTCGTCCACATCTTCGCGCCCGAGGATGGCGTGGTGCTGCCGACCGATCATCTCTGGGTCGGCGTGAAGGGTGAGGCTGGAGCGTCGGTCGAATTGTTCGACGGTATCAAGCGGCTCGATTCCGGCAGTGTACGGGTCGACGGCGTTCACGATTTCATCGCCATACCGCTGTCGCGCGGCCCGCATCTCCTGCGCGTCGAAATGAAAAATTCCTGGGGCGCCGTGAGCCGCGACTCGATCGCGGTCCATGTGACCGGCTCGCCCGCGCGGTTTGCGATCAGCGAGTCGCGCGTGACCCTCCCTGCGGATGGCCGCACGATCGCCACGGCCCGCGTTCGCGTGCTCGACGCGTGGGGCGTGCCGGTGGTGCAGCCGTCGTACGTGACGGTGAGCGCCAGCGGCGCCGAGCCGGTCGGGGCGGACGCCGATCCCTCCTCGGTCGGACTGCAGCAGCTCTCGGATTCAGCGGGTTGGCTGAGTGTGAACCTCCGCGCTGGACACGAGGTGCGGCGCGGGAGGCTGGAACTGAAGTCGGGATCGGCGCATGCGTCGCTGCCGCTCGAAATCCTGCCCGAGGTGCGGCCGATCACGATCGCGGGGTCGGGCATGGTCGGCGTGGGCGCGAGTCCCGACGCGTACGGCGCGATCACGGCGCGCGGTCGCCTGGACGACCGGACGTCCGTCACGGTGGGTCTCGATTCGCGCTCGATCAACGACGGCCAGGATGCGTTTGGACGCAGCGCCGATCCGCTGGCGGAAGCGCAGTACCCGCTGCTCGGCGATGCGAGCCAGCTGCAGCTGCACACCGCCTCGCAGAGCTGGCTGTCCGCCCGCGTGGAGCGCGGCTTCGACTGGGCCAGCTACGGAGATCTCGCGACCACGGATTTCGCGAGCGGCCTGTCGCTGTCGGATTATCATCGCTCGCTGACCGGCTTCGCCGCGCACGTCACGACCGGACCCGTGGCCTGGAGCGGGTTCGGCACACTCACGTCCCAGGCGCTCGGCCAGATGCAGATCCGTGGCGCCGGCGTGTCGGGCCCCTATCAGCTCAGCACCAGCATCATTCCGGGCACCGATTACCTGCGGATCGAGACGCGCGACTTTGCCAACCCGGAGCGCGCCATCGCCACGCAGGCGCTCACCCGGTTCGTGGACTACGAAATCGATTACGTGTCCGGCACGGTGCTCTTCAAGCAGCCGATTCCGGCCGCCGACGCGCAGGGGAATCCGGTGTTCATCGTGGCCACGTATGAAGCGGCCTCGACGGGTGAGGAGCGGCTCGTGGCCGGAGGCCACGCCGCCCTCGATCTGGGCTCGATGATGCACTCCCGGTTCGACTCGCTGCGGGTGGGCATGACGGTCGTCAACGCGGATCAGGCCGCGAATGCCTACCGGTTGGTGGGCGGCGATCTGCGCGCGTTCCGTCTCGGCGGGCTCGATTTCGGCGCCGAAGTGGCGTACGCCGCCCAGGGCGATTCGACCGGCTTCGGCACCCTCGCCAAGGCGAGCTACAGTGTGGGCCGCGGCTTCACCATCGGCGCCGGGTTCATGCACGTGGACCGCGAGTTCACGAACCCCTCGAACGTCGCGCTCCAGCCGGGGCTCACCGAAGTCAGCGTAAAGAGCGGGCTCAAGATCGGCGCCAGCGAGCTGCGCGGCGAGTACTCGAGCCAGGATTTCGCGCTCCAGGATCTGACGCGCGAGCACTCGCGCATCGGCCTGGTGCAGCCGATCGTTCACGGGCTCGAGCTCGATGCCGGTGTCACGAACGACCAGGCCACGGGAGCGCTGGTGGGTGGCGTCGGGTTCAGCGATGTGACCGCGGGAAACGTGAAGGCGCAGTGGACGCCCGCAAAGCCGCTCCAGCTCTACACCGAGGTCCAGCGCAACGTGAGCCTCTCGGGTGAGGAGCTGACGCCCGATTTCTGGGGATTCGGCGGATCGTATCGCCTGAATTCGTCGGTTTCGCTCGAAGCGGGTGAGCACTTCGTGACCAATGCGAACGGCGGCGGCGACTACGGCGTGACGAACCTCGGCGTGAAAGCCAACGCCGGTGCGGGATTCCAGGCGTACAGCAGCTATCAGGTCACGGGCGGCGCGAGCGGCGCGACCAACGCGGCGATCGTGGGCCTGCGCAACCAGCTGCATATCACGCCGAGCCTGGCGCTCAACCTGATGTTCGAACGACGCAGCGGCGTGAGCACCGCGCCGTTCACGGACCCGGTCCGCGCGCTGCCCTTCCTGCAGCCCGAAGACGACTACTGGTCGGGCGGCCTGGGTCTCGAACTCCTGCCGGCCGATCGTCCATACCGGCTCTCGATGCGGGGCGAATACAAGGACGGCACGCTCCAGTCCACGCGCCTCGTGAGCGTCGCGGGCGACGTCTCGCTCAATCGCTCGCTCGCGCTGCTCTCACGGCAGCAGTTCACGCAGAACGCGCTCTCCACCGCGCCGCTCTCGCGGCAGCTCTCGAGCCTGTGGGGCCTCGCCTTCCGGCCGGTCAAGAGCGATCGGGTGAACATGCTGGCCAAGCTGCAGTGGACCGACGCGCTCAATCCGATGGGTACGGCCGTCCTGACGCCCCAGGGCGATGAGCGCAAGCTGATCGGAGCGGCGGAAATGATCTGGACGCCGACCGGCGCGCTCGAGTTCTCGGCGCGCTATGCGGTTCGCCGCACGGAAGGCGCCGCCGTCTATCCCGACAGCACGTCGCAGATGCTCACCGCCTGGGCCGACTACGCCGGCGGTGAGATGGATGTCGCGCTCAACCACTGGATGCGCTTCCGCACCGACGGCCGCATGCTGATTCAGCGGTCCACGGGCGCGACCACGTGGGATGCTGCGCCGGCGCTTGCCTTCCGGCCTGTGAACGGGCTCGAAGTGGCGAGCGGCTACCGGTTCGGCGACCTCACCGACCCCGACTTCTCGGTGCGTGGCGGCCACGGGTTCTTCGTGACCGTTACCGCCACGATCACCGAGAAGCTGTTCCCGACCGCCGCCGAGTTCTGGCGCAGCCGGTTCTGAGCCCCCCCTAGCTCTGGTCGGTACAGAGCTGCGCGGCGTTCGAGTACTCCGACTGAATGACGTAGGCGTGCGTGCCCACGTGCTCGTTGTTCCGGAATCCGAAGCACAGATCCGCCACTTCGTTGCCCGTCAGCAGATTGAACCAGGAATCCAGGTCCGGATCGGTGATCGTCTCGAAAAACTCATGCGACAGGGCCGTCGCCGTGGCATCGATCGTCCCGTGCGGCGTCTGGCCGGGAATGGCGCACCCGTCGACGTTCTGATACGGCTGGACGCTGAACAGCAGGTGGAAGATCTGTCCCGCCCGGTTCTGGACGTCGAAGCTGCCGTGGAACGCACAGAAGACGAAGCTGTCGGGGTTGTCAGGCGAATAGCAGGTATTCGGGTCGATGCACATGTCCGTGCCCTTGGGCAGGAACACGTGGTAGATGCTGGTATACCCGCTCGCCCGGGTGGCGATGAACGCCGAGATGATGATGCCGGCGACGTCGTCGAACGTCGCGACGTTCCGGATGCTCGAGTCCGCGAGTGTGCCGGTGAAGTCGGCCGTGGTGGAGAGCTCGGCGACACTGAACTGGCCGGGAGCACGGACGCCGAGATACTGGTCGGCGACGTGAAGAATCACGCTGCGGTTCAAGTCTCGCAGGAAGCTGGCCGGCGAGAGCCCTTGCGAGCCCCAGCAATCGACCGCTGTCGTGGCGCAGTTGACGTACACGTCGTAGGACGTGGCGTGCGTGACCAGCGGACCGCCGACATACGTCAGATCCCACGGCGAGTCCGTGATCGGAGACGACGACCCGATCCCCGATTGCGGCTTGCCGAGTAGCGCCAGCTGCATGAACGGCTTCACCAGTCGATGCGACGCTGTCTTGACCATGTTGACCGCGTCGCTCGACATGGGGAACGGCGTCGGCGCGACGGCGGCGCCGTCGTCGCCCGCGAGGCTCGTTAGGGTTTCGGTTTGACAGGCCGCGGCAAGCAGGCCCAACACTCCCACCAGCGTGACGATCGAGGATCTTCGTGCCGGAACGCGCATGGTGCCTCCTTCAAGCGGTAGGTGAACGGCAAAGGGAAGGACGAAAAACCGCTTAGAGATGCAGGTACCACGCGAAACGGGGGCTGTCAACCGACAGCCCCCGAGTGCTCACGCTTGCTGCTTCGACGCCTTCGGCTTCCCGTCGTGAAATTGATCCTGCTCCGTCGAGCCTTCCATGGCGAGCGTCGCCGATTGGCCGCCCGTCGCCACCTGCGTGACCTCGTCGAAATACCCCACGCCCACGAAATCCTGATGGCGAATCGCCTCGTAGCCTTGCGGCTCTGCGGCGAACTCGCGGTGTTGCAACTCGGCGAACGCGCTCATGCCGCGGTTGCGATAGTCGCGGGCCAGCTCGAACATGCTGAAGTTGAGCGCGTGGAAGCCGGAGAGGGTGACAAACTGGAATTTGAATCCCATCGCCCCCAGCTCGCGCTGGAACACCGCGATCTGGTTTTCGGCGAGATGCCGCTTCCAGTTGAACGACGGCGAGCAGTTGTATGCCAGCAGCTTGCCCGGGAATTTCTGATGAATCGCCTCGGCGAACTGCCGGGCTTCCGCCATGTCGGGCTTGGACGTCTCGAACCACAAGAGATCTGCATAGGGTGCATAGGCCAGCGCCCGCGCGATGGCCGCCTCGATGCCACAGCGGACGCGGAAGAAGCCCTCCGTGGTGCGCTCACCGGTCAGGAAGCGGCGATCGTACTCGTCGGGATCGCTCGTGAGCAGCGTGGCGCTGTTGGCGTCGGTGCGCGCGATCAGGATCGTGTCGACCCCGCACACATCGGCCGCGAGCCGGGCGGCGGTGAGCTTCGTAATGAATTCACTCGTGGGCACGAGCACCTTGCCGCCGAGATGGCCGCATTTCTTGACCGACGCGAGCTGGTCTTCGAAGTGCACGCCGGCCGCGCCCTCGGCGATCATATTCTTCATGATCTCGAACGCGTGCAGCGGCCCGCCGAAGCCGGCCTCGGCGTCGGCCACGAGCGGGGCGAACCAGTAGAGGGAGCGGTCGTCTTTGAGATGGTGGATTTCGTCGGCGCGTTTCAGGGCGTGATTGATCCGGCGCAGCAACGCCGGCACCGAGTCCGACGGGTACAGACTCTGGTCCGGATACATCTCGCTCGCGTTGTTCGCATCGGCCGCCACCTGCCAGCCGCTCACGTAGATCGCCTTGAGACCGGCCTGCACCTGTTGAATCGCCTGGTTGCCGGTGACGGCGGAGAGCACCGCCACGTAATCGTCGTCGTGCAACAGCCGCCAGAGCCGCGCGGCCCCGTACTTGGCGAGTGAATACTCGATTGCGATCGAGCCGCGCAGGCGGTACACGTCTGCGGGCGTATACGGACGCGTGACGCCGTTCCAACGCTCGGCGGTAGCCCACGTACGTTCCAGGGCAGTGACGAACTCCTGTCGGTTCATGGCGAGCTCCGTGTATGTCGTGAGGTGCGTCTGGCGGAGCACCGCTGGGAGCAAGATCTGCACCAGTGGCCTCGTGACCGTCGAGGATTAGTTCTTACCCGCGGGGGCGCGCTAATGTTGCCGGAAGAACGTGGTACGGCGGTCGTTACCGGCGCGAGCTCCGGCATCGGAGCCGCCACCGCTCGAGAGCTGGTAAAGATCGGGTTCACGGTGTTCGGAACAATACGCCGCCCCGAAGATAGGGCCGCGCTCGAAGCGGACGGCGTGAGGGCGGTCACGATGGATGTCACGAAACCGGAGACCATCGCGGCGGCCGAGCGCACGGTGCACGAGGCTGTCGGCGCGCGCGGGCTCGCGGCACTCGTCAACAACGCCGGCGCGCCTGCCGGTGGCCCGCTCGAGCTCCTGCCACTGGCGCAATTCCGTGCCGTGCTCGAGGTAAATCTCGTTGGGGTGCTTGCCGTTACACAGGCATTTCTCCCGCTCCTCAAACAGAGGCGGGGCCGGATCGTCAACATCAGCTCGGTCGCCGGCCGCAGCGCCTTGCCCTTCATGGGTCCCTACTCGGCATCGAAGCATGGACTCGAAGCCCTGTCGGACAGTCTGCGGCGTGAGCTCGTGCCCTACGACGTGCGCGTAACGGTCATACAGCCTGGCACAATCCAGAGCAGGATCTGGGAGAAGGTGCAATGGATCGATACCGCGCCGTACCACGGCACCGTGTATGAGCCGGTGCTGACCCACTTCCGCGATCGCATATTGCGCGGCGCTCGCCACGCCCCCGCGGCAACCGTGGTCGGCCGCGCGGTCGCGCGAGCGCTCACAGCCCGCCGCCCGCCGATCCGAATGCTCGTCTCCGAGCATCCGTTCTTGGATCGGTTGGCATTGAGGTTGCCGGAGCGGATGGTGGATTGGATCATCGCGAGAGCTGTGTGGCGACGGACGGATTAGCTCTTTCCGTTTGTCTCTAGTATCCCGGCGTCAAGCTGAACTCGAAATACCACCCTTTATCCGGCCGCTGGAACGGTTTGACGAAATCGATCTCGCCCACCGCGTAGCCGAACAGGTTGAGGCGGAGCGTCGCGCCGGTCGAGTACACCGGCTGGTTGTCGCCGATGCAGAACAGCGGGCTGCCACCGCCGCAGTAGGCCATGCCGCCATCGAAGAAGAACGCCGCTTCGATGGGGAAGGCGCCGAAGTAGCCGCTGCCCAGCCCCAGCACGCCCAACAGCGGGAAGCGCAGCTCGGCGTTGCCCACCAGGAGGCGCGAGCCGAACAGGCGATCGAATACCGGGCAGCTCGTGGCCAGGCATTCGTTCGCGTTGAACGATCCATAGTCATACCCGCGCACCAGTGCGGCATATCCGAGGTACAGCGGCGTGACTCGTGGGTCCTCGGCGCCGCTGCCGAACCGGCCGTAGGACATCCCGCGGATCGCGAAGGTGAACGGCTTGAGCGGCATGTAGTACCGTCGGAAGTCCACGAGATACCCCACCCAATTGATCGACCCGGTCGCGGGGTCGACCTCCAGACGATAGCGGCTGCCGAGGATCGGGCTCGTGGCGCCGAACAGCGAATTGTCGTATACGAACGCGGCGCTCGATGTGGCGAGCGTGATCGACGGCTGCCCCGGGAGCTCCGTGAGTGAGTCGTACAGGATGTACCCGCTGTTCAGATCGAACGAACGAGTCTCAACCTGTTGCGAGAAGCTCATGTTGTTGACGCCCGCCGCGAACTCGAATCGCTCCGCGGCATTGATCGGATACTGCGCCAGCAGGTCGAACATCCGGTTCGTTTGCCGGTAGAGGCTGATCGTCTCGGTATAGGCGGGCCCCGTGATTCCGCCGCCGGGGTCGATCGTGGCGCCATACGTGCTCGAGTAGTACGGCACCTGCTGCGCGGCCACGCCCCAGTTCCAACGATGGCTCGTGTTCTGATACGCCACGAGCCCCGAGAAGTCCTGGAATCCCCCGTTGATCTGCACGGCGGTGACGAGGTTCCTGTTTCCGAGCATGTCGCTCCAGAACAGCGCCACGCCCCCGCCGACATACGTGCCGAACCGGTCGGCGCCCACCGCGAGCGACGGCTGCGAAACGAAATCGATCGACAGCCGCGGACTGTACCCGCGCTCGACGTATCCGGAATCGGTCGGCAGGCCGGTCTCCTGATCCTTGAGCGCCGTGAGCAGCTCGGCCGAGATGCGATCCTGCGGCGGCAGCACCGCTGGGCTCACCGCGGCCAGCGGGCCGGTGACGTCGGTCCCGAGCAGTACTTCCTCCGAATCGACGGCGTACAGGTTGTATCCGGACTGCTCGTAGACGCCGAACACCATGCGTCCCGAGCGGCTCGCGATCGAGATGGCCGGGCTCACGTCCGTGATGCCCGAGACGCCGGTGAAGACGTTCGTGACCTGCGTGATGTGGCCCGTGGGCAGGTCGATGCGGTACACGTTGTCGATGCCGTTCGGGTCGGCGACGAAATACAGCGCGTTGCCGTCGGGAGACCACTGCGGATTGACGCTCTTCGTCGCCTGGGGGAACGTCGGCACACGCCGAATCGCTCCGGTGCTCGCGTCCATGATCGCCAGCTCATACGCGCCGGGAACGAGGGTATCGAGCTTCGTCGTGAACTCGTCGGTGACGAACGCGATCTCCCGTCCATCGGGGGACCAGGCCGGTTCGATATCGGCATACGGGTCGCCGGTCAGCCGCTCGAGCTGCTTCTGCTCCAGATCGTAGCGATACAGATCGGTAAATCCGCCGGTGAGCGCCGCGAACGCGATGTAGCGGCCATCGGGAGACCAGGTGGGATTGAAAATCTCTCCCACGTCATCCAGCCGGATTTCCCGTTCCTTGCGGCTCTTTTCCACGTTGTAGACCGTCAGGATGGCCGCGCCGTTCGACACCGCGCCGAACGCGATGCGTTTTCCCGCTGCGTCCCACGCCCCCGCGGAATTGATGAACTCGAGGCTCTGATAATGGGGATCGAGCGAGGATTCGATCAGCCGCTGCTTGATGTGCCCGGTGTGCGCGTCGGCCAGATAGAGATCGATCGAGAACAGGCTGCGCGAGGAGTAGAACACGAGACTGTTCCCGTCGGGCGAAAGCGCCGGCGCCACGTTCAATCCGGGCGAATGCTCCCGTCCGATGAGCAGCTTCCCGTACACCTGGGGCGGATGGGTTTGCTGCTCGAGCGGCAGGTACGCCGAATCGATCTCGCTGTGCCACAACTTCACGAGCGAATCGACGCGCATCGCCGTGACCTGCTGGATCGCGAGCTGCGGGTCGCCCGACCGTCCGGCGCGCTGCAGAATCTCGCCCACCATCGCGTCGCCGTAGCGTCCCGCGATGAACGCCCAGAACGCCTGGCCCCAGCGATACGGGAAGTACCTCGGGTCCCACAGTTGCCGCCAGGACGGAAGCTTCTTCCGCTGCGCCGCATCGCGCAGCCACATCGCCGTGTTCGGATCGATCGAGCCGAGCGACATGTACTCGGCCATGCCCTCGATGAACCACAAGGGCAGGCGCGCCGCGCCCGGCATCTGTCCCATCCCCAGTCCTTCGCCCGTGATGTCGTACTGGTAGGCGTGCACCAGCTCGTGGCCGATCACGTGGTTCGTTTCCTGGAGCGAGCTGCCGGCGGGGAGCACGACGCGGCGCTTCATCGCTTCGGTGACGCCGCCCGTGCCTTCTCCCAGCTCACCCGAGATCGCGTTCGTCTGCTCGAAATCCGGATGGCTCGCGTACAGGATGATCGGCTGGCGGCCGTGCAGATCGTGACTGAACAGCTTGGTATAGCGCGTGTACCAGCGCTCGGCGATGCGGATGGCCTGTTCCGCCGCCTCGCGTTCTTCGCCGTAGTAATAGACATCGAAGTGCGGCGAACGCAGCACGTCGAACTTGAAAGCCGTGTACTGCACCTTGTTGCGCCCGAAGTATTGGGCGTGGAGCGGCGCAGGCGCACACAACACGGCCGCCGCGAGCGCCGTCGCGGCGGCGGGAACCGCTAATGAACGCAAAACATGCATGACCCGAGTACCCCGATGCCGGAGGCCAGTTCTCTGACACTAGCTACGACCAGAACCCTCATGTAGTTGCGCTCCTGAAATCGTGCCTGGTGCCGTTCCCCGCGCAATCCCCCAGCCTGGTCGTGGCGCCACGACATGACCGGAACCGTTCCCAACCGCAATAGCGAGACACCGGACTCCCCCCTATGTCTCCTCGACCGCTGTGGCCAAATACTCCTCCTGATACATCCGAATCAATTCAAACAGGTACGACACGGCGAGCGGGCCGATCAAAAGACCCAGAATCCCGAAGTGCGGCAGTCCCGCGAGCGCGCCGACGAGCGTCACGAGCGGATGAATATGGGCCCAACGCTTGAACACGAATGGCCGGATGACGTAGTCCACGTTGCCCACGACGGCGACTCCCCAGATCAGGAGAGCCATTCCCGCTTCCACTCGCCCCTCGAGCACCAGCGCGATCCCCGCCGGCCCCCACACCATAGCGCTGCCGAGCACGGGGAGAATCGACACCGCGGCGGTCACGACACTCCAGAACAGCGCGTCGGGCAACCCCGCCGCCTTGAAGGCGACGCCAACGAGCGTTCCGTGGACCGCGGCCGAGACGCCGGTGCCGATCACGGTGGACGTGGTCACGTCACGGAACCGGGCGCGCAACAGCTCGGCGTTCTTCGGGGAGAAGGGGATGTAGGGGGCGACGGCGGTCCACGTTTCGCCCGGTCGCAGCAGGAGATAGAACAGCCCGAACAGGGACACGAGCAGGTTCAGCCCGAGTCGAGTTGCAGTGCCGAGCAGCCCAAAGGCGTTGGCGCCCAGCCAGCTCACGATGGTCTCGCCGAGCATCGCGATCCGCGGCCCCAGGTCGAGGGGTCCGAGCCGCAGCTGCGAGATCCGGATCAGCAGGGGACTGCCCAGGAAATCGGTCGTGATCTGCTGGGCCTCGCTCACCAGCAGTCCGGCCAGCATTACCGCCGGCACCGCAATCGCGACCAGTGCGACCACGACGACCAGGGTCGCGGCCAGGCGGGCATGGAGGCGCTTCGCCAGCCAGTCGTGCAGCGGCTGAAACACGGCATAGAGCACGGGAATGCCGATGAGCCCACTCGCGTAGGGAAACAACGCGACGATGAGTGCTCCAGCCAGAAACACCACGAGAAAGGCGGCGCGCTCGCGCCGAGTTTCGAGCAAGGCCACGCGCTAGTCTAGCGCCCCCCGAGAGCCTCGGCCGAGCGGCCGCGGCGATTCAAGTCATTACTCGTCGCCACGTCGCAAGAGCGTCAGCGCGAGGATGAACACCCACAACAACCACGCACCGAGGTTGAGCCGCTCCCATACGCCGATCCACGGCGTCGGCATGTTGGCCTGGACTCCCGGCGCACCGATCGAGGTGAGCACGCCGGCGCCAATGAGGAGTCCCATCGTCACGACCGCGTACACCCGGAACCGCCCACCGAGGGCTGCCGCGGTGCACCCCATCGCAACGAGCGTCAGCAGCCCGTTCACCGCGGTCCAGACGAGGTGCAGCGTGTCGGTGAGCGTTGCGCCGCCGGCGGCCAGCACCTCGCGCTGGTGCATCGGGGGCCAGAAGATGCCGATGGCTCCGGCGAGCACGATCGCTCCCGCGGCGACGCGCAATGCGCGGTGTGATCCCACTGACCACACGCCGACCCCGAATGCCCCGTAGAGCACGGTCCACACCAGACCCAACGGCACCCAGAGCGCTCGCGTCGGAGCATCGATCGCCGATAGCTCGCTCACGGTTTGCGAGGCGGAGCTGTAGGCAGGCCACCGCATCGGGATGGCTACGAGCATAACGGAATAAAGGACTGCGGACAGGGTGCCGCAAAGCAACAGCGGCCTCGCGTAGCTCATGTGGCGCTCGAGCCCAGCGTGAATACCACTCGTGGCTTGCCCGGTGCGCTCCAGTATTTCTCTACCTCCGAAAGCGGAACGACCTTCACGGCAACCTGCAACTTGGCCGGAACGGTCACGTCGAACACACGCTTGATTGCTTGTACAAGCCCCGGCATGCTCACGCTCTTGAGCCCGCTTCCCATGAGCGCAATGGCGGACGAGCGCAACGCGGAACCCGGTAGCTCGATTTGCTCGGCGCCACTGGCGGCGCCCACATGAACGAAGCGAACCGGTCTTGCCTCGGCGACCCCTTTCGCGATGGCGACGATGATCGTTCTGGCGCTTTCGCCCCAGAGATAGTCGAGCACCACGTCGATGCCCTGCGCAAACTCGCCGATCAGGGCTGCTTCGGACCGCTCCGCGGCGCCCACGGTGAAGGGAATCGTCACGTCCGCGCCCAGGCGCTTCACGTCTTCCAGCTCGCGCTGATTGCGACCGGTGGCAATGATTCTTCCCGCCCCGAGAAATTTCGCCAGCTGGACGGCCACGCGGCCCGCCGTGCCCGTCGCCCCGTTGACGAGGACCGTTTCGCCGCGCTCGAGTCTGGCTCGGTCCTCGAGTGCCGCCCAAGCGGACATCCCGGGGTTCGCAATCGCCGCCGCGGTCACGTCGTCGAGGTTGTCGGGAAGCGTAATGCAACGAGGGTCGCGGACCAGCGAGCGCTCCGCCAGCGCGCCGAACGGGGCCTCCGGGAGCACGAAGTAGACACGCTGTCCCTCGTTCGTGCGCCCCACGCCATCGACCCCAGCGACCGCTGGAAACCGGGCATCGGCACTGTAGTGCGATCCCGCAGCGCGGGCCTTCGTGAGGTGACTGAGCGCCGAGGCGGTGACCGTGACGATGGTCTGCCCGGGCTGAGCGGTCGGTTCGGCGAAGTCTCCGTAGACCGGGGTCGTTTGTGGCGCGTTGACGATCGCGGCTTTCATCTGGCGTGCTCTTTCGCGACAATGTAGTGTGGCCGTGAGTGCCGCCCCTATGGCGCTGCTCGGGTCGCGATTCAAACCTGCTCGCATTTGCGGCCGGCGATTCGCGTGGCTATCTCGCTACCGGTTCAGTTTCGGCTGCACTGAGGCGCAAAGGGAAGTGGCCATGAGGGTACTCTACGCGGTGCTGATGGCGGCCGTCGTCGTGACGGTGGATTTCCTGTTTTTCAGGAACCGATTCTGGGAGCGGCTGGCGGTGAACATCGGGCTCGTGCTGGTATTCGCCGCGTTCTACTTCAGGTTTCTGAAGCGTCCCTGAGTACGGCGTTGGAGCGATTCGGAGAGTGGCTCTTGGGGCGCGGGCCAACTAAGTTGCCAAGCCTGTAGAGGATGCTCGGGACGTAGCGCAGCCCGGTAGCGCACCTGAATGGGGTTCAGGGGGTCGCGGGTTCAAATCCCGCCGTCCCGACTGAGTGAAGATCAAGCTCTGCAGCGACTTCTGCTGTAGGGCTTTTTCTTCTGTTGCGCCCCGTGTTGTGAGTTTTGTTGTGAGTCCGGCTCAGCAGCTCACAATCCGCTGCGTCGGATGCAACACGACTCGCTTCACCGTCTCGGCATCGGGCTGCTGATACGAATGAAGCAGCGTCTCTTCATTCTTCCAGCCCCCGGCTTCCATCACATCGCGTACCGGGTAGCCCTTCCGTTCAGTGGCCCATTTGCGACGTATCGAGTGCCACATCGTCCACTTCTCGCGTGGAATCTTCGTGATCTCGTACGCCTTCCTGAGCCAATCATCGAACAGATGCCGACTGCACGGCTTCGACGAGTTCTTCGGCGCTCTGAAGACGGGCGTGTTGCCGATTGCGCCCTGCGCCCGCCGAGCTGCGGCGAGCGCTTCCTTTACGGGCTCGGTCATCGGGACGATCTGCTCGAATCCCGTCTTGTCCGTCTCGGCGCGCCACCGGATGGTGCTGTTCTGAAAATCCACGTCATCCCACCGCAGGTTGCACCACGCCGAGATACGCCGTCCCGTTCCCTCGGCCACGATCAACGCGAGCTTGAGCAGCGGGTGAATCTGATCCGCCACTGCCAGCAGCCGGAGATAGACATCATGCAGCATCACCGGCCGCTTCGGATTCTTCTCGCGTGGGAGCCGGACGCCATGGAGCGGGTTTTCCTTCAAGAGTCGCCGCCCGTCCTTCGTCCGTTCCCTCGTGGCCCAATTCAGCGCCGTCAGCAGGATCACGAGATCCGATGCGATCGCTTGATCCCGGACCACTTTTCCCGGCTGAACGCGGAGGAGCGAGCCGTCTCCCTGTCGCCGGGCGAGAATGAAACGCTGCACATCCGATTCGGAGAGCGTTTCCACGTTGCGCGAGCGAACCAGGAACGTCACGACTCGCTCGAGCGCGCGGGTGTCGGCTTTCCGGGTACGTAGTTTCTTAGTCCCAAACGCCGGGCTCTGCTTGTACAGCTCTGTCACCATCCCCAGCGTCACGCTTTGTTCATCCAGCGCTTTCTCGTTAGCGAGTAACGCTCGAACCAGCTCATACGCTTCGCCGATCGCCTTCTCCTTGTCGCGATGCTTGAGGCTTTTCCGGTCCTCCCTTCCGTTGA
>DATIYM010000038.1:0-3372 GCA_035517615.1 Gemmatimonadales bacterium
AACCAGGGCCAGCGGATCGTCGTGGGGCAACGGCTGATGCAGTCGTCGAGCGACATCTTCCTGGGCTGGACGCGCGGGCGGCGCGGCTACGACTTCTTCGGGCGACAGTTGCGCGACATGAAAATGTCCATCCCGGTGGAGGGAGCTTCCCCTCAGCAATTCAATCACTATGCGGGAATTTGCGGCACGGTCCTCGCCCGTGCTCACGCCAAGTCCGGGGTCGGGGCGGCGAAGATCAGTGGTTATCTCGGCAAGTCCGACGCCTTCGACCAGGCAATCGGCGACTTTTCACTCGCGTACGCGGACCAGACGATTCGCGACCACGCGGCGCTCGTGGCCGCGGTGAAGTCCGGCCGCATCAAGGCGCTGGTAGAGGAAGATCTGTAAGTCATGCAACTCGGAACGTTGACGGAGAAGGTGCGGCACGAGCTGGTCGAGTACGCGTGTAAACGGAGCGTTAATGCTTGCTACTGTCGTCAGTGAAGTTGCGGTCCGCCCTTGCTGCGGCCCCAGATGCCGATCGCTGCGACGAGAAGCGCCAGGGCGGCGATTCCTACGCCCCGGGCGATTCGAGCAGGCAGGCGTCGCCCGGGCATCCGGACGCTCGCTCGAGCTGGACGCCGCACGTACGGCTCAGTGGGCGCCGCCGGCATCACCCGTCGTCTCGGTTTCCGGGATTCGCCAGAACGGTCCCTTGATCTCTTCCAGCGGCCGGCCCGGTTCGTTGGGCTTCAGCCCGTAGCGGATCATCGCGATGAGGTCCGCGCTCGCCTTCGGATTCGAGCGGAAGTACCCGTGGCCGAAAAAATCCGTCGTCCCGCGAATCTGGATTACGTCGAAGAAGCCCAACTCGTCCACCAGCTTGATCTGCTCCGGGGTCAGCATCGAGGCCTCGATGCGACCGAGCCGGGCCAGGCTCCCGAACAGCCAGCTCGAGGTGGCGAGCGCCTTGTCGTCGGGCGACACGTAGACGGTGAGGTGGAACCCGACCAAGGGCGGGATCACCACGCGCGGGTTCGGCGCCGCGCCATAGGGCAGGTCGGGATCGGACACGACGGCAAATACCTTGGCCGGAGCCACGTCGACGTCGAGATCCGGCGCCAGCAGCACGATGTTGCCGAGCTTGAAGCGCTGGGGCAGCGTGCTCTGCTGCATGTAGGCCTCGAAGGAAAGCTCGGACAGCGCCGTGGCGAGCACGTCGGTCCCGCGACTGTGGGCCAGGATATGGAGCCTCTTAAGCCCCGGCGTGTCCGCGATCGTGCGGATCGCCTTGCGCAGGTGCTCGACCGCGAAGCTGCTCGATTCGTAGTCTTGCTGGTAGCCGAACAGGATGCCCTCCTTCCCGCCCGCGGGCCAGGTGAAGATTCCGCACACGAACTCGCGGCCCAGGTAGTGGCACATCTCGCCCATCGTCAGGGCTGCGTCGGTGAAGGTGTTGGCGACGCCGTGGATGTAGAGCACCATCTCCTTGCGCGGGCTGAGCGCCAGGCGACGCTCGATTTCGGCCTGGAGTTCCCGGTTCGCGGCCTCGTGCGCATCGACGACTGCGGGTGCGCGCGTCAGCCCGGTTGGCGTCATCGCAACCGCGTAGGGAATGCGCGGGTAGCGCCCGAGCTCCTTCGTCGGCCCAAGCGTGAGATCCAGCGCGATCGGCCGGTCGACGAGCAGGCTCTGCTCCACCAGCGCGTCCCAGGTAATGTGTTCGCCGAACTCGACCGTCGTCGAGCCGAATGCCATGCTGCGCGACCGGTCCTCCGTGTACGGTTCCGGCTCACCTGGGCTCGTGGCGGCCGCGCGGTCGGTGATGAACAGCAGATCGAGCGGCGGCGTCCGAACGGCAGCAGGCGCATCGGTGAACAGCGGCTTCGCCTGCGCGCCGGTGTACAGCACCGGCGTCGGCATCATCGGATAGGTGGTTGCACACCCCGCCAGGCCGAGCAGCGCGGCCAGCGAGATCGCGCGTAGGAAGCGTGCTTCAGCCATCGTTCTTCCTTTCATGGGCTTTCCATTGGTTCAGTCGGCCTGGTGCGGGTGCGGAGCTCCCGCAGAATCCCGAGCGGGATTGTGTGGAGGCGCGATCAGCGCTTCCATGCGGGCTGTTCGATATCGCGACCAGTGGTTCTGGATCGACGACCGCGACCAGCAATCGAAACGCATTCTTACGTTCCTCATGATGATGTTCTCGCTCACGGAGAGCGTCCCGACGCAGGCCGCGCCGGTGGTGACGATCCCGGCGAGGTAAGGCGAGACTCTGGGATTCGAACTTCCCGACCCCGGCCGCTCGCTAGCAAGCGACAGCGCGCCAGGACATCACAGCCCACCGCCCCAGCGGTATTGCCAGGCTACGCCAATCACGTCGTAGTTGTTGCCCGTGCGTGCCGAGACCCCGCTGCTCGCGTAGAACTTGAACGAATTCATCCGGTTCACCGGGAGCGCCAAGGTCGCCCCGACGCGCCAGTTCTGCTGCAGGTCGTTGTTCAGCACGCCGTTGAGGCTCGTTCGACCGCCGGCAAAATACGAGGCATCGAGCGACGCCCAGACCCCCGAACGAAAGCCATAGATAACGTGTCCCTGGAGCAAATAGATCGGGTCTTGCGACAGCGTATTGCCGCCGAAGAGATCGTGGTTGTCCGTGTAGAACGTTACCGCTGCGGTCCCCTCGAGCGTCCATGGCCCGATGGCCTTGGAGATCCCCACCTCGGGCTTGAAGGACCAGCGATTCGTGCCGATGTTCACGAGCTTGCTGTCGTCGTATTGGCTCCATGGCGCCGCGACCCTGAGGCTTGCGCCGATGATCAGGTCCTGCTCCCAATCGGCGAACTCTTTGAGCGAGAGCGCGGGCGCGCCGTAGAGATTTATCGATAGCCGAAACGCGGGATTGGCAAAACCGCGTACATCGCGCGATACCGTCTGTCCCATGTAGTCGGCCGTTCCCGAGAGCCAGGTATACGGCACGATCGCGTCGAACTTCCCCGACATTCCCCAGAAGTCCAGCACCCGCGCATAGGCGGTGACGGCGTTCGAAGTATCGAGGTGCGCATTGGTGATCGGCAATTCGGAATCGAACGACAGCCCGCCCCGCGTGTAGGCGTAGCCCGCAATCAGAAAGTTGACGCCGACCGGCGCGTTGGAATAGGCACGTGGCTCGATGTCCTGCGCACTCGCTGACGATCCGATCCCCGAGAGCACGCAGGCGGCGAGCACCACGATGATTTGTTTCGGGGGCGGAATCAACGGTAGCGAGTGGTTTGTCGTCGAGATGTCAATCCGGAGACTGCGGGTCCATGCTCCGGATCCGACGTCCTATTCTCCCTTCAGCCGAGGGAACAGAGCATCATGACAAATCAGTTTCGCAGCCGGTTGGCACATCGA
>DATIYM010000039.1:0-45301 GCA_035517615.1 Gemmatimonadales bacterium
GGAGTACGAGCGGGTCGTGCCCCGCGGGATCTTCCGGAGTAGCTCCCAGACTTCACGTTGAAACGCCGTCGAGCGGATATCGAGCGGAAGATCGATTTTCCCGCCGCCGGTCCAGAATGCCGCGAGCACGTCGAGTGTTGCCGTGAGTTGTTTCGCGTCGTGGGTGATGTGCGCGTTGGGAAATTCATGCATCAGGTCGCGCTCCAGAACTTGGTCGTCCGACCCGATACTGATGCGGCAGACGCCCCGCTCGGTCCTGGCCACGAGCAGCCGGCCGAGCGGGCAGGCAACAATGGCGTAATGGATGACGGCGCCGCGGCCGCCGCGGCCGTAAGAGGCCGGCGTCATGCCGAGCTGCGCGGCGGCGCGCTCGTAGATCCGGCTGGGCGAACCATAACCGGCCTGGTAAAGAGCTGGGTTCACACCACGTTTCTCCTTCAGATGCTGTTTGAGCTTCGTGACTCGGCGCTCGTCGCCATACTGCCGGGGCGTCACCCCCGTGACGCGACGAAACGCGCGGAGCAGCCGATCGGGACTGGTGCCGCACTGCCGCGCGAGGGTGCCCAGCGCGAACGGCGTATCTCCGTGCTGCTCGATCAGCCGGCAGGCACGCTCGACCACGGCGGCGAGTGCATCGGTCCGCGCAGTCTGATCGGGGTGGCAACGGCGGCAGGCCCGGAACCCCGCCTCACGCGCGAGCGCCGGCGCGTCGAAGAACACGACCTGATGGCGACGTGGCCGCTTGCTGGGGCAGGTGGGCCGGCAGAAAATGCGCGTGGACCGCACCGCGTACACGAAGCTCATGTCGAACCGCGGGTCGCGGGCCAGGACGATCTGCCAGCGGCGGGCGGGTGACGTGGGTTTGGCTGCGACACTCGTTGTCACAGGAAGAACTATATGGTCTCAGGCCGAACGATTCTATCCGGAAATCGGGGTCAAATGGGGGCGGCTCGACGTCCTTCTCTTGACGCCTTTAGTTTCTAGTTGTGATCTACACCATCGGTCACTCGACCCGCAGCCTCAACGAATTTCAAGATCTCCTGACCGAATTTGGGATCACGCAGCTCGTGGACGTGCGCCGCTTTCCCGCGTCGAAGCGCCACCCGCAATTCGCGAAACAGGCACTCGAATCCGAGCTGGCCGCGATCGCTGTGACCTATATCCACGAGCCCGCCCTCGGAGGACGGCGTTCCGCCGCGCCACACTCTCCCAATACCGCATGGCGCAACCCGCAGTTTCGGGGTTACGCCGATTACATGGGGACCACGGAGTTCCAGGACGCGCTCGAGCGGCTCGTGCAGCTGGGCTCGCGGGGGCCCACCGCGATCATGTGCGCGGAGGCGGTCCCGTGGCGCTGCCATCGCCAGCTGATCGCCGACGCGCTCGTGGCCCGCGGCATCGAGGTGCAGCACGTCCTCGGGACGGGCGCCCCGCGTCCGCACGTGCTTCATGGCGCGGCGAAAGTGGACGAGCGGCATCGGGTGACGTATCCGGGAGTCGCGCCCAGCGCACGGGAACGGGACCGTGCTGGCTGACGTTAGCCTCCTCAACGGGGACGTGAGGCATCGCATTGAGTCCGACCAGGAAAAACATCTCGAGCGGCACGCCGTGGGAGCCCATCGTCGGGTACTCACGGGCGGTGCGTGTCGGCTCGACGATTCACGTGTCGGGGACCACGGCAACGGTCGCTGATGGGACGATTGCCGGTCCGGGCGATCCCTACGCCCAGGCCGCGCAAGCGATTCGCAATATCGAGCGGGCGCTTGCGCAGGCCGGCGCCCGTTTGAGCGACGTGGTGCGCACCCGCATCTACGTGCGCGATATCGCACACTGGAAGGAAGTGGGACGCGCGCACGGCGAATTTTTCGGCGCCATCCGGCCGGCCACGTCCATGGTCCAGGTGTCGGGCTTCGTCGATCCGGCGATGCTCGTGGAAATCGAGGCGGAGGCGGTGCTCGAATGACCGAGCGGACCGCCACGGTGGCCTGTCCGTTCTGCTCTACGCTCAATCGCGTGCGACTCGATCGCGTGGATGATCGGCCGAAATGCGGCCAGTGCGGGCGGCCGCTGTTGCTCGACCGGCCGCTCGCGGTGTCCGACGCGAATTTCGAACGCGTGATCGCGGATGCCGAGGTGCCGGTGCTCGTAGATTTCTACGCGGACTGGTGCGGGCCCTGCAAGATCATGGCGCCGCTGCTCGACGATATCGCGCGGCAGCGCATGGGAGAGGTGCTCGTTCTGAAGCTCGATACCGATCGCAACCCAACCACGGCGATGCGATTCGCGATCCGTGGCATTCCTACGCTGATCCTGTTCAAAGCCGGGCGCGAAGCAGGCCGCCAGACCGGTGCTGTCCCTCGGCAGCAAATCGAGGCCTTACTCGCCCTCCCGTAGTCTCGTTACCTTCCCCACCCGCCGAGGCACCCAATCGGCAAGTGGAGGAGTGTCATGAAGATCGGGGTCCCGAAAGAAACCGCGGAAAACGAACGCCGTGTCGCCCTGACTCCCGACGCCACGGGGAAACTCGCCAAGGCGGGATTCCAGATCACGATCGAAGCGGGCGCTGGCGTCGCGGCCTCGTTTAACGACGACGCGTACCGCGCCGCCGGCGGTGCCGTTGGATCGGGCGCCGAGGTGTTCGGGCAGAGCGACGTCGTACTCAAACTTCAGTTGCCGTCCGGCGCCGAGGTTCCGCGGCTCCGTGAGGGCGCGGCGCTCGTCGCGGTGTTCCAGCCTTCGGCCGTGAAGGAGACGATCCAGCAGCTCGCGGCTCGCCGCATCACCGCGTTCAGTCTCGCCCTGTTACCACGGATCACCCGCGCGCAGCCGATGGACGTCCTCTCCTCCCAGGCCACAGTCGCGGGCTACAAGGCGGTGCTGCTCGCCGCCGCGGCGGCGGGGCGGTTGTTCCCCATGCTGGTCACGGCCGCGGGCACATTGCCGGCGGCCAGAGTGCTGATTCTGGGCGCCGGCGTGGCCGGGCTGCAGGCGATCGCGACCGCGCGCCGGCTCGGCGCACTCGTTTCCGCGTTCGACGTGCGGCCTGCCGTGAAAGAACAGGTGGAAAGTCTCGGCGCCAAGTTTCTGGCGCTGGATATCGGCGAGCAGGCAGAGACCGCCGGAGGCTACGCCAAGCAGCTGTCGGAAGATACGCATCGCCGCGAGCTGGAATTTCTGGCCCAGCAGCTGAAAGATGCCGACATCGTCATCACGACGGCGGCAATTCCCGGGAGACGCGCCCCGATTCTCATCACCGCCGACGCCGTGCACGGCATGCGGCCGGGGTCGATCATCGTCGATCTCGCCGTCGAAACCGGCGGCAACTGCGAGCTGTCCAAGCCAGGACAGAATGTGCAGCACAACGGTGTGACCATCCTCGGCCCTCTCAACGTGCCCGCGACACTGCCGTTCCACGCGAGCCAGATGTACGCGCGCAACGTGTCCAGCTTCCTGCAACACGTCGTCAAGAACGGCGTCCTGACGCTCGATTTCGAGGACGAAATCATCCGCGAAACGTGTGTCACGCACGCCGGGGAGGTACGGAAAGCGTGATCGCATCCGCCGTGCAAGCCGCCGCGGCTCAGGCCACGGCCAACTCGACCGGGAGCACCGACTATTGGTCGATGCTGTTCGTGTTCGTGCTCGCCACGTTCATCGGGCTGGGCGTGATCCGCCGCGTCTCGCGCCTGCTGTATACGCCCCTCATGTCCTTGACCAACGCGATTTCGGCGATCGCCGTCGTCGGCTCGCTCGTGGTCACCGGGGCCGACTACCCCGGGGTGATTCGCATCCTCGGCGCCGTCGCGCTGTTCGCGTCGATGACGAACATCGTGAGCGGATTCCTGATCACCGATCGCATGCTGAAGATGTTCAAGAAATGATCTTCTCCGCGATCGGGCAGCTCGCGGCGATCGTCGCCACGTCGTTGTTCATCCTGGCGCTCAACTGGATGAACGATCCCAAGACCGCTCGGCGGGGCGTGATCGCGGGCGTGGCGGGCATGCTGGTCGCGGTGCTTGCTACCTGGGTGCAGCCGCTGATCGTCCATCACGGCTGGATCGTTCTCGCGATCGCCGCGGGATTCGTGGTCGGTGTGCCGCTGTCGCTGGTGCCGCTCACGGCGGTGCCGCAGCGGACGGCCTTGTCGCACGCGTTCGGCGGGCTTGCCGCTGGTCTCGTCGGCACCGCGGAATTTTTCCTCGGCCTGGGAGAAGGCGGGGGACAGCTCACGCATTTCCGCACGGCCGCGCTCACGGCGGAAGTGATCCTCGGCTTTCTGACGTTCACCGGCAGCTTGATGGCCACCGGCAAGCTGCAGGAAGTGAAGTGGATTCCGCAGCGACCGGTGACCTATCCGGGACAGAACTTCGTGAATATCGGCGTCCTCGTCATCGCGATCGCGCTGGGCGCCATGGTCACGGCAAACCCGACCGCACCCTGGGCGAGCCAGGCGTTCCTCGCGGTGGCCGCGCTGTCGCTCCTGTTCGGGGTGCTGCTGATCATTCCGATCGGCGGCGCGGACATGCCCACCGTGATCTCGATCCTCAACTCGTACGCGGGACTGTCCGCGGTCGCGATGGGCTTCGCGCTGAACAACAAGCTGCTCGTGACCGCGGGAGCGCTCGACGGCTCGAGCGGGCTGATTCTCTCGATCATCATGTGCCGGGCGATGAACCGCTCATTCGTCAACGTGTTGTTCGGTGCGTTCGGGCAGGTGAAAGTTGGCGCCCAGGCAACCGGGGAGCAGAAATCCTGGAAGCAGGAAACGGTGGAGGGCGCGGCGCAGTTGCTCGAGCAGGCCCGCCTCGTCGTGATCATTCCCGGTTATGGAATGGCAGTGGCGCAGGCCCAGCACAAGGTGCGGGAGCTGTACGACGCGCTCACGAAGCGCGGGATTACCGTGAAGTTCGCGATTCATCCGGTGGCTGGCCGGATGCCGGGACACATGAACGTACTGCTCGCGGAAGCCGATATTCCCTATACCGCACTCGTGGAAATGGACGAGATCAATCCCGAGATGCCGCAAGTCGACGTCGCGCTCGTCCTGGGCGCCAATGACGTCGTGAACCCGGCCGCGCGCTATGCCAAGCAAACCCCGATCTACGGCATGCCGATCATCGACGCCGACAAGGCGCACACCGTGCTCGCCGTCAAGCGCAGCAAAAATCCGGGGTTTGCGGGAATCGACAATGAGCTATACGTCCAAGACAACACCTGGATGCTGTTCGGCGACGCGAAGGCGGTGCTGGGGGAGCTCGTGAAGCAGTTCAGCGCGGGGAGCGGTTTACACTGAGGAGGGGGACCATGACGACCAGCAGAGCAAGTGCGGTGTGGGAAGGGAAGCTCAGGGACGGCAAAGGCAACTTCAAGGCCGGCAGCGGCGCGTTCAGCGGGAATTATTCGTTCAAGACACGGTTCGAGGGCGCGCAGGGAACGAACCCCGAAGAGCTCATCGCCGCGGCGCACGCGGCCTGTTACAGCATGGCGTTGTCGGCGGGCCTCGAGCAGGGTGGCACGCCCGCGACCCGCGTCGAGACCACCGCCGCGTGCACGATCGATAAGGTCGGCGCGGGATTCAAGATCACGACCATGGATTTGACCGTGCGCGCCAAGGTCCCGGGCATCGATGCCGCCACGTTTCAGCAAGCGGCCCAGGCGGCAAAAGACGGTTGCCCCGTTTCAGGCGCGCTCAAGGGGAACGTGCAGGTCAAGCTGGACGCGAAGCTCGAGTAAGACGAGGAAGCGGTGAAGCTCACGCGGCGTGAGGTGATTCTGATCGTCGTCGCCGTCGCTCTCGCCGCGGTGTGCGTTCGACTCGGCATCTGGCAGATATCGCGCTTACACCAGCGCCAGGCGCGGAACGCCGCGCTGCGGGCGGCCTGGTCGCGGCCGCCGCTCGATCTCCCCGCCCCGGTAGCACCGGAATCCATTGCCGGGCGCCGCATACGCGCGCACGGCGCCTACGATTACGCCAATGAGAACTTCTGGCGGCCCCGCAGTCTCGACGACATGCCGGGTGTCGATCTCGTAACGCCGCTGCGGTTGTCGGATGGCACAGCGGTGTTGATCGACCGCGGCTTCGTCGAATCCGCCGACGCATACCATGTCAACGAGGCGGCCTACCGAGAAGGAGATACGGCGACGGTCGACGGACTGGCGTTTCCCGCGCCGAGAGGACGTGGCGATGTAGATCCCCGCGCCCTCGCCGGGTCCGTGCCATACCGCCTGCTGCCCGTAGTCGTGCAGGCGGAGTCACAGCCCGGCGCGGGCCCGGAGTTCAACGCGCCGCGCCGGCTGCCGCCGCCGGAATTGAGCAACGGGCCGCATCTATCGTATACGATTCAGTGGTTCTGCTTCGCGGTGATCATTCTGGTCGGCACTGGAGCGCTGCTTCGAAAAGAGCGTGCGGAGCCACCCGTAGATCGTACGTAGCTTTCTGGTTATATTCGCTCCGCAAGCAAGAACCGCGAGCTGGCATCCTTCCGAAGGACGGTCCCGCTCAGGTGCGGGCCACACATCTGTAGGCTCAACCTTAGGTTCGAAAAACAGAACGACGTCAAAAGAAGACAGACGTCGAGAGAACAACGTCAAGACAGAACCATACCACGGTTCAATCTCGACGGGTTTTTCTTGACGACTTTCTCTTGGCGTCGTCAAGGAGAACCATGCCATTCGCCACACTTGGGCTCGCGCCCGAACTCGTCCGCGCGGTCGCTGACGAAGGATACGAACACCCCACCCCAATCCAGCAGGAAGCCATTCCGCTCGCGCTCGCGGGCCGTGACGTCATCGGCTCGGCGCAAACCGGAACCGGCAAGACCGCCGCGTTCCTGCTCCCGATTCTCCAACGTCTCGCCGCCGGTCCCGAGGGCGTGTTGCGCGCGCTCGTGCTGGTGCCGACCCGTGAGCTCGCCGAGCAGGTGGTCGAGAGTGCGCGCGCCTACGGGCGGCACGTACCGGTGAGCGCGACCGCCGTGTACGGCGGGGTGGGGATGGAGCCGCAGACCCGGGCGCTGGCGCGCGGAGTCGATATCGTGATCGCCACGCCGGGCCGGCTGCTCGATCACATCGGCCGCGGCCACCTCAATTTCTCCCGTCTCGAAGTGCTGGTGCTCGACGAGGCCGATCGGATGCTCGACATGGGATTTGCGCCGGACGTGCGGCGGATTCTGGAGCTGTTGCCCGCGGAGCGGCAGACCCTGCTGTTCTCGGCGACGATCTCGGCCGACGTCGATCGGCTCGCCCAGCGAGCCATGCAGGGCCACGCATCGGTGGAGATCGGCCGCCGCGCCGCGCCCGCCGAGGGGATCGAGCACGTCATCATCGGCATGGACAAGCTGCGGAAACGCGACGTGCTGGCGCGGATCCTCGCGGTCAAACCCGAAGGGCGCACCCTGGTGTTCACCCGCACCAAGTACGGCGCCGACAAACTCGTGACCTTCCTGCGCCGGGAGGGGATTCCCGCGCACGCGTTGCACGGGGATAAGGCCCAGAGCCACCGCCAACGCACGCTGCAAGCATTCCGGCAGGGCGGGGCGGGCGCGGATATCCTGATTGCGACCGACATCGCCGCTCGGGGCATCGACGTCGACGACATCCGCATGGTGGTGAACTACGATGTCCCGACCGACCCGGAGGTGTACGTGCACCGCGTCGGCCGCACGGCGCGCGCCGGTCAAAAGGGCGTGGGCCTGACGCTCATGTCGCCCGACGAGTGGCTGCTGATGGCCGACATCGAGAAGCTCGTCGGCCAGACGTTCCCGCGCGAAGTGATTCCGGGATTCGAGCCTTCCATGGCGCCGCCCAAGCCGCGTGTGGTCGCAGCACACACCCCGAGGCCGCTGCGCTCGGTTCGCGCCCGCGCGGGCCGCGTCCGCCGGTCGTAGACCGCACCGATTCCGGTGTTGTCTTTGACGCTATTTCAGGCTCTTCAGAAACTCCTGCACGGGAATCGCCGGCAGTGTGAGTAGGCGCACACTGCCCCGCGCGCCCAGGGATGCCGACACGCGTGCGATTGTGGCGTTATCCGGCGCTTCCACGACATTGACGAAATCGTAGAGGCCGAGCGTGGCGAACTGCGCCGTCACCTTCGCGCCCAGCTTCTCGATTTCCTTGTTCACTTCCTGCAGCCGTCCCGGATTTTCCTTCAGGGTCTTGGCGCCTTCGTCCGTCAGATTGGAGAGCATGATGTAGGTGGGCATGGTTCTCCCTCGGGGGTTGGGGTCAACCGCGCGCGGCGATCGCGACGTAATCCCGTTTGTCCGATCCGATGTAGACCTGCCGCGGGCGCGCGATGCGCTGCTCCTTGTCCAGCAACATCTCCTGCCACTGCGCGAGCCAGCCGGGCGTCCGGCCAATCGCGAACAGCACCGGAAACATGTCGACGGGAATCTTCATGGCCTCATAGATCAGGCCGGAATAAAAATCGACGTTGGGGTAGAGCTTGCGCGACACGAAGTAGTCGTCCTTCAAGGCGATCTGCTCGAGCTCCACCGCGATGTCGATCAGCGGGTTCTTGCCGGTCACGCGGAATACGTCGTCGGCGATGCGCTTGATGATGGTCGCGCGCGGATCGTAGTGCTTGTAGATCCGGTGGCCAAAACCCATCAGCCGCAGCTCACCGCGCTTGACCCGCTCGATGTAGGCGGGAATGCGGTCGCGCGAGCCGATCTCGCGCAGCATCTTCAGGACTTCTTCGTTGGCGCCGCCGTGCAGCGGACCGTACAGCGCCGCCCCCGCCGCGGCCATCGTGGCATACGGATCGGCGTGCGATGACCCCGCCGTCCGCATGGCGCTGGTGGAGCAGTTCTGCTCGTGATCGGCGTGCAGGATGAACAACACGTCCAGGGCGCGCTGCAGCATGGGATCCGGCTCGTATTTCACTTCGGTGGTCTTGAACATCATGTTCATGAAATTGCCCGCGTAGCCCAGATCATTGTCGGGATACGCGTACGGCAATCCCAGCGAGTGCCGGTGTGCGAACGCCGCGAGCGTCGGGACCTTGGCGATCAAGCGCACGATCTGCACGTGGCGCATCTGGGCGTCGTAGATCTGCTTCGCCTCGGGATAGAACGTCGAGAGCGCCGCCACCGTGCTCACGAACACGCCCATCGGGTGCGCGTCGTGGTGAAAGCCGTCGATGAACTTCTTGATGTTCTCGTGAATGAACGTGTGATGCGTGATCTCGCCCACCCACGTTTCGAGTTGCGTCGCCGTGGGCAGCTCCCCGTTCAGGAGCAGGTAGGCGGTCTCGAGGAACGTGCTGTGCTCCGCGAGCTGCTCGATGGGATAGCCGCGATAGCGCAGGATGCCGCGATCGCCGTCGATGTAGCTGATCGCGCTGCGACACGCGGCGGTGTTCAGAAATCCGGGATCGTACGCGAGCAGCCCGGCGTCCTCGGGCACGACCTTGATCTGACGGAGGTCCGTGGCACGCACGAACCCGTCTTCCACCGGAATCTCGTACTGTTTTCCGGTGCGGTTATCGGTCACGGTCAACGTGTTCTTGGACACGGCGGGAAAGATATGGAAGCGCGGTAACGGGCGGTATTGAGCGGTAACGGGCGGTAGTCTATTTTCCGCCCTGATGACGCAACCGGCCGCACCAAAACGCGAGAGCCTCTATCCCACCCGATCGGGCGCCGGAGCCCTGATCGGCCAGCAGCTCGCCGCTCGCGGGTACACGAGCTGCGTGCTCCTCGGTATCACGCCCGAAGGCGTGGAAATCGCCGCCAACGCGGCCAAAGCCATGGGGGTGCAGTTCGACGTGCTGGTGGCCTCGTTCATTCGCATGGGCTCGAACCTGGCGCCCATCGGGGCGATCGCGGAAACCGCTCCCTCGGAGATGGACCCGGATTTCCTGCCGGCCGGCAACCTGCTCTCGAAGCTCGAGGCGGCCATCGAGGAGTCGCGGGCGCGCGTCAGCCAGGACAAGGTTCTCTACCGGACAGAGCGCCCCGTCAAGAATCTCCAGGATCGAATCGCCATCATCGTGGATGGCCAGATCATCTGGCCCTGGCGGGTGCTGGCCGCCGCCAAGGTGGCCGAGCAGTTGGGGGCGAAAAAGGTCATCATCGCGGCGCCGGTCGGGACCCAGGCGGCGGTGGAGCGGATCCAATATCGTCGCATCGAGATCATGTGCCCGAGCATCGTCATGGACGCGACCGGGCATCCCGCACCCTATGGCGATGTCGGCGGCGAGACGCCCGAACGGCTCAAGAGCATCATGATTGCGCATCAGGCGGCGTGATGAGCCGTTGCACGTCGCCATGACACCACGTCGCCAGGTTATGCATCGGCTCGATACACAGGCGACTTCATGGCTTCGCAGTACCAAGGCGGCTTCCCGGCTTTCCCTTCCCTTGAGGGGATCACCGGCTTCGTCAATGTCACGAAGGGCGTGAGCCCAAGAGTCGAGCTGGGCGGGCTGCTGGAAGGGTACCTGCTGCAGGTAGGCGCGGGAGTGACCTACAGGTAGCAGCGCTACGTGTGATCCTGCAACAGAACGGGAACCAATCTGACGCGCCGGAGTCTTCATACGGCAGAGGGGGAACCGAATTCGAGGAGGATCCAATGTCAAAGAAGCGCCTGTTGTCGCTCGCCCTGCCTTTCGTTGTGGCAGCTGCGTTTGCTGCCTGCAGCGGGACTACCGGACCCCAAGCCGAATGCTATTACAACTCCGCCGATGGAAACGCCGGGACCATGACGCCGGGATCGGGATTCCAGAGCTGCGCCCCGAGCATGGATACTCCGTGATTCACTAATCGCCACAATACCGTTGGGTGATCGACCCCAATGTCGATCGCGGGTGCGAGAGGCGAATTCAGACCACTCGCACCCTTTGCGTATAGCAGGTCTACTCGAGCTCCACCATCCCCCGCTCCAGCCACTGATGCTCGCCCTTCAAAACGTCCTGCGCCACGCGATACGCCTGCGTGTCCTGATTCCTCCAGAGGTGGGCGAACTTTTCGGCGATACGCGAACGCGCCTGGCGGCAGAACAAATCCGCTAATTCCATCGCCCTCGGTCCGGCTTGCGGATCGGCCTGCACGATGGCACGGGCGCGCGAGCAGGTGGCCGCCATGGCGAACAGCTCCCCACCCACGTCCACCAGCCGGAACAGCACCGACTGCCGGTACTCGAGTTTGGGGCCGAATCGCATCATGGCGTGGAACACCCCCCGCGCGAGGCGGCGGGCGGTGCGCTCGACGTAGCGTACGTGGGGCGCGAGGGAGCCGAACTGGCCGTACTTCGGCGGCGCGCTCCAGCCGAGCCAGCGAGACGGATACCACCAGCCGTAGAAGGCCGTCGCCCGACCGAGCCCCTTCACGCGCTCGGACACGGTCTTGCCCGGCATGACC
Source organism: Gemmatimonadales bacterium (assembly GCA_035517615.1). Classification (GTDB taxonomy): domain Bacteria; phylum Gemmatimonadota; class Gemmatimonadetes; order Gemmatimonadales; family GWC2-71-9; genus AG25. The sequence goes on from DATIYM010000039.1 coordinate 11,361, forward strand.
ACGTCGCCCGCCGTTTGCAGGTGCTTGTCCACGGCCTCGCGCGCGATGAACAGGTGCATGATCTCGCTCGACCCCTCGAAGATCAGGTTGATCCGGAAGTCGCGCATGATCCGCTCGATCGGCACCGGCTTCTCGCCGCGGGCTTTCAGTGAATCGGCGGTCTCGTATCCTCGGCCGCCGCGGATCTGGACCGTGTCGTCGATGATGTGCCAGGCGGTTTCGGAGTTATAGAGCTTCGCGATCGCGGCTTCGAGGCGGATGTCGTATCCGCCGCGATCCGCCATCGCGCCCGACAGCTCGGCCACGGCTTCCATCGCGAACGTATTGGCCGCCATCGCCCCGATCTTCTGGGCGATCGCATCATGCTTGCCGATCGGCCGGCCCCACTGCACCCGCTCGTTGGACCAGGTGCGTGAGATCTCGAGGCAGCGCTTGGACGCCGCCACCGACGAAATCGGCAGGGTGAGCCGGCCCGTGTTGAGCGTGATGAGCGCGAGCTTCAATCCCTTGCCCGCGTCCCACAAGACGTTTTCCTTGGGCACCCGCACGTTCGTGAAGCGAATCACGCCGTTGTAGAGCGCCTTCAGTCCCATGAAATGACAGCGATGCAGCACTTCCACTCCGGGCCAGTCGGCTTCGACGATGAACGCCGTGATCTGGCGGCGCTCTTTGCCGTTCACGACTTTGGACGGCGTCCGGGCCATCACCACCATCAGCTCGGCCTTGGTGCCGTTCGTGCACCAGAGCTTTTCGCCGTTCAGGATCCACGCCTGCCCGTCTTCGCTCGGCACCGCCAGCGTTTCGAGTGCCGCCGGGTCCGAGCCTACCTGAGGCTCCGTCAGCGCGAACGCCGAAATCGCGCCCTTCGCGAGCCGCGGGAAGTATTTCTTTTTCTGCTGCTCGGTTCCAAACATCTTGAGCGGCTGCGGCACCCCGATGGACTGGTGCGCGGACAGGAGTGCCGTGAGCGAGCCGTCCACGCTCGAGACCAGCTCGATGGCCCGCATGTAGGAGAGCTGCGAGAGGCCCAGGCCGCCGTACTCGCGCGGAATCTTGATCCCGAACGCGCCGAGCTTCCGCAGGCCGTCGATGACCTCGTCCGGGATCTCACCCTCGCGATCGATCCGATCGGAGTCGACCTTGTCCCGCAAGAACTTCTCGAGACCCTGGAGAAAGGGGCGGGCGCGCTCCTCTTCGGCGGGGTCCTGCTGGGGATAGGGATCGATCAGATCCATCCGCAGCTTGCCGAGAAACAGCTCGCGCACGAAGCTCGGGGCCGACCACTCCTGCTCGCGGGCGGCCTCGGCGACGTCGCGCGCCTCGGCAGCGCTGACTTTTGGTTCGGGCGCGCTAGCTGTCGTAGCCATGGCGGATACCTCCTTGAACCGCGGGGGGCGGACGCGCAACTCGCAAATGGCATGCCGCGACCCGCCCGCTCCTTGAAAACTAAGTCGGTTGACGCGGGCGGTGTTAGAGGGAGCAGCGCATCCGCTTCGTGATAACGGGCGCCGCCGCTTATCTTTCCGCGCCGTGCGCCGAGCTAGCCCACTCAGTCTCGCGCTGATCATCGCAATCGCGTCCGCCGGCCAGGGCCAGCTCGCCCCGGCCGGCACGGGCGGTATTGCATCGCTGGTGAACGATCTGAATGCGCTCGGCGCCAACAAGCGCGTGCTCGTCATCGGCGCGCATCCCGACGACGAAGACAACGACGTGCTGGCGCTGTTCGCGCGCGGCCTGGGCGTGCAAACCGCCTATCTGTCCCTCTCGCGCGGCGAAGGCGGCCAGAACTTCATCGGCCCCGAGCTCGGGCCCGCGCTCGGCGTGATCCGCAGCGAGGAGCTGCTCGCCGCGCGACGGGTGGATGGCGCGCGACAATTCTTCACGCGCGCCTACGATTTCGGGTTCTCGAAGAGCGCGGACGAGACGTTCCGCTTCTGGCCGCGCGATTCCTTAGTCACCGACATGATCGCGGTCATTCGCGCGTTCCGGCCGCAGATCATCATCTCGGTGTTCTCGGGGACGCCGGCCGACGGGCACGGACAGCATCAGGTCGCCGGGATGCTGTCCCGGCAGGTGTTCGAAATGCTCAAGGATTCAAGCTGGGGTCCCGTGAAGTTGTATCGATCCACACGCTTCGATACGGCGGACACGCAGTTGAGCTATGACGCGGGGCAGCTCGATCCGGTGTTGGGCCGGTCCTACCATCAGCTCGCGGTGGAAAGCCGGAGCCAGCATCGCTCACAGGAGATGGGGCGGCTCGAGCAGCCGGGCCCTGCTCCGGTGCGGCTGGCGCTATGGGAAGCGAGGCAGCGGGGTGGGACCGGCGCTGCCCCGGACGCACTGTTTTCCGGGATCGATACGACGTTCGCGGGGCTCGGGTCCTACGCCGCCGAGATCGATTCCGCACGCGCGCTGCTCAATCCGCTGCACCCGGACCTCGTCGTGCCGCTGCTGGCCCGAGCGCTGGCAGCGCTCGACGCGGGTACGCGCCCCCAGGCCGTCGTTCCCCTGCCCTTGGTGGAGCAGCACGACATCCTCGAGCGGGCACTCGCGACCGCCGCGGGAATCGCGATCGATGCGGCGGCGGACGACTGGATTGTCGTCCCTGGACAGGCGATAGCGGTCGATGCCACGATCTGGAATACGGGAGCCGCCGACGTTCGCGTGGAGGACGTGCAGCTCGTCTCGCCCGACGGATGGGCCGTGCGCTCAGTCGCGCCGGCCGCCGCGAGTGTCGCGCCCCACGCGTTGGCGACCGCGCGGTTTGCGCTCGAAGTGCCCGAGAATGCCCCCCTCTCGCAGCCGTACTTTCTGAGGCGGCCGCTGGTCGGTGCGCTGTACGATTGGACGGACGCGCCTCCCGGCAGCCGCGGGCTTCCCTTCGAGCCGCCGCCGGCGCGCCTCGAGGTGCGGGTCCGGATCACCGGCGCTCCCCCGATCACGATCCGCCGCGAAGTGTCCGAACGGTTCCGTGATCCCGCGCTGGGTGAGGTCCGCCGGCCGCTGCTGGTCGATTGCGCGTTCGATCTTGCGCTCACGCCGGACGTGCTCGTCTGGCCCATTGATTCGAGCAACGCCGGGGCCGCGCGGCGATTTACCGTGACCGTTACCAATCGAACCCGCGGAGCCGCTACGGCCCGGGTCACGGCCACCGCACCGCGCGGCTGGCCGGAGCCCTCGGGTGGAGCGCGCGTGCTCACGTTTACGCGTGAGGACGAGTCGCAGAGCTTCGAGTTCCGGCTCACGCCCCCCGGTGGCGCCGCAACGGGATCAGCCGACGTGGAGGCGGCGGTGACGGCGGTGGATGCCGGCGGCCGCCGCTGCTCGGATGGACTGGAAGTCATCGATTATCCGCACATTCGGCGTCGCTCGATTGTGCACGCCGCGACCAGCCGCATTCGCCTCGCGCGGATCACACTGCCGCGGCTCGCGCGGGTGGGCTACGTCCGCGGGGCGGCCGACCGCGTGCCCGAGGCGCTCGCGAGCGCGGGCGTGCCGATCGTGCTCATCGACGCCGAGGCCCTGGCTCGCGGGGATCTCTCGCGATACGACGCGATCGTGATCGGGAGCCGCGCGTACGGCACGGAGCCGGCGCTGGTCGCGAACAACGGCCGGATTCTCGATTATGCCCGGCGCGGCGGGCTCGTGATCGTCCAGTATCAGGAGAATCCATTCGCGCAGGGCGGGTACGCGCCGTATCCGCTCACGATGACGCGTCCCGCGGACCGGGTTACGGATGAAGCCGCGCCGGTCACGTTCTTCGATCCGACCGCGCGCGTGCTCCACGTGCCCAATGCCCTCGGCGCCGGCGATTGGCGCGGCTGGGTTCAGGATCGCGGCCTGTATTTCGCCCACAGCTGGGACAAGGCATACGCGACGGTGCTCGCCATGCACGATCCCGGCGAGCCGCCGTTGCCCGGGGGTTTGCTGATCGCGAAGGTGGGAAAGGGAACGTGGGTGTACACGGGGCTCGCGTTCTTCAGACAACTGCCCGCCGGTGTCCCGGGCGCGTTTCGGTTGTTTGCGAACCTGCTGGCGCTGAACCAGTGAAGGGATTGTTCGCCGGCGCGACGCTGACACTATGGCTTGCGTCAGCGTGCACAGCGGACCATCGCACGCCCCTCGTCATCTATTCTCCGCACGGCCGCGATCTGCTCTCCTTGTTTCAGCAGCAGTTCGAGCGCTTGCATCCCGATGTGTCGGTGCACTGGCTCGACATGGGGTCGCAGGACGTGTACGATCGGCTGCGGTCGGAGCGGGCGAATCCGCAGGCCGATGTCTGGTTCGGCGGCCCCGCCACGATCTTCGCCCGCGGGGTGCGCGACTCGCTGCTCGATCCGTTTCGGCCGAGCTGGGCGGCGGATATCGCGGAGCAGGGCCGGGGCCCGGGCGATCGTTACTTCGCCGCGTATCTCACGCCCGCGGTGCTGGTGTACGCCGCGCAGGCGCTCACGCCGGCCGCCGCGCCGCAGGATTGGGACGATCTGCTCGCCGCCCGGTGGACGGGGCGCGTGCTCGTCCGGGATCCGCTCGCGAGTGGGACGATGCGCGCGGTCTGGGGAATGATCATCGAACGCGGCCTGGCGGCGACGGGCGATACCGCCGCGGGATTCGCCTGGCTGCGGCGTCTCGATGGGCAGACGAAAGAGTACGTCCTGAACGGGACGCTGCTCGACCAGAAGCTCGTGCGCCAGGAAGGGCTCGTGTCGATCTGGGACCTGCCCGATATCCTGCTGTCGCAACGCGACGGCTTACCGCTCGGCTACACGTTCCCCACCAGTGGAACGCCGGTCATCGAGGACGCGATCGGCGTGGTGCGCGGCGCGCAGCATCGCGCGGCGGCCAGGGCGTTCGTCGAATGGGTGGGGAGCCGCGAGGCGGAGCTGCTCGCCGCTCGACGCGTCTATCGCCTGCCCGCCCGCCTCGATCTTCCCCTGGATTCGCTGCCGCCCTGGGCGCAGGAGGTGCACCAACACCTGCGAGCCGCTCGAGTCGATTGGGATTTGCTCGCGGCGCATGAGGATGACTGGATGCGCGTCTGGGATGAAACTGTCCGCGGCAAGGGGAGAACGACGAAGCGCGGTAGTCCCACTCCGTGAACGGGTTCTTACGGACCGAAGTGCTCAGCAAGCGATTTGGCGACACGATCGCGCTCGAGCGCTTGAGCTTCGCGGTCGAGCAGGGCGAGATCCTGGCGCTGCTTGGTCCGAGCGGGAGCGGCAAGACGACCACGCTCAGGCTGCTGGCGGGGTTCGAGGCGCCCGACGCGGGCCGCGTCTGGCTCGATGGCGAGGATATCACGAGCCTTCCCCCCGCACGCCGGCGCTCGGGAATGGTGTTCCAGCACTACGCGTTGTTCCCGCACCTCGATGTCGGGGACAACGTGGCATTCGGCTTGGGGAAAAGGGGAAAGGGGGAAGGGGGAAGCGTGTCGCAGCGGGTGCGGGGAGCACTCGAGCTCGTGCAGCTGGCGGGGTTCGAGCGACGCAAGGTGCAGCAGCTTTCGGGCGGACAGCAGCAGCGGGTCGCGCTGGCGCGTGCGCTCGCGCCCGAGCCGCGCGTGCTGCTGCTCGACGAGCCGCTCTCGAACCTCGATCCCACGCTCCGGGAGCGGACCCGGCGTGAGCTGCGCCAGCTGATCAAGCGCGTGGGCATCACCAGCGTCTTCGTGACGCACGAACAGGAAGAGGCGTTCGATCTGGGGGATCGCGTAGCGGTGTTGCGGGACGGGCGGCTCGAGCAGCTCGGGACGCCGGATGAGCTGTACGAGCGTCCGCGCACGCTGTTCGTCGCCACGTTCGTGGGGCGGGCGAACGTGCTACGGGATGAGGTGGCGCAGGCATTCGGGGGGAAGCCTGGGGAAGTGGTCGTCGTGCGGCCCGAACGGCTGCAGTTCTCCGCCCAGGGACTCGCGGGCGTCGTGCGCGAGCGCCGCTACACCGGCGCGTCGGCGTTCTACTCCGTCGAGGCTCGTGACGCGACGCTGCGCCTCGAGGTACAAGCGCGTCCCGACGCGGCCGCGATCGGCGACACCGTGCATCTCGAGGCAACGGGCGTACTCGCGTTTCCCGATGAACGTGGAGTCGCGACACCGTGAAGCGGCGGGCGGATGTCGTCGGCTGGGTGGTGGTGGCCCTGCTTGCGTGGATGGTGGCGTATCCGATCCTGATCGTGGGTCGCGAGGCCGCGCGCGAATCGGCAATCATCGCCTTCGCGCGCCGGCCGGCGGAATGGCAGGTTCTGTGGGCCAGCATTTGGATTTCGCTCGCCAGCGTCGCGCTGGCGGCCGCCATCGGCATTCCACTCGCCTTCCTGTTCACTCGCGTGGAATTTCCGGGATCACGCCTCCTCGGCGCGCTCATTGCGCTTCCCGCCGTGCTGCCACCGCTCGTCGGCGTGATCGCGTTTCTGTTTCTGTATGGAGAATCGGGGTTCGTGGCGCGAGGCGTACAGGCGCTCCTGCGACTCGACCACTCCCCGTGGCACCTGCAAGGCGCGGGCGCGATTCTCCTGGTTCACGCCTACTCGATGTACGTGTATTTCTATCTGCTCACCCGAGCCGGACTCGCGCGCATCGACGGCTCGATGATCGAGGCTGCCCAGGCTCTGGGCGCGTCGCGCTGGCGGACGCTCCGGCGCGTGACGCTGCCATTGCTGCGTCCAGCGCTGGCGGGTGCGGCTCTGCTCACGTTCATGACGGCGTTGGGATCGTTTTCCGCGCCGTACGTGTTCGGCGGCGGCTTCCGGGTGATGCCGACCCAGATCGTCGCGTCGAAGCTGAATGGCGACCTGCCACGGGCGATGGTCGAGACCGTCGCGCTCGCGCTCGTCGCGCTCGTTGCGCTGAGTTTGCTGCAACGCACCGAGGGTCAGGCGACACTGGTGGCGCTCGGAAAGGGCACGGCGCCGGCGCCTCGCGTGCTCGTGGGCGGTCGCGGGCTCGTGACGACCGCCGCGTGGGCGCTCGCCGTTGTGCTTTTGCTGCCGCACTTCACCTTGCTGCTGATTTCCCTCGTGCCCTATGCCACCTGGACCACCGAAACGCTGCCGCCGGTGCTGAACCTCGATAATTATCGACGGCTGTTTGCCGAGTCCGACCGGCTCGAGCCGCTCGTGAATTCCTTGTGGATGGCTCTCGTGGCAACGGCCGCGTCGCTCGTGATCGCGTTGGCGGCGGCGTGGCTCACCGTTCGCCGGCGGGTGCGTCCGCGACGGATCATCGAGAGTCTCATGGTGCTTCCCTGGGCGTTGCCCGGGACGGTGTTCGCACTGGCGCTCGCGACGGCGTTTTCCGTGCAGCGCCCGCTCGGATTGCGCTGGGTGCTGGTGGGAACGTCGGCGATCCTGCCGCTTGCCTACCTGGTGCGAAGCCTGCCGCTCGCGGGACGCGCCGTCCTCGCGGGCTATCGGCAGCTCGATCCCGCGCTCGAGGAGGCCGCCGCCATCCTCGGTGCCGGTCGCTGGCGCACGCTGTGGCGCGTGACGGTGCCACTGCTTCGGCCGTCACTCGCCGCCGGCGCGAGCCTCGCATTCGTGACCGCACTGGGGGATTTCGTGACCTCGATCGTGCTGTACACGTACAACACGCGGCCCATCTCGATCGAGATCCTCTCGAGCCTGCGGCTGAACGAGCTCGGTATCGCCGCCGCGTTCGGCGTGCTGCTCATGACGGTGAGTGCCGTCGCACTGCTGCTCGGTTCACGCACCGAGGCCTGGTCGTGAACACACGCGCGGGATTCCTCCCATCCGATCTGCAGAAGCTGACCGTGCTCATTGCCGTCTGCTTTGTGGACATGATCGGCCTGCTCATGATCGCGCCGCTGCTCACGTTCTACGCGCTGCGGCTCGGCGGACAGGCGAGCACGGTGGGCCCGCTCTTCAGCTCGTTCGCCGTCGCGCAGCTGCTCGCGTCGCCGATCTGGGGGCGAGTTTCCGACCGGTACGGCCGCCGGCCCGTGCTGATCATCGGCCTGCTCGCCTCGGCGATCGCATATCTGATTTTCGGGTTTGCCAATTCGCTCTGGCTGCTGTTCGTGTGCCGCATCGTCCAGGGGTTCGGCGGCGGCACGACTGGCGTGGCGCAGGCCTACGTGGCGGACGCGATGGAGCCGTCGCGCCGCGCCAAGGCGCTGGGCTGGCTTTCCGCCGCCACGAGTCTGGGCGTGAGCATTGGAGCGGTGCTCGGCTCGCTCACGCACCGCTTGTGGGGGCCCCGGGGGCCGGGGATTTCGGCGGCGGTGCTCGTGCTCGTGAATATGCTGATCGCGTGGAAGTGGCTTCCCGAATCGCGCGTCTTGACGCGGCCCCCCGAGGAAACGCGCCACACGGTCGATCCGGATGCGCCATCGGGCTGGCGCCGAGCCGTCAACAATATCGCCCGACCCGTGTGGAACGTGGTGCGTCATCCCGGTCGCCCGGTTTCCGAAGTGATCTGGGTCTATGCGATCGGGATGCTCGCGCTCAACTCGCTGATCGCCGTCCTGTCGCTCTACCTGCAGCAGCGATTCGGCATGAACGAGAACAACGTGGGCCCGATCTATTTCGTGTTCAGCGGAGTCGGCGTCGTCATGCGCACCTATCCCGTGGGATGGATCAATGAGCGGCTGGGTGAGGTTCGGACCATGCGGCTCGGCGCGATTCTGCTCGGGACCGGGTTGCTCCTCATGCCGCTGCCGCGCACGGAGTGGGCATTCATCTGCTGTCTGATTCTGAGCCCGATCGGGACCGCGCTGCTGTTTCCCGCGAGCACCGCGCTCGTGAGTCATCGGACCAATCGCAACGAATACGGTGTGCAAATGGGCGCCCAGCAGACGCTGCGCGGGATCATGTCGATCGTCGGGCCCATCGGCGCCACACTCGCGTTTCAGTACCTCGGGCCGGGCGTGCCCTTCCTGATTGCCGCGGGGATCGTGGCGCTCGCGGCGCTGCTCGCGTTTCGCGTCAAGGACACGGCGGCGCACGAACCGGCGCCGATCGCCGCCTGATCGATGCGATTGCTCCTGTGTGCCGTACCCCTGCTCACCGGGTGGCACGCGCCGGCGCGACCGCGGCTCGTGGTGGTCGTCACCGTGGATCAGCTGCGGCCGGATTACCTCGACCGATATCGCCCCCAGCTGATTGGCGGCCTGGGACTGCTGCTCGGCCAGGGAGCCGTGTTTTCGAACGCGTTCCAGGATCATGCGGTGTCCGAAACGGCGCCGGGGCATGCGTCCATTCTCTCGGGGCGCTGGCCCGAGCACACGGGGATCATGCTCAACAGTCGGGGTGTGCAGGATTCGAGCGCCCCATTGCTCGACGCGTCGGGGCCGCCCGCATCTCCGGCTCGATTTCGGGGCACGACGTTGTTCGACTGGCTTCAGACCGCGGAGCCGGGGGCTCGCGCGCTTTCCGTATCGCGCAAGGATCGCGCGGCGATTCTGACGCTCGGGCGCGCGAAGCAGCAGGTCTACTGGTATCAAGCCGGCGTGTTCACGACCAGTCGCTACTACGCGGATTCGCTTCCCGCGTGGGTCACGGCGTTCAATGCGCGGCGCGTTCCCGCGCAGTTCGCGGGGCATACATGGGCGACCTACCTCGACGCGTCTGCCTATCCTGAGCCGGACAGCGTGCCCTACGAGCATGGCGGTCGGGACTTCCTGTTTCCGCACCGGCTTCCCACGGATAGCGCTCAAGCGGCGCTGGCGCTCGTCGAGTTTCCCACGATGGATTCGCTCACGCTCGCCTTCGCGCTCGAGGGCGTGCGCGCCCTGGGACTGGGCGGTGGGGGGCGTACGGACCTGCTCGCCGTCGGGCTATCCACTACGGATGCGATCGGCCACTTGTATGGTCCCGAGTCACGGGAAATTCACGATCAAGTGGTGCGGCTCGATCGCTATCTCGGCAACTTCTTTGGCCAGCTCATGGTTCGCTACGGGCCCGCGAACGTGTTGATCGTGTTGACGGCGGACCACGGCGTGACCCCGTTCCCCGAGTGGTCGCGCGCGCACGGGCACCCCGGGGCGCTCCCGGTCAGCGTCGATACGATCATTGGCGCGGTGAATCGCGCGCTCCCGCCTCGAGCCGACAGCGCGCCCTGGCTGACGTTCGACACGGGGTTGCTGCTGCTGCGTGAGCGGGCACAGCTTGCGGCCGGCGCGGTGGACGTGGACAGCGTGCTGCGCGATCTTGCCGATCGGGTACGGCGCGTTCCAGGTGTCGCGCGGGTCGATCGGCCGGACGTGCTCGCGCATGCCGACACGGTCAGCGATCCCATCGCGCGGCGCTGGATTCATGAAATCGTTCCCGATGCGGGCGTCGAATTGACGGTGACGCTGGCCCCGTATTCGGTCTGGTCTTCGGGAACGCCGGTCGCCGAGCACGGCCAGCCGAGCGATCTCGACACCCACGTCCCGCTGTTGTTTTGGGGGCGGGGCGTTCGGCGGGGCACATTTGCGGATCGCGTCGGCGCCGTGGACATCGCGCCCACGCTGGCGGCACTGCTCGACGTGAGCGTGCCCGAGCCCGTGGATGGTCGAGTACTCACGGAAATCATTGCGCACTGAGGCTTCGGGGAGAGCGAGATGGACGTCAAACTCACGGCCGAGCAGCACCGGCGTATCGAGGAGATCCAGGGCTATCTCAACGTCGTCAGTCATCTCAAGCGGCTCGTCGCCGAGCTCGAGTCGAATCGCGCGGCCTCGAGCCGGGTGATTCAGAACATCTCCGAAACCCTGGCGCGCGAGCTCGCGCAGCTGCGGCAGCGGGCGCTCACGTCGAACGTCGGTACGGTCGCCGATCAGGCGGGCGCAATGTCCGTCATGGCCGGGCGCGGCGGCGGCTTGAACATGAAGATTCGCGGCCTGGGCGATGGCCTGAGTAGCTTGACCATGCAGCTCGAGCAGGCACTCAAGCAGGCGGCGACCCCGGAGTCCAAGCGGCAGGCGTGAGCACTCCCGCGGTCGTGTGTCGCGGGCTCCGGAAGCGGTACGACGACGTCGTGGCGGTGGCCGGGCTCGACCTCGAGGTGGCGAACGGGGAGTGCTTCGGGTTGCTTGGGCCGAATGGCGCCGGCAAAACCACCACCATCGAGATGCTCGAAGGACTCACGCCGCCGGACGGCGGCGAGCTCGTTGTCCTGGGGCGCCGTTGGGATGACCGCCGCGCGAGGCGCGCCTTGCAGGAGCGGCTCGGCATCCAGCTGCAGGACACTCAGCTCTCAGAGAAACTCACCGTCGCCGAGACCCTGCGGTTGTTTCGGAGTTTCTACCGCCGCTCGCATACGGTGGAGGAGACGTTGCGGCGCGTGGCGCTCGAAGACAAAGCCCACGCGTGGGTTGGCAAGCTCTCCGGAGGGCAGAAGCAACGACTCTCGGTTGCGTGCGCGCTGATCGGACGACCCGAGCTGTTGTTTCTCGACGAGCCCACCACCGGGCTCGACCCGCAATCCCGCCGCCAGCTGTGGGACATCGTCGCCGATTTCCGGCACGCCGGCGGCACCGTGGTGCTCACGACGCATTACATGGAAGAGGCCGAGCGGTTGTGCGAACGGGTGGCGATCATGGATCGCGGACGCGTGATCGCGCTGGGGTCGCCGCGCGAGCTGATCGCCTCGCTCGGGGCGGAGCACGTGGTGGAGTTCGCCCTGGCCGACCACGCGCGCGTGCCCGAAGGCGAGTTCGCCGCGCTTCCGGGCGTGCGCGCGGTGCGTCCGATGGGTGACCGGATCGCGCTCACCGTCGAGCGCGTCCACGAAGCCGTGCCGGCGCTGCTCGCGCTCATGGCAAAGAGCAATGCCGAGCTCTCGGATCTCGAAACGCACCACGCGACGCTCGAAGATGTGTTCGTCGCGCTCACCGGACGGCAGCTGCGCGATGCGTGATCATCCATTGGTCCAGCTGACGCTCACGCGCCTGCGGGAATTCTATCGCGAGCCCGAAGCCGTTTTCTGGGTGTTCGGCTTTCCCATCGTGCTTGCCTTCGGTCTGGGGATCGCGTTCCGTAATCGTGGTCCGAGCGAGCTTCCCGTGGCGGTGCAACGCGGTGCCGGTGACACGGCGCTGGCGACAATCATCAAGCGGTCACCGCAGCTCGGCGTGCAGCTGCTCGATTCCAACGATGCGCGCGCCGCGCTGCGCGCCGGCCGCGTGGCCCTTGTGGTTACGCCAGCCGATCCGCTGGTCTATCGCTACGATTCCACCCGCACCGAGAGCAGGCTGGCTCGCCTCGAGGCCGACGCCGTGATTCAGGCCGCCCGGGGCAGGGTGGACGCCGCGAGAGTGCGCGATGAGCATTCCGCGGAGCCGGGCGCGCGGTATATCGACTTTCTCATTCCCGGGCTCCTCGGCATGAATCTCATGGGGAGCGGGATTTGGGGCGTGGGGTTTGCGATCGTGCAGGCGCGCTCGAAGCGCTTGTTGAAGCGCTTCATGGCCACGCCAATGCGGAAGACCCACTATCTCCTGGGATTCATTTTTTCCAGGCTTGCGTTTCTGGTGCTCGAAATCGCCGCCCTCCTGGGCTTCGGGTGGTTCATGTTTCACGTGGGCGTCCGCGGCTCGCTCGTGGCGCTCGCCCTCTTGACCGTGCTGGGCAGCCTCACGTTCGCCGGGCTCGGCCTCCTGGTCGCGAGCCGCGCCCGCACGGTGGAAGGCGTATCCGGATTGATGAACCTGGTGATGCTGCCCATGTGGATCGCGTCGGGTACGTTCTTCGCGTACACGCGGTTTCCGGCCGCCCTGCAGCCATTCGTCCGCATTCTCCCTCTCACCGCCTTGAACGACGCCCTGCGGGGAGTCATGATCGACGGGCGATCGCTCGCGGGACTCGGGGTACCGGTGTCGATACTCGGGGTCTGGGGAGTCGCGAGCTTTGGTGCCGCGCTGCTTTTATTCCGGTGGCGCTGACGCCAAACCAGAGGCAGATTCATTGCCCGTGGCGAACTATCACACCCTTCCCGACCGCCGCAAAGGCCGAGAGCGGCGGCGTCTCTACGACCGGCGGTCAGGAGTCGAGCGCCGTTCATTTGAAGAGCGGCGCATCGCCGCAGTTCCCGTCGCGATCGAGCGCCGTTCAGGAGTCGAGCGTCGGCGGGGGATCGAGCGCCGCCGGCGAGCCCGGCGCGGCATGGCGCTCCGCCGGATACTCCCTGATCGCCGTCGCCAGGGAGGGCCGTTTCCAGAAGTGTAGACGCGACCACGCTCAGGTCTCGTGGCTTACGCCCGCCGCAACCCGTCGGATCAGATTCTCGAGCACGAAAAAGTCGAACGGCTTGGAAACGGTTGGCACAGCGCTCGTGTCGAGCAGCTGAGCAGTGTCTTCGGCGAACGTATCGCCCGTACTGAAAATCAAGCGCTGCACGAGCTTGGGCTGCTCGTTGCGGAGATGGGCGATGAACTCGCGGCCGTTCATTCCCGGCATACGCACGTCCGATATGATCACGTCGAATTTCTCTTGCTGTAGGGCACGCAGCGCTGCCCGGCCATCTGCCACGGCTCTGACCTCGATGCCGCCCTGGGCCAGGAACCGGAGCAGTGCATCTCCCAGCGCCGCCTCGTCGTCGAGCAGCAGGACGCGCAGCGGTGACTGGGCCGGTCCTTCCCTCACGGCCTCCTCCAGCGTCGGACGTGCTTCGGCTCGCGGGTCGCGCGGCAGGGATACCCGGAAGGTCGCTCCCCGGCCCGGCTCCGAATCGAGCAAGATACGGCCGCCGTGCTCCTGCACGATTCCATAGCAGATCGAGAGTCCCAGTCCGGTGCCGACGCCCTCCGGCTTGGTGGTGAAGAAGGGGTCGAACACGCGCCCGCGGACTTCCGGGGCTACGCCCGGGCCGTTGTCGGAGATTTCGAACCGCACTTCCTGGTCGCTAGAGGTCGAGCGGATCGTGATCTGCCGGGGCGTCTCGATGGTCACGAGCGCCTGCTCGGCGTTGATCATGAGGTTTAACAGCATCTGCTGCACTTCAGACGCGTTGGCCCAGATCTTCGGGTCACTCTGATCGAGCTCGAGTCCCACGGTGATGTTCAGAGTCGAGAGGTGGTACGACCGGAGCGCGAACGTGCGGCGCAAGATGTCGTTCAGATCGACGAGCGTGCGTTCCTTCCCGCCGGCGCGCGCAAACGCGAGCAGGTTTTGCGTGATCCGCCCGATGCGCGTGGCCTCGTCGTAAATCATCTGCGTCATGTCACGCTGGTCGGGCTTCAATTCCTCGAGCAGCAGCGTTTGCGCGAACCCCGAGATGATGGCGGCCGGGTTATTGATCTCGTGTGCGACGCCACTCACGAGTTGCCCCATGGCGGCGAGCTTCTCAGCTTGCTGCAGCTGCGATTCCGTGCGCTTCAGGTCCGTGATATCGCGTACCGATGCGAGCACGTGCGCAACGCGCCAGCCCTCGCGGATCGGCGCATACAGCATGGCGTACACGCCGCGGGTGGCATCCGCGCGAGGGAAATAGATCTCGAAGCGGCGCACTTCACCCCGCACGGCGGTCTCGAGGTGATGTCGCAAGGTGTGTCGGACGTCGGCATCGAGCAGATCGAAGATCGATGGCTGCTGGGCGCCCTGCGTGGCGGCGACCGAAGCCATCATGCTCCTGCCCGCGGCATTCATATCCGCGACCCGGCCGTCGGGCTCGAGCACGAACATGGCTTCGGGCACGGCTTCCATGACGAGCCTCAGGTTTCTCTCCGCCGTCGCGGTGGCCGCGAGGGAGTCCATCAGGGACCGCGTTTGCGCGGCCACCTCCCGTTCGAGCAGCTCCGCATAGCGCCGGTCGGTGCGCAGCGCGTAGATGAACCGCACGCCGATGATCGCCACACCGGCGATCACCCACGGGGTCGTCGCCGCGCTCTGCTCGGCATGCATCGCGTTCGAAACCGCGAGCGCCGCGATGCCCGCGACGGCCACGAGCACCGCGATCACCCGAGCGGCTTCCCCCGGCATCCCGGCAATCGCGCCGCCGCCGGCGGGCTTTCCGCCGCGCGTGAACGCCCCGGCGCCAGCGATCATCAGGAGCCCCGCGTCCCACCCCAGGTCCCAGAGATCGCCCGCCGGCAGCGCGCCGGCCGTGCCGGATCGCACGTGGACCACCCCGCTCGACGCGATCAGCACGACGGCGATCGCCACGAGACCGGCGATCCCCGCCGGGAACGTGCGTTGCT
This sequence comes from Gemmatimonadales bacterium, assembly GCA_035517615.1. Taxonomy (GTDB): domain Bacteria; phylum Gemmatimonadota; class Gemmatimonadetes; order Gemmatimonadales; family GWC2-71-9; genus AG25. The sequence goes on from DATIYM010000039.1 coordinate 26,495, forward strand.
GGACCATGCCGCGCGCGATTGCCCACACCAGTGCAATACCGAGAACGGCGGTGAGCACGCTCGTTGCGAGGGCGATGGTCGTGGTGGTGTGCTGGAACAGCGGGACGAGCACCAGGACGTAGCCCACGGCCACGGCCGTAAACGTGACCAGTCCGGCATCGAGGCCGACATCCGGCTCGCGCCGCCGTGTCGAAGGCGGAATGAGCCCATGCAACGCGAACGCAAACGCCACGAAGAGCACCGGCGTCGCGACATCGCTGATCAGGGGATACGGCAGTGGTAGCCCGGTGCCAGCGCGGAACGCGACCACGTCGAGTATCACTTGCGCGGCGAACAGCGCGCCGCATCCGGCGGCGAGCCAGGACCAGGCGGGTCGCTCGGGCAGAGCTGCCTCACGGCGGCAGAGCAGGGCGCCGACCACGGCCCAGACAGCCGACCAGGTCGCGAGGACCAGTGCTCGGCCGACCCGTTCTCCCGCCGTTGCCGCCGGGAAGAGATACGCGACCACGATCAGCGCGAACGAGGCCAGCGTGATCAGCGCGACGGGGCGCGACACCGAGGCCCGCTCCGGCGCGAGGGGAGCCGCGGGTGTGGCGGGTCGCGGAGTCGGCGGAGGCACCACTCTCGTCGTCGAGGTCATGGAGACGGCAGGATCTTACGTGACACGATCTGATGTGGTCGTTATGGTACTGGGTTCACGGGGGTGAGGGCAGTCCCGAACGGAGGTCGTGTGGCAAGGTGCACTCGTGGCCCGCGGTTGCCAAGAGTCCGGCCCGGTGCGATGGCATGACCGGCCTGATGTTTCACCTCATCCCGCACACGCATTGGGATCGCGAATGGTACCTGCCGCACGCCGCGTTTCAGGCGCGACTGGTGCCGGTGCTCGATGACCTGCTGTCCCGCCTCGCGCGTGATCCGGCCTACCGCTCGTTTCTGCTCGATGGACAGACGGTCCTGATCGAAGACTATCTGCAGGTTCGTCCCGAGCGGGGCGCCGAGATCCGTGCCCTGGGACGCGACGGACGCCTCGCGCTCGGCCCGTGGTACGTGCTCGCGGACGAATTGATTCCGTCGGGCGAAGCGCTGGTCCGCAATCTGCTGCTGGGGGCCGCGGACGTGGCGCGGTACGCCGACGGTCACCGGCTCGACGTGCTGTATTCGCCCGACGCTTTCGGTCATCCCGCGAGATGGCCGCTCCTCGCACGCGAGTTCGGGATCAAGTATGGCGTGCTGTGGCGCGGACTCTCCGGCCCCGGAGATCTGTATCGCTGGGACAATGTGCTCGTGTGGCATTTGCCGCCGTCGGGATACGAGATCGGCGCGGCGCTCCCGGCGGAACGGGAGCGACTGCGCCACGCGTGGGAGCCGGTGCGCGAGCAGCTGGCACGACGGGCACGGGGAACGAGCGTCGCGCTGTTCGTGGGCGCCGATCATCACGCGGCGCATCCAGACGTAGGGGCCCTGCGCGACCTGCTGGCGGAGCTCGATCCCGCAAACGGGTTTCGCGTGTCGCGACTGGAGGAGTTTTTCCAGGCCCTCGAGCCATCGGCGTCACGCGCCCCGGCGCTCTCGGGCGAGCTGCGCGCCCCCGCCGGCGCCGGCGGCACGTGGGGCTTGCAGGGCGTCCACGGCACGCGCGCTCCGCTGAAGCGCGCCAACTCGGAGCTCGAGTTATGGCTGGAACGCTTTGCCGAGCCGCTCGCGGCGCTGGCACGACGCGGTGGAGGCCGCGACCGCCAGCCGCTGCTTGATTTCGCCTGGCGCGCGCTGGTGCGCTGTCAGTTCCATGATACGCTGGCCGGCACGGTGAGCGACGTGGTTGCGGATGCCGTGCGCGCCCGGCACCAGGAGATTGCGGCCCTGGCGCGCGAGATCGTTCGCGGAGCCGTGCACGATCTGGTCGGTCATGATCCCGACGCCGCGCGGGAGCGGGGCGGCGGCGGCACCCCCACGCTCGTCGTCTGGAACCCGGCGGCCCGCCCGCGCGGCGGAGTGGTGGTCGCGGACCTCACGTTTTTTCTGCGCGACATTTTCGTGGGACCGCCTGCGTCCGGCCGCCTGCCGCGGGAGCGGGATGACTATCGACCCTTTGCCCTGGGCGGAGCGAATGGTTCGAGTGTGCCCGTCCAGATTCTCTCGCGTGCCGAAGCATTCGAGCGCATTGAAGCGGAGCGCCACTATCCCGATCAGGACGCGGTGACGCGCGTGCGAGTCGCCTTTCGCCTGTCGTCGTTGCCCGTCCCGGGGCTCGGGTTCAACGTGTTGACACTGCGCGAGCCTACCCCGGCTGATCGCGGGGCCGACGACGTGGTGCGGGTGGGGGCCCGCACACTTGCGAACAATCGGTTGTCCGTTCAGCTGGCCGGCAACGGCAGCCTGATCATTCGCGATTTCCAAACGGGCGAACGGTTCGAAGGCCTGCTCCGGCTGGAATCGGAGCCCGATGCCGGCGACGCCTACACCTTTTCGCCTGGCGCTCGCACGCAGCATGAGCGCAGCGCACCACGGGTCACCGTTCGCAAGATTGCCGCAGGACCGCTCGTTGGCGCGCTCGAGGCGCGGTTCACCGTCCCCGCGGGGATGTCACCGAGCGGCAGTGGCGGAGGTGCGGTGGGCGTACGGCTTCTCGTGTGTGTACACGCCGAGAGTCCGCTGGTCCGGTGCACGCTCGACGTCGATAATCGCGGGCTGTACCATCGGTTCCGGGCTCGCTTCCGCACCGGTCTCGCCGGCGTGCCGATCACGGTGGGTGGTCCCTTCGGCACCGTCACCCGGGACAATGGCGAAACGCACGAGCGGTCGAATCACGGGTTGTTCGAGGCTTCCCCGCGGACGGCCCCGGCGCACCGATTCGCGGCCGCGGCTCGTGGGGCGCGCGGGCTCGCGCTGTTCGCGCCCGGCTTCTTCGAGTACGAATGGACCGCACATGGCGATCTCCTGTTCACCATACTGCGCGCGATTGGCCAGCTCTCGCGAGATGATCTTCCCGCTCGACCCGGGCACGCCGCGTGGCCCACCGAGATTCCCGGGGCGCAGTGCCTCGGCCCGACTCGCGTCGAGCTGGCGCTGGCATGTGTCACGAGCGCCGGCGTGGCACGCGGTGATGCGCTGCCCGCGTTGTGGGAAGACGGATTCGTGCCGCTCCGGGGCTACTGGCTGCGCGACGCCGGCGAGCTTTCGCACCACAGCCCGAACGTCATGCTCGAAGGAGCGGGGCTCGTGGTTTCGGCCGTCAAGCCCGCGCACGCGGGGTCGCCGATGGTGCTGCGCTGCTACAACGCGACGGACCAGAAGGTGGCCGGCGCGTGGCGGTTCGGCGGCGGCATGCGCAGCGTGCATCGAGTCCGGGCCGACGAGCGCGAGTCTGCTCCGCTCGCACTCGAGAGCCGGGGCCATGTGGTTCGGTTCGCCGCCGAGCCGCATGAAGTCGTCTCGTTGCTCGTGACGTGACGCCATGAGCGTGGAGATCGTCCAGCATCACCTGACGGTACCGCGAACCGCGCGCTACTTCACGTGCGGGCCCACCGCGGGAGCGGTACGCGAGCTGTGGTTTCTGCTTCACGGATACGGGCAGCTCGCGGACCAGTTTCTGCTCGACTGTGAGGCGCTCGCGGCGCCCGATCGACTGCTGATCGCCTGCGAGGGCCAGTCCCGATTCTATCTCGACTCGCGGGACGGCGCTCCCGCGCGGCGCGTGGGGGCGAGCTGGATGACGCGCGAGGATCGCCTCACCGAAATCGATGACTATGTCGGTGCGTTGGACTTGATCTATACCGACGCGGTCGCGCAGATCACCGTTCCCGTGACACAGATAAATGTCCTCGCCTTCTCGCAGGGAACAGCCACCGCCTGCCGCTGGCTCGCGCGCGGAAGCGCGCGGGTGGGCCGACTGGTGCTCTGGGCGGGAGAAATCCCCCCGGACCTGGACCTGGCCCAGGCGCGCGCGCGGTTCGCGGCGATGGACCTGCTGCTCGTGGCGGGGACGCGGGACCAGTTCATCACGTCCAAGATTCTCGAGCGCGAGACGGCTCGCCTGACCGCGGCGAAGATCGAATACAAGCTGCTGCAGTTCGCGGGCGCCCACGTGATCGACGGGGAGCTATTGCGCAAGATCAGTGATCCTTGTTGAGCGCATCTCCGAGTAGTGTGCATGCCACCACGACGAGCACGAGCGCGATGCCCGGCATCGTCGCCACCCACCATGCATTGACCAGCGTATCGCGTCCGGATGCGATCATGTTGCCCCAGGACGGCGCCGGTGGTTGCACGCCGACGCCGAGAAACGAGAGGCCGGCTTCGAGCGTGATCGCGTTCCCGACGCCGAGTGTGGCCGCCACGATCACCGGGGTCAGGGCGTTCGGGAGAATGTGCCGCCACAGAATCCGCGCAGGTCGAGCGCCCGACGCCACGGCGCCCTCGACAAAGGCGCGCGCCGCGAGGCCGCGCACCTCACCATGCACGAGGCGGGCGATCGTCATCCATCCGGTCACGCCAAGCACGATCACCACGAGCGCCGCGCTGGGCCGCCACATTGCCGCGAGCAGAAGGAGCAGGACCACGCGCGGCACCGCGAGCGCGAAATCGGTGACGCCGAGGAGCACGAGCGACAGCGCGCCGGTGGCATAACCGGCCGTGGCGCCCACGAGGACGCCGATGAGCGTCGAGAGCAGCACGGCGAGCGCGGAGACTGAGAGCGAAATCCGCGCGCCATAGACCAGGCGCGTCCACAGGTCGCGTCCGAATCGATCGGTCCCGAGCAGGTGAAATGCCCCACTCGGGTCGGTGGAGAGCGGCGGCAGGAACCGCGTCGCCACGATATCGCCTTGCGCGGCGGGGCGTCCGTTGGTCACGAAGGGCGCGCTGACGGCGAAGGCGACGGCGAGGAGCAATACGGTCGCGCCAAACGCGCCGCGGCGGTTCCGCACCACCGATCGGCCGCTCACGCGCGACCGGCGCGGTGCCGGATCCGCGGGTCAACCGCGCTCGCGATCACGTCCGCGAGCACGTTGCCAATCACGACCAGCACCGCGCTTACCATGGTCGCGCCCATGACCACGGGATAATCCCGCGCCTGCACGGCCTCCACGAGCACGCGCCCGACACCGGGCCACGCGAACACCGCCTCGACGAACACCGCGCCGGAAAACAACGTGGGCACGGACAGCCCGAGCAGCGTGAGAATGGGGATGAGGGCATTGCGCAGCACGTGGTGGCGCAGGATCCGGCTCTCCCGCAATCCCTTGGCGCGGGCCGTGGTCACGAACGGCAGGCGCGCGACGTCGAACATCGTGCCGCGAACGAACCGAGCCGCTCCGCCGGCCCCGATGAGCGTGAGCGTGGCCAGCGGCAGTATGGCGTGTCGGATCGTGTCGAGCACGCGTCCGAGCGGCCTGAGCAAATCGGCATCGAGTCCCGCCGCCCCGAACGCCGGGAGCAGACGTGCCTCGTACGTGAATACGGCGACGAGCATGAGCGCGAGCCAGTATCCCGGGACCGCGAACAGCGTCACGCTCGTGACCGACAGGATCGTATCGAGCCGCGATCCCGCACGTGCCGTCTGCACGCTGCCCACGAGCAGGCCCAGACCATAGCTCAGGATGAGCGACACGAGGACGAGGCCAAACGTCGCCGGCCAGGCGTCGGCGAGCATGTCGCGCACCCGCCTGCCGGTAGCAATGCTCTCCCCCCAATCGCCTCGGGCCATGCTGCCGAGCCACCGGGCGTACTGCGTGGGAACGGGATCATCGAATCCCATGGCGTGATGCAGCGCGGCCACCTGAGCCGGCGTAGCGGTGGGTCCGAGCAGCCGCAGTGCCGGATCGCCCGGGGCGAGGCGCAGCAGGAGAAACGTGAGGGTCGTGACGCCCAACACGACGAGGCAGCCAGCCATGCCGCGGCGGATTAGAATGCCGAACATGCGGGCGAATCTCGCGTGCGGTTGGTGGCGCCGCTAGAATCCACCGCGTGCGACGAGTCGTACTGAGCGGACTCCTGGCGTTGATGGGTGGGGCAGGAGGGGCAGCCTGCACGAACGCACCGCGGCATGGCCGATCGGTCGTGTTCGCGTCGGGCGCGGATCTCCAGAGCGTGAACCCGCTCGTGACCGTGCACCCATTCGCGCGCCAGATCGAGCGCTACGTGCTGCTCACCACGCTGGCGCGCTACGATTCCAGTCTCACTCCGCGACCCTATCTCGCGTCTTCCTGGGAGTGGTCGGCGGATCGCCGCCGGCTCGCGCTGCATTTGTACTCGGGGCTGCGCTGGCACGATGGTGTCCACACCACAGCTCGAGACGTCGCCTGGACGATCAACACCGCACGGGACCCGCGCACCGGGTATCCGCGCCAGGGCGAGCTCGCGGCGATCACGCGCCTCGACGTTTCCGACGATTCGACGGTCGTCATCGCGTTCGCCGATTCTCAGACGCGCTTTCCCGACGTGTTCACCGACCTGGCGATCGCGCCGGCCCATCTGCTCGACACGGTTCCACCGGAGCGGATGCGTCGCGCCGCCTGGAACCAGGCGCCCGTGGGCAACGGGCCGTTCCGGTTCGTGCTGCATGAGCCTAACCGCCGCTGGGTGTTCGCGCCGAACCTGGAGTTTCCACGAGCGCTGGGTGGCCCGCCGGCGCTCGACCGCTTCGTGGTGGTGGTGGTCGACGAGCCGCAGACGAAGCTCGCCGCGCTGGTCGATGGCGAGCTGGATATCGCGGGGATTCAGCCGGCCGATGCGAAATTCGCGGCCAGGGACGCGAGCCTTCGCGTCCTCGAGTATCCGATGTTGTTGCCGTATGTCATCGTCTTCAACGCGCGCAGGACGCCGTTCAACGACCTGGCCGTGCGGCGGGCGATTTCGGAATCGATCGATCGTCAACAGATCGTCGCTGGCTATCTTTATGGCTTCGGCCGCCCGGCGAGCGGCCCAACAGTGCCCGGTGAGCGAGGCGTGTCGCACCCGCACGCGGTGCCGGTGCGCCTCGACGCCGCGCGCCGGCTCCTTGCGGGGCGACGGATCACATTCGAGCTGTTGACGGTAGGCTCGGGTGAGGCCCCGCTCGAGCAGATGCTCCAGTCGCAGCTGGCCCGCGTCGGCTGCGACGTGCGCATCCGCCAGCTCGAGCTGACCGCGTTTCTCGACCGGGTGTATGGCACGCATGAATTCGATGCCGCGGTGTTGGGTGTGCAGGGAGACCTCGGGCAGGAATACGTGAGGACCATCACACGACTCGCCGGAATGGAGACGGGAACCGTGCCGCAGGCGTTGCAGGTCGCCCGCGATTCCGAGCCAGCGGCCTTCCTCTATTATGCGCGCGGGCTCCAGGCCGCGAGTCGCCGGGTCGCCGGTATCCGCATGGATGTGCGGGGCGAGCTCCCGACCATCACCGAATGGCGGGTCGCACAGTGAGCGGGTCCCAGGCGGCTTCTTCCCGACGCCGAGCCCAGCAGACGGAATTCCACGCCGTGGCGCCGGCCCGGCTCGATTTTGCGGGCGGATGGACCGATGTCGCGCCGTTCGCTGCGCGGGAGGGCGGGATCGTCGTGAACGCCGCCGTGCGGCTCAGCGCGCATGTCGAGCTCCGGCTCGGCGGCCACGGGCTGCGGCTCGAATCTCGCGACCAGGAGGTGGTGATCGATTGCCAGCGGGCATCGGACCTAATGCCCGACGGCCGGCTCGATCTCCACAAGGCCGCGCTCCGCATGTTCCCCATACAACTGAACGCGCAGCTCACTACGTGGAGCGATTTGCCCGTGGGCTCGGGACTCGGGGTCTCCGGCGCGCTCGATGTTGCCTTGGTGGCGGTACTGGCCCGTGCTCGGGGCGACCGATTGAGCGAGCGCGAGCTGGCGGAGCATGCGTGGCACCTCGAGACGGTCGAGGCGGGAATTCCCGGAGGCAAGCAGGACCAGTACGCGGCGGCGCTGGGCGGCTTCCATCGCCTCAGCTTTCACGGCGCCGACACGGGCATCGAGCCGATTACGCTCGACGGCGCGTTCGCCGCCGAGCTCGAGCGGATGACGGTGTTGTGTTATACCGGCCGATCGCGCATCTCCGGTGCCACGATCGCGCGCGTGATGGCGGCATACGAGCGAGGCGACCCCGGGGTTCGCGGGGCGTTACAGGGAATCAAGGAGAGCGCCGTGCGAATGGCGGAGGCGTTGCGCAGCGCCGATCTGGCGCGAGTCGGCGCGGTGCTCGAGGAAAATTGGCGTCACCAGCAGGCGCTCGACGCCGAGATGACCACTCCGGAAATGCGGCGGCTCGAGGCGGCAATGCAGGGCGCCGGTCTGCTGGGCGGCAAAGCCGCCGGCTCGGGCGCGGGTGGGTGCATGTTCTTTGTCGTTCGATCGCCCGACGCGGCGCAGCGGGCCGCGCTCGAGGTGGGCGCAACAGTCCTGCCCGTTGCCTGGGCACACGAGGGTGCCCGCGCATGGTGACGGCCGAAACGCTGCTCGCGCGGAAGGAAGAAATCGCCGCGTCCCCCGATCTCGCGCGGCTCGCGGCGCGGCTCGCGGCGCGCGCGGCGCCCGTGCTCGAGCAGCTGCCGCCGATTCCAGCCCACAAGGCCCTGCTCTCGAGCGACGGCGGCATCTGCCCGCGCGACGGCACACCGCTCGCGTTCGATCCGTTCAGTCCGCATGAGCACCGCTGTCCGCGCTGCGGCACCGTCGTGCGCGGCGATCGGCACGACCGGGCGTGGGCGCGCTACCAGCACCTGTGGCTGGGGGAGCGCGCCGCTCACCTCGCCACGCTCGCGGTCCTCACGGACAACGAGGCGGCGGGAACGCGCGCCGCACAAATCCTCACGGGGTACGGCGAGCGATACGCGGGCTACGCCAACAAAGACAACGTGCTGGGCCCTAGTCGCCTGTTCTTTTCGACGTATCTCGAATCGATGTGGATTTGCAATTACCTCAGTGCCGCGCTCGTCCTGCGCGAGGGCGAGCAGCTGGACGACGCGACAAACCGCGCCGTCGGCCAGGTGGCCGACGAGGCGGCCAACCTCATCGGCGAGTTCGACGAAGGATTTTCCAATCGGCAAACGTGGAACAACGCGGCGCTGGCGGCGATCGCCGTATGGTTCGAAGACGAGGATCTCGCGCGCCGCGCGATCGAGAGTCAATCGGGCCTGATCGCGCATCTGGCGCGCGGCTTCGGCCCCGATGGCCTGTGGTACGAGGGCGAGAACTATCATCTCTTCGCGCTGCGCGGCTGGTTGATCGGCGCCGGATGGGCGCGAGAGGCGGGCATCGAGCTGCTCGATGCGCCGGAAGCGGCGCGGCGGCTCCAGGCTGCGCTGCGTGCACCAGCGCTCACGGCGCTGCCCGACTTTACCTACCCGGCGCGCAAGGACTCGCGTTTCGGCGTGTCGCTGGCCCAGCCCGCCTACGTCGAGCTGTGCGAGGTGGGCCTGGCCGCCTTAGCGACGCTCAGTCGAGCGGAGGCGGCGCCTGCCCTCGAGCTGTGGAGCTGGCTACGGGCGCTGCATACCGCGCCGCCCGTCGCACCCGAACTGATGGAGTCGTATCTGCACGATGTGCCGTTCAGCGGCGAGTCACTCCCGCACGGCCGGGCGGATCTCTCCTGGTGGTCGCTGCTCACCATGGTCCCCGAGCTGCCCGACGCTACCGAGTCATGGAAGCCAGGGAGCGTGCTGCTCGAAACGCAAGGGTTCGCGGTGCTGCGCAGCGGGTCACGCTATGCGGGATTGGAATGTGGACCGGCAGGCGGTGGCCACGCGCACGCCGACCGGTTGAACCTCATCTACCATGGCGACGGGGCGTACTGGCTCCCCGACGTCGGGACGGGCCCGTACGTCGCACGGGAGCTCTTCTGGTACCGGGGAACGCTCGCGCACAACGCGCCCCGGCTGGACGAAACGTCGCAGCGCTGGGGCGACGCGACCTGTGAAGCGTTCGAAACACGGGGAGCCTGGTCGTGGGCGCGCGGCCGGTTCGGCGAGCTGACGCGGGTTATCGTGCTCGGCCCGCAGTACCTGCTCGATGTGTGCGGGCTCGAGAGCCGGGATGAGCACACGTTCGAGCTGCCCTGGCATCTCTCCGATGCCGAGCTCGTGACGCCGGGAAGCTGGGACGCTGCGAGCGTGGACGACGAGTTCGTCACTCGGGTCGAGCGATTTGCGCCGAGTGACGCGGAAGCGGGGTCTCTGGTTTTCGAGGCGGGCGATCGGGGCCGTCATCTGCGCGCGCATGTCATCACTGCGGGCACCCTGCTGCGCATGGACGGTCCGCCTCGTCCCCGGCACGACGGTCGCGAACGGTTCCTCATGCTCCGAGCGCGGGGGCGCGCGGTACGCGCCATCGCCGTCATCGAGAGCGGTGATGCAGCCGTAGTCCGATCCGTGCGGGTCCGCGGGGATGTGATCGAGATCGAGACGACGAGCGGGGTGGACCGCCATCTGCTCAATCCGGTGGGCTGGACGATCGAGACGCCAGGCGGTTCGCTGCGACTCGCGGGGCGGCGTGCCGCCGAGGAGCCGTTCCAGCCGCTGCTCGAAATCGACGCGCCCGTCAAAGCACGGGCAATGGCCCTTCGGATCGCGGACCGCCCGGCGCTCGATGGCTCGCTTGCCGGATTTGACGTCGAGGAGCCGCTCGTGATCGACACCGAAGATCAGTACCGGCGGAGCGAGGAGCCCTACCCGGGACCGGACGAGTTCTCCGCCATCGTGTACGTGAACTGGACCGACGACGCGCTGTATCTCGCCGTGGAAGTGACCAAGCCCGATCTCTGGTTCAGGCCGCGCGACGCGGCGCCGCTCTCGCTCGACAACGAGGTCGACGACATTCACTCCGATGGCGTGCAGATCTATTTCCAGGAGGGAGAGGCCGGAGACACCCTGGGGTTCCTCGTGGTCCCCGAAGAGTCGGGCGGACTCCGGGTCCATCCGGTGGCCGGAACGGCCGCGCGCAGCGATCAGTTGGCGGGAGCGTGGACGCGGACGGACACGGGGTACCGCATCACCGCACGGCTCGCGCTCAGCGAAAGCGCGCACGCGCACCCCGGTCACCGCTACGGGTTCGATGTTCTGGTCAACGAAATGCAGGAAGATCGCACCCGGCGGGCGGGCCAACTGGTGTGGAGCGGGGGCAACGGCTGGGTCTGGCTGCGCGGCGATCGACAGAGTCCGGAGCGCTTCGGAGTGCTGGAGTTCATCGGATGATCGTCGTGGTGCTCCACGAGCCGCAGGACCTCGTGAACATCGCGCACGTGGTGCGGGCGATGAAGAATTTCGGCCTCGATCAATTACGACTCGTGTCGCCGCGGGAATACGACACGTTCCGCATCGAAGGAATCGCGCACCAGACGCACGATATTCTGGCGCGCGTCCGAGTGTTCGAGACGCTCGACTCCGCGCTCGCCGACTGCGTGCACGTGATCGGCTTCACGGCCCGCGGACGAAGCGCCAAGCGCAATATCCAGCGCCCGCGCGATGCCGCGCTCGAAGCGCTCGGTCTGGCGGAGACGGGACCGGTCGCTCTCTTGTTCGGCCGGGAAGACAAGGGACTGACCAACGAAGCGCTGGATCGGTGTCATCGCGTGGTCACTATCCCCTCGCGCCCGGAGTATCCCTCGCTCAATCTGGCGCACGCCGTCGTCGTCATGCTGTACGAGCTCTCCCTGGCCCGGGATGCGCACGCTGGTCCGGCCCTCGAGTTCAAAGCGCCGCGACGCAACGCGGGGCCGGCCGCCGTCCAGGATCTCGAGCGCCTGTTCGAGGACATCGCCCGGGGTTTGAGCGCGATCGACTTCTTCAAGACCAGGGACCGGGAGCACGTGCTTCGGTCTCTGCGCGAGATCATCCACCGCACTCCCATCGATGCCCGCGAGGTCAAGCTGCTGCGCGCGATGGCGATCGAAGTGGTGAAATACAGTGACCGACTGGCGCGTTCCGGGATTCACGTCGACCGGTAGCAAGCGGCCGGACGTCCTCTTCGGCGCGGCTCCGGGTGAGTCCCTCGCGCTGCCGCGGCGCTTCGCCCGCGCCTCGGGCTGCCGCGTTTGGGATGAGAACGGCCGAGCCTACGTCGACTATGTGATGGCGCTCGGGGCGGTGGCGCTTGGCTATGCGCATCCCGAGGTCGATCGAGCGGCCACCGACGCGATCGCGCATGGCGTCGTTGGTCCCCTCGCGCCCGTGATCGAGGAGGAGTTGGCCGAAGCGCTGTGCCGCGCCATTCCCTGGATCGAAGCGGTGCGGTTTCTCAAGAGCGGCGCCGAAGCCGTTGCCGCCGCCGTGCGCCTGGCGCGGGTCGCCACCGGTCGCGAGCGCGTGTTGGGTTGCGGATACCACGGGTGGCTCGACTGGTGCCAGGGTCCGGGCACCCCGGGCGTGCCCGCGTCCGTCCGCTCGCTCCATGCAGTGCTGCCGTTCAACGATGCCGAGCGCACCCGGGCCATGATTCGCGCGGAACGCGACCATCTCGCCGTCGTGGTGGTCGAGCCGGTGATCCACGCGGAGCCCACGCGCGAGTGGCTCGAGGTTCTGCGGAGCGAGACCGCACGCGCCGGCGCCGTGCTCGTCTTCGACGAAATCAAGACCGCGTTCCGCCTTGCCATCGGCGGAGCGGGCGAGCGCTACGGGGTTACGCCCGATCTGGTCGTGCTCGGGAAGGCGCTCGCCAATGGGTATCCTCTCGCCGCCGTCGGCGGACGTGCGGACGTCATGCGCCGCGTGACCGAAACCTGGATCTCGTCGACGCTCGCGACCGAGGCGGTGTCCCTCGCTGCGGCGCGCGCGACGCTCGGCTTCATGCAGCGCGAGCGAGTGCCGGCAAGGTTGCAGGCGACGGGAATCAACCTGCTGGCCGGATTCAGGAGACTGGCCGAGGCGCACCCGGCGCTCGTCACGGCGGTTCGCGGGATTCCGGAGATGTGTTTTCTCGAGTTTGCGAGCGAAGACGTCTCGGCAGAGCTGGCGCGCGGGGCGGCGGAGCGCGGCGTCCTCTTCAAGCGGACCGCCTACAATTTCGTGTCGCTCGCGCACGAGGCTCCCGACATCGAGGGCACGCTCACGGTGCTGGACGAAACGCTCCAGGCCTTGAAGACGCGGCGCCGATCCCCCCCTTGCGGGCCCCCGGATTTGACAGTATAAAAACGCTATCCAGTCTCGTGCTCCGACGCGTCCAGGCCTGCGTGACGGGGCTCCCTAGACGAGGCTGGATCTCTCTGTACGGAGGTTCATCATGACGTGGACGAAGCCGGAGTTCGAGATCGTCGAGCTGGGCATGGAAGTCGGCGCGTACGCCGGCAACGCCTGAGCTAGGCGTCTTCGTTTCTCCAGGAGGGGGCCGAGTCCAGCGACTCGGCCCCTTTTTTTCGAAGCCATGCACGTACGCATTCTCGGATCTGCCGCCGGTGGCGGGCTGCCGCAGTGGAACTGCGGCTGCCCCAATTGCCAGGCTGCTCGTACCAGCGGACGGAACCGCACGCAGTCGTCCGTGGCTGTGAGCGCCGATGGCGAACGGTGGGTCCTTCTCAACACCTCGCCTGACATTCGCCAGCAGCTCTCGGGGTATTCCGCCTTATGGCCGCGCGCCGCCCGTCACTCGCGGGTAGCGGCCGTCGTACTCACCGATGCGGAGATCGATCACACGCTCGGGCTCATGCTGCTCCGTGAAGCGACACACCCCTTACGCGTGTATGCTCCTGCGGGAGTGATCGGGTTACTGACGCGCGAGTGGCCGTTGTTCACGGTGCTGGGCGCTTACTGCGGCGTCTCTGCGTGCGCGCTGTCCGATCGCGCGCGGATTGCGCTCGAGGATTCGTCGGGGCGAAGCACGGGACTCTGGTGCACGGCGGTCCCCATGTCGCGCCGTGCCCCGCGCTATGCCCGCGAACGGCCCGCCGAATCCTGGGAGGTGGGGCTTCGCATCGAAAATCGCGCGGAACCTGGCGGGGCTGTGCTTGCCTATATCCCCGCGGCCGGATGCATCGATGACGCGGTCGAGCGGGTTGCCGGGGATGCGGACCTGCTGCTGATCGACGGCACGTTCTGGTCCGACGACGAGCTTGCGCGGGCCAGTGGCCAGGAAGGCGGCGTCACTGCTCGTGCGATGGGTCATCTGCCGTTGGGCGATCCGGATGGCAGTCTCACCGCGCTCGGCAAACTCACGGCGAAGCGCACGGTGCTCGTGCACATCAACAACACCAATCCAATTCTCGACGCCGGCTCGCCCGAGCGCGCGCGGCTGGAAGGCGCGGGGCTCGTGGTGGGTGAGGACGGAATGGAGTTCGAGTTGTGACGGCTGCGTCGCCTCGAGCCGCGCTCCGCTCGCCCCGAGAATTCGAGGCCGAGCTGCGCGCGGTGGGCGAGGCGCGCTACCACAACCGCCATCCGTTCAATCAACGCATGCATCGGGGCGAGTTGAGCCGGGAGGAGCTGCAGCTCTGGGTCGCGAACCGGTTTTATTATCAGGAAGCGATTCCCCGCAAAGACGCGGCGCTGATGGCGAACTGCCCGGAGCGCGACGTGCGCCGCGCGTGGATCCAGCGGATCATCGATCACGATGGCGACGCGACAAACGAAGGCGGACTCGAAGCCTGGCTGCGGCTGGGCGAAGCGATGGGAGTGGCGCGCGAGACGCTCATTTCCCATCGCTGGCTCCTGCCCGGCGTCGAGTTCGCCGTCAATGCCTACGTGGAGTTTTGCCGCACGCGGCCGTGGCTCGAAGCCGCCGCGGCGTCGCTGACCGAGCTGTTCGCGCCCACGATTGTCGGGGAGCGGTTGGCGGCGATTCTCACCCACTACCCGTGGATTGACCCCGAGGGTCTCCAGTATTTCCGGAACCGCCTGAGCCAGGCGCCGCGCGACGCGCGCTACGCCCTCTCGCTGGTCACAGAGCGGGCCACCAGGCGCGAGCTGCAGGAGCGGATGATCGCCGCACTCGAGTTCAAGTGCGACGTGCTGTGGTCGCTGCTCGATGCCGTGGAGCGCGGCCCGCAGCCCTGGAGCAGGGGATCCCCGTGACCACCGCACCCATTCCGAGTCCCGCGGACATTCCCCGCGTGGCGCCGAAGGCGCGACTCCAGTGGGACGAAGTTCGCCGGCGCCACGTGCTGCTGTATCCCGAAGGCCTGGTGGCGCTCAATCCGACGGGTGCCGAAATCCTCGAGCTGTGCGACGGACAGCGCTCGGTGGCGGACATCAGCCGGACCCTGGGCGAGCGCTACGCCGCCGGCGGGATCGAGCGCGACGTGCAGGACTTTCTCGCCGGCCTGACCGCGAAGGGTCTCGTGCGATGGTAGATTCCGCGGTGATGGCGACGAAACCGCTGTGGCTCCTCGCCGAGCTGACGTACCGCTGTCCGCTGCAGTGCCCCTACTGCTCGAACCCGTTGGACTTCGCGGCACCGCGATTCAAGCAGGAGCTCACGACCGACGAATGGCGCCGGGTGTTCCGCGAGGCCAAGGCGCTCGGCGTGCTCCAGCTCGGCCTTTCGGGAGGTGAGCCGACGCTGCGGCCCGATCTCGAGCAGCTGGTACGAGCGGCACACGAGCTCGGGCTGTACCAGACGCTCGTGACGTCCGCCTACCGCCTCACGCGGCAGCGCCTGGCCGAGCTGAAGTCCGCCGGTCTCGACCACGTGCAGATCAGCATCCAGGCCGCCGATACGGAGCTGTCCGACTGCATCGCGGGAGCGACGGCGCACGCCGACAAGCTCGCCGCGTATCGCTACACGAAGGAGTTGGAATTTCCGCTCACCGTGAATGTCGTGCTGCACCGCCGCAACCTGCACCAGGTTCGCGAAATGATCCGGCTTGCGCGCGAGCTCGGCGCCGAACGAATCGAGCTCGCGAACACCCAGTTCTACGGGTGGGCGCTGTACAATCGGCACGCCCTGATGCCCACGAGGGAGCAACTCGCGGCCGCCTGGGCGGTGGTCGAGGAGGAGCGGGCTCGGCCGGGCAACACGCTCGAGATCGTGTGGGTGGTGCCCGACTATTACGAGCAATATCCGAAGCCCTGCATGGGAGGGTGGGGACGATCGTACATGACGGTCACACCCGCGGGCGAAGCCTGGCCGTGTCATGCCGCCGGCCGCATCACGACGCTGCAGTTCGCCAACGTCCGCGAACGTTCGCTCGAGTGGATCTGGAACGAATCCGACGCGTTCCGCCGGTTTCGCGGCGATGCGTGGATGCCCGAGCCGTGCCGCTCCTGCGCCCGCAAGGACGTGGACTTCGGCGGCTGCCGTTGCCAGGCGTTTCTCGTCGCCGGCGACGCGGCAGCGACCGACCCCGTCTGCTCTCTTGCGCCGCACCGCCAGCTGATCGACGACGCTATCCGTGAGGTCGGCCAGGAAGCTGAAGCCTGGACCTATCGCGCCGCACGCAACTCCCGAGCGCTCGCCTCCCGGGAATGAGCGAGCGGAAGTCGATCGAGGTCTCGAGTCTCGGCAAGGATTTCGGCGCGGTGCGGGCGCTCGACGCGCTCGACTTGACGGTTCGCGCCGGGGAATTTTTCGGATTCCTCGGGCCGAATGGGGCGGGGAAGACCACGACCGTGCAGATCCTCGCCACGCTGCTCCGGCCCAGCCGAGGCGCCGCGCGCGTGGCCGGGCACGATGTGGTGTCGGACAGCGTGGCCGTGCGGCGCGCGATCGGGATCGTGTTTCAGGAGACCACCCTCGATCGTGACCTGACCGTGCTCGAGAACCTCCGCTTCGCGTCGCGATTGTGGAACATTCCGGGTCGCATCGCGCGGCCGCGCATCGAGCACCTGCTGCACCATTTCAATCTGTATGAGCGCCGCAACTTTCCCGTCCGCACGCTCTCGGGCGGCATGCGGCGCGCCGTGGACATTGCCCGGGGGCTGTTGCACCAGCCGCAGGTCCTGTTTCTCGATGAGCCCACCGCCGGGCTCGATCCGCGCGCCCGGCGCTCGTTGTGGGAGCTGATTCAGGGTGTGCGACGCGAAGCGGACATGACCATCTTTCTCACCACCCATTACGTCGAAGAAGCCGAACCCTGCGATCGTGTGGCGGTGCTGGATCACGGCCGCCTCGTGGCCCTGGGAACTCCGCGCGAGCTGAAAGACACGGCCCGCGTGGCCACACTCGAAGCCGTCTTCCTTGCGCGAACGGGACACACGCTCGCGCTGGCCGAGGCGTAGGGCGTGCGGGCGGTCTACGGCATCGTCGTCCGGGAATTGATGCGCTTCGTGCGCCAGCGCGGCCGGTTTCTCTCGAGCATCGGACGGCCGTTCGTGTGGCTGATATTCGCCGGTGCGGGATTCGCCACCGTGTTCACGAGCGCACAGGGACTCGACTACCGCCAGTACATGGCGCCCGGCCTGCTCGGGATGGTCGTGATGTTCGGAGCCCTGCTGGCGTCATTGTCCACGGTCACCGACCGTGACGCGGGTGTGTTGCGGATGGTGCTGGTGGCGCCGATTCATCACGGCACCGTGGCGCTCGGGAAGGCACTGGGTGCGACCGTGCTCGGCACCCTGCAGGCGATTATCGTCGCCACGATTCTGCTGCCGTTGGTACGGCTGCATCCCGGCCTCCGAGCCCTTGGCTTGGCGCTCTGCGCCGTCATGCTCTCGAGTCTCGCGATCGGTGCGCTGGGCCTTATGCTCGCGGCCACGATTCGCTCGATCGAGAATTTCGCCGGCGTGATGAACTTCGTGATCTTCCCGATGCTGTTTCTGAGCGGCGCGCTGTACCCGGTGCGGAATCTCGGGCCGGCCCTGCGACTCGTCACGTATGTGAATCCCGTCACCTACGGCGTCGATCTCCTGAAGCACGCGCTGCTCGCGCCCTGGGCGGGGACGCCGTTCGGAGGCGAGCTGCCCGTCGGGCTCGACTGCGCCGCGCTCGGCGTGTGGTCGGTGCTGGGTCTCTTGATTGCCACGCCGCTGCTCGCCCGCGAGAGCGGTGTGACAAGGGTGGCGTTGAAGCGAGCTTAACCGACGACGAGCTGCAGGGTCGCGCTGATCAGGAGCACGATGACGATCCCGCCGATCGCGGTCACGAGCGTGGCGAGTGCGGATTTCTCAGGCGGCACGTCGGTCACCGTCGTGAGACCGGAGGCGAACAGGCGCGCGCTGTACAGGCTCAGCAGCAAACCGATGGGAGTGAGCTTGGGCAGGACCGCGAGCCCGCTCGCGATCCAGTAGGGCGTGCTCCCGTACGCGGCCACCTTGAGCGCCTGCACCCGATTCCCCTGCCCGCCCAGAGCAGCCGACAGCATCGCAATCGCCACGGCGAAGAGATAGACCCCCGTCAGGTTCAGGGCATACTCCAACACGCCGCGCGTGATCGCGTCCACCGTGGAAATCGTGTACGTCCCCGCGAGTGAGCTGCGCTCTCCGCCGGAAATAATCGTGCCGATGGTGGCAGCGACTGGTCCGATAGCCGCCATCGGAACGAGGAATCGCAGGTAGATCGGTGTCGTGGTCGTGAACTCGGCCTTGATCGCCGTCCATTCCTGCGCGGGGCTCGCCATGATGCGCCGCGCCCGCTCGACCCATGATGGCGCTGGCCGGGCTCGCGCCGGTTTGGTGACGACGACCTTCGGCTTGGGTTTGACCGGGGCGACGTTTTTCGGCGCGGCCGGCGGGCGTACCGGAGTGACCGGACGTACCGCACCGGGCGCGGTTTGCCCCCGCGGCGGTTGGCTCGGGGGACGGGGAGCGGACGGCTTGAACGGCCCGGACGGCCCGGACGGCCCAAGCGGCGGTGTGGCAGGCACGGCCTAAGATAAAAAAACCGGTTCCGGACGCCACGACGCCACGTCACACGAGGGTGGGTCACTCGTGTAACATGGCGTCGTGGCGTCGTT
>DATIYM010000040.1:0-5446 GCA_035517615.1 Gemmatimonadales bacterium
GACTGGGTGGCGAGGATGGTCGCGCCCCCACCGAGCACGAGTAACAGCGTGGCCGCGGTGCCCGCGAACCGCAGCGGCCCGATGAACGATGCCAGGCGCAGCAGCACGCCAATGAACAGGAGCCCGATGACAAAATGAACGACGATGGGATGCAGCTGGGAGAGCGAGGGCATGCGCGTGTTCCAAAACTAATGAAACACCATGGTAGAAGCGCTGCGTTTTTCGAAGCCGCTTTCGCAATTGCTCCCCGCGCACCGCTAAGGAGCGACGACCACGAGGCTCGCCGTTCCCGTTATTCCGTTGGCGGTCGCAGCCACAATGACTTTCCCGGCGTCATGAGTGGTGACGAGTCCCGCCCGGCTGACGGACGCGATCGCATCGTTCGAGGATGACCACGTGAACAGGGGATCGGGAACCGGCGACCCACTCGATGCGAACCCCTCGGCGCGCAGCTGCACCTGGGCGCCGACCGCGATCGTGTCGGCGCTCGGCCACACCACAACGGTTTGGAGGTTGCGAGCGGCGAACGTCTGGACCAGCGCGCTTTCCGCCTCAGCGCTTCGTACGGCCAGCTCCCGTTTCGCCCCAATGCAGCGGCTGACCTTGTCCATACCGATGCCGCCCGAGATGAAGCTGACGACCGCCCACCCGATGCCGGTGGCGATGGCCTGCTGACTATTGGTGTACTGGTCTGGGTTGTTCGCGATCGCGAGCGCACCCAGCAGGTTCAGACCGCCCCACACGAGGTCGATGGCGGGACCAGTGCGACTATCGGTACAGGTGAATCCCTTCAGCTGTTCGTGATCGGCGGGTGGTCCGTGCGTGAACAGGAGTCCACAGCTTTCGGTGAGGGCCGTCATGAGAAACAGCGTGAGCGCGAGGAGGGCGCCGAAAAGCTTGCGCCCCCGCGTCGAGGTACCATGCGCATGGATCCGCATGCGTGTATGCCTCCGGGCACGTGGGTACGAGAGCTTTAGACGGCGCAGGAGAACTGACGCCTCCTGGAACGTTTGGTCAAGCCGTCCCATGGATTGAACGACGGCGCCGGGGGAGCGAACGTCCCCATACCACGCATGCAAGCTTGGCGACAACCAGCTAAGGGATGACTAAGTGGCCGAGAATGTGTGACTTACAGAAGGGCCCGACGGATCAGTGCTAGAAACGAATCGTCACCATCGTCCCGATCCCGCGATTGATTCGCGGCAGCTCCGCGAGGGCGGCGGGCACCCACACTTCGTAGTGTAACGTCCGGCCGATCAGCACGCCCGTTGCCGCCCCGAACGCGGCGAATGAGGTAGCCCAGGCCAGTGCTCGATCGCCGCCCGAGAGACGCGTGTCACTATTGTCCAGTGCTCCCGCCAGGCCTCCCACCGCTGCCCCGGCGACGGCCCCGATCGCGAGCCCCGTCACGGCGTGATTGCGCGTGCCGTCGCTCACTTCCAGAGAACGAATCCCGTCGAGGGGGAGTGCGCATGATTCGATGACTGCGGCGCCCGGAACTGCCGGACCTTCGCGCCAGGTTCGCAGATAGACGCTATCGCCGAGGGTGCCAATCACTCGGCCGGTGAGCCGCACGCGCGCGGGACCATCGAGTGTCACACGAATTCTCGTTCCGGTCGGTATGCCCGCGCTGTCCTGCGCATCCCCAGCCACGGGCAGCGCCACCACACATAGCATCGTGAGCCAACACCCGCGCGTCAGGAACATGTCGCCCCCTGTTCCGTCCACACTCAGGTTAAGCGAATAGGCAGGAAGAACTCGTGAACCATCGATGAACGCCCCGTTCCCAGTCTATCCGTGCTTATGATGTGTCTTATACGCGTCGCGCATGACGAGCAGGATGAAAAACAGTGCCGGTGTCAGGGGCGCGATCAGAATCATGAGCTTGAGCGACAAGGTGGGGTCCATGCTCATCTCCTGGTACGGTCCAACTCATGTGTTAGCGCAGCGGTCATGAACAGAAAATGAATCTGCAGTGAGAGACTGATCATCGGGCACTTGCCAGCAAACACCTATGTGCCGCCGAGCCACGTTCTGGCGGATGACCGCGCGGCAGGATAGCGTTCGAATTCGAGAGGTGCCAATGCGCGCAGGCTACCGAGTTCTCCTCGCTCTTGCCGTGGCGACCGCGAGCTGCCGGGGCGGCGATATTCTCGCCAATCGCACGACGGTGCTGGACATCACCGGTCTTCCCCGATCGCTGACCGGCTCCGAGCAGACGATCGTTGGCGCCGATAATCAGTTCGCGTTTTCCGTGTTCCGCGAGATCGCGGCCCAGTCGGGACCAGATTCCAATATTTTCATCTCTCCGCTGAGCGTCGCCATGGCGCTCGGCATGGCGTACAACGGAGCCGCAGGCACGACGGCAGCCGAGATGCAGCAGACTCTGGCGCTGCAAGGGTTGACCCTCGCTGATGTGAATGGTTCGTATCAAAGCCTGATCGCGCTCCTGGGCGGGCTCGATCGGCAGGTGACGTTCAAGCTCGCGAACTCGGTGTGGTACGACGAGGCGTTCACGCCCTATCCGGCGTTCCTGAGCGCGACCCGCACGTACTTCGACGCCACCGTCCAGAGCCTGGACTTCACGAGCCCTTCCGCCAGCGCAACGATCAACAACTGGGTCACCACCCAGACGAACGGGAAGATCACGGCGATCGTCCCCGATCCGATTCCGCCCCTGACCGTGATGTACCTCGTCAATGCCATCTACTTCAAAGGGAGCTGGACCACGCAGTTCGATTCGACCCGCACCAAACCGGCGCCGTTCCATCTGCGGAACGGATCAACGACAAACGTGCCCACCATGGCGCACGGTCAATGGGTAGCGGTGAAGTACCTGGACGACGGCAACGTCAGCGTGATTGATTTGCCGTACGGCGGCAAAGCCTTCAGCATGACGATCGTGCTTCCGAACACGGCCGCGGGAATCGATTCGCTCGTGCCATCGCTGACGGGCAGTCGGTGGAACACCTGGATCACGGGTCTCGATTCCATAACGGCAGAGGATGTGACGCTTCCCAAGTTCACGGTGAGCTATGAATCGGTGATGAACGGTGTGCTACAGACCTTGGGGATGCCGTCTGCGTTCGACTGCGGGAACTCGTCGGATTTCACTCACCTGGCGAACGTATCCATCGGGCAGCTCTGCATCTCGGAGGTGCGGCACCGCGCATTCGTGGACGTCAACGAGCAAGGCACGGAAGCTGCCGCGGCGACCAGTGTGGGATTCATTGACGTCTGCTACGCCTGCGGACCTCCACTGATCACGATCGATCGGCCATTCGTGTTCGTGATTCGCGAACGATTCTCCGGAACCATCCTGTTCGTGGGCCGGATGATGAATCCGGCGGCGAGCTGACAGGGGTGCGGCGGGAGGTAGCGCGCGCAGTCGCGGTCGCAATAGCCTTAGGTTCGATCATCGCAACGCGGAGCGCGGCGCAGACCACTCGCGGTCTCACATTTGTAGTCGGGGCGGGATACGGCCGCGGCGACAACTCGTGTAGCAATTGCAAAGGCGGCCCGAGCGTCGGCGCCCCTCAGCGGCGCGCTCTCTCTCAGTCTGACATTCGAGAGCTGGTGGCATTCTGGCTCCGCAGTGGACCGAGCAGTTTCGCAGAGGGATGGAAACAACACTTCCTGGAACTGGGCCTGGGACTCAAGCTCCGGGGGTGATCGCGCGCCGCGTCCGAGGGCTCAGCGCGACTCCGACAACATTTCCATCTGCTGGGTCGCGTCGCCCCAACGCTCGAGCGCGGCATCGAGGTCGCGCTTCAAGCGATCGAGCTCGGCGCCGAGCCGGTGGGCGGTGGCGGCGCCGTCGGGCTGCGTGTAGAGTGCCGGGTCTTCGAGCGCGGACGTCACAGCCGCAACGCGCGCTTCGAGATCCGCCACGGCCGCTTCCGCTTCGCCGACGGCGCGTTCCGCCTCGCGTAGAGCCTTGCGCGGGTCGTGCTTCGCAGGGAGGGCCACGCGCTGGCGCTCATGGACCTGCCGCAGCGCCTGTTCTTCCTGCGCCTGAACTGTCGCCGCGTGGGCACGCTCTGCGCTCACCTCTTCCCACTCCGCGAATCCGCCGGCGAATTCGGTGATGCGCCGCTCGTGCAGCACCCAGAGGCGCGTCGTCAGCGCCCGCAGCAGCTCGCGGTCGTGGCTCACGAGAATCACCGTGCCGTCATAATTCTCGATGGCATCCTCGAGCGCTTCGATCGATTCCACGTCGAGATGATTGGTGGGCTCGTCGAGCACCAGCAGGTTGGCACGCGACAGCATCAGGATCGCGAGGGCGAGGCGAGCGCGCTCGCCGCCCGAGAGCGAGGCGACCCCGCGCTGCACTTCGGCGCCGGAAAAGCCGAAGCGGCCGAGGTGCCCCTGCACCTGGCCGCGCTCCCAGTTGGGACGTAAGTCGCCGATCGCTTCGTAGAGCGTGCGATCGAGCGGCACCTGGGACAGATCCTGGCGGTAGTAGCCCGCGGTGATCGAGTCTCCGATCGTGAGCTCACCGGTGGTCCTCACCCCCTGACCCCCGTTCTCCGCGCCGGTCCTCACCTCCTGACCCGCTCTCCCCTGCTCTGTCCTCACCCCCTGGCCCCCTCTCCCTTCGGGAGAGGGGGAACTCGCCACTTGGGATTCGCCCAGCAGGGCGCGCAGCAACGTCGATTTGCCGCTGCCGTTGCGGCCCAGGATGCCGAGCACTTCCTGCCGGCCGAGGGTCGCGCTGAAGCGCTCGACCAGGGTGCGCGAGCCGATCGCGATGCTCGCGTGCTGCGCCGTCACTACCTGGTCGCCGCCGCGCTCCGCGACCTCGAACCGCAACGCCATGGTGCCCGCGGCCCGAATCACCGGGCTCAGGCGCGGGAGCCGCTCGAGGCGTTTGCGGCGGCCTTTGGCCTGCTTCGTGTTCTGGCCCGCGATGTTGCGGGCGATGTAGTCCTGCTCGTGCGCGATGACCTTCTGCTGCTGTTCATACGCCCGTTCCTGCGCCAGCCGGCGCTCGGCGCGCTGCGCGACGAACGCGGGGTAGTCTCCTTTATATGGTGTGGCGCTGCCGCCCTCGAAATGAAGGATGTGGTCCACGGTGGCCGTGAGAAACGCGCGGTCGTGGCTGACGAGGAGCACGGTGCGATCCGACCCGGCGAGGTACTGCTCGAGCCAGCGCGTGGTCTCGAGATCGAGGTGATTGGTCGGCTCGTCGAGCAGCAGCACGTCGGCCGTGTTCATGAGCTGGCGCGCCAGGCCGAGGCGGCCGAGCTCGCCGCCCGAGAGTGCCGCGAGCGGCGTCGTGCGCGCCGCCTGGGGATCGAACTCGAGGCCGTGTAGCACTGTGTCGATGCGGGCGGTGACGGCGTACCCGCCCTCGCGCTCGAACCGCTCGAGATCGGTGGCGTAGCGGTCCATCGCTTCGGGCGAGGCGTCGTGGGCGAGTTGTGCGGCCTGTTCTTCCAGTGAC
>DATIYM010000041.1:0-6473 GCA_035517615.1 Gemmatimonadales bacterium
GGCGATCGGTGTGAGCCAGGCGAGGATGTTCGTTTGCAGGGCCGTAGCGCCGGTCATGAAGGGCGAGGCCGCCTGGGCCAGAGCAAGCGTCGGGGCCATTGTGACCAGCAGGGCAGCCGTGCCACGGAGCGGAAATCTCACCCGAGCGATTCGTGTGCCGTTCATCGCTGACCTCCTTGGCTGAGACGTGGATTGCGCGGCTGGCTCAGGCGTGTGCTGCGCCCGCGCTACGGGCCTCTTCACCGCGACGCGCTTCGCGCTCTTCGCGCTTCAACTTGCCCGGCGCCCCGAAACGGAATCCCTGGACGATGAACGAGTGGTCGTACTGCTTTTCGCCCTGTTCGTCGGTCCAGTTGCTGGTGCGAACGCGCGCTTCGAGGATCAGCTGATCGCCCTTGCGCGCATGACGCGCGATGGACTCGCCCAGCGGGCCGAACGCGACGAACCACAGACTGGTCGTAACCTCTCGTGCTGCGCCCTCCTCGTCCTTGCCGGCATAGTCGTTGCCGACGAGACACAGCTTCGCGTAACTCTTCTCGCCTTTGGATACCAGGTCCGGGTTTCGCGCCAGGTTCCCGACCGCCGTGAGAGTGAAACTGTTCATCGTGATACTCCTCGACGACAAGTGTTAGTTCGGTGTCGTCGCAGCGCAGTCTAGTGATCGCGCTCGGCTTTGGAATCGTGCGTTGCGTTCGTGTTCGTGCAGAAATGGGGTTCACGCAAGCAAGCGACGGACCCCCGTCGCACAAGTCGTGTATCGTTGCGCCACTGAATTGCACGCGGAGCGAGCTCATGTCATTCGCGGACACGAGTCCTTCTGATGGAACGGTTGAGGAGTGCCTCGATGAACTGAACGATTTCCTCGAGGGATTGCGCTATTCACCGACCGTCGTGGCGGTGGCGATGCGCGTGCACCTGGAAGCGGTCTTGCACGCGCTACTCGACGGGCAGGTCTGCACCCGGGAGGAGGTCCGGGACTTTGTCAGAGATTTGGAGCGCGAAGTGCTGCAGTATGAATCCGACTAAGACCCCTGCACGCCGTGCAAGTAGTGGGCCGACGCGCGGTATCCACGAAGTCCCCATTGATAGCATCGAGCGCGCGATCCTTCTGATGCGCGGCCAACGCGTAATCCTGGATAGCGCGCTTGCGGCACTCTACGGCGTCGCTACAGGTCGCCTTAACGCGGCCGTGAAGCGCAATGCCGAGCGCTTCCCTCGGGATTTCGTGTTCCAGCTCACCGCCGCGGAACTCGCCAACTTGAGATCGCAATTTGCGATCTCAAGTTGGGGCGGCCGGCGATATCACCCCTTCGCTTTCACCGAGCACGGCGCTATACAGGCGGCAAATGTGTTGAACAGCCCGCGTGCCGCGGCGATGGGAGTCTACGTTGTGCGCGCCTTTGTCAGGCTAAGAGAAACCTTCAATGCCAACAAGGAACTCGCTCTAAAGCTCGACCAGTTGGAGGCTCGTCTCGAAAGACGCCTGGCCACGCACGATGAAACGATCGCCGCCATCCTCGCCACGATCCGTGGCCTGATGAATCCTGTCGCGCCCAAGAGTCGGGGTATCGGCTTCACGGCCGACCTTCGCCAGAAGTGAAGCGGCTACCTGTCCCCCTTCTCCCTCGTCTTATCCGTCTTCGGCCCCGGCTCCTCCCGCGACTCCTTCTTCGTCGCCTGCGGGCGTGACTCTGCCTTCTGCGGCTGCGCCGGCGGCTGAAGGCGCGGGGGCACCGACGTGTTGGATGACGGCGTACGCGGCGTGCGCTCGCCACCGGGCTCCGCCGGCACCGGCACGGGCTTGACTTCAATCTGCGGCGACGGATTGTCGTTGTGATACACGGAGATGGCCGGCGGCAGGCCGGTGGGGTGCGACGCCCCCTCCGTCGAATACGAGCGCGGCGAGGCGTACGGCGGGCGGTCCGTGCGCGGCGCAGGTGTCTGCGTCGGCATCGGGGCGGGTGTCGCCTCGCCGACGAACGTGCGCGTCGTCGTCGTTGCAGGCGGAATCGACGGGCTCTCGAGCGCGCGGGCGCGGTCGCCGAGGCTCGGTAGCGGTTGCGGCTGAGTCTCCACATGCGAGGGCCTGCCCGGCAGCATGTGCACCTCGGCGGTCGGTGCCCCCGGCTGCAGCCGCTCGAGCTCTCCTGGCGCGAGCGGCCGGCCGCCGTTCGCCTGGATCGCGGCGAGCTGCCGGTCGAAGGACACCGGTGCGCGCGGCGGCGGCGTGTGTGCCACCACCGGGCGATTGACGAGCGCCGGCGGCGGATGTCCCTTGGCTCCCGTCGCAGCTCCGAGGACGCTCTGATGACTCGGTGCGATCGAGGGCGCCGCCGCCACGACTGTCATCGCAGCCAGCGCGCCCGCGGTCACCGGCAGCGTATGCTTCGCGACGCCCTGCGCCGAGGTGAATACATTCTGCGGCACGGTCGTGACGGCGCTCGTCGTGCCGTTGACGTAGCGGACGTTGGTCACTTGCTTCTGGTAGACGTTGGTAACGTAGGTCTCGCTCGTGATCGTCGTGTTGGCGCGGTTGACCCTGAGGAGATAGGCGTTGCTTACCGGGTAGGCGGGCGCGTACACCTCGCGCGGCCCGAGCGGGAACCAGCCGACACTGCGCGCGATGCTGCCCGGAGGCGGCGGCAATCCGCCCGTCCACGCGACCAGCGCCGGCGCAAACACCGGGCGCGAGCCGCGCGGCCCCGGCACCCAGCACCACGAGCCTTCCCAGAAAACCCAGCGGCCGTAATGGAACGGTGTATAGCCCCACGGCGCATCGTCGATCCACGTCCAGCCCCAGGGGCCGACCCATGCCCAGTGCCCGAAGCGGTAGGGAACCCAGCCGGCGACGGCGACCACCGGTGTCCACACCGGACCGTACTGCGGCGTATCCATCCAGCGCCCGTTGTCATCGAGTGAAACGCCACCCGGTGTGTCGTCGGCGACGTATTGCCAGGAGGGCGACTGCTCTTCCTGGTTGTCGCGCGCTGCGGACCAGGTGTCGAAGTCGTCCGGCCCGCCCAGAGTCGCCGCGCTGTAGGAGAGCGTGCTGGTTCCTGCGAAGGTCATGACCTGCTGCGTGGTGATCGGGATCGACTGGTCGGAGCCGATCGCGAGCGCCTCGCCTTCGCTCACCTTGATGGTCGTCGTGCCGCCGGACTCGTCGACCTCGATGCGGTAGACGCCCGGCTGCTGAAGCGCGAGCGCGAGATTCGGCGTGTCGATCTCGTAGTTCTGCCCCTGGGACAGGTCCCATACACGCACGATGATGACCCCCGCGGAGAGCTGCATCTGCGCGTGACTGTCATCGAGATTGAGGAACGCGAATCCGGTCATCGCTCCGAGGCGAACGACCGCGGAGCCGACATCGAGCTCGGCGACCGCGTCCTGATCGGTCCACAGCCGATCGCCCGTGGTGAGCGGCCGATTGCGCTCGGCAGGAGTCCAGTCCTGCGTGCCGGCGGGCTCGAGCGAGACCGCACCCTCGAGGTAGCCCAGGCGCGCGGCACGCCCCGGCGGGTCGGGATCATCCGCACGCGCACCAGCGGGCACCGTCAGGGCAAGGACCCCGAGGAGCGCGAGCCCGAAACAGGCGAATGTGCGGCAGGCTCTCATACGTCGGTAACTCCGACCTGCGGATGTCCCCTAGTCTAAGGCGTGGGCTGCTGCGCAGCGCCACGGTTTACGGCTTGCCCGGAAGCGCGTGCCGCGCGCGGCCCGTTTGCCTGATAGAACGCACCGCCCGCGGGGGCGGCTGACAGTCCTTTGACTTCAGAGCGTCGCCGCCAGGCGCGCGGCGAGAAAATCGATGAATGCCCGCACCGCGGGCAGCATGCCGCGGCGGGTCGGGAACACCACGTGCACGATCCCCTGGGGGCTGCGCCAATCGGAGAGCACGCGCGTGAGTGCCCCGCTCCTGAGATCCTCGCGCACCACGCTCTCCGGTAGCCGCGCGACCCCCAGACCTGCGATCACCGCCGCGCGCAGCACCACGAAGTCATGACAGACGATGCGCGGCTGATGCTCGAAGGAACCCCTCTGGCCCGCGGGGCCGAGGAGCTCCCACGGGCGCCGGTCGAATTCACCCGCATAGTCGAGCGTCGTGTGCGCCTTGAGCTCCGCGGGCTCGGTGAGCGGCGGCGAGCGCCCGAGGTAAGCGGGACTCGCCACCAGGAACTCATCCACCTCGCGGAAGGTGCGCATCACGAGCCCGTCCTCCCCCGTCGGCCGGGTACGCACGCGCAGCGCCACATCGAAGCTCTCTGCCAGCACGTCGACGCGACGGTTGCTCACGTGCAGCTCGAGGCGGATCGCGGGGTACTGCTCGAGAAAGGCCGGCAGGAGCGGCGCGAGCGAGGACTGTGCGAGCGCCACGGGGCAGCTCGCGCGGATCGTGCCGCAGGGCTTGGCGCGCGCGAACTCCACCACCTCGAGCGCGGCATCCGCCTCGGCGAGCATCGCGGTCGCGTGCTGGTAGACCTCATGCCCGACATCCGTCACGACGAAGCGCCGCGTCGAGCGATTGGCGAGCCGCACGCCGAGCCGAGTCTCCAGCGCCGCGACGTGCCGCGACAGGCGCGACTTCGGAATCCCGAGTGCGCGCGAGGCTTTGGCGAAGCCGCCCTTATCGACCACCTGGGTGAAGTAGTAAAAGCCCTCGAGCGGCTGCATGAGCGCCCTCAATTCATACCAAATATAGAACGATGTGTTCCAATTTAACTGGATACTCAACTATCGTTCTATTTATTAGGCTCTCTCTCAAGCCGCAAGGCAATAGGAGAGCACCCATGAACCTTCTGCATATCGACTCGAGCATCCTCGGCGGCGCCTCGGCGAGCCGCATGCTGACGAAGGAGATCGTCACCCGTTACGTGGCCACCCACCCCGGGACGGAGGTCACCTATCTCGACCTCGCGGCCGAGGGGCTGCCGCACCTCTCACCGGCCTCCCTCGCGCGGAGCGATGAGTCCGAGAGCGCCCGCAACGCGCAGGCACTGGAGCAGTTTCTCGCCGCGGATGTCATCGTGATCGGCGCGCCGATCTACAACTTCTCGATCCCCTCCCAGCTCAAGGCGTGGATCGATCGCATCAGCGTCGCCGGGCGGACCTTCCGCTACACGGCGAACGGCCCCGAGGGGCTCGCCGGGGGCAAGGAGATCATCGTCGCGATGGCGCGCGGCGGCACGCGCGCGGCGGCGGATCACGGCCAGTTCAGCGAGTCCTACCTCAGGTTCCTGTTCGGGTTTCTCGGCATCAGGAACGTGCGCTTCGTGCACGCCGAGGGACTCGCGTTGTCGAGCGAGCATCGCGAGGCGAGCCTCGCGGCGGCGCGTGCCGAGATCGCCTCGGCTCAGGCGCTCGCGGCCTGAGTGAGGCGTTCGCTTTGCCTTGAAACGAGCGCTTCTGACCTGATAGTTGCATGATTCACCTGAAGGAGAGATTCACCATGAACGGCGAGCTGGCCACACGCACCGTACAGCGGGTCGTGCGCGGTATGCCGACGTCCGACGGTGCGGGCGTGCGGCTGCGCCGGGTCATCGGGCAGCCGCAGCTTCCTGACCTCGATCCTTTTCTCATGCTGGACGAATTCGGCACCGACAAACCCGAGGACTACATCGCGGGCTTCCCGGATCATCCGCATCGCGGCTTCGAGACCGTCACCTATATGCTCGATGGCCGCATGCGCCATCGCGACAACCACGGCAACGAGGGCGTACTGGTCCCCGGGAGCGTGCAGTGGATGACCGCGGGACGCGGTCTCGTGCACTCGGAGATGCCCGAGCAGCAGGAGGGCCGCATGCGCGGGTTCCAGCTGTGGCTGAACCTCCCGGCGCGCGAGAAGATGACCGCGCCCCGGTACCAGGAGTTCGGGCCGGAGCGCATTCCGACCGCGACTCCGGCGCCGGGCGTCAGCATCAAGGTGATCGCAGGAAACGTGGGCGGGGTCGCAGGCCCCATCGCGCAACCGGCGACGGATCCGACGTATCTGGACCTTGCGCTGGAGCAGGGAGCCCGGTTCACCGAGGCGCTGGCTCCCGAGTACGCCGCGTTCCTCTATGTGTTCGAGGGCTCGGTTCGCGTCGGCGAGGGTGCGTCGGCCAAGACCGTGGATACCCACGAGCTCGCCGTGCTCGGCTCAGGCACCCAGGTGCAGATCGAAGGCCTGAGCACCGGCGCCGATGGCGGGACTGCGCGGGCGATCCTGGTGGCCGGCCGGCCGCTGCGCGAGCCGGTGGCCAAGTACGGCCCGTTCGTCATGAATACGAACGAGGAGCTGCACCAGGCCTTCACGGACTACCAGACCGGGAAGTTCTGAGGGGCAGCGGCTCGAAGCCGTAGCGGGCGAAGATCTCCCGGGCGGCGTTGCTCTCGAGGAAAGCCTCGAAGGCTGCGGCCTCGGGAGCAGCGCCCGCGGTGAGGGCCACGGGATAGACGATCGGCGGATGGCTGTCGCCGGGGAAGGTGTCGACCAC
>DATIYM010000042.1:0-16685 GCA_035517615.1 Gemmatimonadales bacterium
CTCACCAATCGGACCGGTGTAGTCGATACCGACGGAACCGAACATGTTGCCCGAAATCGCCGAGGCAGCCGGCGACGGGACGGCCGGATCGCTCGCGGCCTTCGACTGCGAGACGATGTTGCTGCGATAGTGCCAGGTCCAATAGTTCTGGAGCCCGAGCACCAGGCGCTTACCATTCAACGCGCCTTCGTTACCGGCTTCGATCTTGTCGGCAATAAACGGCTCCCGATACGCGTTCATCCGGAACTTCTGGCCGGTGAACGTGAAGTCGGGGGTGGGCGTCCACGTCATGTGACACTGGTTGCAGGTGTATCCCGTCATACGCACAAAGGACGGAACACGGGCCTGGGCAACCGACGCCACAACTGCGAGGGCGCCAACTGCTCCCGCAACTCTCATCCAGCGCATCGTTACTCCTCCTTAGACGTCATGGCTCCGCGTACGTCGGAGCGCTTCGGGAGAAACCACACCGCCTAGCTGCCGGCGTGGGTACGACATCTGCCTGACACGACACTCCTCAGTATTGCGTGCACCTCCTCAATCGGACGGGCCTCAGGGGATTGAATCCCTCCGCGTTACCGCCCACCACGACCCATACACGGTGTCGCTCGGCGATGCAGGCGACAATTAGGACAAACCCCACGCCGCCCCTTCAGGTGTTCTCCTCCGTTTCATTTGGACTCACGCCATCGAGGACGACCACGTGATTGCGAATCGCCCAGCGCACGAGACCGGCGATGTCGTGAATGCCGAGCCGTGCCATCAACCGGCCACGATGCGCCTCGATCGTCTTGACGCTCACCGTGAGCCGCTGCGCGATTTGTTTGGAGGTGAGTCCCTCGGCGATGAGCTGGAGGATCTCGCGCTGACGTGACGTGAGCTGTCCAGTGCCGTTCGTTTCGCCGCTCGCCGGCCCGCCGTTCTGCGTCACCAGCGCGGCCACGGCGCGGCTGAGATACGTATCCCCACGCGCCACCGTGCGGATCGCGAGCTCGAGCTCGGGCCGCGCCGCGTGCTTGAGCAGATAGCCGCGCGCGCCGGCGCGCAGGGCGAGCCGCACGAACTCGGGCTCGGCGTGCATCGACAGCACGATGATCCCCATGGCGGGATACTGCTCCGCGAGCCGGCCGGCGGCTTCGAGGCCGTTCAATCCGGGCATCGCGATGTCCATGAGAACGACGTCGGGCTTGCGCCGCGCGGCGACCCGCAGCGCTTCGTGACCGTCCGCTGCGTCGGCGACTACCGCGAAACCGGACGCGGAGCGCAACAGCGCCCGAAGTCCGGCGCGAAACAACGCATGATCATCGACTAGTAGGATCCGGACGGGCTTCACGAGCGGCCAGATTGGCGCGGCGGCCCGGCCGGAACGAGAACCGGACGCGCACGTCCGTGCCACGCCCCGGAGCGGATTCGATGGAAAACTCTCCCCCCACTTCCTCGACGCGCTGCCGCATGTTTTCGACGCCCAGCCGCCGGGCCGGCGTCGCGCGTGAGAGCACCGCGGGGTCGAACCCGCGACCGTCGTCGCGGATCCTGAGCTCGAGCATGTCGCTCGTCGCGCGGAGCCGCACACCCAGATTCCGTGCGCGCGCATGCCGCACCACGTTCGTTCCGGCTTCCTCGAACACGCGGTAGCAGGCCGTGGCGACCGAGAGCGGCACGAGCGCGTCCACCGGCTCGATCGTGCTGTTCACGACGAGGCCCGCCGCCTTGGCCAGGCGCTCGGCATAGCTCGCGATGGCGAGCGACAATCCCAGCTCGTCCAGTACGGCGGGATGCACATCGAAGGAAAGCGTGCGGACTTTCTCGATCGCCCGATCGAGCAGCGCGAGCCCTTCGACCACGAAATGGCCGTTGCCCGCCTCCGCCGCGGCCCGCTGAACCGCTTCGACATTCAAGCGGGCAAGCGAGAGAATCGGACCGAGCTGATCGTGCAACTCGCGCGCGAGCCGAGCACGCTCGCGCTCAGTGACGGATTGGGATTCGCGACGGGGGGACGGAGTGCGGATGGCGCGGGGGCGCTCCCCGCTCGTCACACGCTTGGGATGATTCAGGGACACAACACGCTACGCGCGATGACTCGGGCGCGTTCAAATCATTCTCAAAACGAGACACCCCGCGCCGATGGCACGCGAGGTGTGTTCCCGAATGTTACGAGACTAGTGCGCGATGAAACTGAAATCGATCGTTTTCGTTTCGCCGTCTTGCACCGTCACGCTCGTGTCCTTCGTGCCGTATTGCTGCTGCCAAGCCTCGAGTGTGTACGTCCCCGCCGGTAAACTGTCGATCGTGAATTTGCCCGTCGAATCGCTCGTCGCGTAAAACGGATTCGTCATCACACCGGCGTACGCATGCATCCAGCCGTGCACGTTGCACTCGAACGGCAGCATGATCTCCGGCTCGCTGAACGCGCGGTCAGCATTCATTCCGGCAGCTGGTTGGCTGATGTTGAACGGCCGGTTCTTCTTCGGCATGGCTTTGATATTGTGGAGCAGCGGGTCGGAATTCCGGATGTCGAGCGGCTGGCCCACCATGATGCCGAACACATGGGGATGATAGCGACAGCCCTGTTGATCCAGGACCACCGCGGTCTTTGGTGCCGGGTAGGTCGCGCCCGGCGGCAAACCCGATTTCACGTACACGAACACCCAGTCGAGCGTGTGATTGGGGTTCACCACTACCGTTTGCTCGCTCGGCGGCGTCGAATAGTCGGCTTTGCACTTGGGTTCTTCGCTCATATCGATGGGGGCATTGACCGGCGCCGTTCCGGTGAACTTGATCTGCCCCGTGATTGACGCGGTCCCATGAGGGCCTGGCGTTGCAGCAGTGGACTGGCTTCCGCCACCGCCCCCGCCTCCCCCCTTGTTCCCGCCGCCGCACGCCACCACAGCTCCGGCTAGGAGTACCGCGAACCCGCCCTTCCATATGTATGTCGTCATTGCGTCATCCCCTGTAATGGTCCGCCTTGCCCCGATTACCGATCATGTACCCCGCTATCGGGACTCGGTACCAGGCGGTAGAGGATTTCACCATTTCGAATCATCCCGAACTGCTCGCGCGCCACCCGTTCCAGGGTGGCCGGACTCGCGTCGAGGTCGTGGGCCAGGAGCGTGAGCGAATCGATCGTCCGGCCCAGCCCAACCACGGCCTGGCGCTCTTCTCGCAATTGCGACTCGAGCTTCAACCAATCGAACGTGCTGTATTCTCCCCCGAACACGACGATCCAGCCGAGCCCGAGTGCACCCAAGACGACGGCAACCCGGGTCCATTTCATAGACCGTACAGGTCCCGGCCGGGATAGTAGGCCGCATCGCCCAGCTCTTCGGCGATGCGGAGCAGCTGATTGTATTTGGCAATGCGATCGGTGCGCGACGCGCTGCCGGTCTTGATCTGCCCCGCGCCTGTCGCGACGGCGAGATCGGCGATGAACGTGTCCTCGGTTTCGCCCGAGCGATGGGAGATCACGATGCCGTAGCCGCTCGAGCGCGCGCGCTCGATGCAGTCCAGCGTCTCGGCCAGCGTGCCGATCTGGTTCACCTTGATGAGGATTCCGTTCGCCACGCCCGCCTCGATCCCGCGGGTCAGCAGCTCGACGTTGGTGCAGAACAGGTCGTCGCCGACGAGCTGGATGCGCGCCCCGAGCGCCTCCGTCAACCGCGCCCAGCCGTCCCAATCACCTTCCGCCAGCCCGTCCTCGATCGAGACGATCGGATAGCGGTCGATCCACGCTTTGTACAGCCCGATCAGCTCATCGGCCGATTTCCGTGCGCCGCCGCTCTTCTTGAAGTGGTACTGGCCATTGTCGTACAGCTCCGATGCGGCGACGTCGAGCGCGATGGCGACATCCTTGCCGGCGGAATAGCCGGCGGACTCGATCGCGGACATGATTACTTCCAGTGCGGCTTCGTCGTTCGGCAAATCGGGCGCAAACCCGCCCTCGTCGCCGACCGAGGCCGAGAGACCACGCTTGGTGAGCACCTTCTTGAGCGCGTGGAAGATTTCCACGCCGATCCGGAGCCCGTCGGCAAAGGTGTCACCGCCGATCGGCACGACCATGAATTCCTGGACGTCGAGCGTGTTGGTCGCGTGCGCGCCCCCATTCAGGATGTTCATCATCGGCACGGGCAGCACGTGGCTCACCGGGCCACCGAGGTAGCGGTACAACGGCAGTCCCGCATCCTGAGCGGCCGCGCGGGCGACGGCAAGCGAAATGGAAAGAATGGCGTTCGCGCCCAGGTGCCCCTTGTTGGGCGTTCCGTCCAGCTCGATCATCGCCGAGTCCACGGCCAGCTGATCCTGCGCCGAAAACCCCTCGAGCCGTGGACCGATGACCTCGTTCACGTTTTTCACCGCTTCGAGCACGCCTTTGCCGCCGAAGCGCCGGGGATCGCCGTCCCGCAGCTCGACGGCCTCACGCTCGCCGGTGGACGCGCCGCTCGGAACCGCCGCGCGGCCGCTCGCGCCACTCGCCAGGGTGACGTCGGTTTCGATCGTGGGATTGCCCCGGCTGTCCAGAATCTCGCGCGCGCGAATCGCAATGATGGTGCTCATGCGCCCCTACCCTAGTGGGAAGGCATGGTGGCGTCAACGCGCGCTTTCAGCTCGAGAATCACGGCGCGGACCCGGTCCCTGAGCGCGTCGCGATTCGCGGGCGTCATGCCCGCCGTGGGAATCGGCGCGCCGACATGCACCACGATGGGCATCGGCTTGAGCTTGATCGACCCCTTGGGAAGAATGCGATACGTGCCGTGCACGTAGAGCGGAACCATCGGCACCTGCGCCGCAATCGCGAGGCCGAAGGGCGCGTTCTTGAAGGGCAACAGCTCGCCCGTCGGACTGCGAGTGCCCTCGGGAAACACGATGGGCGAGATGCCGCTCCGAATGGTGGCGGCCGCGCGGTCGTACGCCTCGAAAGCGCGCGCCCGGTTGAAGCGATCGATCATGATGTGTCCCGCCCGCTGCATCGCGAGCCCCACGAGCGGAACCCGCGCCAGCTCCTGCTTGGCGACAAATCGCGTCGAGCCCGGCAGCGTGGCCGCCAGCGCCCAGATATCGAACATCGACGTGTGATTCGACGCGTACACCACCGGCGTGTCGCGGGGAATCAGCTCGAGTCCACGCACTTCCACGGGTGTGCCCGCGGCGCGCAGGATGCGCCTGGACCAATCGACCGTAGACCAGTCGTAAATCCCGCCCGAGCGGCGCGGCACGCGGAACAACGCGGCGAGAATTGCCGCGAGCGAGTGAATCGCGGTATTCGGCAGAATGGACAGCGCGAACCAGAGGCCGCGAATCATGACCGGAGAAAATGGTCGTAGCCGGCAACCGGGGCCACGCGCGAGCCCCGCTCGAGCAGGCGAACCTCGGCTGCACCGCGGACACAACGTCCGATACAGGTGAGCGGCAAGCCGCCACACGCCCGGCTGAATGCCCGCGCAGCGCGCTCCCCGAAGCTCGCGGGCAGCGCGACCAGCAATTCGTATTCCTCGCCGCTTCCCGCTGCTTCGCGTGGCGCGATCCCTGGATGAGAGGGGATCCGCTCGAGATCGATGTCGATCCGAACCCGCGATGCCGCGGCCAGATGCCCGGCGTCAGCCGCAAGACCGTCGGATACGTCGATCATCGCGCGCGCACCCCGCCTGGCGAGCCAGCGGCCCGCGCGGATCCGGGGCTCGGGCCGCGCGAACCTGGCGCGCAACGCGGGCTCGGGCTCGCGCCCGGCCTGGAATTCCGCCAGCGCTCGGGCCGAAGCCCCCAATCGCCCGGTCACCCAGATGAGATCACCGGCGCGCGCACCCCGCCGCTCGACGGGCCGCTCGACGGTGCCAAGCACGCAGACGTCGACGAGATACCGATCCGAGCGAATCAGATCACCACCCAGCACCTTCCCGCCAACGCTCTGCACCGCGGCGCCTACTCCTTCCATAATACCGGCCGCCGTGTCTCCCCTTCGCTCTGTTCCCGGAATTCCCAGACTCACAAGCACCCCGATCGGCCGCGCGGCATCGGCGGCGAGATCGGACAGTGCGCCCGCGGTTGCCCGCCAGCCAATCTCGTAGTACGAGAGCCACTCGGTGCGGAAGTGGACGCCTTCGAGGCTCGCATCGATGCTCGCGGCCAGCGTCGTCTTCCCGAGCCGAACGAGCGCGCAATCGTCTCCCAGGGCACCGGCTCGCGCACCCAGGGTCGCGAACACCGCGCGCAGGCGGTCGAATTCCGCGCCCGCACCCAGGGCGAGAGGTTTCGTCACGGTCCAAAGATCGCATGCCGGTCGAACCGCACGATTCCTGAATCCGTGGCCATCCACAGATACTGCGAATCGACCGCCACGCCGTGCACCGGCGCGGGCACATCGCGCGGCACGGTGAGCGACTGAAAGCTCGAACGCTCGAGATCCCACGACGCCACGCCACCCGTCCCCGCGATCCATGCGCGCCCATCCTCGCCGGCGATGTCGGTCACCTCGCCCACTTCCGCGGGAGGTCGCAACACAATCCAGCCCGCTCCCGTCGAATCGCGCCAGGCGAGCTGATCGGTCGTCGCCAGCGCGAGGGCCTCCCCAACCCGCGCGACGACGAGCACCGGGGCGCCGAGCGCGGCCGGCGTCTCGGGCCCCGGCGCGGCGCTTCGCGCCAGCAGGTCCGAGCCGTCGTTCGGGAGGAAGGCAAGGCCGCGGTCCGTTCCGACCCAGAGCGTGTCGTGCAGCAGCGCGAGCGAGTAGATCGGCAGCGCCACGTTGCCGACCGATGAGACATGGTCCGTCGAGTCGATCAGGCGGAGCCCGTGCGGCGTTCCGACCCAGAGCCCGCGCCGGCTCGCGGCAATCGAGAGGACGCCATCGAGGGAGAACAACCGGGCACGCCGATCACGGCTGTCGATCCGCAACACGCCGGCATCGCAGGCAACCCACACTCCGGTACCCTCGAGCACAATGCGGCGGCTTTGCCGGCAGTCGCTGCCGTAGGTGTGCGCACTGTACAGGGTCGCGCGCGTTAGATCCGGCGAAAGCCAGGTGACGTCACTCTGCGGCGGACGGCGGTCGAACGGGAGCGTAAAGCTCGCGGCCCAGACGCCCGTCTTCCCCACCGCGACGGCACCGGCCCCTCTCGCCCCGAGCCCGAAGGGCAACGTTTCCCAGATGGCCGTCGCGGGATCGATGCGGATCAGACCCGCGCCATTCGTCCCGAAGAAAATCTCGCGCTGATCGGGAGACCGGGCGGCCGCGGTAAACGTGTAGGATCGCAGCCGCGAATCGGTGAGAATGAACGCGCGGAACGCGTCCCCCGCGGTCGCGGTGTTCAAGGCCTGGTCGAGCCCGAGCGGCGTAATCCGTTGTCCGGGAGCCGGCAGCGGACGTCCGGCGCTCGAAAATGGAACGACGCCGCCGCGCGGCAAGAACAGCCATTCCGTGCTGGTCTGCAGGTAGATGCCGCTCGCCGGATCGGTGGCGTCGAGCATGAGGCCGCGTACCCCGCCCGGAATCGCGGCGCCTTCCCAATGGCGCAGATCGGCGTCGTAGCGCGCCCAACCGCCGTCCGTACCCAGCCACACCGCATTCCCCATGATGTCCGCGACCGCCACGCGTACGGGAGCGCGGGGATAGCCATCGAGAATCGTGACCGGGAGCTGCCATTCATTCGACTGCCGATTGTAAATCGTGAGTCCGTGCGGGGTCGTGGCGAACACATAGAGCGGCGATGCCGCGAGCGCGCTGATGAATGAGAAATCCGTGATGAGCACCCGGTCGCCGGGCGAGTACTGGGCGGTCAGACGGACGGGCGGACGGGCGGACAGTACGAACAAAAGCAACGCGATCAACCGTCCGCCCGTCATTCCGTCTCCGGAGCTTCCAGCACCGTCAGCACCGGCGGACCAACTGGTCGCACGTCGCCCCAGGCACGCCAGATCTCGGGCAACGTGGCGAGCACATCCGCGGGGCGGAGACTGCGCGCGGTCCAATGCTTCGCGCCGTAGTCCGCGGCACGACCCAGCGCGTGCGCACCGAGTGCGGCGGCTTCGAGCGGAGCGCTGCCGCGGGCGAGAAATGCGCCGATGAATCCCGACAACAGATCCCCCGAGCCGCCGGTGGCGAGCCCGGGGTTGCCGCTGGCCACGACGTGGATCGGTCCGCGCAGGTCCGCGATGACCGTCGGCACACCCTTCAAGAGCACCGTGCCGCGGACCTTCTGTGCGGCCTTCGTGGCCGCCGCCCAGCGGTCGTTCGTGGCTTCATCGGCGAGCTGGTCACCGAACAACGCGCGGAATTCCCCGAGGTGCGGCGTGAACACCGTGGGCCGCTCGGCGTGGCCCGAGAACAGGGTGAGCGCGTCGGCGTCCACCACCGTGGGAATCGGCCGTCGCGACAGCGCCGCACGCAGGAATTCCCCGCGCGCCGCCTCGCGCCCCAGCCCGGGGCCGATGACCAGCGCATCGGCCCACTCGAGCGCCTGAACCACGTCCGGCTCGAGCTCTCCAACCAGCGCCGATTCCACGGTAAGCACATCAGGAAGGCTCGCGCGCGCCGCGGCAATCGTCTCGGCCGAAGCGACGAGCTTCACGAGACCGGCACCGGCCGCGAGCGCGGCCCGCGCCGCGTGCAGCGCCGCGCCACTCATCCCGTGCCCGCCGCCCGCCACGGTGACCCGTCCGCGGTCGCCCTTGTGCATCGTGGGCGTGAGCCGCGGCAGCCGCGCGCCGGCCCAGTGATCGGTGATGAACAGCGGCCACGCGGCATCGGGCGGAGGGAATCCAATGTCGACGACCACGATCCGGCCACACCATTCGCGGGCGAGCAGGTGACCGC
This sequence comes from Gemmatimonadales bacterium, assembly GCA_035517615.1. Taxonomy (GTDB): domain Bacteria; phylum Gemmatimonadota; class Gemmatimonadetes; order Gemmatimonadales; family GWC2-71-9; genus AG25. The sequence goes on from DATIYM010000042.1 coordinate 8,804, forward strand.
GGCGCGGGCCGCCGAACGTGATGCTCGTATGGGCGCGAATCGGTCCATGCGCTTCGCCGCTCGAGAGATCGAGGCCGGTGGGGCCGTCGATCGCCACGATCGGTGCGCCGTGCGTCGCGACGCGTTGCGCCATCGCCAGCACATCGCCCCGTGCCGACCCCGAGGCCCCCGTGCCGAGCAGGGCGTCGACGATCACGGCGGTCGCGGGCCACGGCTCCGTGTACTCGAGCTCGTGCACGCCGTCCACGCGCGCCAGCGCGCGGTTGTCGATGGCATCATCAGTCTTGGGATCGAGGCCGGACACCCAGAGGGGGATGCCGGCGGCGTGGAGTGCTCGCGCGACCACCCAACCGTCGCCGCCGTTGTTGCCGGCGCCGGCCACGACCAGTACGCCACGCGAGGTGACATCGGGAAAGTCCGCGGCAATGAGACGCGCGATCGCGCGTCCCGCGGTTTCCATCAGAACGCGGCTGGGAATCCGGAACTGTGTGCGGGCCGCGCTGTCCCACCCGGCTGCCTCGGTGGCAGACAGTACCGGGATCGAATTCACCTACTTGAAGCTTTGCCCGATCGTGCGGCCGAACGAGATCTCGCCGTTGTCGATCCGGATGTTGAATCCGCACTCGGGATTGGTGCACACCCAGGCCTTGTACGTGATCGGCGCGCCATCCCGGCCGTAATCGGATAGTGGTATGAGAAATCCCTGCTGACACTTCTTACAGGCAGGCCATTCGTGCATCCCGTCCATGTTCCTCCCCCTTCCCCGTCCACGCCCCGTGCCCCGTGCACCGGCTGCTGCTCGATCTATCGCCTCCCCCCACCGCCCCCGCTTCCCCCCCCGCCATCGCCACGACCTTCTCTTCCATCCACGCCCGGCCAGCGGTACCCATCCCGGAAGACTTCGGCGAACTCGTACACGCCCTCGAAGTCCTCGACGCGATCATTCTCCTGTTTGGCGAGCAAGCCGACATCGATCAACAGAAACACAACGCGACCAATGTCCCCTGTCGTATTGATGCCCCAATACTCGAGCACCGTGGGCGCAAGCAACCCAAACTGCTCGAGCGCGAAGTCCCGGCAGGCCCACGACAACTCGCTCCCGGTGAGATGCCGCCGGGCCGGCAGCCGTCCCTGGGCGAACTCGAGTGCGGCCAGCACAAACACGTAGCCACGCTCGTGATAGCGGCCGTCGCGCTCGCGAATCTGCGCGAACGCGGCTTCCAGGGTGGCGAACTCGTTCACCGGGCGCCCCCGATTTCCCGCGGCAGGTCCGCGCTGCCCGCGCGCACCGCCACCGGACGGGCCGGATGCGGCTCGAGCAGCGCCAGCTCCAGCACCTGATCGAGCGATTCCACCGGTTTGATCTCGAGCATCTGCTTCACTTCTTCGGGAACCTCCACAATGTCACTCTGATTCCGCGCGGGGACGAGCACGGTTTTGACACCCGCCCGAGCCGCCGCCGTGAGCTTTTCCTTCAAGCCGCCGATCGGCAGCACCCGGCCCCGCAGCGTCAATTCCCCCGTCATGGCCACATCATGCCGTGCCGGACGGCGCGTGAGCAGTGATGCCAGTGCCGTCGCGATGGTGATCCCTGCCGATGGGCCATCCTTGGGCACCGCCCCGGCGGGCACGTGCACGTGGATATCCGACTGCGTGAACGAGTCCAGCGGTATCCCGAGCACGGGAGCCCGCGCCCGGAGCAAGCTCCATGCCGCCTGCGCCGATTCCTTCATGACTTCGCCCAACTGACCGGTAAGGGTCACCTGCCCCTTCCCCGGCATCTGAATGGCCTCGACGAACAACAGGTCGCCGCCGAACGGCGTCCACGCGAGCCCCGTGGCGACGCCGATTTCGGGAGTCCGCCCCGCCACCTCGCTTTGCACATGGGGCTGGCTCGCATACTTCTCGAGGTTCTCTGCCGTGATCCCGACTGAGGCGACGCCCTCCTCCACCACTTCGAGCGCCGCTTTGCGCAGCACGCCCTGAATCTCGCGCTCCAGCTGGCGCACTCCGGCTTCGCGCGTGTATTCGGAGATCAGCCGCTCGAGCGCTTGATCCGCGACGGATGCACGTTGCGGGTCGAGGCCCGTTTCCGCAAGCTGCCGGGGGAGAAGATACCGCTTGGCGATCGCCAGCTTCTCGCCAGGCGTGTACCCCGGTAAGGTGAGAACTTCCATTCGGTCGAGCAAGGGGTCAGGAATCGGAGCAAGGCTGTTCGCGGTCGCCACGAACATGACGCCCGACAGATCGAACGGCACCTCGAGATAATGATCGACGAACGTGCTGTTTTGCGCCGGGTCGAGCACCTCGAGCAGCGCCGCCGTGGGATCGCCGCGGACATCGGATCCCATCTTGTCCACTTCGTCGAGCATGAGCAGCGGATTGCGCGTCTCGGAGCGCTGCAATGCGTGAATGATGCGGCCCGGCAGCGCTCCGACATAGGTGCGGCGATGGCCGCGAATTTCGGCTTCGTCGCGCACGCCGCCCAGCGACACGCGCGTGAACCGGCGTCCCAGCGCCTCCGCGATGCTCTGCCCCAGCGACGTTTTCCCGACGCCGGGCGGACCCACGAAGCAGAGAATGCTGCCTTTCGCCTGGGGATTGAGTGTGCGCACCGCGAGGTATTGGAGAATGCGCTCCTTCACGGTCGCGAGATCGTAGTGATCGCGATCGAGGATTTCGCGGGCCAGCTTCAGATCGCGCCGGTCTTCCGACGTCCGGTTCCACGGCAATGAGGCCAGTACGTCGAGATAGGTACGCGCGACGTGATACTCCGCCGACTGCGGCGACATCTGCCGCAGCCGTTTGAGCTCGCGATCGGTGATCTTCGCGGCCTCGGCCGACAGCCCTACTTCGTCGAGCCGGTGCTTGAGCTCATCCAGCTCATCTTCTTCCTGATCTTCGCCCAGCTCCTGACGGATCACGCGCAGCTGCTCGCGCAGCACGTACTCGCGCTGGTTCGCGTCGAGCCGCGATTTCACTTTCTCCTGGATCTGACTCCCGACCTCGAGCACCTGCAGCTCCTTGCCGAGCAGCTCGGCGAGCCGCTCGAGCCGCAGGTTCACTTCGCCGATGGAGAGCAGCTCGGCCTTGGCCGGCAGGGCGAGATTCATGTTGGCGGCCACGAAGTCCGCCAGCTTGCCGGCGTCGGTGATGCCGGCGAGCACCTCGTGCAGCTCTTCGCCGAGATAGGGCGCGATGTCGATCGCGCGGGAGAATTGCGCATGCACCGTGCGCTTCAGCGCTTCGGTTCGCGCGTCTTCCGCGAGCGGCTCGGGAATGAGGTCGTAGCGCGCCGTGAGCCAGTTGTCGCCGGGGAAGATCTCGACCAGCCGCGCGCGCTCGAGTCCCTGCACCATGATGCGCGCCGATCCATCACCCAGCTTGAGCATGCGGACCAGCACGCCGACTGTGCCCACCTCGTACAGGTCTTCGGGGCGGGCATGCATCACGGTGCCTTCGGGCGGCTCGGACAATCCCAGTGGCTTGACCACGCCGAGCAGCAGGCGCTTCGAGCCCTGCACGACCTCGTCGATCAGCCGCACGGCCGGAGGGTCCTCGATCGCGAGCGGCAGGACCACGTGGGGATACACGACCAGCTGGCCGAGTGGCAGAATTGGCAGCGTGTCGGCCTGGGTCATACGGGTCGGTGGGGTTACGGCTCGACGAGCTTGCGGAGCCTGACTTCGAGGAATCCCGCCTCGTAGCTCTTGCGGATGTTTTCCGAATCGACGGCGACGGGAAGCCGCAGGCGGCGCTCGAACGGGCCGATCTGCACTTCCATCGCGTGATAATGACGGCGGCCGCCGCGCCGCGCGACCCGTTCCCCGGAAATCTTGAGCAGCCCTTCGGCCAGCTCGACCTGGAAGTCCTCGAGCCTCATGCCCGCCACGTCCATGTGGATGACGAGCGCGTCATCGGTCTCGAATACGTCGGTGCGCGGTTTCCACTTGGGAGACGCGACGAAGCCCACGGGCCGCCCGTGAGCGACCTCGTTGAAATAGACCTCGAGCTCGTCCGCCAGGTGGATGGTCAGACTGCCCGAGCCGCGCGAGCGGCCTCCCCCGGGAGGAGGCGGCGGGGTACCGGCTTCAGCCATAGGCGCGAAGCTAGTGGCGGGGTGCTGCCGGCGCCAGTTTTTGGGCCCGCGGCGCCGCGTACAACGGGAACCGGTCGGTCAATTCCCGCACGCGGTGCTTGACGTCGGCGATGGTCTGATCGTCCTTCCGGGTCAGGACGGTATCAATCAGCTCGGCGACCTGCTCGATTTCCCGCTCCGTGAAGCCCCGGGTGGTCACCGCGGGCGTGCCCAGCCGGATGCCGCTCGTGACAAACGCCTTCTGGGGATCGCCGGGAATGGTGTTTTTGTTGACCGTGATCCCCGCGCGGTCGAGCAGCTCCTGGGCGTCCTTCCCCGTCACCTGCTTGGGACGCAGATCCACCAGCATGAGGTGCGTGTCGGTGCCCCCGGAGACAATGGCGTAGCCGCGCTGGGTCATCGCCCGGGCGAGCGCCTGCGCGTTCTTGATCACTTGCGCGGCATACGTCTTGAACGCGGGCGTGAGCGCCTCGCCGAACGATACCGCCTTCGCGGCGATGACGTGCTCGAGCGGGCCGCCCTGCGTGCCCGGGAACACCTGCTTGTCGACGTCCTTGGCGTACTGCTCCTGACAGAGAATCATGCCGCCGCGCGGGCCGCGCAGCGTCTTGTGCGTGGTGGTCGTGACGATCTGCGCGTGCGGCACCGGAGAGGGATGCAAGCCGGCCGCCACGAGTCCCGCGAAGTGCGCCATGTCCACCACGAAAATCGCGCCGACCTCGTCGGCGATGCTCCGGAGGGCGGGAAAATCAATGATGCGCGCGTATGCGCTCCCGCCGCCGATCAAGAGGCGCGGGCGCTCCCGTTTGGCGATCTCGCGCACCTGGTCGTAATCGATGCGCCCGGTGTCTTCACGCACGCCATACGACGTCGCCTGAAACAGCGTCCCGGAAAAATTGACGGGCGAGCCGTGGGTCAGATGCCCGCCGTGCGGCAGCGCGAGGCCGAGCAGCTTGTTGCCCGGTTTGGCGACCGCGAGGTACGCGGCCATGTTCGCTTGCGCGCCCGAATGGGGTTGGACGTTGACATGGTCGGAGCCGAACAGCTGTTTGGCGCGGTCGATCGCGAGCTGCTCCACTTCGTCCACCACCTCGCACCCGCCATAGTACCGTTTGCGCGGCACGCCCTCGGCGTACTTGTTGGTGAGCGCGGTGCCCATGGCTTCGAGCACGGCGATCGACACGAAGTTCTCACTGGCGATCAGCTCGAGCCCGTGCTCCTGGCGGTCGACTTCACGCCGGATCAGGGCCGCGATCGCGGGGTCGGCTTTGGCGAGCGGGGCCAGTCTATCGATCACGTCAGGATTGTGCCTCACATCTCGCCGCGGGGCAATGGCTCGAGTGCCCGCACTCCCCGCCGGTACAGCTCGCGCGCGATGATCAGGCGCTGGATCTCGCTCGTGCCCTCGTAGATCTCGGTCACCTTGGCGTCGCGGAACAGCTTTTCGACCGGGTAGTCGCGCATGTACCCGTAGCCGCCGAACAGCTGGATGGCCTGGGTGGTCACCCACATGGCGGTTTCGGACGCGAAGACTTTGGCGATACTCGCCTCGAGCGTGCAATCTTCTCCGCGGTCACGCCGCGCCGCCGCCGCCATGCCGAGCGCGCGTGCGGCCGTGATCCGCGTGATCATGTCGGCCAGCTTGAATTTTACCGCCTCGAAATCCTTGAGCGGCGTTCCGAACTGGGTCCGCTCGGCGCAGTAGCGCATGGCGTGCTCCAAGGCCTGGCGCGCGATGCCCACGCCCTGGGCCGCAATGCCGATGCGGCCGCCGTCCAGCGCCTCCATCGCGTAGTGAAATCCCTTGCCTTCCTCGCCCACCAGGTGATCGAGCGGCAGGCGCACGTCTTCCAGAGCCACGCTCACCGTATTCGACGCGCGCAGGCCCATCTTGTCCTCGGGCTTCCCCGGGCGGTAGCCTGGCGTGTTGGTCGGGACCATGAACGCGGAGATCCCCGCATCCGTGCGCGCGAACAGAATCACGATGTCGGCCGTGCCGCCGTTCGTGACCCATGCCTTGCTTCCCTGGAGGATCCACGACGCTCCGTCCCTCGTTGCGCGGGTGCGGAGCGATCCGGCATCCGATCCCGCGTCGGCTTCGGAGAGCGAGAACGCGCCGAGCAGCGAGCCCTGGGCCAGTGGCTTGAGCCAGCGCTGCTTCTGCGCCGGCGTGCCGTAGCGCGCGAGAATCGTCGTGGGGAGCGCGTTGTGAATCCCCACGGTCACGGAGATGCTCGCGTCCGCGGCCGCCAGCTCCTCGAGCACCATGAGATACGTGGCGATATCCAGGCCCATGCCGTCGTACTCTTCGGGCGCCAGCATTCCCAGGAATCCGAGCTGCCCGAGCTCAGTCAGCACTTTGCGCGGGAAGTGCTCGGTGCGGTCCCACTCCGCGGCGTGGGGTTCGATATGCGTGTGCGCGAAGTCGCGCACCATCTCGACGATCTGTCGCTGGACGTCGGTGATCCCGGCGCTCTCAGTCACGGTAGGTGTAGAACCCGCGGCCGGCTTTGCGCCCGTGTCGTCCCGCCGCCACGAGTTTTCTGAGCAGCGGCGCGGGCCGATACTTGTCATCCCCCAGCTCGCGATGCAGCACTTCGAGAATGGCGAGGCACACGTCGAGGCCGATCAGATCGGCGAGGGCGAGCGGTCCGATCGGGTGATTCATGCCGAGCTTCATGACGGTGTCGACAGCCTCCGGTGTGGCGACGCCTTCCATCACGCAGAAAATCGCCTCGTTGATCATCGGCATGAGCACCCGATTGGATACGAACCCGGGCGCGTCCTGGACCTCCACCGGCGTCTTCCCCAATGCGCGGGCGATGTCGTGCACGCGGCGGGCCGTCTCGTCCGACGTATCGAGGGCGCGAATCACTTCGACGAGTGGCATCAGGGGCACGGGATTCATGAAATGCATCCCGATTACCTGTGCCGGCCGGCGCGTGTGCGCGGCAATCGCGGTGATCGAGATCGATGACGTGTTGGACGCGAGAATCGCGGCGGGCGAGGCGAGGCGATCGAGATCGCCGAAGATCTTGAACTTCACGTCCGGCTGTTCCGTCGCCGCCTCGACGATCAACTCCGCGTCGCGTGCCGCTTCGAATCCGGTGCCCGGTTTGATCCGGCCGAGCGCCGCGTCGCGGTCGCTCGCCGTGATCGTGCCTTTCTTCACCTGGCGCTCGAGATTGGCGCCGATGGTTTTGAGCGCCTCCTCGACGATCGGCGCGGACACATCGAGCAGCAGCGTGTCCCAGCCGTGAGCGGCGAACACATGCGCGATGCCGTTGCCCATGGTCCCCGCCCCAACGATGGCAACGCGGCTCATGGGTCCCCACCGCCTGACCCGAGTCCGTCCTCACCCTCTGACCCGACTGGGTCCTCACCCCCTGTCCCGACTCGGTCCTCACCCCCTGAGCCGACTCGGTCCTCACCCCCTGACCCGACTCGGTCCTCACCCCCTGTCCCCCTCTCCGTTCCGGAGAGGGGGAACGACACACGAATTTCGTTCCCCCTCTCCCGAAGGGAGAGGGGGCCAGGGGGTGAGGACGGAACGGCGACGGGGCCAGGGGGTGAGGACGGAACAGAGCGGGCGCCATCGCGTGAGGACCACACCACCGCAATTCCCAGCGCCACCGCGACTGTCCCCATCACCCCACCTTCCGGCCCAAACGTTCCCCCGTCAAGCCAGGGATGCGTGCCGGCATGATAGGCCACGAGCGGCAGCCCGAGCGCCAGGCCGCTCACCGGCGTGTCGAGCAGCGCGAGGCCGAAGTTCCAGCCGAA
>DATIYM010000043.1:0-27439 GCA_035517615.1 Gemmatimonadales bacterium
GATCGGGGAGGGGGAGGACGGCGCCGCGGTGCGCGGCGCCGGCCTCGCGCCGATCACGCTCGCCCCCAAGGAGGGCCTGGCATTCGTGAACGGCACCCAGGCGCAGACGGGCCTCGCCGCGCTCCTGGTGCACGACGCCACGCGACTCTGGCGTACCGCTCACGCGGCGGCGGCCATGAGCCTCGAGGCGGTACGCGGGACGCCCGAGCCGTTCGATTCCCGGATTCACGATGCGCGACCTCACCCCGCGCAGCGCCAGTCGGCCGCCGTGCTGCGCGAGTTGCTTCGGGACAGCGCGATCCGGGAATCCCACCGCACCGGCGACCCTCGCGTGCAGGATGCCTATTCGCTGCGCTGCACGCCGCAAATCCTCGGTGCGGTAGGCGAAGCCCTCGCGTTCGCAGAACGGCTCGTCGCAACGGAGCTGAACTCGGCCACGGACAATCCGCTCGTGTTCGGGTCCGACGTGTTGTCGGGCGGCAACTTTCACGGACAGCCGATCGCGCTGGCGCTCGACGTGCTGGCCATCGCGCTCGCCACGCTCGGCGGACTGGCCGAGCGGCGGATCGAACGCATCGTGAATCCGGACCTGTCGTCCGGTCTTCCCGCCTTCCTTGCGCAGGAGCCCGGGGTAGAATCGGGTTTCATGACGGCGCAGATCACGGCCGCGGCCCTGGCGGCTGAATGCCGCGTGCTCGCCACGCCGGCGAGCGTGCAGTCCGTTCCCACCGAAGGGAATCAAGAGGATGTCGTGCCCATGGGCATGAGTGCCGCATGGAAGGCCGAGCGCGCGCTGGCGAATGCCGTGCGGATCGTGGCCATCGAGCTGCTCGCGGCCGCGCAGGGGCTCGAATTTCTGAAGCCGCTCGGGCCGGGCCGCGGTGTGGCCCGGGTACTCGCGGCGCTGCGCCGCGAAATCCCTCCTCTTACGGGCGATCGGCCGCTCACGGCGGACATCGAGCGCGCGGCGCTTGCGATCCGGGCGGGAACGTTCGAACCATGACACGCGCGCCGCGCGGCACCACGCGCACCTGCCGGGGGTGGGTTCAGGAAGCCGCGCTGCGCATGCTCCAGAACAATCTCGACCCGGAGGTGGCGGAGCGACCCGAAGAGCTCGTCGTCTATGGGGGCACCGGAAAGGCGGCGCGCGATCAGGCGTCGTTGCGCGCGATTTGCCGGACGCTCGAGCGGCTGTCCGACGACGAGACGCTGCTGGTGCAATCGGGGAAGCCGGTGGGAGTGTTCAATACCCATCCCGATGCGCCACGCGTGCTCATCGCGAACGCGAATCTCGTGGGCCGCTGGGCGACTTGGGAGGTATTTCACGAGCTCGAGCGCCGCGGGCTGATCATGTACGGCCAGATGACGGCCGGATCATGGATTTACATCGGGAGCCAGGGGATTCTCCAGGGCACCTACGAAACGTTCGGCGCGGTGGCCGCGCGCCACTTCGGGGGCTCGTTGGCCGGGCGGGTCGTGCTGACGGGCGGGCTCGGGGGTATGGGCGGAGCGCAACCGCTCGCGGCGACGATGCTCGACGGCATCTGTCTCGCCATCGAGGTCGATCCGGCACGAGTCGAGCGACGCCTCAGCTCGGGCTACCTCGAGCGGTCCACGCGATCGCTCGACGAGGCGCTCGCGTGGTGTGAGGAGGCGCGCCGCACCAACACCGCGCGATCGATCGGCCTGATCGGAAACTGCGCGGAGATCATCCCGCTGCTCGCCCGCCGGGGGTTCGTTCCCGACGTGGCAACCGATCAGACATCGGCCCATGACGCGCTGCACGGTTACATCCCGGCCGGACTCACGCTCGATGCGGCTGTGCGATTGCGCGCCAGCGATCCGGCCGAATACGTGCGACGCGCGATGTCGAGCATGGCCACGCACGTCCGGGGGCTGCTCGAGCTGCGGCGGCACGGTGCGGTGACCTTCGATTATGGGAACAACCTGCGTGGGCAGGCGCGAGACGCCGGCGTCACCGATGCATTCGACATCCCCGGCTTCGTGCCGGAGTACATCCGCCCGCTGTTTTGCGAAGGCAGGGGTCCGTTCCGCTGGGTGGCGCTGTCCGGCGATCCGCACGACCTGTATCGCACCGACCGCCTCGTGCTCGAGCTGTTCCCCGAAAACGCGCAGCTGCGTCGTTGGATCGAGCTGGCCGGGAAACGAGTCCAGTTCCAGGGATTGCCGGCGCGCATCTGCTGGCTGGGGCAGGGCGAGCGCGCCCGATTCGGGTGTGCGTTGAACGAGGCTGTGCGAAAGGGGGATGTGAGCGCGCCGATCGTCATCGGCCGCGATCACCTCGATGCGGGCTCCGTCGCATCACCATTCCGCGAGACCGAAGCGATGCGCGACGGCTCAGACGCGATTGCCGACTGGCCGATTCTCAACGCGTTACTGAACACCGCGTCGGGCGCGGGATGGGTTTCGTTTCATCATGGCGGGGGTGTGGGGATCGGCAACTCGCTGCACGCGGGACAGGTGAGTGTGGCGGACGGGACTCCCGGCGCGGGAAAACGGCTCGAACGCGTCCTGACCAACGATCCCGGGATCGGCATCGCGCGACACGCGGATGCGGGCTACCCCGAAGCCATCGCCGCCGCGCGGCGCCATGGGATCCGGCTGCCCATGCGGGAGGAGCATGAGCGGTAGCAGCCTGCTGGCCGGTGCTCGGCAGGTGGTGACATGCCGCGGGGCCGCCCGCGCGCGACGCGGGAGCGAGATGGCCGAGTTGGAGGTTATCCCCCAGGGCGCCCTCGTCATCGAAGACTCGCGCATCCTCGCCGTCGGTCGGTACAAGGAGTTGCGATCGCGTTACGCCGCCGCACAGGTGGTCGAGGTCCAGGGCGTGCTGGCCCCCGGATTGATCGATTGCCACACGCATGCGGTGTTCGGGGCGCCCCGGCTCGATGACCACGAGCGGCGCGCGCTGGGGCAGAGTTATCAGGCGATCGCGGCGGCGGGCGGCGGGATCCTCGAGTCAGTGCGTGACGTCCGGGAGCGCTCGGCAGCGGACCTGCGGGCGCTGACCGCACGTCGCCTGACCGCACTCCTCTCGCACGGCAGCACGACGATCGAAGTGAAGTCCGGGTACGGTCTCGATCTCGAATCGGAGCTGAAGCAACTCCGCGTGGTGCGCGATCTGCGTACTTCCCACCCCGCGACCCTGGTTCCGACGCTGCTTGCCGCTCACGAAATTCCGCCAGAGTTCCGCTCGGACCGCGCGGCATACGTACGGCGCATTTGTGACGAGATGATTCCGCTCGTTTCACGAGAGGAGTTGGCCGCGAGTTGCGACGCTTTCTGTGAACCGGGCGTGTTCACCGTGCGCGAGACTCGCACCATCCTCCAGGCAGCGAAGGCGCACGGGCTGGGCGTCAGAGTGCATGCCGATGAGTTCGAGAATTCGGGTGGCGCCGAGCTGGCCGTGGAGCTCGGCGCCCTGTCGGCCGACCACCTGGCGGGAATTGGTCCAGCCGGAATCGCGGCGCTCGGGCGCGGCGGCACAGTCGCCGTCCTCCTGCCAGCCACCATGGCGTTTCTCGGGAAGCCTCAGGCGCCAGCACGCAGGCTGATCGAGGCCGGCGCTCCGGTAGCGCTGGCCACGGACTTCAATCCAGGCTCGTCGCCCGCGGTGAGCTTGCCTTTCGTCATGGCGCTGGCAGTGTCGCAATTGGGAATGCGTTACACCGAAGCATTGACCGCCGTCACAGTGAATGCCGCAGCCGCGCTCGGGCTGGCGGATCGTGGCCAGCTTGCGACAGGGTTCCGCGCGGATGTGGTGGCGTTCGCGGTTAAAGATTGGCGTGAAATCGGATACTGGCTTGGTGCCAACCTCGTAAGCGTCGTGTGGACAGGGGGTTTGGCTTGTATGTCCCAACAGGCGCCCGTATCTTTAGGCCTCAATGTCCAAGATTGAGAAACTCAAGGAGAAGGCGCGAAGCCTCGAGGCGAAGGATCCGAAGGCCGCAATCGAGCAGTGGCTGGAAGCCCTCAAGCTGCAGGAGGAAGAAGGAAACCCGAATGACGATTTGTCGGCCTACAACCGCATCGGCGATCTCTACCTCAAACTGAAGGACCCGCACCAGGCCGCCGACTACTACGAGCGCGCCGTGGATAAGTATGCCGAGCTGGGGTTCCACAACAACGCGATCGCCCTGTGTAACAAGGTCCTGCGCAACGCTCCCGGGCGGCAAACGACCTACCTGAAGCTCGCCAAGCTGTATGCATCAAAGGGGTTTTACGCCGATGCCAAGCAGAATTTTCTCGAATACGCGAGCCGAATGCAGAAGGCCGGCAAGATGCCGCAGGCGTTTGCCGCCCTGAAAGAGTTGACGGACCTCTCGCCGGATTCGAGCGAGCTGCGGGAGCTGCTGGAGGAGCACCAGCGGCTGCACGGCTCCCCCGAACGCCGCGGCTCGGCGGCTCAGCCGGCCGAGCAGGCGGACATCACGAAATCCGGGAAGCGCAAGACTTCGAATCTGGTCTTTCTGGACCTGGACGAGCCGACCAAGCCCAAGGGCAAGCCCGTGCGGCCGGGCGCCACCGCATCGCCTCGGCCCCCAACGCCGCCCCCCTCCCCGGCTCCAGCGGCGGAAGACGAACCCGCGACGCTGCTGTCCGAGGGGAGTCCCGACCCCGATTCCTCGCTCGAGATCGAGTCCACGAGCCTCGCGTCGGGTGAAGATTCGGAGGTCGGGGGGGACGCACCCGCCATCGAAGGTCTCGAGCGGACCATTGATTTCAGCTCGACCCAGCCCAGCGGTCAGATCGAGCCGCTCATCAACGACGCGTTTCCATCGGACAGCGTCGAAGGGCTGGGGGACTTGGAGCCGACGCTCGAAGCCGAGGCTGAATTGGAGGAAGAGGCACCTCCGAAGGTCACGCCCAAGGTCGGTCCGTTCGCGAGGCCGAAGTCCCCGCCGGCGGCGGCGAAGCCGGCCCAGCCCGTTGTCCCGAGGCGTCCCGCGGCTGCCGCTCCGCCTGCGGCAGCGCCGTCGCAAGTGGTGCCCAAGCGCAAAGTCGAGGTCCCGCCGCTCGAGCTCGAGCCCGATTTCGAGTCGGAGGCGACGGCGGAAACACACGACGTGGATGACGAGCCGTTGGCAGTGGACTTGGGCGTCGATGGCATCGTGAATCAGGGCGACGAGCGCGCCGGCGCCATGCTGTTCGGCAACGTGATGGAAGATCAGGGGACGACCGCCGCGCCTTCGATCGATGACCTCGAGGGACGCGTCGCGGACGATCCGGACGATCCTGACGCTCATCGTGCGCTCGGCGAGGCACTGATCGAGTCAGGCGATCGGGATCGCGGGATCGAGGAGCTCGATCTGGCCACGGCGGGATTCGAGAATCGCGGCGATCTGGCCGAGGCACAGGGCATGGTCGAGGAGGTGCTGCGGCTCGATCCCAACAGTGTGCGCCACCGGCAGAAGCTCGTGGAGTACGCGTTCAAGGTCGGTGACAAGACCGCGCTGATCGATGCGTATCTCGAGCTTGCCGATACGCTGTTGCGGAGTGATCTGCCCGACAAGGCGCGCGCGGTCTACCAGCGGGTCACGGAGCACGATCCCGGAAACGAGCGGGCGAAGGCGGCGCTCGCGATGTTCGCGCCGGTGGCTTCGCCCGCGCCCCCGCCGGGCCGGCCCGAGCGCGAAGGGCGCGTGGCGCCGAAGGACGCGAAGATGAAAGTGCGCGACGAATCGGTCGAGGGCGAAACGGATTTCGTGGATCTCGGGGCGATCATCCTCGAGGAAGACGCCCAGCGTGACACGCGGATGAAGGTGGCGGACGAGGAGCCTACGGGAGACGAGGAGAAGGATTTCCACGAGATGCTCGCGCGCTTCCGCCAGGGAATCGAGGAGAACATCGAGGAGACCGACTTCCAGTCACATTACGATCTCGGGGTGGCCTTCAAGGAGATGGGTTTGCTCGACGAGGCGATCGCCGAGTTTCAAAAAGCGCTCAGAGCGCCTGATGGAAAGCTCAAGACCTCGGAGGCGCTCGGGATCTGTTTCTGTGAGAAAAAGGCCTACATCGTCGCCGAGACCATTCTGCGCCGCGGGCTCGACTTTCCCGCGTCGAGCGAGACCGAGCGGCTGGGCGTCCTGTACTGGCTGGGTCGCGCGCTCGAGGCCCAGGGCAAGAAGCCCGAGGCCAAGGAACTCTATGGACGGGTATTCGCCATCGACATCCGGTTCGCGGATGTCGGGGAGCGGGTGAAAGCGCTGGCCAAGCTCAAGTGACCGACAAGCCGGAAGTCGCCGCCGCGCTGACGGACATTCAGCGGCCGATCGAGGCGGAGCTCGCCCGGGTGCGCCGCGAGCTACGGCGCATTGTCACGGGTGATTTTCCCACGGTGGCGGCCGCGAGCGAGCATCTGCGCAGCATGAAAGGGAAGCTGTTCCGTCCCACGCTCGTGCTTTTGTCCCGACGCGCCGCCGGCATACGCGACCAGGACGCCATCATTCTTGCGGCAGTGATCGAGCTGATCCACCTCGCCACACTCGTGCACGACGACTCGGTCGATCATTCGGTGCTGCGGCGCGGGCTGCCCACGATCAACGCGCTGTTCTCCCATCAGATCGCCGTGATCATGGGCGATTACCTGTATTCGCGCGCGATCATCGAGCTGGTCCGCCTGAATGATCTGGAGCCGCTTCGGGTCCTGGCGCGCGTGACGAACGAAATGACCGTCGGAGAGATGCGGCAGCTCGAGGCGCACGACAAGCTGGCGTACACGGAGGAGCAGTACGATCTCCTGATCCGCGCCAAGACGGCGTCCCTGCTTTCCGCCGCGTGCGAAGTGGGGGCCCTGGGGGCCGCCCTGCCGGAGCGCCAGGCGCTCGCGCAGTTCGGCCACGAGCTCGGCATGGCGTTTCAGATCACCGACGATTTGCTCGACTATACAGAGCCGGAAGAGGTCACGGGAAAACCGGGAGGCCTGGACTTGAAAGAGCACAAGGTCACCCTGCCGCTCATTGCGGCACTCGGCAAGATGACGGCGGGTGAGCGGGAGCTCGTGGCTCGCCTCATGGATACCGCAGATCCCCCCGACGCAATGGTTGCCGAGCTGATCCGGATTGTCGACACGCGCGGCGGGCTCGAGTATGCACGCCGGCGCGCCCTGGAGCACGCGCAACGGGCCGAGGCTGGGCTCGAGCGACTCGCTCCCTCGGCCGCGCGGGAAGCGTTGCGCGAGAGCATCGGGTACGCCGTGGAGCGGCGCAGCTAGACGTGGCGCAAGGCCCGCGCCGGCCGCTATTTTACCTTGGAGTACTCGCTGTCGGCTTCGTGCTGGGCGGGTTTCTCCATGCGTTGCTGCGGCATTACCTGCCGCAGGGTGCGGCCAAGGAGTTCTTCACCACCACGGTGACGCCCACGCTCGGCCCGGTGCACGTCGACCTCCTGGTGGTGTCACTCACGCTCGGTCCCATCGGATTCGACGTGTCGCTCCTGGCCCTGGTTGGTGTAGCGATCGCGTATTTCGTGGCCCGATCGCTCTTTTAGAAACGAGGTATCAATGTTCGGCGATCTGTCGTTGAGCCACATTCTCATTCTGATGCTCGTGCTTGTGCTGGTGTTCGGCGCAAAGCGGATTCCCGAGATCGGATCATCGTTGGGGCAGGGCATCCGCGAGTTCAAGCGCAGCCTGAAGGAGATTGGCGACGACCGCCCGGAACGCCGGACCGCCGAGCCCCCACCCCCCGCCTCCCCGACCTCGATGCCCACAGGCTCGGGCGAGCCGAAACGGCTCAATCAGTAGCGGTGAGTTTCGGGGAGCTGGTCCTGCTGGGGATTATCGCGGTGTTGGCGCTGGGCGCCGGGCGCCTGCCCGAGGCCGGGCGAATCGTCGGAAAAGGACTGCGAAATTTCCATCGCGGAATGCGAGAGGCGCGGGATGTCCTGTCTCAGGACGCGGAGTCGTCGGGGCCCACCGCATCACGCCCGCGTCGACTGATCGACTAATCTCGCCCCCCCCGCCCCCCGCCCCCCCGCCCCCCCTCCCCCGGCTCCAGCCGCTAGTCGCTCGAGGCAGGCTGCGCCGCGTACAGCTCCTTCCGCCGATCCACGATCTTCGC
Source organism: Gemmatimonadales bacterium (assembly GCA_035517615.1). Lineage (GTDB taxonomy): Bacteria > Gemmatimonadota > Gemmatimonadetes > Gemmatimonadales > GWC2-71-9 > AG25. The sequence continues at coordinate 8,082 of DATIYM010000043.1, forward strand.
CCGGTCGCGCAACGCTGCGACGTAGGCTTGAATGCGCCCCTGACGCGCCGGCTGCAACAGCGTCTCACGCTGCTCGTCCTTCTGCCTGGCCCACGCCGCCGAATCCACCGCCGAATGCGACAGCGGCTCGATCAGGAAATAGCCGGTCGTGCCCGTAATGATGCCGGAGCGGGTGCCGGGCTTGAGGCCGAACGCCGCGCCGATCACGACTGGATTGCCCTGCAGTACGGGCGGCGGCGTGAGACGCGTGAACGGCCCGACCGTCTCGACCGCAAGGCCGCGCTGTTGTCCCGCTTTGGCGAGCGGCACGCCCGCCGGGAGGTCGCGCGCGATGGCCTCGGCGCGTTGCTTCGCGAGGTCGCGCTTCTTGTTCATGCGAACCACGTCGGTGACCTGCTCGCGTACCTTCGGAAGCGGAGGTGTGCCACCCGGCGTGAGCGAGTCGAGCCGGAATACGTAGTAGGCGGCGCGTCCTTCGATCACGGGGCTCGTTTCGCCGATCCGCGACTCGAACGCCCAGACGCTGACATCGGGAATCACGTAGGTCCCGAGCGTCATCCGGTCGCCCTCGAACAGCGGGGGCGCATGTGCCAGCGGCAGGTTGAGCTGGTGCGACACGGAATCGAGCAGGCTGCCGTCCTGCCGTTCGGCCACGAGCTTGTCGAGCGAATCGGCCCGTGATTCGACGTAATCGAGATGTTTTCCCTGGGCCTCGATCGGGATCAGGATATGCCGCACGTGTACCGAATCGCCCTTGGCGGACGCAATCCAGATGAGATGATAGCCGTAGCTCGACAAGACCGGCTTCGACAGCTCTCCCGGACGTAGCGTTTTCAAGGCGATGAGGAATCGCGGATCGAGCCCCTGCTCGCTCCGGGCCATCCAACCCAGATCGCCACCCTTGGACGCGGTTCCCGAGTCCGCCGATTCGGATTTGGCGACGTCCTCGAATTTCTTGCCGTGCAGGATCTCATCGCGCAACCGCGTGACTCTCGCGAGGGCCGCGGACGAGTCTCCCTGATCCGGCAGTCGCGGCTGCGCGATGAAGCTCGTGTAGGCGATCGCGGGCCGTTTGAAATCGGCCTTGTGCGCCTTGTAGTACTGCTCGATTTCGGCATCACTGACCGGCGCGTCCTGATCGGCGATCTGGCCCGGACGCACCGGCAGGACCGTCACCGTGACCGATTCATGCTGATCCCGATAGATGCGCCACAGCTTCGAATCGGGGATGTAGATGTCTGCCGTCAGGAATTGGGCGAGCTTCATCTGCGGGATCTGCTGGCGATAGCGCTCTTCGAGCGACGCGAGGAATTGCGGGTCGCTGGCTGCCGAGAGGTAGCGCTGCCACTTCGTGATATCGAACTGCCCGTTGGTCTGAAACTCGGGAGACTGGAACACTTCAGGGGGCGGCGAGCTTTGCGCCGCTTGGATGACTTCCTGATCGCTGGCCGTGATCCCCATCCGGCGATACTGCTGCTCGAGCAGCAGCTGCTGCGTAATCTGATCCACCACCTGATTCTGGATCTGCTGCTCATCCTCGCGGGTGAGCGTGCCACCCGACTGATGCCGGTACTGTTCGTACGCGTTCTGGAGCGCCGCCTGATACTGGGCCGTGTGGATCTCGGTTCCGTTCACCTTGAGCACGACGTCCCCGCTCGCGGTCTGCTGCCGGCCCGTGATTCCCATGCCCACGTCGAACACCAGCCAGCCGACGAACGCGATGGCCAGGATGTAGAAAATCCATTTCGCATTTTCCCGCATCGCGCGCATCATATCGGACGGAACTCCCGCATCTGTGGAAAGGGAAGGGAGCTAAGTGTAATTGTGACAATAAACAAACTCAAGGCAACGAGGGATTTTCGGATTGACCGTGGCGGGGCCGAACAGTATTTTCGACCACTTCAGCCAACCAATTGGCCGTGGCGTATACCAGCGAGATCGACAAGCTCGAGCGACGCTATGCCGAAAATCCTGAAGGGCGCAATTTCGCCCCGCTCGCGGACGCATATCGGAAAGCCGGCCAGCTAGATCAAGCCGTCGAGCTGCTCACCGGCGGCCTCGAGCGCCATCCGGATTACGTGAGCGCGCATATCGTCTTGGGGCGCTGCCACATCGACAAGAAGGACGACCCGGGCGCGGAAGAGGTGTTCCGCAAAGTCCTCTCGCTCGATCCCGAAAACGTCATCGCGTTCAAGGTGCTCGCGGAAATCGCCGATCGCGGCCAGCGTTACGAAGAGTCGGTCGATTGGCTGACACGATTGCTGACCGCCGATCCCATGAATGGGGACGCTGCGGAAGCTCTTACGCTGGCCCGGGGAAAGGCCGCAACGGCAAACGCGGCTCGTGCTTCAGCTCCGCCCCCCCCGCCCCCGCCCCCGCCCCCGCCCCCCCCGCCTCCAGCTTCAGCCGAGCCGCCGTTCACGTCGGGATCGGCGCTGGTTGACCTGATTCAGGCAAACGAGCCCGAGCCGGGGGTCATCTCGGACCTCGCTGAGCCACCGGTTGTGGAGCAGCTGGTCGAGTCCCCGGTCGAGAGCGAGCCCCCACCCCGCGGGGACTTGGAGACGTTCGACGGGACCCTGGATCTCAACTCCGTCGCGAACGAAACCGCGAGAGCCGATGGCATCGAATTGCAGGAGGAGGTCGACCTCAAGCCTGCACCAATCGCGATCGAAGGACTGGCGCGCACGCAGTACGAAGGCAGCGGCGTATTCAAGGTCGAGGAGCCCGAGCCCGAGGAAGAGCTTCCGACAGTCGACCTCCCCCTGATCATGCCCGAAGATCCGGTGCCGCCTACGTCGCGTGCGGCCCTCACGTTCGACGCCGTCGCTTCCCCTCCAGCTCCGTCCCCGCCCCCGCCACCGCCGGTTTCGATGGCACCGCCCGTAGCAGCTGCCGTTACGCTCTCGGATGACGATGGTGCCGCCGACACCGCGGCTCTATCGAAGGTCGAGCCGCTGGTGACGGAAACGATGGCGGAGCTGTACCTCAAGCAAGGGCACGAAGAGGACGCGCGCCGGGTGTACGAAGCGCTGCTGGCGCAGCGCCCTCAGGATGCTCGGCTGCGAGCGCGAGTTCAGGAACTGAGAACCCGAGACGAGGTAGCACCCACTCGGAGCGCGCGCGGGGAGACGGTCCGCGCGTTCCTCAAGGGTATCCTCACCGGTCGGAGCGCGCCCTCGCCCATCGATGCCGCATTCGATCAGGTGCAGGAGAGCGACATCCCGGGCAATCCGACGCATGCCGCGACCGACAGCTTCTCGCTCGACGAGGTGTTCGGCGAAGCGGGCGGGATCGCGGCGGCGCCTGCTCCCGAGGCTCCGGCCGCCGCAGGCGCGCTGCCGCAGCGCGCGTCGCCAGAGCCCGCCCCGCTCGCTGCCCCCGCTGGTCCGCCGGCTCCGAGCGCGAGCGGCGGGAGCGGCTTTTCGTTCGACGAGTTTTTTGGCGGTAAGTCTGGACCGGGAGCGATGCCGGAAGCGGCGGCGCTCCCATTGTCCGACGCCGCGCCGGCCGCTCCGTCCCGGCCGGGAGCGCGTCCCTCGGGCTCCCGTGGCAAACTGCCCCTCGAAGAAGAGAGCGACCTCGATCAGTTCCAGGCGTGGCTCAAGGGCTTGAAAGCCTAGTGCACATCGCCGTGCTGAACGGCCCCAATTTGAACCTGCTGGGGGAGCGTGAACCGGAGGTCTACGGCCGCGCCACGCTCAAGGACATCGAGATTGCGACCGGCGAGCGGGCGCGTGTGCTGGGTGTGGAGTGCAGCTGGACTCAGACGAACCACGAAGGTGAGCTCGTCGAGGCCATCCAGGGTCTTCGGGGCAAGGCCGCGGGGGCCTTGATCAACGCGGCCGCGTTTACGCATACGAGCCTCGCGGTCCGAGACGCCTTGCTCGCGGTGCGCGTGCCGTTCGTCGAGGTCCATCTCTCGAACGTGTTCGCGCGCGAACCGGTCCGGCAGCATTCCGTGCTCGCTGACATCGCCGTGGGGGTCGTCAGCGGATTTGGCGCGGACAGCTACCGGCTGGGGCTCGAGGGACTGGTCGGATATCTCGCGTCCCACCGTGGCCGCTGACCCACGATACGCCCGTCAGGAGGCGTTGGTCCGGACATTCGCGGCGGAGCAGATCGATGCATTGCTCGTGACTTCGCGCGCGAACATCCGGTATCTCACGGGTTTCTCGGGCACGGCGGCCCTGGTCGTTGCGACGTGCGCGGACTTGCTGCTCGTCACGGATTTTCGTTACGACGAACAAGCGCGCGCGGAATCGGGCGCCGTGGCGCGAATCGAAGTCGAGAGCGCGAGCGTGTGGGATCGCATGTTTCGCGAGCTCGCGACGCTCGGATCGCTGGGGACCATCGGCTATGAGGCGCACGCGTTGACGGTCCGCGATGCGGAACGCCTCGCGCACGCCGGGAAAGCCTGGCGGTGGAAGCCGGCCGGTGAGCTGGTCGAGCGGCTGCGCGTGCGCAAAGGTCCAGAGGAAATCGCGGCGATTCGGCACGCCGCGCTGCTGGCCGGAGAGGCGTTGACGAGTACGCTCGGCAGCGTTCGGGTGGGAATGTCCGAGCTCGAGATCACCGGGATTCTCGAGGGGCACCTGCGCCGGCTCGGCAGCGAAGCGCACCCGTTTTCCACAATCGTGGCGTCGGGGCCGCGCACGGCGCTGCCGCATGCGCGCTCCTCCGCCCGCACCATAGCGGCGGGTGAGTGGCTGCTGCTAGACTTCGGCGCGCAAGTCGAGGGGTACTGCGCGGATATCACGCGCACCGTGGTGGTGGGGGCGCGCGCCGACGACCGGCAGCGTGCGATTTACGAGCTCGTGCAAGGCGCGCAGCTGAAGGCGCGAACGGCGGTGCGCGCCGGGATGCTCGGGGCCGATGCCGACGCACTGGCGCGCGAGCCGATCGAGGCACGCGGGTTCGGCAGCGCGTTTGGCCACTCCCTTGGCCACGGGTTGGGTCTCGAGGTGCACGAGGCTCCGCGGCTTTCGAAGACCAATGCCGAGCCGCTGCCCGAGAACGCGGTGGTCACGATCGAACCGGGAGTGTACTTGCCCGGGCAAGGCGGGGTGCGCATCGAAGACGACGTACATCTCTCGAGCAGCGGTCCCGTGCTCCTGAGCGACGGACGGACCGAACTCCTGGAGCTCGTCTGACATTGACGCCCCATGACTGTCCGCTACTCTTGTGGCGGCTGGTATGAACCTCGATATCATCGCGCGGCTGGTCCAGATTCTCAGGGAGTCCCCGGAGCTCGGGGCCATCGAAGTCCGCCGCGGCTTCTTCGGAGCATGGACGGCCGTGCGCGTCTCCAAAGCGGGTCACGCGTTCGGATCGGACATCCGGACCGAGCGGGCGTTTGTTGCCGAGCGGTCTGCCGCCCCGGGCCCCGCGGCCGTTGCGGCTGCCGCGCCTTCCGAGGCGGCGGGGGCGAGGCGGGAGGCGGGCGGTTCCGCAGTGCCTCAGTCGGCGGGTCCGCCCGCGGCCTCGCCGCTCATAGACATCAAATCGCCCATGGTGGGGACCTTCTATTCGGCGCCGGAGCCGGGAGCCGAGCCCTACGTGAAGGTGGGCAGTCGCATTTCGACCGGTCAGATGGTCTGCATTATCGAAGCGATGAAGATCATGAACGAGATCGAATCCGAAGTGGCGGGCGTGATTCGGGAAGTTGCGGTAGAGAACGGACATCCCGTGGAGTTCGGCCAGACCCTTTTCCGAGTGGATCCACATGCCTGAAGCCCCCCAATCGAGCGGCGGCGCGCCCTTCAACTTCAAGCAGGCCATTACCGTCATGGTCCAGCGAAACGGCTCGGACCTGCTGCTCAAGGTGGGACGGCCCGCGACCATCCGGGTGAACGGCGAGCTGGTGGGGCTCGAAACGCAGCCGCTCAAGCCGGAGGAGCTCAAATCGCTGGCCGAGCAGATCATGACGCCCCGGCAAGTGAAGGAATTCGCGGAGCACAAGGAAGCGGATTTTGCGATTGGCGTGCCGGGGGTGGGGCGGTTCCGGACCAACGTGTATCAGCAGCGCGGCACGGTGGCGTTCGCGTTCCGGGCGATCCCGTACGAGGTGAAGACGATCGGGGACTTGAACCTGCCCGCCGTGCTCGAAGAAATCTCCGCCCGGCCGCGCGGCCTGGTGCTCGTGACGGGGGTGACGGGTTCGGGCAAGTCCACCGCGCTCGCGTCGATGATCAATCACGTGAACACCACGCGGCGGGTCAACATCATCACGATCGAGGACCCGATCGAGTTTCTGCACCGCGACAATCTCTCCAACATCTCACAGCGCGAGGTCGGCAACGACACGCTGTCGTTTAATGCCGCGCTGCGGCACGTCCTGCGGCAGGACCCGGACGTGATTCTCATCGGCGAGATCCGCGATATGGAAACACTGGACACGGCGCTCAAGGCCGCGGACACCGGGCATCTCGTGTTCTCGACCCTGCACACCACCGATGCAACCCAGACGATCAACCGCGTGATCTCGTTCTTCCCTCCCCACCAGCACGACGAAGTGCGTCACCTGCTCTCGACGGCGCTGCAGGCGGTGGTGTCGCTGCGGCTCGTGCCGCGCAAAGACGGGCGCGGCCGGATCCCGGCCGCGGAGGTGCTGATCAACACGGCCGCGGTCGCCGACAAGATTCGCGATCTGTCCCAGCAGCTCAGCATTCCCGATCTCATCGCCGAGGGATCGATCCAGTATGGGATGCAGAGCTTCGACCAGTCGTTGTTCTACTGGTTCCAGCAGGGGGTGATCAGCTACGAGAGCGCGGTGTTCTATGCGACGAATCCGAGTGAGTTCGCGCTCAAGGTCTCCGGGGTCGATTCCACCGCCAGCAAGGCCTTCGGAGGTTCGGCGGGCTCGCGTACCGCCGGCAGCGTCCGGAACGATCTGACGCCCTGATGTTCAAGAAGGTGCTCATTGCGAACCGCGGGGAGATCGCCCTGCGGGTGATTCGCGCGTGCAAAGAACTTGGACTCGAGACGGTGGCCGTCTATTCCGAGGCGGACCGCGAGTCGTTGCACGTGCGGTTTGCCGACGACGACGTGTGCATCGGGCGGCCGCCGGCGCGCGACAGCTATCTCAATATTCCCCGCCTCATCGCGGCCGCGGAAATCACGGGGGCCGACGCCATTCATCCCGGGTATGGGTTTCTCGCCGAGAACAGCGAATTCGCCGACACCGTGCGCGCGTCGAACATCACGTTCATTGGCCCCACGGCCGAGCAGATCCGGCAGATGGGTGACAAGGCGGAGGCCCGGAAGCTGGCCCAGAAGCTGGAGATTCCCACGGTGCCGGGCTCGAGCGGACCCGTCGAGAATATGGACGAGGGCCGCGCGGTGGCGGACCAGATCGGCTTTCCGGTCATCATCAAGGCGGCGGCGGGCGGCGGAGGCAAGGGCATGCGCGTCGCGACGGATGACGAGCAGTTCAGCCAGGCGTTCAGGCTCGCGAAGCAGGAAGCGCTCGCGGCGTTCGGGTCGGACGAAGTGTACATCGAGAAATACCTGAGCCGGCCGCGGCACGTCGAAATTCAGATCATGGGGGACTCGCACGGCCGGATCATGCACCTGTGCGAGCGCGATTGCTCGGTGCAGCGCCGCCATCAGAAATTGATCGAAGAGGCGCCCAGTCCTGCGGTGGATCAGACGCTGCGCGAGGATATGGGCGATTCGGCGCTGCGTCTGGTCGACGCCTTGGGGTATGTGGGCGCGGGGACAATCGAGTTTTTGCTGGACGAGGACGGCTCGTTCTACTTCATGGAAATGAACACCCGGATTCAGGTGGAGCATCCCGTGACGGAGATGTGTACCAATTTCGATCTGGTGAAAGAGCAGATTCGCGTGGCCGCCGGCGAGCGGCTGTCGTTCACGATGAACGGCAACCGGCTGCGCGGCCACGCCATCGAATGCCGAGTCAACGCCGAAGACCCGGCGCGCAATTTCCAGCCGTCGCCGGGGGTCATCACGGCGTATCACCCGGCCGGCGGCCCCGGCGTGCGGGTCGATACGCATATCTACGCCGGCTACACGGTGCCGCCGTACTACGACTCCCTGCTCGCGAAGCTCATTGTCCACGGGAATTCGCGCGCGGAGGCGCTGGCGCGAATGCGCCAGGCGCTCGACTCGTTTATCATTGAAGGGGTGACGACGACCATGCCGTTTCTGGGCCGGGTCATGCGTCATCCCGATTTCATCGCGGGGAAGGTGGATACGAAGTTCCTCGAACGCGAGCCGCAGCTTCTCGCCGGCAGCCCATGAAGATCGACGTGTATTTCACTCCGATCGGCCTCGTTCCCGGGGACGTCAGCGGGCGTGCCGTGGTCGTGATCGACGCGCTGCGCGCCACGAGCACGGTCATTGCCGCGATCGCCAACGGCGCGAAGGCCGTGATTCCGGCGGCGACGTCCGATGAAGCCATTCGCGTCGCATCGAATCTCGAAAAGGACGGGGTGTTGCTCGCGGGCGAGCGGAGGAGCCTCAAGATCGAGGGCTTCGACCTGGGCAATTCGCCGCGCGAAATGACTCCCGAGGCGGTCGGTGGCAAGACGATCGTGCTCGCCACGACGAATGGCACGCCGGCACTCGTCGCCGCGCAGGGCGGCGAGCCGGTGCTCGTCGGCGCGGCCGTCAATTTCTCTGCGCTGCTCGAGCGGGTGCGCGGCCTGCTCGACGAGCGCGGGGAGATCGTGATCGTCTGTTCGGGACGGGAGCGCCAGTTTGCCCTGGAGGACGCGTATACCGCCGGCCGCCTCGTGAAGGCGGTGAAAGGACGCAAGAAGCTCGATCTGAACGACGGCGGACTGGCCGCGCTCGCGCTCGTCGGGGCGTACCCCGATTGGGATGCCGCGTTTGCCTCGACCGCGGCGGCGCGCCAGCTCGTGGAAGCGAGCCTCGAAGACGACGTGAGCTACTGCGCCAAGCCGGACCGGTTCGGCGTCGTGCCCCAATACGCGGAGCGACGCATCACGTGAATCCCAGGGTGCGCGAGGAGCTGATCGGTGTCGGGGCGCTCGTGATCGGCGTCTTCCTCGGCCTGACGCTCCTCGGCACCGAGCTGACGGGCAGCTGGGGCCGCGCACTGGGAAGCGGGATGTGGAAGTTCTTCGGGGCGGGGTCGCTGCTCCTTCCAGTGCTGGGGCTCGGGTGGGCGCTCGCGGCCTTCGGCCGCCTGGGCGCGCTCTCGTCGCTGCGCGCCGCCGCGCTCGGCGCGGGGCTGGTGGTGCTCGTTCCCTACGGCATCGGCGTCGCGTCCAGCGTGCATGTCGGCGATCTCGCGCGCGACTACGACTCGTGGACGACCGCGGAGCGGCTGGCCGGCATGTTCGCCGGGTTCCTCGCCGGCGCGATCCACAGCGCCATCGGCACAGCCGGTGGCGTCCTGGTCGGCATGTTTGGACTGTCGGCGCTCGGCATCCTTACGGTAGGGTGGCATCCGCTGGTCGTGTTGAGGCGGGAGGCGGGCCGCGAAAGCCGGGACGCGGGAAGCGGGACGCGGGAAGCGTTGCAGGCCACGGATTTCGGCGACGACAACGAGGAAATATCTGAGACTCAGCGCTTCCCGCGTCCCGCTTCCCGCGTCCCGAAGACTCGCAAGCAAAAGACCCCGCCACCCCAGAAGCCGGTGCCCATCCCTGAAGGCGCGCTCATTCCCCCCATCGATCTCCTCACGCAGGGCTCGAGCGGCGCGGTCGATGGGACGGCGCAGATCGAGCAGATGGGCCAAAAGCTGATCTCGACGCTGCAAACCTTCCGGGTTGAGGGGTCGATCGCGGGGCGAACCATCGGTCCCGTGGTGACGCAATACGAGGTCGCCCCCGGGCCTGGGGTGAAGGTGGGCCGCATCGCGGCGTTGGCCGACGATCTCGCGCTCGCCATGCGGGCGCAGAGCCTCCGGATCGTGGCGCCGATTCCGGGCAAAGCGGCGGTGGGCATCGAGGTGCCGAACCCGACGCCTCGCATCGTGACGATTCGTGAGTTGATCGAGAATGCCGAATATCGGCGAACCGCTCGGGCGCTGCCGGTGGCGCTCGGACGGAATCTCGAAGGCGATGCGGTCGTGGACGACCTCACCAAGATGCCGCATCTCCTCATCGCGGGCGCCACGGGATCGGGGAAATCGGTCTGCATCAACACCATCATCACGAGCCTGATCTACACGCATCCGCCCGAGACCCTGCGGCTGCTGATGATCGACCCGAAAATGGTGGAGCTGTCGATGTACGCGGCGCTCCCGCACCTCGGGCACCCGGTCGTCACGAACAACCACAAAGCGGCGACCGTGCTCAAGTGGGCCGTGGGAGAAATGGATCGCCGGTATCGTTTACTGCACGCGAACCACGCTCGGAATCTGTCGGATTTCAACCGGAAAGTTCGCGAGGAGAAGAAGCTCGAAGAGCCAGAGCTCGTGACCCGCGATGTCGGGGGTTCCGCGCTCACGAGTCCCGAACTCAAGCCCTACGCGGGCGGGATCCTCCCGTACATCGTGCTCGTGGTCGATGAGCTGGCGGACCTGATGCTGACCGTGCAGGGTGAGATCGAGACGCCGCTCGCGACGCTCGCGCAAAAAGCCCGGGCCATCGGAATCCATCTGATTCTCGCGACGCAGCGTCCGTCCGTGAACGTGATCACGGGTCTCATCAAGGCCAACTTCCCCTGCCGCGTCGCGTTTCGCGTGTCCGCGAAAGTCGACAGCCGCACGATTCTCGATCAGAACGGCGCCGAGACGCTGCTGGGCAATGGCGACATGCTGTTCCTGCCGCCCGGAAAGAGTGAGCCGGTTCGGATCCAGGGGGCGTTCATCTCGACGGAGGAGACCGAGCGGCTGATGGAGTGGTACAAGGGCCACGCGCCGGCATCTGCCACCGAAGACGCGAAGCGCCAGATCGCCGAGCAGATTGCCACGATCGAGCAGGCCGAGGCGAAGGACGATGGGTTGGGAATGGAAGGGCTCGGCGAGCGCGATCCGCTGTTCCGCCAGGCCGCCGAGGTCTGTATTCAGAACCAGCTCGGCTCGACGTCGCTGTTGCAACGCCGCATGAGCATTGGCTACGGCCGCGCCGCGCGGGTGATCGATCAGCTGGAGCAGGCGCGTATCCTCGGCCCGGCAAACGGTTCGAAGCCGCGTGATGTGCTCGTGGGATTGGATGAGCTGGATGAGATCTGTGGACCGAACTGAACGCGTTTAAAGGCTTCCGTCGGCGCGCTTTGGCTTATTTGCCACAGCGTCGGACCGTTAGGTTCCTCGCATGGACGGCGTTCGCAGTGATCCCAGCGAGTGGACCGATGAGCGGCAGAAGCGCGGTCTGGCGGGAGAAGGGCAGGCGATCCGCTATCTCCTGTCCCGTGGCTGGTCGCTCGTGGCGCACCGGTTTCGGATCGGGCACACGGAAATCGATCTGATCGTGCGCCGCGGGCATCTGGTTGCCTTTGTCGAGGTGAAGACGCGACGCGGCGCGGCGTTCGGAACCCCGTTCGAGGCGGTCACGGGGGCCAAGCGGCGCGAAATTGTGAAGGCCGCACGCGCGTGGGTCGACCGTCACGGGCAGCCGTCCGACATCTATCGCTTCGATTGTATCGGTGTCGCCGACGGAAAGCTGGACCATCTCGAGGACGCGTTCAGGCCTGGTTGGCGGTAGACGGCGCTTCGGTTTATATTCGGGTCCTCTTTCACAGGGGGCTCCCCACCAAATGTCGAGGGCTCTTATGGCCGCTGAGAACCGCGAGACGCCAAAGCTAACGGACGAGCGGAAAAAGGCGCTCAATCTGGCGATCACGCAGATCGAAAAGACATGTGGGAAGGGCGCCATCATGCGCATGGGCGCCGACTCGCCGCGGATTCGGGTCGAGGCGATTCCCACCGGGGCAATCAATCTCGATGCAGCCATCGGGGTGGGAGGCATCCCCCGGGGCCGAGTCACGGAAATCTTCGGTCCGGAGTCGAGTGGCAAGACCACGCTGGCGCTGCACGTGGTCGCTCATGCCCAGCGTCTCGGGGGCGCGGCGGCCTACATCGATGCGGAGCACGCGCTCGACGTCGAGTATGCGAAAAAGCTCGGTGTGGATATCGACAACCTGCTCGTTTCTCAACCCGATACCGGTGAGCAGGCGCTCGAGATCACCGAGATTCTCGTGCGCTCCGGCGCGGTCGACGTCATCGTGGTCGACTCGGTCGCGGCGCTCGTGCCCAAGGCTGAAATCGAAGGCGAAATGGGCGACTCGCTTCCGGGGCTGCAAGCGCGGCTCATGAGTCAGGCGCTGCGCAAGCTGGCGGGTGCCATCAACCGGTCGCGGACGGCGGTCGTCTTTATCAACCAGTTGCGCGAAAAGATCGGCGTCATGTTCGGCAATCCCGAGACGACTTCGGGTGGCCGCGCGCTGAAATTCTATGCGTCAGTCCGGCTCGACGTGCGGCGCATCGCGCCCGTGAAAGAGCGCGAAGTGGTCATCGGCAATCATGTCCGCGTAAAGGTCGTCAAGAACAAGGTGGCGCCGCCGTTCCGGCAGGCCGAGTTCGACATCATGTTCGACGAAGGGATCAGTCACGAATCGCTGTTGGTCGACATCGCCGCCGAAGTCGGCATCATCGAGAAGTCGGGCGCCTGGTACGCCTACGGCAAGGAACGCATCGGTCAGGGCCGCGAGAATGCCAAGCTCTTCCTCAAGGATCATCCCGAGCTGAGTCTCGAGATCGAGGCCAAGGTCAAGGAACACCTCGGCATGCGGGCGACCGTCGCCACCGATGAGGAGGCGGCGGCGCCGGAAGAGTGAGCGCGTGCCCATCCTCACCACGATCGCCCCCGATCCCAGACGGCCCGGCTACCGGTTCGTCGAGGTGGATCGGGGGCGATTCGCATCTCTGCCCGTGGAGGCCATCGAGACGGCGGGACTCCGCGTCGGGCAGGAGCTCTCCGTGCCGGTGCTTGAACGACTGCACGAGCTGGCCGATGTCGAGGCGGCCTACCGCGCGGCGCTCAAGGCGCTGGCGGCTCGGGGCCGGGCGCGTGGAGACCTGGAACGGCGGCTGGTCCGAAAGCAGCATCCGCCACACGCCGTGGCGCAGGCGCTCGATCGGCTGGTGCATCAGGGGCTGCTCGATGATGCCCAGTTTGCCCGGGAATACGTCGCCCGGCGGGCCGCGAGCGGGCGCGGGCCCGCGCGCCTGGTGGGCGATCTCGTGGCCCAGGGGATCGAACGGCCAGCCGCCGAAGCGGCTGTGGAGGCCGGCCTCGCTTTCGAAGGCGTCGATCCGGCGGAAGTGCTGCGCGCGGTCGCCATGCGCCGTGCGGCTCAGCTCAAGAGCCTGCCACGGGGCACGCGCAAACGGCGGCTGTATGCCTTTCTCGCCCGTCGCGGGTACCCGGGGGCGGCGGTGCGCGAGCTCGTGGAAGAGTTGCTGACGGAATAGAGCCGGCGTGCTCCGCGCGGAGACAACGTCGTGCCAGTCGGGGAGCGCCCGCGCGCTATATTTTCCGCCATGAAGTCCGCCGATATCCGCCGGAAATTCCTGGAGTATTTCAAAACTCCCGCTCGGGGCCACACCGAGGTCGGGAGTTCGTCCCTCGTCCCCGCGGACGACCCAACGTTGCTGTTCACGAACGCGGGGATGGTGCAATTCAAGCGCGTGTTTCAGGGGTTGGAACGGCGTGACTACACCCGCGCCGTGACCTGCCAGAAATGCGTCCGGGCCGGCGGCAAGCATAACGATCTCGAAGAGGTGGGGCACACTGCCCGCCACCACACGTTCTTCGAGATGCTCGGCAACTTCTCCTTCGGCGACTACTTCAAGCGCGAGGCGATCGAGTACGCCTGGGAGTGGGTGACGGCCAAGGCGTGGCTCGGACTCGCGCCCGAACGGCTGTACGTGACTGTGCACCACACGGATGACGAAGCCCGCCGCCTGTGGCAACGCTGCGTGCCCGACAAGCGGATTTACGGCCTGGGCGACAAGGACAATTTCTGGCAGATGGCGGACACCGGCCCGGCGGGACCGAATACGGAGATCTACGTCGATCTCAGAGGGACGGGGGAGGCGGGAAGGGGAAAGGGGAAGGACCTCACACTCGATGAGTTCGTGGCGCTCCAGGAGCAAGGCACGCTGCTCGAGATCTGGAATCTCGTATTCATGCAGTACGACCTCCAGAAAGACGGCTCGCGGTTGCCGCTACCCGCGCCTTCGGTGGACACGGGCGCCGGCCTCGAGCGGATTACCGCGGTCATGCAGGGCGTCACGTCGAATTTCGACACCGACCTGTTTGTGCCGATCATCGAGCGTGCGGTGGAAATCGTCGGACAGCGCTACGATCGTGGGCCCGCCGGAGCCTCGTATCGCGTGCTCGCGGATCATGCCCGCGCGGTCACCTTTCTGCTGGCCGATGGCCTGTATCCCTCGAACGAAGGCCGCGGGTACGTGCTGCGCCGCATTCTCCGGCGTGCGGTGCGCCACGCCTGGCTGCTCGGCCGGCGCGAGCCGACCCTCGTTCAGCTCGTCCCGACGGTGATCGGGCTCCTGAGCGCGGTCTATCCTGAGCTCGAAAAGAGGCGCGGTACCATCGAGGATTGGACGCGCAAGGAAGAAGAGCGCTTCTTCGATACGATCGAGGGTGGATTGACGCGACTCGATGAGTTGCGCCACCTGAAGACGATCGCGGGCGAGGATGCGTTCCGGCTATACGACACGTTCGGCTTTCCAATCGATTTGACGCAGCTGATTGCGGCCGAGCGCGGGCAGACCGTCGATCTCGCGGGGTTCGAGCGGCAGCTCGAGGCGCAGCGCGCACGATCCCAGGACGCCGCGAAGGGGCGAGGCGGTCCCGCGGTTCAGGTCGCGCGCACGGGCGAGTGGCGCACGGTCAAACCGGCCGGCAAGCAGGTGTGGGTGGGCTACGACACGACGCACGCCGAGACCGATGTGCTCAGGTTTCGCCAGCAGGGCGACCGGGTCGAAGTGGTGCTCGAGGCCAATCCGTTTTATGTGGAGTCCGGGGGTCAGGTCAGCGATACGGGGCAGGTCAAAGGCGCCGGCTGGACGCTCGACGTGACGGACGTCGAAAAGGCCGACGGCGGGTCGGCTGTGGTGGGCCGGTTCGAGCACGAGTTCGAGCCCGCTCCCGTACTGGCAGAGGTAGATGAGCTGCGACGTCAAAACATCGAGCGCAATCACACGGCCACCCACCTGGTGCACGCCGCGCTGCGGAAGATCCTCGGCCCGCACGTCCGCCAGCAGGGTTCGGTGGTCGCGCCGGAGCGGCTGCGCTTCGACTTCGCCCATCATGGGCCGCTCGATGCCGCGACGCTCGCGCGCGTAGAAGAAGAAGTCAATGCGCACATCTGGGAAAATCTCCCGGTAACCACGCAAGAGATGAATTACCGCGATGCGCTTGCCCGCGGTGCGATGGCGTTTTTCACGGAGAAGTACGGCGATATCGTGCGGGTGGTGGATGTTCCCGGCGTTTCGCTCGAATTGTGCGGCGGCACCCACGTGCCCTCGACCGGGCAAATCGCGCTGTTCCGCTTCACGCACGAGACGGGGGCGGCGGCTGGTGTGCGCCGGATCGAGGCGGTTACGGGTCCCGTGGCCTACGAGCTGATTCGCAAGCTCGCGGAGCAACTCGATCAAGCCTCTGCGACCCTGAAGACACAGCCGGACCATCTCGTCAAGCGCATCGAGCAGCTGGTGGAAGACAACCGCAAGCTCGACAAGCGAGTCGAAGAACTGCTCAAAGCGGGAGGCGGAAAGGGGGAATCGGGAAGCGTAGAGAAGATCGGAGACGTCGATCTCCACATCACCATGAGCCCAGTCGAGGACCCGCGACAAATCGGACTGATGATGGACACGTTCCGCACGAATAACTCACGTGCTGTTTCGGTGATCGTGTCTGGCATCGCGACCTCGAAGCCGGCTGTGCACGTGGGACTTACGGATGATCTCGTTCAGCGGGGTCTGAAAGCCGGTGACCTGGCCAGGATCATCGCCTCCTCCACCGGCGGCAAGGGCGGTGGACGGCCGCACTTTGCATCCGGTAGCATCGGTGATCCCGGATTGGTTCCGTCCACGCGTAAGCAATTGCCGACGCTCGTAGGCGATTACCTCAAACAGCCGTGACACGCAAGGAAGTCCTAGACTGGCTCGCAACTCGCGAGCCGATTCCCCCCGCCGTATTGCGTGTGCATCTCGAACGGTTTGTGGACGATGGGCCGGAACCGATGCCGCAGCATCTCGCTCGGCTGGGGCGCGTGGCGCTTGAACGTGTCATGGGGCGCCAGGAGGACGGTGGACGCGAGCTGGCGCTGGACCTGCTCGCCGCGGACGCCTTCGTCACGTACGCGTTCGAGGCGCAGGCCCTGTTCGATGTGGCGGGGCTCGCGAGGCTCTCCGTTCACATCGCCGAGGGGGCGTGGTGAGCGGCGCCGAGCGGATTCGTGACGGTCTGACCCGGCTGAGCGACTTGGCGCTCCAGGTAGCGAGCGATCATGCCGAGAGCATCGCGCAGCTCGCGGACCGCTACATCCGTACCCTGCGAGGTGGCGGGACCCTGTTCTTCGCCGGAAACGGTGGCAGTGCCGCTGATGCACAGCACATCACGACCGAGTACGTCGTGCGCTATCGGCAGAATCGCCGCGCGCTCCCGGCCCTGGCGCTCACCACCGACACCTCGCTGTTGACCGCGTGCGGAAACGATCTGGGGTTCGCCGAGGTGTTCGCGCGCCAGGTCGAGGCGCTGGTCGCGCCGGGTGACCTGCTCATGCTCCATTCCACGAGCGGCGAGAGTCCGAATCTGCTCAATGCCGCTCGGGCCGCACGCGCTCGCAAAGCGGTGACGGTGGCCCTGCTGGGCAAGGGCGGCGGCCCGCTGCGCGCCGAGGTCGATCACGCGCTCGTGATCCCCTCCGACGACACCGCGAGAATCCAGGAGATCCACCTGGCGATCGAGCACCTGATCTGTGAAATCGTGGAAGAGGAGATGGGCACTGGGCCGGTAGCGTGATTGATCTCTGCTCCGAGCTTGCGACGCACATCACCGGCGAGCTTCTGAACGTCAATGGTGGTTCCGTCTTGTGCGGCTAATGGTTCAGCGGCATGAGCCCTGCGTTGACGCTCGGCGTTCCGCATGCGGCGTTCCGAGCTAGCATGGAATTCCCGTCCACGCTCCCCATCCCGGCTCCGGTTCTCGAGATTGCCGAAAAGCTCGAAACGCGCGGCTACGAGACCTGGTGTGTCGGCGGCGCGATCCGCGACAATCTGTTGGGCGTCGAGAACCACGATTTCGACCTCGCCACCGCCGCGACGCCCGACGCGACGCGAAAGCTGTTTCCGCGGTCGATTCCCGTGGGCGTCGAGCACGGGACCGTCGCGGTCCTCGATGGCGACAACCGCCCGCACGAGGTCACCACGTTCCGCCGCGATGTGAAGACCGACGGCCGGCATGCGGTCGTCGAATTCGGCGTCTCCCTGAACGACGACCTGGCGCGCCGCGACTTTACGATCAACGCGATCGCGTACCACCCCCTGCGCCATGAGTGGCGGGATCCCTTCAACGGAGCGGCGGACCTCGAAGCGGAGCTCATCAGGTCGGTGGGAGATCCGAACTGGCGCTTCCAGGAGGATTATCTGCGCATTCTGCGGGGGATCCGCTTCAGCGCGCGGTTCGACTTTCGCATCCATCCCGCCACGTTCGCCGCCGCCAAAGCCAATGCGTCCGGCCTGGCGCAATTGTCGGCGGAACGGGTGAGGGACGAATGGGTGAAAGGCGTGTTGACCGCCAGGCGGGTTTCCAAGCTGGTCGGCTTGTGGGAGGACGTCGGAGCCGCGCGCATCTGGTTGCCCGAGATTCGGGGAAGCGCGCAGCGGAAGGTGAGGAGCGTAAACCTGCTCGCTCGAGATCCCGTGCTGCTGCTGTCATTCCTCGCGTCCGATCCCGCGCCCGCGTTGACTCGACTGAAATTCTCGAATCGGGAGATCGAGCGTGGACGGGCGATCGGTGAATGGCGGGACAAGTATCCCGATCAGAAGCACATCGCAGACGTGCGGCGCTGGTTGTCGCAGCTGGGCGAGCACGCGGACGACCTGTTGCGACTTCCCCTGGCGCCTCCGGCGCTCCGGAAGGTTGTCGAGTCGATTCGCGCCGCGCGGGATCCGCTCAGGCTCGGAGACCTGGCCGTCAATGGAGATGATCTCCTGTCGGCGGGTGTAAGACCGGGGCCAGAGATCGGTACCACGCTCCACCAGCTTCTGGACCAGGTACTCGACGATCCGCGTCGGAATACGAAGGAGTATCTGCTGAAGCATGCGATGTCGGCGCGGGATCAATGATCATGACGGAGCCCACGCTCTTCTCCCGCTCTGCTGAACCCCTCGCTGCCCGTATGCGCCCGCGCACGCTCGAGGAGTTCCTGGGGCAGGAGCATCTGCTCGGCCCCGGAAAGGCGTTAGGCGAGCTGATCCGCCGGGGCGAAATCAGCTCGTGCATCTTCTGGGGACCTCCCGGATCGGGCAAGACCACGCTCGCCCGCATCGTCGCCCGATATACCGCGCGGTATTTCGAACCCTTTTCCGCGGTCACCGAGGGTGTGGGGCGGGTGCGGGAAATCATCAAGGCCGCCGAAGAGCGGCTGAAATTCGAAGGCCGCGGCACGATTCTGTTCTGCGATGAGATACACCGGTTCAACCGGGCCCAGCAGGACGCCTTTCTCCCCTGGGTGGAGAACGGGATCGTCACGCTGATCGGGGCCACGACCGAGAACCCGAGCTTCGAGCTGACCGGCGCGCTGTTGTCGCGGTGTCGGGTCTTCGTGTTGGAGCCGCTGCGCGAGGAGCACATCGGAGCACTGGTGGAGCGGGCGCTGGCGGATCGCGAGCGCGGCTTGGGCGCCTTGGGTTTGTCCATCGACGACGACGCCCTGGCGGTTCTCACGCGCGAAGTCGACGGCGATGCGCGACGAGCATTGCAGGCGCTCGAAGCGGCCGCGGAGTACCTCGGCGGGAAGCGAGAGGTGGGAAGCGGGAAGCGTAACGACGGCTCCGAGACGCCGCATCCCGCATCCCGCATCACGCTGTCTGTGATTACCGACGCTTTACAGCGGCGCTTTGCGAAGTCGGATAAGAGCGGCGACGAGCATTACAATCTGATTTCCGCGCTCCACAAGGCCGTGCGCGGGAGCGATGTCGAGGGCGCGCTGTACTGGCTTGCGCGGATGCTCGTCGGTGGGCAGGACCCGCTCTATATCGCCCGGCGCCTCGTGCGAATGGCCGCGGAAGACGTCGGTCTCGCCGATCCGCGCGCTTTGTCCATTGCGCTGGCGGCCAAGGACGCCTATCACTTCCTCGGCACGCCTGAAGGCGAGCTGGCGCTCGCGGA
>DATIYM010000044.1:0-3509 GCA_035517615.1 Gemmatimonadales bacterium
TTCCCGCGCCACCACATCCGCGGGCGCGCGGGACACGAAGTTCTCGTTGGACAGCTTGGCGGCGAGCGCTGTGAGCTGCTGATCCAGTCGCGAGCGCTCACCACTGAGCCTGCGGCACTCCTGCTGTACGTCGATGAAGCCTTCGAGCTCAACGAATGCCGGGGCGCCAACCGTCAACACCGCATATCCTCCGGGCAGATTCGGCAGGGGACCCAACACCATGTTCGCGCTTCCCGACATCAGAATGATCATCTCGCGCGAGTCGTCGAGCGTCTTGCGAACCTCCTCATTTGGAGGGTTGATGTAGAAGGGGGTCCGGATTTTAGGAGGGACCTTATACTCTGCGCGTAAATTTCGCGACGCGGTAATCGACTCCTGCACGAGTGCGAACTCGCGCTCGGCGCGCTCGTCGATCAAGCGCGATTGCACCTCAGGCCAGCGCGCGGTCACGAGCAGCTCGCCGGCAGCGCGTCCAGGCAGCCGTTGCCAAAGCTCTTCGGTGATGAACGGCACCACGGGATGCAACAAGCGCAACGAAACGTCCAAACAGTACACGAGCACCGTCTGTGCTGATGACGCGTCCGAGGCGATCCGGGGTTTGACCGCTTCGACGTACCAGTCAGCCAGCTCCTTCCAGACGAAATCGAAACAGCGCTTGGCCCCTTCGTCGAGCCTGAACTGCTCGAAGGCAGACGTCACCTCACGAATGGTTGCCTGCAACCGTGAGAGAATCCACCGATCGGCCAACGTGAGCTCGGCCGGCGGAGCGACCGTGTCTCCCTTCGCGGCAGCCCAGCGGGCCCCCGCGGTTCCTCCGCCGGCCCCGTCTCCCGAATTCAATTGCGCTAATACGAACCGGCCGATGTTCCAGAGCTTGTTGGCAAAATTTCTTCCCGGTGCGAACGTGGTCTCGAGATCGTCCGGGTTCAGCACGATATCGGCGCCCAACGAACTGCCCGCGATCAACGTCCAGCGCAGCGCATCCGCGCTGAACAGCTGCACCACGTCGAGCGGATCGATCCCGTTGCCGAGCGACTTGGACATGCGCCGATGTTGCATGTCGCGCGCGGTGCCGTGCAGGTACACCGTGCTGAACGGCTTCCGGCCCATGAAGTGGAAGCCGGCCATGATCATCCGCGCCACCCAGAAGAACAGGATGTTCGGGTCGGTGACGAGCGTCGTGCCGGGATAGAAGTGCGCGAGGTCGGGCGTTTCGTCGGGCCAGCCGAGTGTGGCGAAGGGCCAGAGCCAGGACGAGAACCAGGTGTCGAGTACATCGGGATCCTGTGCTACCGGCCCGCCGCACTTGCGGCACGACGTCGGATCAGCGCGATCGGCCCATGCTTCACCGCACCTGGTACAGGTGAAGATCGGAATCCGGTGCCCCCACCACAGCTGGCGCGAGATGTTCCAATCGCGGATGTGCTCCATCCAGTTCTGATAAGTCGCTTCCCAGCGTTCCGGAATGATGCGGACCTCGCCCGAGTGAAACGCCCGCAGCGCGGGCTCGGCCAGCGGCTTCATGCGCACGAACCACTGATCGGACAGCCTCGGCTCGACCACCGTATCGCAGCGATAGCAGTGCCGCACTCCATGCTGGTGCTGCTCGGTCTTCTCGAGCAGGCCCTGGTTCTTGAGCATCGCGACGATTCTCTTGCGAGCCTCGAACCGATCAACCCCCACCAGCTCGTCGGGCACCCTCGATCCGCCCATCCGCCCATCCGCCGATCCGCCGTCCGGCACCCTCGATCCGCCCATCCGCCGATCCGGCGATCCGCCGTTTCCCCCCATCGTCCCGTCTTCCCGCATGATCAGCGGAGCATCGAGCCCGTGCCGCTGCCCGATCTCGAAGTCGTTCGCGTCATGCGCGGGCGTGACTTTCACGAAGCCGGTGCCGAATTTCGGATCCACTGCTCGATCGGCGATGATCGGCACGACCACGTTCGCGATCGGCACCCGGGCGCGCTTGCCGACCAGATCGCGGTGGCGTTCATCGTCCGGGTTCACGGCCACCGCGGTGTCGCCCAGCATCGTTTCGGGCCGGGTCGTGGCGACCGTGAGAAACCGCTCGCTGCCTTCGATGGGGTAGCGGATGTAGTACAGCGCGCCGGTCTCGTCCTGGAACTCGGCTTCTTCGTCGGAGAGCGCGGTCAGGCAGCGCGGGCACCAGTGGATCACGCGGTGTCCGCGATAGATCAGTTTTTCCTCCCACAAGCGGACGAACGCTTCGCGTACGGCGCGGGTGTAGGCGGGGTCGAGCGTGAAGCGCGTGCGGCTCCAGTCGCAGGAGCAGCCGATGGTGCGCAGCTGCTTCAGGATGGTGCCGCCGGTTTCGCGCACGAATGTCCATACCCGCTCCACGAACTGGTCGCGCCCTAGGTCGAACCGTGTCTTGCCTTCGCGGGCAAGCTGGCGCTCCACCACGTTTTGCGTCGCGATGCCGGCGTGATCGGTCCCCGGCACCCACAGCGCCTCACGCCCCCGCATCCGGGCGCAGCGGATCAGCACGTCCTGGATCGTGTTGTTCATCCCGTGCCCCATGTGGAGCACACCCGTCACGTTGGGCGGTGGGATGACAATGACGTAGGGCGGTTTGGGCGAGTCGGCGCGCGCGTGAAACGCCTGCGCCTCGAGCCACCGGTCGTACAGCCGAGCCTCGACCTCGTGGGGAGCGTACTGTGGCGGCAGCTCGAATGTGGTGGCGGGCATTCCTTATTATAAGGACCTTTCCGTCTGTTTCCGTCCGGTTACTTTCCTCCCACATGGCCGACGATTCCATGGATATCTCTCCGATCCGGCTGGTGCGCTGGGTCGCCGTCGGTGTGCTGATCTGCGTGGCCATCGTCCTGTACTTCAGGTTTGGAACGAACTTGCCGCCAATTACCGCTACTTCAACGGCTTCCGAAGGTGGCTCCAGTGGTTCCGAACCCCAGCGCTAGCGTGGCCGGGGGGGGCTCCGAAATTCGGGTCACGCTACCCGACGGCAGCGTGAAGGCCATCCCTGCGAATTCCACGGGTGCCGACCTAGCGCGCGCGATTGGTCCGGGGCTCGCGCGCGCCGCACTGGCGATCCGGGTCGATGGCCAGGTGTGGGACCTGTCGCGCCCGCTGCCCGATGGCATGCGGGTCTCGATCCTCACCGACAAGGACCCGCAGGCGCTCGATGTGCTCAGGCATTCGAGCGCGCACGTGCTCGCCACGGCGGTGCGGCAGCTGTTTCCCCATGCGAAAATCGGGTTCGGACCGCCGATCGACGACGGGTTTTACTACGATTTCGAGGTGCCGACGCCGTTTACGCCGGAGGATCTCGAGCGCATCGAAGCGAAAATGCGCGAGGTCGCGGCGGCAGACTATCCGTTCGTGCGCGAAGTCGTGGACCGGGCCGAGGCAAAGCGCCGCTTTGTCGACGACCCGCTCAAGCTCGAGCGCATCGACGACCTCGGCGCCGACGAGGTCATCTCGGTCTATACCGATGGTCCGTTCGTCGATCTGTGCCGCGGCCCGCACGT
>DATIYM010000045.1:0-21904 GCA_035517615.1 Gemmatimonadales bacterium
CACATGCTTCTCGAAAACCGTTGTTATGGCCCGAGGGATGCCGAGATTAGGTGCCGGCAAAGTGTCCAGGGCTTCCAAGTCCTGGAGAAGGGATTGGGGGCCGTGTGCAGCCCATTCACGAGCGAGAAGTTCGATCGCCAAGGGATTCCCGCCACCAGCGCGGAGAATCCGATTAGCCGGTGACTCACTTGGATTGGCTGAATTCTCACCCAAGAATCTGCAGATCAATTTCCAGGCTGCCTCCGAGGAAATTGACTCAAGTTCGACAGGGCCTAAACCACCACTTGACGAATCATTTGTCAACGCGAAGGATGCTCCCGACCGCCTTAGTTCGCTTGAACGGCCCGCGAGTATGAATAGGACACGTGTCTTAGAAAGGCGGCGGGTCACGGAGTGCAGAATCGCCGCGCTCGCGTTATCCGCTGCATGAATGTCGTCTACAACCAGAATCAGCGGCGTCTCGTCTCCCGCTGCTGCCACTGCCTTCAGAAGCGCATCCGCAAGCCGGATCGGTGTGACTTCCGCCGCCCACTCGATGGGCCTCGGCACACCCGGGAACGCCTCGAAAATCGCCGGGCTGATTCTTCCCAGCTCGCTCAAGACTTCAGGATCCGCGCAGCCGATGGCTCGCTGGAGCGCCAGCTGCCGCACCAGCTCCGCGAGCACGGCGAACGGGAGATCGCGCTCGGCCTCGTACGCCTGCGCCCGCGCGACCACGGCCCCCTCCATCTGACAGCTCGAGAGAAACGCATTTGTCAGCGTGGTCTTCCCGATCCCCGCGTCGCCGGTCAGGACCACTACCCGCGGACGCCGCTGCCGGGCTTCTACCCAGTTGTCGTACAGCGCCGCGAACTCCTTCTCCCGCCCAATGAGCGTCTCCGCCTCGAAGCGCCGTTCACGGCGCGGCTCCGCGGCGGTCTCCCGCACGCGCAGTCCGGATGACCGGCCGTCCCGCAACAGGTCGGCGATGCGCGCGAGGTCAGGGCTGGGCTTCGCGCCCAGATCCTCTCCCAGCGCGGCCACGAATCGGTTGTAAATCTTGAGTGCGTTGGTCCGATCGCCGGCCCAGGCCCGCGCTTCCATCAACCCGCGGACGGCGTCTTCCGACAGCGGCTCGAGGTCGTACAGGAGCTGCGCGCTCCGCTCCACCGTCGCGAAATCGCCGATGCGCCGCCCCGCGTCCATCTGCTTGACCAGACTGTCGCGAATTCGGGGCGCGAGGCGCGCACGCCACTCGTCCTTCCAATGCTCGAATGCCGCCGCTCCGGGAATGTCGAATCCCTCGAGCACCGTGCCGCGGATATCGACGTCGCATCCGTCGAGCTGCGCGACGTCGGTGTCGACAACATCTGCGTTCAGGGCCAGCGTGGACTTCTGAACCTGGAGATGCTCACGGCCCAGTTTGCCCTTCAAGACCGAGACGGCTTGCGCGAGGGAATGACGAGCGTGATGCGCTGGAACGTCGGGCCACAACAGCTCGATCAGAGCGTCACGCGTGACACGCCGGCCGGGGTCGAGTGCCAGGCGGATGAGCAGCGCGAAGTGCTTGCGCGTGCGAAACCGCACCGGCTCGCCTGAGGCTGCCGAGAAGAGAGGAGACCCGAGGATCGATAGACGAAACAGTGCCAAGCGGGCGGCTCGCTTGTTTCGATTGGCAACACACTATAAGGCACTCTGCTCAACCCTCTGTCAACACGTTGAGGCCGAGCGGGTTGCGTCGCTATTGGGGGGGTGGAAGTCTCGAGCCTGTTAGCGGGTGATGCTGCGCCGCCCGAGCCTCATCCGGCGCGCCCGTTCCGCGGGGTTCGCGCAGATGGGACAAGGCCCCATGTTCGGCTGCTGATCGAATATGAGCTGCACGGGGCCGAGGGTCACTGCGGTGTCGGTCAGTGTAACCATCAGCGACATGATCCGGCCCGCGACAGCGCCGGTGAAATGCGCCGGATGATTCGAGCCGACCATGATCGGCCCGACGCTGATGTTGTACTCGCCCGCGACAGCGAACTTGCCGTCCGTACCGGGCACGATGGGTTGGTGTGCCGTGCCGAACGTGCACCCGATGTGCACATGGGCGCTGGTGTCGTCGCCGATCAGCGCGGCGTTGTCACCACCCCACGTCCCACCGGCAATGCCGCCCGGCCAAAGCACGCTCGAGCTGCACCCTGCGAGCAGGAGCAGAGCTGGAAGACGGCCAGCACGAATCACGGAATCAGTTGCAGCATGCGGCATCGAGATCGACTTCGCCCCCCTGCATTATCGAACGAGCCATCGTCCCTCCCTGAGCAGTTCCTCCACGATATCCGGCGTGGCTCGCCCTGCCGCCTCCGCCGCGAAGTTGATCACGAGCCGGTGCGTCAGCACGAGCGGCGCCATTCGGCGCAGATCGTCGAGATCCGCCATCGGCCGGCCATCGAGCGCCGCAGAAGCCTTGGCGCCCAACACGAGATACTGCGAGGCGCGCGGACCCGCGCCCCACGCCACGTATTCCTTAATAAAGGCCGGCGCCTCGGCATCCGTGGGCCGGGTCATGCGCGCCAGCGACACCGCCCCGCGGACTACCTGCTCGGGTGCCGGCACCCGCCGCACCAGGTGCTGCAACGCCAGCACGTCTTCGGCCGTGAGCACCGGCTGCACGTCCGCCCCATGGTCGCCGGTGGTCGACTCGACAATGCGTTCCTCTTCTTCCTTCGTGGGATAGGACACGCGCAGCTCGAACATGAACCGGTCGAGCTGAGCCTCGGGCAAGGGATACGTCCCTTCCTGTTCGATAGGGTTTTGTGTCGCGAGTACGAAGAAGGGCGCCGGGAGATGGTGCGTCTGTCCCGCCGCGCTTACCTGGTGCTCCTGCATGGCTTGGAGCAGCGCGGCCTGGGTCTTGGGCGGCGTGCGGTTCACTTCGTCGGCGAGCACGACGTTCGCGAATACGGGACCACGCACGAACCGGAAGCCGCGCTTCCCGGTCGACGGGTCCTCTTCGATGATCTCCGTGCCGGTGATGTCGGACGGCATCAGGTCGGGCGTGAACTGGATGCGCGAGAATTTCAGCTCGAGTGCCTGGGCGACGGTTTGCACCATGAGCGTTTTCGCGAGCCCCGGCACGCCCACGAGCAGGGTGTGGCCGCCCGAGAAGATCGCGGCGAGAATGCCATCCAGCGCATCCCGCTGCCCGATGATGCGCCGCGACACCTGCTCGATAAGATCGGCGCGCGCGGACGCGAGCCGCTCGAGCAGCTCGACGTCGCCCTGAGGTCGGGAGGCGGGAGAGGGGAGGGAGGGGTTGGCAGCCATGGGGCGGATCGAAGGTTAACCGATTCATACTCTCAAGCGCTACATAAAGTTGCGTCGGGAATGTCGGCTGGTACGTTCGCGCACAGCCCACCTCTGAGCCATGACGTGCCCGTCCGGTCGAGGTTGGCTGCCGGGAGAAGGGAGAAGCTCGGGAACCGGCTGGAATGTGGACGCGGCCATCTGATCACGGGGGAGAATTCCGCGACAATTTTACCCGGGAGCACGTGCTCGAAGCAGACCGGTTTCCCCAGATGACGTTCGTCATCGAAGCTGCGCGAACTGCGAAGGTGGCATGGGGCTTGGAGGGTGATGTTCGATCGGCGTGTAACAGCATTGAAGAGCTGGTTTTGCATCACCGGCAGTTGCTTGCGAAATTTTTCACAAGCGGATAGGTTTTGCCCGCGTGCAAGCCCCGGCCGGTAACCCGTGGCGCTTTGCCGGATTCGGCATCCAGCTCGCGGTGACGATTTTTGCGGGTGTGCTCGCGGGGCGCTGGCTCGACCGTCGCACCCATAGCGAGGGCATCTTCACGATGGTGGGCGCCCTCCTGGGATTCGGAATCTCCCTGTACTCGCTGGTGCGCGAGCTGAATAGCGCGGGACGCAAATGATCGTGACAGCGGCGCGCCGTTATATCGTGGGACTCAGCGTGGTGACCGTCATCGCAATGACGGGGGCGCTCGTGGCTCCGGTCGCCGCGCGGCCCGCGATGCTCTGGGCGCTCGGTGTCGCCCTGTTTGTCCAGGCGCCGCTCGGCTGGATGGTGGTGCGCAATCTCGGGACCGAGCGATTCCTCGCTGCCTGGGCGGTCGGCTTCGTGGTGCGACTGGCGGCAGTCGGATGCGCCGCCATCCTGATCGCGCCGCGCGCCGGCTTGGCACTCGCGCCGTTCCTGTTCACCCTCGTCGGTATCCTGATGGCATTCGTCGCGGTCGAAGCGATCAGCCCGGTGGAGCGATTCGAGTGAAACAGCTGCTTGGCAGCTTCGTCATTGGCCTGCTGGCATTGAGCCCGTGCCGTGCCTATGCCCAAGACCCAGGACACATCGCGCAGGAAGCGCACAGCCAGCGCGACATCAATATCCTCGAGCATCTCGGCAACTCGCATCACCTCGAGCTCCCGTACTGGAAACCGCCGTACACGTATTCCGTCGAGCTGCCGCATTTCCCGCCGGTGAAGATCGGTGGCGTGCTGATCGACTTTTCGATCACCAAGCATCTCGTGTTCCTATGGCTCGCGGCGCTCGTCGTGCTGTTCGTAATCCTTTATACGTCACGCAAGGTGGCGCGCGCCCAGGCCGCCGGGCAGCCGCCACGCGGCTTTGCGGCCGCGCTGGAAGCCATGGTGCTGTACGTACGCGGGGAAGTCATCCTGCCGAACGTCGGCCCGCATGGTGAAGGCTATGTGGACTACCTCCTGACGGTGTTCTTCTTCATCCTCGGTTGTAATCTGTTCGGCTTGCTGCCCTGGGGTTCGACACCGACAGGGAACATCGCGGTCACGGCGGCGATGGCGATCCTGTCGCTCGTGGTGATCGAGGTCTCCGGAATGCGCTCGCTCGGCTTCAAGGGCTATATGCAGACGATCTTTTACCTCCCTCCCGGCCTGCCGGGATGGATCAAGCCGATCATGCTCGTGATCATGACCCCCATCGAGATCATCGGAAAGCTGGCGAAGCCCTTCGCGCTCGCGGTGCGGTTGTTCGCGAACATGACGGCGGGACACGTGGTGCTGCTGGCCCTGATCGGGCTGACGTTCTTCTTCCGGAGTTACATCGTCGGTTTTTTCGTTGCGTCGCCGCTTTCTACGGCGGTGATGGTGCTCGAGCTGTTCGTGGCTTTTCTGCACGCGTTCATCTTCACGCTGCTCACCTCGGTGTTCATCGGGTTGATGCGCGCGGAGCATTAGCAGCCGCAGTACGGACGGCCGGGTAACCCGCGCGCCGTCCGGGTAGTCCGCGAGAAGCGGACAAAGCCCGCTCGTTCGTCGTACGGAACGCAAGGCGGGCAGCCGTTGCGAGGCCGGTCTCCCGGGAGAACCGTCGCGACGGGATGGGGCGCGCCAAGTCACTACTTGGTCTCCCGTACTGGGTGAGGAGTTTCGAGATGACCCACATGCTCGCATTGCTGCAGGCAGCCACCGATGCCTCAGGCGCAGGGAAGGGTTATGCCCTGATCGGTGCCGGTCTCGCGGCAGGACTCGCGGTGCTGGGCGCCGGCATTGGCATCGGCCGGATCGGCGGCCAGGCGGTCGAAGGGATGGCGCGTCAGCCGGAAAACAGCGCCAGGATTCAAACCGCGATGATCATCGCGGCGGCGCTGGTCGAAGGCGTCGCGTTGTTCGCGGCGGTCGTGGCGTTCGTGATGCAGGGCAAGGTCACGTTCTAGCGCAAGACGGAAGGGGGAAGGGCAGGTTCCCTTCCCCTTCCACACTCGCAATGAAAGAGAGCCGGGAATGAGGCGATTAGGGTGGCTGGCGGCGGCGTGCTCCGTGTTCGGCGCCGTGCCGCTTGCGGCGCAGGAAGCGGCGGCGAATCCGAATCCGCTCACCGTCGACGGCGGGCTCATGCTGTGGACGCTGTTCGTGTTCGGACTCCTGCTATTCCTGCTCAAGCGCACTGCATGGCCCGTGCTGTTGCAGGCGGTCCGGGATCGCGAGACGCGGCTCGAGCAGCAGATCGCGGAAGCCGAGAAGGCGCGGACGGAAGCAAGAGAACTGTTGGAGCAGCATCGCGCGCTGCTCGCGGGTGGCAAGCACGAAGCGCAGCAAATCATCGCTGCCGCCAAAGCGGCGGGCGAGAAGGATCGCGAGGCGCTGCTCGGCAAGGCACGCCAGGAGTACGACGCGATGCTGGCGCGCGCGCGTCAGGAGATCACGGTGGAACGGGATCGGGCGCGGCAGAGTCTCCGGCGTGAGGCGGTGGATCTGTCGATTGCAGCGGCGAGCAAGTTGGTCGAGACACAGCTCGATTCCGATACGAACCGGAAGCTCGTGAGCGCCTATCTCGACACATTGGCGGAGCGGTGAAAGAGACGACCGTCTCGCGGAACTATGCCGAGGCGCTGTTTCTCGCTGCCGAGGCGCAGGCGGACGGCGCCCCCGAACGGTACGCAAGCTTGATCGACGCGGTGTCGGCGGCGATCCATGCGGACAGTCGCATCGCGATCGCGTTCGAGTCGCCGCGCGTTTCGAAGGCGATCAAGGCGAAATTGATCAACGAGTCGCTCACGGGCGTGGCCCCGGCCGAATTCGTGCGCTTTCTCCAGTCCGTGGTGCGACGCGGCCGCCAGGGGCTGCTCAGCGGGATCGCGCTCGAGTATCACAATTTGCTCGATGAAAAGCGGAACCGAGTTCGTGCCGACGTGACGCTGGCCGTCGAGGCCGATGTCAAACTGCAGCAGCAGATCACGGAGCGGCTCGGCACGGTGCTCGGCCGCGAAGTCCGCCCGCAGTTCCGCGTGGATAAGGGGATTCTCGGGGGAATGGTGGTGCGGGTGGGCGACAGAATTTTCGACGGATCGCTGCGCCGCAGGCTTGCGGCGCTCAGACGGCGGATGCTGACGGGGGAATAGCTCCCTCACGAGCTTTCGCGCGCCGGCCGCGCCGCCGCTTCTCTAAAGACGCAAATCCAACCCGATCGACACAGAGTGCCGCCACATGCCATGGGGCGCGAACCGGTCCGGCAGATCAGCGCTCTCGAAGGGTGATCCGCTATGCGCCAGCATGGTGCGTATGGCTCCGCTCGATCTGCCGACAAGTGGAAAGACCAGCGTCAGCCCGGTGGAGACGCCGACATGGCTCCGGGCGTCCAGACCCATGGGCTCCCAGATGTCTATCACCGGGCCGGCCTGAAGATGTAACGCTGCTCCCGCGGCGAACCGCATGATGCGGAGGGTGACCGCGGGAGCGACTTCGGTGAACCGCATCTGGTCCTTCGCGGCGACAAGCAGCACGTCCGAGTCTTCTCCCATCGCGGGATGCATGCGTCTGATGCCGACGGCCACCCCGAACCCCGACCACTGGCGCTCGAGCCGAAGCCCGAGCGCAGTGGTTGCGGCGGGACGGAATACCCCAGAGCTCGTGCCGCTGGTATCGCTCGACGCATCGCCGAACGACGTCCATGCCACATCGAGCCCCAGATACCATTGGGCCGCCGCACTCTGAGGCAAGACTGCAAGCGCGCACGCGCATGACACGAGATAACAGAAGCAGCGTGCGGGCATGGGGCTCACCGCATCTCCAGTTTGACCCAGCCGTTGGTTTCGTTGCTCGGTCCCTTGACGACCCAATTGTATCCCGCGTGGAATTCGTTGGCGATGCTGTCCTGGACCGAGTTGCCCACGAGCTCGTCGTTGGTGTTGATCAAGGACGCAATCGCGGCATAGAGACTCTGCGCGGCAGTCGCAAATTTCCAGGTGAGAACGGTATCGCGCCCCGCCGTGATGAAGTTGTTGAGCTGGTCCACGACGGCGAGCGCGCGCTGAAAGTCGGACGCATTGGTCTTGATCTGGCAGGCCGTGTCGTCGTCTTCGACCATGTAGACACGCAGGCTCTGGCCCGGGTGCCCGGCCTTGTAGCTGTCGAGCTGAGATTTGCTGAACAACATGACACTGCCGTTCCAGTCGAGGTTGTTCTGATCAAAATAGTACGGCGACGGCTGTTTCTCGCCCGCGCACTGATAGTCGACCAATGAGTCGGTCTGACCGCTTTGCCCCAGAATGTGAACCTCAAATTCGGGCGCGCCTTTCAACCAACTCTCAAACGTCTGAACGAAATGGGCCTGGGTCATGTACAGCCCCGGCGGAGGAGCCGGGGGAGGGGGTGGCGGATCGCCATTGCCGCTCCCGCCCTTGCAGTCGAGGCACTGCATCAGGCTCGGTGGTCTCGAGAAGTCGGTCTCGACCGGGACCAACGCCAGCACGGGAATTGGCGGTGGGGTGCGGCTGCTGAGCTCGTAACGATTGCCCGCTGTATCAAACGCGATCGGCACGTCTTCGTCGCCGACGGCGGTCGCGACCAGAATGTGGCCGTCGCCCCGCCATTCGGCTCGATGGCTCGGCACGGGCAGGTACAGCTCGAGAGGAACGGCCGCATCCACGAGCAGCGACACCTCGCTGGGCGGCCGACCCGTGGCGGCCGCCAGCGCGTGCAGCTCGCGACGCTCCACGGCAGTGACGAACTGCTGGAAGTGAACCTTGTGCTCGCGGAACGGCGAGCCATCGAGCTGCGTCTTGAGCCGCGCCCGGAACCCCGGTGAGCGGAGCGCCAGGGCGAGGGCGCGGGCCAATCCCTCAGGTGTGGCAGTGGCCGGCGTGGCGAGGTCCGCGCGGCGTTTGACCGTTCCCGATCCACGCGCATCGTGCGGCCCGGCGGGCGGTTGGGCGGTACAGGCGAGAGCGAGCAGGGTGATCACGACGGCGCGGTAGAGCGTGGTGTGGCGCATGGCGCCTCCGCGGTATGGGTTCCGCCGGGAGACCGAAGCGCCTCCCTAGCGGGCCTGCGAAAATGCCGGAAGGCCAACCGCGACCGGTCACGAAACCATGCGCGCCACATCGAATTGGCGCGCTTTCGCAGGCGCACCCGGGCGTTTTAGCTTGCGGGGCGCAAATGCTCGCCCTTCTCCTGCCCTTGCTCGGCCCCTCCCTTCCCGCCGACACGAGTGAGTACTGGCAGCAGCACGTCACGTACGCGATCGCCGCGCACCTGGACGAGCCCAGCGGCGTATTGACCGGCCATGAGCGCCTGGTCTACGTCAACCGTTCACCCGACACGCTCCACGATTTCTACGTGCAGCAATATCTCAATGCGTTCCGTCCCGGATCACGCTGGGCGATGTCCGACAGCGCCGAAGGCGTAGTGCGATTCCAGCACTTAAAAGACCCCGACTACGCCTTCGAGCGATTCACGCGGGTGGTTATCGACGGTGCCGAGCGGCGCGCGGACTACCCCGGCGCACCGGACTCGACGGTGGCGCACTGGACGCTGGCCCGGCCGCTCGCGCCGGGCGACTCGCTCGTGGCCGAGTTCGATTGGCAGGCTAGGGTTTCGACCGTGCCGCGGCGCCAGGGCCGCGAGGGCCGGCGGTTCGATTTTGCGCAGTGGTATCCCAAGGTGTCGGTCTACGACAAGTACGGCTGGGAGGCGCACGCGCTCTATCCCGCCGGAGAGTTCTACGGCGAGTTCGCCACCTACGACGTGGTGCTCGATCTCGCGCAGGACCAGGTCATCGGCGCGACCGGCGTCCCCGAGGAAGGGGACCCCGGCTGGGAGCGTGCGCGACGGGATCCCACGATTCGCGTCGATTATCAAGCGGACTGGTACCGGCGGACGGGCGGACGGGCGGACCGGCGAACGGTTGGGTGCAGCGATCTCGATCTCGCACCAGGGCGAAAATGCGTGCACTTCCACGCCGAGGACGTCCATCATTTCGCGTTCTCACTGAACCCCGAGTACGTCTACGAGCAGGGGCGGTACGGAGACGTCGTAGTGCACGTGTTGTATCTCCCCGCCGACACGGCGTCGTGGGGGAAAGGCGTCGCGGTGCAGTGGACCGAGATCGCGCTGCAATGGCTCGATCAATTGTTCGGGCCGGATCAGTGGCCGCAGCTCACCAACGTGCATCGCATCGAGGGCGGCGGCACCGAGTTCCCGATGATGGAGATGAACGGCGGCGCCACGCTCGGCGTGATCCTGCACGAGAGCGGCCATCAATACGTGATGGGCCAGCTCGCCAACAACGAATGGCGCGAGGCGTGGCTCGACGAAGGATTCACCTCGTTCCAGTCGGGCTGGTTTCTCGAGGAGCATCACGTGCGGCGCGTTTACGAGGCGCTCGAGCCCCAGGTGCTCTGGCTCGATCTAGGCGGTTGGAGCCAGCCGATCTCGATGATCTCGGAGCAGTACCGGGATTTTTTCACGTACAATGAAATGGTGTACGCGAAAGCGCAGCTGTTCTATGAACAGCTCCGCTATGTCGTGGGGGACTCCACCATGCGTGTGATTCTCCGGACCTATTTTGACCGGTGGAAGTTGAAGCATGTGGACGAGACGGCGTTCAAGGCGGTGTGCGAGGAAGTCTCCCATCGGGACCTCGACTGGCTGTTCGCGCAGTGGCTGCACGCGGATCTCCTGATCGATTACCGCCTGGAGAAAGTCGAGCGCCACGAATTGCCGGATGGCCACTGGCACACCGTGGTGACGATCACGCGCCGTGCCCCGGGCGTCATGCCCGTCGAGATCGGCGACGCGGACACGATTTACGCGCGTGCGAGCGGACAACCGGAAGTCGAGCGGGTCGAGTTTACGACCGCGCGCAAGCCGGGCCGGCTCATGCTCGACCCGCGCCTCCGGGCGCACGATTTCAACATGTTGAACAATCGAGAAAAACGCGGGCTCGAAGGGCGGGGCAGCTTCGAAACCAAGATCGATAATCCATTGCGCGAGACGGTGCGGCGCGATCGTCTGGTGGACGCGTGGATGCCGGTGGCGTGGTACAATGACGTCGGGGGCGTGACCGTCGGATTACGCAGCCGGACCAACTATTTTGGCAGCTACGACCGGAATCTGCTGATCGGGACCGTCGGAACCAAGAGCGGCGCGTCGGACCCGGTGGGGGTGTACGCGCGGTTCTCGAATCCGGTGAGCCATCCGATGCCGCATGTGACGACCAGCGCCGCGGGATGGTACGTAGAAGGGCGCGCGGGCGTGGACCTCGAAGCGGACCGTTCGCTGCAACAAAGTCCCGATGCCGCGGCCGATCCGCACGTAGGATTCGGGCTCCTGTGGATGGCCACCACGACCCTCGATTATCTGGATCGGCGGCTCTGGGACGACGCGGGCACCGTCGAGCTCGGCCCCACGTTCAGCACGACGGTGGAGAAGGGTCGTACGGTGTTCGCGGCGCGCACCGATCTCAAAGGCGGCGTGGCCTATTCGAACCCCGGACCGGGCCTCGCCACCGGGAGCCGTTATGACGTCGGGGGATACGCGCGGCTCACCGCTGAGGCGAGCCTGCGCAAGCCGTTCTGGCTGGGCACGCGCCTCGGCGCCCGGCTGTTTGGCGGTGGATATCTCGGCGGATCCGGCCCGATCAAGCAGCGGCGCATCATGGTGTCGGGAGCGGATCCCTACACCACGTTCACGAATCCCTTCATGCGCTCGGCGGGCGCGTTGTTCGTCCGGCCGGATTTCCATTACCAGTCTCCGGGCGACGCCAACCTGCGCGGGTACCGTCCCGATCTCGGCGGTCGCTGGGCGGCGGCGCTGAACTTCGAGGTGACGCGTTCCGTGATCAGCGGCGAGAAAGGGGTGGTCCGGGACGTTTCACTCGAGGCGTTCCTGGATGGCGCGCTGGTGGATTCGCTGGCGACGAGCCCCAATTCCGGGGGCAAAGCGTACTCTGATTTATGGGACGGCGGACTCGGGCTGGTGACGCGGCAGCGGACCGGCGATCTCGACTGGACCGTTCGGGTCGAGTTCCCGTTGGCGATGAATGCATGGCATCTGGCTCCGGACGCCGGGACGAATGATGGACGCGTGGCGTTCCGCTGGGTCGTGAGCCTCGCACCGAGTTTCTGATGGAGCGACGCGGCTTCTTCGGCGAGACGCTTGGCCGGATCGCGCGCGAGGTCGCCGCCCGCACCGAGCGGCGGATCGTGCCGCGCCTGTATCAGCGGCCTCCGGGCGCGGTGCAGGAGATCGCCTTCGTGACGTCGTGCACGCGGTGCGGCGACTGCATTGACGTATGCCCGGTCCACGCGATCATCAAGGCGCCAGCGGGCGCCGGACTCGCGCTCGGCACGCCGATGATCGACCCCGCGCTCCAGGCGTGCGTGGTGTGTGACGACATGCCCTGTGCACACGCCTGCGAAACCGGGGCGCTCGTGGTGCCGCAGGACGGTTGGCGTGCGATCCACATGGGCTCATTGCGGCTCGATCCGGTTCGCTGCATTGCTTTTCAGGGCGTCGCGTGCGGCGTGTGCGCCCGGTCGTGTCCTGTCGGCGAGCGCGCGCTCGCCATCGACGCGGGAGGGCGCCCCGTGCTCCGGCCCGAAGGCTGTGTGGGGTGCGGAACGTGTGTGAGCGCCTGTGTTACGCGGCCTTCGTCGCTTGAACTGGAGGTATCGTGAGACACCCAACGTTCCGCGTTCGGAGGTCCCGGTGAACGAACTCCCGTATCGGGTCGCAAAGCCCTGGGGCTATGAGATCATCTGGGCCCGAACGGACCGCTACGTCGGGAAACTCCTGCATATCGAGCCTGGACACGTGTTGAGTCTGCAGTATCACACCAAGAAAGACGAGTCGATTTACATCCTGCAGGGGGAAATCATCTTGCGCTTGCAGCAGGGAGAGACACTGATCGAGCGAACGCTCGCTCAGGGAGAGGCGTTTCACGTCCAGCCCAAGCTGATTCACCAGTTCGAGGCCGTCGTGGCGAGCGATGTGCTCGAGGCCTCGACGCCCGAGATCGACGACGTCATACGGCTCAAGGACCGCTACGGGAGGGTGCCGTGAAAGTCATCGTCCCGCTTGCGGGGAAGGGCACGCGGCTCTTGCCGCTCACGAAGCGGGTGCCCAAACCGCTCGTTCACGTCGCCGGCCGGCCGGTCATGGACTACGTGATGGACACGCTGAAAGGCCTCGCCATCGACGAGCTCATCGTCATCACCGGGCATTTGAAGGATACGGTCGAGAAGTACATCGTCGAGAATTACGACGTTCAGGCAAGATTCGTCGAGCAGAAGACGCTGGACGGCACGGCGGGAGCCATCAATCTCGCGCGCCCGTATGTCGATCGACCCGTGCTCATCGTCTTCGTCGATACACTGTTCGATGCCGACATGTCGCTCATCAAGCAGAGCGACGCCGATGGGATCATCTGGGCGAAAGAGGTCGAGGATTATCAGCGCTTCGGCGTGATCGTCACGAGTGACCGGGGCGACATGAGACAGATCATCGAGAAACCACGCACGCCAATTTCGCGCCTCGCGAACATCGGCCTGTACTACATGCGCGACTGGCGCACGCTGTTTGACGGCATTGCAGATGTCATGCTGCGGCCGCCCGGTGTTGGTGGCGAGTACTATCTCACGGACGCGTTTCAGTACATGGTCGATCATGGCAAGAAGCTGCACGTGGCGGAGGTGTCGGGCTGGTACGACTGCGGCAAGGTCGACACGCTGCTCGAAACCAATCATCATCTGCTCGAGCATGGCCGGGCGCGGGCCCCGCGGGTAGACTCCTGGTCCGCGATTCGGCCGCCCGTGTACATCGAGGACGGCGTCGTGCTGCAGGGAGCGACCGTCGGCCCCAACGTGACCATCGAGGCCGGGTCGGACATCATCGACAGCACGATCGAAAACAGTATTCTCGGGAAGAACGTCCGGGTCGCACGGTCGACCATCCGCGATTCCCTGGTAGGTGACGGTCAGGTGATCGAAGGAAAATCGATCGCCCGGAGTGTGGTCGATGCGGGAGAGTCCGCTCCGGCACGATAAACGCGAAATT
Source organism: Gemmatimonadales bacterium (assembly GCA_035517615.1). Taxonomy (GTDB): domain Bacteria; phylum Gemmatimonadota; class Gemmatimonadetes; order Gemmatimonadales; family GWC2-71-9; genus AG25. The sequence goes on from DATIYM010000045.1 coordinate 13,794, forward strand.
TCCAATGTCCAAGTGAGGAGTCGCCGTGAAAGCCGACGAAGTTCGTGAACTGTTCAGCTACAACACCTGGGCCACGCGCCGCATCTTCGATGCCCTGGGGACGCTTCCTGCGGCCGACTACATGCGTGACCTGAAGTCGAGCTTCGCCAGCATTCACGCCACGCTCGCACACATCGTCGGCGCGGACCGGATCTGGCTGGCCCGCTGGCGGGGAGAGTCCGGCGTCGGGATGCTGAAAGGCGAAGATGTGCCCTCGCTGGCCGAGCTCCGGAAACTGTGGGAGCAGGTCGAGGCGGAGCGGACGCAATTTCTCGCGGGGCTCGAGGATGGCGATTTGACCCGCGAGATCGTGGTCAAACCTTCTGGGGGCGGGCAGCAGTACATCCACCGGCTGCTCGAGACCCTGCAGCATGCCGTCGACCACTCCTCCTACCACCGTGGTCAGATTGTAACGATGCTGCGGCAAGTCAATGTCAAACCACCAGCTACGGGACTGATCGGCTTCTACCGGGAGCGAAGCAGCAAGGTCGCTTAACCCGGCACCCGGCGGCCGTGCCGGGAACCTGAGTAAGTTACTCGCCGTTTAGTTACCAATTCGTGCGAGGGTTCCCGTGAGTCACGCCGTCATTCCAAAGAAACACCGGAAACAACGCCCGCGAGGGCCGCGCTGGCGGCGCCGCAAAGAGGCCCGGCCGGCCGAGATCGTGGCGGCCGCGCTCCACGTGTTTGTCGAGCGCGGCTACACGCGTACCAAGCTGGAAGACGTCGCGCGGCGCGCCGGCGTCACCAAGGGCACGGTCTACCTCTACTTCCAGAGCAAGGAAGCGCTCTTCAAGGCGGTCGTGCGCGAGACGCTGGTCCAGTCCATCGCCCATGGCGAGGTACTGGCGGAATCGCACACCGGATCGGCCCGTGACCTGTGCCGCACCCTGGTTCGGGAATGGTGGCGCCAAATCGGGGAAACGAAGGCATCGGGCATTCCCAAGTTGATGATGGCCGAGGCGGTGAATTTCCCGGACCTGGCGCGCTTCTACTACGACGAAGTCGTCACCCGGGGACACCGGCTCCTGTCGGGCGCGATCGAGCGCGGCATCGCGAGCGGCGAGTTCCGGCCGGTCGACGTGCCGCTCGCGGTGCGCCTCTTGATGGCGCCGCTGCTGCACGCCATGCAGTGGCGCTACTCGTTCGCGCTCTGCGTGCGCGAGCCGTTCGATGTTGCTCGATATCTCGACGTCCACCTCGACCTCTTTATCAACGGCATCTCGAATGCATAGGACGCGCGCACTTCTCACACTCCTCATCGCCGCTCCGGCATTCGAGGTCGCGGCGCAGGCGCCTGCCCCCCTGAAACTCTCGTTTGCCGACGCGGTGAGTCACGCGACGGGGAACGCTCCCGCGGTGACCATCGCCGGGCTGCGTACCGAAGAGGCGGGTGCCCGGGAGCGCGTCGCGCGAGCACCGCTCTTGCCGACGTTCGCGATCGGCGGGACGTATCTCAATCGCTCGTTCAACAGCCGCTCCATCGGGATCACTTTCCCCGGCATTCCGGAGTTGATTGGTCCGTTCAACAACTATGACGGCCGGCTCACCGCGACGCAGACAGTGCTCGACCTGTCGAGCATGGCGCGAGTCCGTGCCGCGAAAGCGGCCGTCACGGGCAGCACGGCGGACGAGCGCGCCGTCGTCGAAAATGCAGCGCTAACCACGGCCCTCGTGTATCTGCGCGGGACGCGCTCGCTGGCGCTCGTGTCCGCCCGCCGGGCCGACTCGAGCATTGCCGCGGAGCTGGTCCATTTGGCTGAGGAGCAGCGCAAGGCGGGCGTGAGCGCGGCGATCGATGTCACGCGCGCCCGAACGCAGCTGGTCGTCGCCGAGGGCCAGCTGATTCTCGCGGCCGACGCGAGCGACCGCGACCGGATCGACCTGGCGCGCACCCTCGGGCTCGATCCCGCGACACCGATCCAATTGACGGACACGCTGTCGTCGGCGCTCGCGGTCGTGCCGCGGCCCGAGAACCGGGACTCGGCCATCGCGCGGGCGCTCGAGGATCGTCCGGATCTCGCGGCCGAACACGCCCGGGGCGATGCGGCCCGCCAGGCCAGCTCGGCCATTTCCGCCGAGCGTCTACCGCGGCTCGCTGTCGAGGGGGACTATGGCGTGAACGGTCCCACCGTGCCGAGCGCGATCATGACGCGCCAGCTTGCCGTGTCTTTGAATATCCCGCTGCTCGACGGCTTCGGACGCGAGGGACGGAAAGCCGAACAGGACGCGCTCGCGCGCGAGTCCGACGTCCGCGAGCACGACCTGCGCCAGCAGATCGCGGCAGATATCGACGTCGCGGTAATCGAGATCAACGCGGCCGAGGCGCAACAGCAGATCGCGGCGGAGCGGCTGCGGCTTGCCGAAGACGAGCTGTCGCAGTCGCGGGAACGATTCGCCGCGGGGGTCGCGGGGAACATCGAGGTCATCAACGCGCAATCCTCGTTGATCCTGGCCCGCGACGCCGACATCGAGAGCCGCTTTGGCGCTGCCAATGCGCGGGTGGCGCTGGCCCGGGCCCTTGGGATGGCGCGGACGTTGCACTAAACGACCGTTCATCAACCGACAACCTGTCACGAAAGCCGAACACCGTATGGCAACGACCACGAGACCCGAGACGGCCGCTCCCGCGAGACCGGAGACCCCAGCTGCTCACGGTCCTCCAGCCTCCCCTTCGCCGGCGCCACCCGCCGCCCCGCCCCGGGGCCGTCGCGGGACGGTGTTCATTGTCATGGGCGCCGTGCTGGTGTTGCTGATCGCGCTCGGCGCGCGGCGCTGGTGGTACGGCCGGTCGCACGTGTCGACCGACGACGCCCAGGTCGATGGGCACATCACTCCTATTCTGCCCAAGGTGGGTGGTTTCGTAACCGCCGTGCGCGTGGATGAGAATCGCCCGGTCAAAGCGGGCGATACCCTGGTCGTGCTCGACGATCGTGACTTTCAGGCCCGGCTGGCGCAGGCGGAGGCCGACCTTGCCGTTGCGCTCGCCAGCGTCGGCAACAAGGCGAGGGTAGGCCAGGCGGAAGCGGCGGTAGTGCAGGCCCAGGCGAACGCGACGAAGGCGCACGCGGACCTGTCGCGCCTCGAGCCTCTGGCGGCCCAGGACATCGTGAGCAAGCAGCAGCTCGATGCCGCGGCAGCGCAGGCGCGGGCGGCGGACGCGGCTCTCGCCGAGGCCCAGGCGGCGCTCGTGGGCGCGGATGCGCGCGTCGGCGCGGCGCGTGCGGCGCGCGATCAGGCAGCGCTCAATCTTTCGTATACCAGGGTTATCGCGCCGGCGAGCGGCGTCGTGAGCAGGAAGACGGTCGAGGTAGGCCAGCTCGTTGCCGCGGGTCAGCCGCTCATGAGCGTCGTGCCGCTCGACGACATCTGGGTGACGGCGAACATGAAAGAGACGCAGCTCGCGAACCTGCGGCCCGGTGACGTCGCGGAAATCGGCGTCGATGCCTACGGCGGCGAACAGTACTCCGGAAAGGTCGAGAGCATCTCGCCCGCGTCCGGCGCGAAGTTCTCGCTGCTGCCGCCGGACAACGCGACCGGGAACTACACGAAGGTGGTGCAGCGCATTCCGGTTCGGATCCGCTTCGACAAGCCGAACGACCTCGCCCGGCCGCTGCGGCCGGGGATGAGCGTCGAAGTCACCGTGACGACGAAATAGCGATGACGGCTGCCGCGGTCACAGCGCCCCTTTCGGCGGCGCCGGAAAGCGATCGCTTCAAGAATCGCTACATCATTGCGATCACCGTCTCGCTCGCGTCGGTGCTCGAGCTGCTCGACACGAGCATCGTGAACGTCGCGATTCCCCACATGATGGGGAATCTCGGCGCGACGCTCGACGAGATCGCGTGGGTGTCCACCGGATACATCGTCGCCAACGTGATCGTACTGCCGATCACGGGATGGCTCGCGGCCGTGTTCGGCCGGCGACGCTACTTCGCCGGCTCGATCGCGTTGTTCGTGATTTCCTCGTTCTTCTGCGGCAATGCGCACACGCTCGCGGATCTCGTCTTCTGGCGGATCGTTCAGGGGCTGGGTGGCGGCGCTCTCTTGTCCACGTCGCAGGCCATTCTGTACGAAGTATTCCCGCGCGAAGAGTTCGGGACGGCGATGGCGATCTTCGGCGTGGGCGTCATGGTCGGGCCGACGCTCGGACCGACGCTGGGCGGGTACATCACGGACGCGTTCGGCTGGCCGTGGATCTTCTACATCAACATCCCGATCGGGATGCTCGCGTTGGCGCTGTCGCTCACATTCGTGCAGAACTCGAGGTTCGCGCAGAAGGTGGACCGCGTCGATTATGTTGGTCTGGTGCTGCTCGCGGCCGGTATCGGGACGCTGCAGACGATGCTCGAGCGTGGCGAGCGCCTCGATTGGTTCGAGTCCTCCCAGGTCACGGCGCTCGCCGTCATTTCGGCGGTATCGCTGGCGGGGTTCATCTGGCACGAGCTGACGACCGATCATCCCGTCGTCGATCTTCGCATTCTCAAGAGCCGCCAGCTGGCGGTCGGCGTCATGTTCGGCGGCGTGCTCGGCGTGTGTCTGTATGCCACGGTATTCGTGCTGCCGGTCTACCTGCAGAGCCTGCAGGGGTTCACGGCCGAGCAGACGGGATTCGTGATTCTGCCCGGGGCGCTGGCCAGTGCGTTCACCATGGCGGTCATGGGGCGACAGCAGGGGAAATTCGACGCCCGGCTCTCGATCCTCGTCGGCGTGGGGATCTTCGCGCTCTCGATGTGGAAGCACGCGCATTTCACCACGGAGAGCGGGATGTCGGACTTCTTCTGGCCGCTGATTTTCCGCGGCGTGGGGCTCGGGCTGATCTTTGTGCCGCTCACAAATCTGGCCCTGGCGGACCTGCCCATGGCGAAGATCCCGAACGGGACGGGCTTGTTCAACCTCATGCGTCAGCTTGGCGGCTCGGTCGGGATCGCGCTCTCGGCCACGCTGCTGCAGCGGTTTCAGGCCATCCATCGCGCTGACCTCATCGCGAACGTGTCGGAGTACAGTGAGGCGACCCGGGAGCGGCTGAGCGGGATAGCGGCCCGCTTGATCGCCACCGGCACGCCCGAGCCGATCGCCAACATGAAGGCATTGCGGGTGCTGGACGGCCTCGTGACGCGCCAGGCGATGATGCTGTCGTTCGAGCAGCTATTTCTCTTGTTCGGGGCGTCGTTCGTGTTGTCGCTGCCGTTGCTACTGCTCATGCACAAGAGCAAGGGCGGGCCCGGGGGAGGTATGGCGCATTGAAGGCGCTGGTCACCGGCGCGTCGAGCGGATTGGGGCTCGAGTTCGCGAAGCTCCTCGCCGCGGACGGATACGAGTTGGTGCTCGTGGCGCGGCGGCACGATCGACTGGTGCAGTTGGGTGAGAGTCTGTCAGGCAGTTACAACATCAGGTACCGGGCGCTGGCGATCGATCTCGCCACGCCGGGTGCCGCCGCGGAAGTGGTGCGGCAGCTCGGATCCTCGCCGCTCGATATCCTCATCAACAACGCCGGTTTCGGGGCGCTAGGCGCGTTCGCGACCGTTGATCTTGCCACGGTGCATCAGATGGTCGAGGTGAACATCACCGCGTTGACCGAACTTACGCGGCTCGTGCTACCGGGAATGCTCGAGCGGCGCAACGGGCGGATTCTCAACGTCGCGTCCACGGCGGGCTTTGTGCCCGGTCCGTTCATGGCCGAGTACTACGCGACGAAGGCGTACGTGATCTCGTTTACCGAGGCGCTGGCGGAAGAGCTGCGGGGAACGGGCGTGACCGTGACCGCGCTCTGTCCCGGGGCGACGCGGACCGAGTTTCAGGCGGTTGCGAACGTCGCGAGCTCGCGGCTCTTCAACATGCCGGGCGTGATGGACGCGGCGCCCGTGGTCAGGGCAGGGTACAACGGCATGATGCGCGGAAAGACGTTGGTCATTCCGGGGATCATGAATCGTGCGCTGCCGCTCGTGCTTCGCTTTTCGCCACGCAAGATGGTGGCGCGGGTGTCGCGGGTGTTTCAGGAGAAGGTGAAGAAGTGAAGGTCAGTGGTACGTCACACCAAGGCCGAATTCGATGAGCTGCTCGGAAAGCCCTTCGACCGTCTCCAGGCCGCTGCGTGACTCTCCCGGAAAAGCTCGAAAGAGCATTCGGAAGTTTGGCGTGACCAGCACATGCTGATCGGCATCAAACGCATAGCCGGCGCCCATCCCGAAGTCCCAACCACAGCACACGGTCATCCGATAGTAGGAGAACCCGAGGTCGCCTGTAACGACGAATCCCTGTTTCGCATGAGCGGCGGAATGTGACGATGGGAAGTACGACACGGTCGCGAGGAAGTCTGCCGTTGGATGCGACGCGACTCCCTCTGTCCACGAAGTATTGAGCGCTCCCCCGAGTTGCACCGATCGACCGAGCATTCCGCCGCCAGAAACAAGCAAACTGTACGTCGCTCCAGACTTCGGCCGGATATCAGGAGAAGGCTGCTCGTTCCCGCACGGGGGGTAAACGATGCCAGGAAGATCCGAGTACCCGCAGGCGGGAGGAAAGCCTATTCCAACCCCTTCCGCGGAAGCACTCTGCCATCCGGTGCTTCCCTGAGCGGAGGCCCACAAGTGACCGACGCGGGTTTCGACCTGGGCTGCGACCGGGTCAAGCCCGACGCCAACGGAGAACACCAAAACAGCAGCGGCCGACAGATTGCCCATTCCGAAACCTAACACCGACAGGTCTCGATGGTCACTTGCACGGCAACGCGGGCCGTCCCGGGCTCATCCGTCCGATTGAAGTGCTGACGCCGCGGAATCCGTCCCTTGCCGGGCGCAGCCACACCATATATGCTAGCATATATGGCAACTACGCGCACGACGGTCTATCTCAGCGCCGACGATTATCGCCGGCTCAAGGCGCTGGCCCGCGCTTCGGGACGGAGTACCGCGGAGCTCGTCCGCGAGGCGGTGGCGCAGTACGCGAAGCGTCATGCACCCCGCGTGCGGCCGGGGAGCGTCGGTGCGGGTAAGAGTGGCCGCGGGGATGTGGGCGAGCGTGCGGAGCAGCTGCTCCGAGGCATGGGCCGGCGCCGTTGATCGTCGCCGATACCGGCGCGATCGTCGCGTTGATCGATCGTGACGACCGGCACCACGCTGCCGTCCTCGCGACCTATGAGGACCAGCCCGATGAGTGGGTGCTGCCGTGGGCGATCCTGCCCGAAGTGGACTACCTCCTCTCCGAACATGTCAAAGGGCGGGCGCCCGAGGCGTTCCGGGCGGATCTGGCCTCAGGAGCGTATGCCGTCATTTGGGGCGACGAGCGCGATCTGGCGCGCGCCCACGCCTTGTGCACGCGGTATCATGGTTTGCGCATGGGATTGGTGGACGGCGTAGTGATGAGCATCGCCGAGCGATTCACGGCCAAGGCGATCGCAACCCTCGATCTGCGGCACTTCGGCGCGGTCGAGCTGCGCGCCAAACCTGCCCTCGTGCCGCGCGATCGCTCACCGCGGAGGCGTTAGTGCACGGCCGTCTGCAGTAGCCGCGCTGCGTTGCGGCGTTGCGCGGCCTGCCGTAAGCACGAGCGCCACGTATACCATCGCCAGCCCCAGGTACTCCGCTCGCTCGAACGGACCGATGGCGTTCACGACCCAGTCGTACGTCATGGCCGATACCAAAGCGATGGTGTTGCCCACAAGCAGCGTCCACCAGGCCCACCGTTCTCCGCGGCGGAACGCCGTCACGGCAATGGCGCTCGCCATCACACCAAACGCCATATTGTAGACGCCATACATCCGGTAGAGCACGACCATATATGCAGCCGCGAGCGGAGACCGGCGCAGTAGCAGAGGCCAGGCGCTCCCCGAGAACCCCTCGTAACCGGCGGGGAGGATCGGCCTTCCGCCCGGTCCGAGCAGGTGATCGGGCGAGAGCGCCGCCGCGGCGCCCCACGCGATGAATCCGATATCGACGAGCAGGATCAGCATCGACGCGACCCGGTGGCGCATGGGCCAATCTACACCGTGGCTCGTCACAAGCCGAGGAAACGCGGCTTGATTAGCTTTGTCCCGCCAATGTCCGGCGAACACACGGTGACCTATTGGGCTC
>DATIYM010000046.1:0-30238 GCA_035517615.1 Gemmatimonadales bacterium
TGCTATGTCCCACTTGTATCGCGCGGTTTCGCTCCATCCCGTATCACCTCCTGCCCATTCCCAATATAGCTCAAAGAGGAAATCGGTCTTTTTTTGAGCATTGAGGCTGCCCAGAAGATCGGCCACCTGCACTGACGTGACCCCAATAGCTGTTCCAGTTATTCGTACCGATTCTCGGGTTTAGGGTGAAGCTGCAGTGCCTGGTGTTCCTCCGCAAATTCTGCGGGAGTTCGTCCCTCCAAACTGAAGTGCGGGCGTGCCGTGTTGTACTCGATCCGCCAGGTCTCGATCGTCTGTTGCGCGTCGCGCAGGGTCGTAAACCAGCTTTCGTTTAAGCATTCGTCGCGCAGGCGGCCGTTAAAGCTCTCGATGTAGGCGTTCTCGACGGGCTTACCGGCTCGGATGAAATGGAGCTCGAGCCCGCGTTCGTGTGCCCATTGATCAAACGCCTGGCTCGTAAACTCGGCCCCGTTGTCGCAGACCAGGGCTCGTGGGAGCGGCACCGCGCGTCCGACCTGATCGAGCAGCTCGGTCACGCGGCTCGCGGGCAAGGCGAAATCCACCGCGATGAGCGGACAGTGCCGCGTGAAGTCATCCACGACGGTGAAAATCCGAACGGCTCGGCCGTCACCGAGCGTGTCGTGCACAAAGTCCATCGACCACCGCTGATTCGCTGTGACCGGGACCGGCCGCGGAATGCGGGCGACGCTGACGCGTTTGCGCTTCCGCCGCCGCACGTGCAGGCCCGCGGCACAATAGACGCGCTGTACGCGCTTGCGATTCACGGTCCAGCCTTCGCGCCGGAGCAGCCAGTGCAACCGTCGATAGCCCCAGCGCGGCTTGAGGACCGCCAGCGTCTCGAGGCGCTCCCGAAGTCCGCGATCATCCCGCCTCGCCTGGTAGCGCTGCGTCGAGCGGGAAAACCCCGTGAAGCGGCAGGCTCGGCGCTCGGGAATCTGCGCGGCGGCGATCGCCTCGTGGACCGCGTGCCGCCGCGCTGGCGCGGTCACGAGCCTTTTCCCAGGAGATCCTTCAGCACCTGGATGTTCAACGCTTGATCGGCGACCACGCGTTTCAGTCGACGGTTCTCGTCCTCCAGGAGGCGCAGCCGCTTCGCTTCGTCGACCTTGAGGCCCCCGTACTTCCGACGCCATTTGTAGAAGGTTTCGCGGGAGATCCCGTGCCGCCGGATGAGCTCGCCCGTCTTGGCGCCGGCGGCACTCTCCTGCAGAATCGCGACGATCTGTTCTTCGGTGAATCGGCTGGTTCGCATCGGCCCTCCACAGTGAGGACCGGTAAGAATACTTGGATCAGATTGCGGGGGTCACGTCAGCACGAGATCGTTCCATTTGTGCTTCCAAGCCTCTCGGGCCTTATCCCTATCAGGAAACTCGAATTGTCGCACCGAGCGTGCGATGCACGCCTTAAGCGCACATTCGACGGCGTACCCGGCTAGATAGAACGCTCCAGGCCATTTGCCAGCGTCAATAAGAATTCTGGCTTCAGCCAAACGGATATCCGTGAGTCTGCGGAGATCGTCGCGGTAGATGGGGTCGGACATAACGCGCGTCCCCAAGGGGGATAGGGGGACGGGAATTGTAACATATCAAACTGCCCCATGACCGTCTATGACTTCGGCTGAGCGGGTTTCAGCGATTGTGCGCTGGGTGTGATCTGGTCGACGTTCCAGGAATCAAGCCGGTACACGGTGGGATCGCCCTGCTTCCGGACCCAGAACACCCCGGTCGTCGAATCGATCGATAACGAAAGCAGCGCGCGGCCTTTGTCGCCCCTGAGCGTCACGGCCCGCGTGGCGCGCGAGCCCTGCCTCGCGAGCGAGTCAACGGTGCGCGGTGCGGCGAAGCCGGACCCGGACAGGCTCGCGAACCGCTCGACCAGTCGTTTGACCAGGCCCGAATCGGCTGCCCCGCCGCCCCCGAAGCTCCATGTCGATCCGTTCCTTCGCAGCGTGTAACGCTCCTTGCCCCGGGTGACTTCCACCGCGTGAACGCTGTCGGCGGGGACCTTCGCGATCGCGTGATCGCGCCAGTCGTCTACGCCGCGCTGCGTGAAGCTCGCGAGGCGATTGTGGACCAGATACACGTGCTGATCGCCCGGGAGGCGCAGGTAATACGAATCGTAATCCGATCCTGTCTTTCCCACGATGATCACCGTCTCGGCGCCGCTGCGGTGACTCCTGAAGCGCACCCAGCGTCCGCCGGCTGAGTCGACCCCCATTCGATCGAAAGATGCTGGGTTCTGGGCAACGAGCTCAGGCGGGGCGGCGGCGCTGTCATGCGTCGCCTCGAGCAGCTCCGTCACGCTCCCCGGAGTTGCGGAAAAGCCGTTGACGGTCCAGTGCGCCGAGTCCTGTTTCGCGAGCACCACGGTGTCGGCAACATGGATGATGCGCACGGTATCGACGTCGGAGGCCTTGATCGCCGGCAGCCGCAGGGTGGCGGAAGCCCGCTGCGGTCGCCGCGACACCAGCTCGCTCGCGCCCCACAGCACGAGCAGGACCGCAACGACGGCGGCAATCGTCCTGAGCTGGCCCGAGCTCATGCCGCCCTTTGGGGCTGCTCGATCGTATGGTACTGCTGCCGCGTGCGGCGTTGCCGGCGCAGCAGCCGGAGCGCGCCGAGCAGCATGACCAACAATGGAACGCCGATCATGTTGCCGTACTTCACCGCGTCGCGCGTGACCGCGCTTGCGAATACCAGCGGTGACGGGCTCCGGTCCTTGGAACGGATGGCGATGAGGACCTCGTCCTGCGCCAGCCAATCCACCGCGTTCTGAACGAACACGGCCCCCCCGGGGTCGTTGCGCGCGTAGCGATCGGCCACGAAATCGGCGCTTCCCACCACGACCAATCGTCCGCGGAGCGCGCCATTCGATCCCGAGGCGCGGGGGTTCACCTGCACCGCGAGCAGGCGGCGCGCGAGGCTGTCGCGGCTCCACGTCTGCGTCGGGTTCAGGAACATCTCGTTCTGGCGCACGCCAGCCGCTGGGCTGCTCGTGAACAGCGGCGTCACCGTACCCTTCGGCGCCTTGCTCGTGTCGAGCGTGCTGGCCCACGGCAGAAACATCGCGTCGAGCTCCGCGTTGATCGGCGACGCCCGCGTGGAGAGTGCCCGGAGCCATAGCGGATACGGCATCAGCACCTGGCCGAACTGCGTGGGCATGGCGACTTGCTCGTTCGACGCGAGGTCGTAGACCATGTCCGGATTGATCGCGATGCCATAGGGGCGCAGCAGATCGTTCCAGGGAATCGGATGCGACATGGCGAGCGGCGCCTGGGCGGAGAGCCCCATTCCATTGGCGAGCAGCAGGATGCCGCCGCCGGAATCGAGGAACGCCTTGAGTCGCGCGGTCGCCCCGGCAGGGATCGAATCGGGACTCCCGACGATCACGAGCGCCTTCTTCCCGGTGAGCGGCGTGGAATCCTGCAGTGCCAGCGACTGGACGGTGTACTGCTGCTCGAGCTGTTCCTGCACTGTGCTGAACGCGCGCCCCGATGCCGTGGCCGATCGGTCGGGCGCGGAAATAAGTCCGACCGTCGGTTTCCCTGGGTTCGTGAGCGCGCGAATATCCGAGGTCAGGCGGTACTCGAGGTCGTTCGCCTGGCGCACGAACGGGATCGTCTTCACTCCCTCGGCGTACTGGATCGCGATGCCGAGATACCCTTCCTTTACTTCGAGCTCGGAACGACCCACCACATTGAACTGCACGGGCGGAATGCCGAGCGTGCGCGCGTCACGCGCGGCCGCCGAATCGGCGGTGGGGTCGCGCACGATCACTCGCAGCTTGCCTTTTCCGGCCGAGCGATAGTCCGCCAGCATGTCGTCGATGTCGCGCTTGACCAGAACGACCTGCGGTGGCAGCGCGGCCGACGCGAACAGCTTGAGGGTCACGAGGTCGGGCAGGCTCCCCACGATCTTCCGTGTGGCTGGCGAGAGCGTGTAGGCCCGCCCTGGAGTGAGATCGAGCCGCCCGCCGATGTGTCTGCCGAACAGGTTGACGATCACGACCCCGGCGACGAGCAGGATCGTGCCGAGGCGCAGGCGCCGTAACGCGGGGCCGCGTGCCGTGAGACGCCGGCGCATGAGGCCGAAGTAGGCGAGGACGAGAAACGCCGCTGCCAGGCTCACGAAGTAGACCGCGTCGCGGAGATCGATCACACCCCGCGCGATACCCGTGAAGTGCGACAGTACGCCAAGCGATCCGGCGATGGCGCCGAGACGCGGGGGAAGGCCGACCAGCAACGGATCGAGACCGACGAGGATCAGGACGAACATCACGGCCACCGCCATGATGAACGCGGTGATCTGATTGCGCGTGACACTCGAGGCCCAGATCCCCACGCCCGTCAGTCCGCCGAGCAACAGCGCGGAGCCGACGTACTGGGCGACGACCACGCCCCACTGGAGTCTCGCGCCCAGGGCAAGCCCGATCGGCACCGCAACGGTGAGCGCGAGCGCGATCCAGAGGAATAGGAGCTGTCCCAGATACTTGCCGGCCAGGAACTCGGACTCGGTGATCGGCTGTGCCAGCACGACTTCGATCACGCCGCTCCGCATGTCCTCGGCGACCGCCCGCATCGTCACGGCGGGCACGAGAAACAGGAATACCCACGGCAAGAGATCGAGCATCGGACGCAATGTGGCGACGCCGAACATCGTCACTTCGCGGAAAAACAGGAAATCGTTGGCCGCGACGAACACCACGAGCAGGATGTACGCCGTCGGCGAGTCGAACAACGCCTTCAGCTCGCGTCGCGCGATCGTCCAGGTCGCTCTCACGCCGCCGGCTCGCTCGATTCGGACGGGCTCGTGAGCTGGCGGAACAGCTCCTCCAGGCTCGCGGTCTCCTGGTGCAGCTCATAGAGCGTCCAGCCGCTCGACTTCGCCAGCTCGAAGATCTCGGGCCGCACGTCGCGGTCGCGATCCACGGTGAGCCGCAGCACCACGCGTCCGTTCACCGGCGCGCGTGTGGGCTCGACCGAGCGCACTCCGGGTAACCGCGCGAGTTGCAGGGCGGCGTTGTCGCCGCGAATCTCGACCTGCACCTGGGTTAGTCCCTCCGCCTGTCGCGCGAGCTGATCCACCGGTCCATCGGCGGCGATGCGGCCGCGATTGATGATGAGCAGCCGCGAGCAGGTCTGCTGAACTTCGGGCAGAATGTGCGTCGAGAGCAGCACCGTACGGTCCTTCCCCAACTCTCCAATCAGATGGCGAATCTCCACCCGCTGATTGGGGTCTAATCCTTCTGTTGGCTCGTCGAGGACGAGGAGATCGGGACGATGCAGGATCGCTTGCGCCAGCCCGACGCGCTGCCGGTAGCCTTTCGAGAGCGTCCAGATCGGGCGGTAGTAGACGCTCTCGATTCCGGTGGCGTGCACCGCGGAATCGAGATCACGGGCGCGCGTGTGCTCGGCGAGCTCGCGCAGATCGGCGATGAACGCGAGATAGTCGGCGACGAGCATGTCGCCGTACAGCGGATTGTTTTCCGGGAGATACCCGATGCGCCGTTTCGATTCGCGCGGGGAGTCGTCCACGGCGATCCCATCGAGTCGGATCGTTCCTTGATCCGGCTCGAGGTACTGCGTGATCATGCGCATGGTCGTCGACTTCCCGGCGCCGTTCGGGCCGAGAAAGCCCACCACCTCGCCGCGGTCGATTCCGAACGAGACGGTGTCGACCGCCGTCACATCCCCGAAGTGCTTGGAGACCCGATCCAACGTAAGGAATGGCATCGTCGAATGATTCGATTCGCGCGGTGTGGAAATGTCGGCGAGAGATTAACTACGGAAACGCGTATCCTTCAACCCCTGCTGAGGTCGCATTCCGAGACCGTCGGAAGACGGCGCGAATCGGTGCATTTTGGCCGAATCCCGTGCAGCGGTCTTGTAGCTGCTCGTCGACCCGTCCCAGGGCCTCTCGCAAAGCGCCGACCAAATCTTGCGTTTTTCGGCGCCGGTCGTGCCCGGACCCCCGGGCGCGTGCGGCGGCACTTGGCACCGGAATTGCTCATCTGGTCGGTGCAACCCGGTCGGCTCTCGTCACGCGTATCACCTTCACTGGCTAGATGTCAGATCAGCCGAACCAGAGCCTCGGCAGAGCCGAGCAGCCCGATGGAGGGCCAATGAGCACACGGCAGCGGAAGAGGACGAGCATGAGGAGTGGGAACGGGAAGTCCATCGCGTTGAGCAGCGGATGGGCGCGAGTGGCGGCAGTGATGCTCATTCTCGGATTCCTTCCAGTGCGCCAGTCTCAGGCGCAATGGCAGACGGAGCACACGGTGCTCGCCGTTGCGTCCTCGGCCACGATTGCCACCGATTGGCTGCTCAGCGCCAACGCCATCCGGCGCGGCACGTTCGATGAAATGAACCCGATGCTCGGGCATCATCCCTCAGTCGGTCAACTGAACAGCTACAACGTCCTCGTCCTCGGTGCGAACCTGGGAATCGGCGCCGTGCTCCCGAACAAGTGGCGGACGCTGTGGTTCACGGCGGTGACGAGCTTCGAGACCGCGATCGTTCTGCATCAGTACAACATCGGATTGCACATCGATTTGATGCAGATGTAGGCGTTCTCCCAGTACTTCTCCCAGTTCCGTTGTGCATCTGTTGATGCTGGTGCGCTATTCCATCCTCGCTATTATGGAGGGGCGTAGTCGCGTACTTCCCTGCATGGGGCAAACCGCCGGCGACGGCGGGACGCAAAGCTAGGGGTCTCGGGAACAAACTGGAGACAGCCCGGCTGCCAGGGAGACTGCGGCGCTGGCGCCCTCCCCATGCCAGTGCCGGCATCAACAAGGGGGGCTTCATGAATCGTCGTGGCTTCACGTTGATCGAGCTGTTGATCGTGGTGGTCATCATCGGCATTCTCGCTGCCATCGCCATCCCGAAATTCGCGAACACGAAGGAAAAGGCGTACATCGCGTCGATGAAATCCGATCTCCGCAATTTGGTGACGGCGGAGGAGGCCTATTTCGCGGATTCCATCAAGTACTCGACGGTCGTCTCCTGCGCCAATCCGCCGACGGCGGGAACGGTCGCGTACTGCACGAGCACGGGGAACACGCTGAGCACGCCCACCGTGGGCACCGGCACGCAGGCGGGCTGGACGGCCAGTATCACGAACATCAACACGACGAAGAGCTGCGCGATCTATGTGGGTGGAGTAACGCCCGCGGCGCCGGCACAGACCACGGATCCGGAGGGTGCGCCGGTCTGCCGTTGATACTCGGTTGAATCGTGCTATCCGGGCGGCGCGCTAGTCGTGCCGCCCGATTTGTTTCCTGGATCTTAGCCGAGCGGGTTGAACATCAGCGTCCTCGATCCGCTCGAGTTCTTCGGAGGCCGATGCCTTGGGTTCGAGGATCGCGGTGATGTAACTGGACTTCGATTGCCCGCTGCTCACGCACGAATTGGGCCAAGCAGCATTGGCCCCGGTGGATTCGAACCACCATTCTCGGATCCAAAGTCCGATGTCCTGCCGTTGGACGAGGGGCCAGCGATTTCGCAGCTGCTCCAACTTAGTAGCTGACCCCTCGGGTCACCAAGTCACGGCGTCGTACGCGGCATGGAATCCGCCGAGGCAACGACAAAGGCTTACTACGACGGATCCGGCTGGACAGTGGTGCACGCGGGAGCCGTGAGCGCGGCGAATAGAGCGACGGCGATCTTCATCGTTCATCCCTCCCTTGTTCCCTAATATGGCTCCGGTGGCGGTGCAGGCGTAACGCGCGTCGCGGTCCGAATGAGCGTCTGATGCTTGCTCCCGAGCTCGAGTGCGGCGTCGTCGCGCATTCGCTCGGTCGCATACACCGCCGCCACCGCGCTGCCCGAGCCGCACAACCGGACCCAGTAGGGCCGCGTTCCCGCCACGCGTTCGAACAACTCCCGAATGGCCGCATGATGCCCGAACACGACCGTCTCGAAATCGTTGCCGCCCAGCCGGCCGAGGCTCCCCCACGTCTCGAGCGCGGCCTGGTCCAGCAGTAAGGCCCCGCGCTTCGGTCCTCCATCTCCTCCATGGGCCTCGTCCCACCAGCGATAGGCGTCCGCCGTGGATACGGTCACCCGCGGCACTGCGACGAGCGCCGGTGCCGCCGGTGGTCCGACCGCCTGAAACAACCGCTCGCCATGTCCCCACGCCACGGCAAGCGGGGCCCGGCTCGTGAAGAAGGCGACATCCGCGCCCAGCCGCGTGGCGAAGTGCAGCAGCTCTGCCTGGGGCACAGCGCCGTTCGCCAGTCGATTCACCGCGTGGAGCGTCGCACCGGCATCGCTCGAGCCGCCGCCCAGGCCGCCCCGAACCGGAATGCGCTTGTCGAGTTGAATATGGACCCCGAACCGCTCGCCCGTCGCTTCGAGCACGGCGCGCGCGGCGCGCACCGCGAGATTCTCTTCGACGGGACCCGTGTCCGCCCCGGTCACGTCGAGGCGGACCTCACCGCGCGCGGTCGTGCGCGTCACGACGATCTCGTCCGCCAGCTCGAGCAGCGCGAACACCGTCTCGATCTGATGCATTCCCGCGCGCTCGGCCGCGAGAATCCTGAGCAGCAGGTTGACCTTGGCGTGCGCGGCCGCCCGCACGCGATCCGCGACTTCCATTATTCCGACTGGGCCGCGGCACGGCGCAGCGCGCCGAGCCGTACTTGTGAGCGCGACAGCTCGTACAGCCCGATCAGGGTAATCGGGATGAATCCGCCGATGTGATACGCCACCGCGTAGCTGACGGCGCGGTCGGCCGGGATTCCGTACAGGCCCAGCGTCAGCCGCATGAACGCCTCGAGCGGACCGAAGAATCCCGGAGACGAAGGCACGGCCACGCCGAATCCCACCAGCGCCTGCAACGGAAACGCCGCAGTCCACGGCAGCGCGAGATCGAACGCGCGGAAGCACGCGGCGAACGACAGCCCGTTCACGAACCACAGTACCAGCGACCACGCCACGACGCCGGCGGCTCGGCGGCGATCGCGCAACACATCGAGCCCGCTCACGAGCCCGGCGACGATGTCGGTCACTCGGTGCGCGATGCGCGCCGGGAAAATTCGCCGCGCCGCGCGGGCGGCGATTTCCTGCGTACGCGCGGGTTGCCACGCCATGGCGAGTCCGATGCCCAGGGCGATCACGAACACCACACCGGCCCAGCGTGCGATATGCACCAGGATCGCATTCGATTCGATCGAGTGGCCGGCGCCGGCCGGTCCCAGCAGCGCGACCCACAGGAAGAGTACGAGAGTGAGCCCGTCGAACACGCGCTCCGCGGCAATGGAGGCGAGTGCCGTGGAAAACCGCACCGGCAGCTCACGCGTGACGAAGTATGCGCGGACCACCTCGCCGATGCGGGCCGGCAGAAGATTGTTGGCCATGAATCCGACGGCCACCGCGCGCCACAACGGTGTAAACGGAAACGCGCTGCCGTCCGGCCCGGGCAGGATCACGCGCCAGCGGATCGCCCGCAGCGGGAAGGTGAGCGTGGCACAGGTGATCGTGAGCGCGAAGAACCACGGGTCTGCGCGGCGGATGTGACCGGCCACCGCGCCGAGATCGACCCCGTGCAGCGTCCACGCGAGCAGGGCGACGCTGATCGCCAACCCGACCACCCAACCCCAGCCCCACCCCAACCTCCGTTTGACCGGGGCGGGGCGAGGTTCAGGCGTTGGGTTGGAGGGCGAGGGCAACGAGGTCGTAGAGTTCGTCGATGAGGTGGCGCAGGCTATCGCCCGAGGCGCGCGACGCTGCGTCACGGACTTCCTGCGCGCGCGCCCGCGCCCGCTCGCCACGGTACAACAGCGTCCCGATGTCGACCACGGGCGCGGACGTCTGCGGAGTCGAGCCGGCCGGCGATGCGGCCGGGGCGACGGGGCGGCCCCGCAGCAGTTCATCGAGTGAACCGGCGCCCACACCCGCCGATGCGCGTTGCTCGTATGCGGTCCATGTCGCGGCGAGCCCACCGCCGTTTTGCTCGACCGGCTCGCGCGTCACGAGCGGCGGCTGCTCCAGGGGCGGAGCCGGCGCGGCGCGGGGCACTGGTGTCGCGGCGCCGAGCGCGCGCGCCTTCGCAATCAACGGGGCGAACTCGGCGGCGAGCGCCGATTCGTCGCCCGAGCCCGAACGGGCCAAGAGCCCGCCCGTATCGCGTAACAGCGCGGCGAATTCCGGCGCGCCGCGCGCCGCTGCGCCGCTCGCGATCGCATCGCGCGCGATTCCGGAGAATTCGGCCAGTCGCGCCGCGAGCGGGCCGCCGCTCGCGCTCGCCAGCATGCGCAACGTCCCGGCGAGGGTATGCGCCCGCAGCTGCCGCTGCGTCGCACTCGGGGCGCGCTCGAGCGAATCAGCCGCCTGGCGCAGATGCTCGCCCTGGCTCACCAGCTCGAGCCGGCTGAGCGACGGGCCCGTTCCGCTCGCCGCTGCGCCCAGCGCCGCAACTGCGCTTGCTCCTCCCTGTTGCACGATGTGGGGCCCGGCATCGTCGTGAAACAGCGTCGTGATCGAGACCGCATCAGGTTCGGCGGGCGGCTCCGAAAACCCGAGCAGCAGCTTCGCGAACTGATGAAACTCGGGCGCCTCGGGGCTCGGACGCCCCTGCTCGGCGACTTCACGCGCCGCGCGGGCGATCGCCGCGTCGGCTGCCTGGAACAGCTCGGGCGGGGCGACCATCGGCCTGAAGCCGGGCCGCGAGAGATCCTCGATCGCGCGTTCGATCCCCTCGAGCAGGTCGGGCAAGGGTTGGAGATCGTTCAACGCCGCCAGTCCCCGAAGCGGCTGCAGCGCGCGCACCACGAGGCGGAGCGGATCGAGTTGTTTCGGATTTATCCGAAGACTCTGCACCGCGCGCGCCAGTGCGCTCGCGATCGCCGCGCCCTCGCGCGCCACGAACGCGCGCGCACCGGCGTCGAGCGCGGGTGCCTGATCCGCCGAGGCCGCTCGGCGCGGCGCGACCGGTGCGCCGACGGCGCTCTCCAGCTCGGCGGCAACCGCCTCGGCTTTGGCCCGATCGGCCTCGCCCCATTCGGCGGAGCGGCGCACCAGCGCTTTGACATCGTCGAGCCCGCGAATGCTGAGCTGCTTCGTGGCCGCGTCCCAGGACCGGCGCCCTTCCCGCAGCGCGCGGGCCACCGCTTCGAGCCCCGCGGCGGCGCGCGCGATGGGAGGCTTCTGGGCCATAAGCGCGCTGCCGCGCAGCGCGCGGGCGAGCCGCACGAACTCATCCACTGAGGGATCGGGTTGTGCGAACAGCGTGTCCAGGCGCTCGAGATACTCGCCCGCCTCGAGCGCGAAGAAATCGGACATGCCCAACGGCTTACCCGGATCGCTCATGGCCTCGAAATTAGGACTTTCCGCTCGCCTCGTCCACGAGCCGGCGCATCCGCCGCACGGCTTCCTCGATTCCCCAGTAGATCGCGTTGCTCACGATCGTATGTCCGATGTTCAGCTCTTCGATTTCGGCGATCCGGGCGACGGGTTGGACGTTCTCGTAGGTGAGCCCGTGGCCGGCGTGCACGGCGAGCCCCCGTTTGCGCCCGTGCGCCGCCGCACGCGCCAGCTGGCGCAGCGCGGCGTCGCCTTTCCGCCAGGTATTGGCGTAGCGGCCCGTGTGCAGCTCGATCGCGGGCACGCCCAGGTCCGCCGCGCGATCGATCACGCGCACGTCCGGATCGATGAACAGGCTGACCCGGATTCCCGCGCGCGTGAGCCGGGCGATCGCGTCGGCAGTCCGGCGATCGCCTCGCTTGAGCGCGAGTCCGCCCTCCGTCGTGATCTCCTGGCGTCGCTCGGGGACGAGCGTGGCCTGGAACGGGCGCTCGCGGGTCGCGAATCGTACGATCGCGGGGTTCGCCCCCAGCTCGAGATTGACGAGCGTGCGTACCGAGTGCTGGAGCGCGCGCACATCGGCGTCCTGAATGTGACGGCGGTCCTCGCGCAGGTGCACGGTGATTCCATCTGCGCCGCCGCGTTCCGCGTCCGCCGCGGCGCGCATCGGGTCGGGCTCGTCGGTCTGGCGCGCTTCACGCAGCGTCGCGACGTGGTCAAGGTTGACGTAGAGCCGCATCGTTTCTTACCTTCGGGTCACTCGCCACCCGGATGGTGCAGGAGATGCGACGACGAATCGCCGTGCTCACGGCGCTCGCCGGCATTGGCTGCGGTTCGCAGACGACGACCGCGCCGCCGGCTCCCCAATCGATGATCGAGACGATCTCGCAGTTCATGACTGCGGTCCGCGTCAACGATCAAACGCGCATGGGTGCGCTCTGGGGCACGGAGCGCGGCCCCGCGGTCGAATGGATGAAGTCCGAGGAGCTGAAAAAGCGCGTCGCCGTGATCCAAAAATACCTCGCCCACGAAGGGTATCGCGTGGTCGAAGGCCCGCTGCCGGTCGCGGGTCACGACAATCAGCGGGAATTCCGCATCGAGCTGCAGCGCACCGGCTGCTCGCTCGTCCAGCCGCTCGACCTGATTCGCACTCACACGGGCGCCTGGATTGTGTACGATGTGCATCTCGAGGCCGCGACCGCGCCGGTGCGCGGCTGCAAGCCGCCAGGACCAGGAACCGACGACTGATGGCAGGCGTTACTACTCGGTCAGCTCGAGCAGGATCCCGGCGGTCGAGCGGGGGTGAACGAACGCGATGCGCCGCGAGCCTGTGCCGGTGCGCGGGGTCCGGTCGATCAGCTCGTAACCCGACTCCCGCGCGGCGGTGAGCGCCCGATCGAGATCGGGGACGCGATAGCAGATGTGGTGTATCCCGGGTCCGCGTCGCGTGAGGAATTTTCCAACGGGTGTGTCCGGCGCCAGGGGCTCGAGCAGTTCGACGTGCACGTCGCCGAGCGGCAGCGAAACAATGGTGGCGCCGTCGGCCGTCTCCGGGGGCAGGGGCTCGAGGCCGAGCACATCGCGATAGAACGTCAGGGCCGTGCTGATGCTCGAAACGGCGATCCCGATGTGGGCAACGCGAGCAGAACCTCGGGATCCGCCGGACATGAGTGGCAACTTAATGGATTTATACCGACAAGGAGTGGAAGGATCATGACGGAAACGCATCCCGTGGCAGTCACCGATGCCACGTTCTCGCAGGAAGTCGAACAATACCATGGGCTGGCCGTCGTCGACTTCTGGGCCACGTGGTGTGGACCATGCCACATGGTCGCGCCCATCATGGAGCAGATCGCGGGTGAGTACGATGGCAAGGTCAAAGTGACCAAAGTCGACGTAGACGCGAACCAGCGTACCGCCATGCGCTTCAACGTCCGCTCGATTCCGAGTATTCTATTCTTCAAGGATGGCCACCACGTCGACACGCTCGTGGGCGCCTATCCGAAGACGGTATTCGACCAGAAGATCAAACAGCACCTGTCGTAGCACCCGCCGTCGAGCGGGAGGGCCATGCGCGCGAGCACCGCTCGCCTGACGAATTCGCTGATCCGCCTCTCGGAACTCACGTTCCCGGCGGCGGATCGGCTCATCCAGCGCACTCGACTCGCCTTCATTCATCTCGACAACCTGCTCGCGTTCGCCAAACGCGACCGCGACGGTCGCGTGGACGGCTACCTCGCGACCTACCTCCCCGAAGAATGTGTGCTCACGTTCCTGCGCCGGGGGGAAGCCGTGAATGCCTGCTCGCTCACCGCGAGCGGCCGCGAGGTCATCACTATCACCGACGCCCTCCATCGCATGAAGGCTGAGCTCGAGCGCGGCGAGCTGACCTACTGCACCGCGCCGCTCGAGCAGCTCGCGTGGATGTATCAGTCCTGCGCCGCGCACGTGGAACCGCTCCCGGTGGAAGCCGGCGACTCCGACGCGCTGCTCACGCGGCTCGCGCAGGGCGGGGCGAATGGGATCCTCGAGCTCATCGCCGACGGGCGGGTGTCCTACCTGCGCTTCGAGCGCGGGCGACCCACCGGCGGCTACTTCACCGACAAGCCCGAGTCGCTCACGCCCGTAAAGTTCGTCGAGAGCGAGGTGCGCGGGCGGACCGGACGTCCGCCCGCGCTCTCCGCCGCCATGTTCCGTCCCGTTGCCGACCTGCCTACGCAGGCGTCGCGCTCGCTGATTTCCACCTACCGCGAGGTGTACTGGCGCATGGTCGACGCCGTCGAAAAGGAATTCCCTACCGAGGCGCGGCGTCGCGCCCAGAAGGTGTGCGCCGGCATCGAAGACATTCACCAGGCCATTCGCGTGCTCTCCGCGCCGCGCGGCACCGAGCCCCCGGACATGGTGGTGCAGGCCGAAGATCTCGCCGGCGCGCTCTCCGATTGGTCGCTGCAGCTGCTCGAGGGAATCGAGGTCGTCATGCCCGGCATCGCGCCGGGCATCCTCAGGGAAGCGACTCGCGAACATCGCTTTGTGCTGCAGTCGGCCGGGTTCTATAGCCGGCTGCCGTGGCAGGTCGCGTGGTGACATGGCCGGGACGCTCTATGTGGTGGCCACACCCCTCGGCAATCTGGAAGACCTCTCGCCCCGCGCGGCGGCGACGCTGCGAAGTGTAACGGCCGTCGCGGCGGAGGACACGCGCCGCTCGAAAACGCTGCTCGTCCACGTCGGATCCTCGTCGGCATTAATTAGCTTTCATGCGCACTCGAGCGAATCCGCCACCCGCCGCATCCTCCACCTCCTCGGCACTGGAAAAGACGTCGCGCTCGTTACCGATGCGGGGACGCCGGCGGTGAGCGATCCCGGCGCGAGTCTCGTCGCCGCCGCTCGTGAACGCGACATACCGGTCGTGACGATCCCCGGGCCTACCGCCGTGGCCGCGGCATTGGGCGTCTCGGGACTGTCGGCCGACCGCTACGTGTTCCTGGGCTTCCTGCCGCGCAAGGGATCGGAGCGACGCCGGTTGCTCGACGTGATCGCGGCGAGCGAGTGGACGGTCGTGGTGTTCGAATCCCCGAATCGCGTGACCGAGCTGCTCGAGGATTTGATCGAGGTGTGCGGCAACGAACGGCGCGCCGTGCTCGCGCGCGAGCTCACCAAGGTGTTCGAGGAGACCCGGGCGGGCACTCTCCGGGAGCTGGCGGGTTACTACGCGCAAGCCCCCGTGCGTGGCGAGGTTACTGTCGTCGTCTCGGGCACCGGCCGCCCACCGGCACGTGAACCGCGTCCCTCCGATCCCGAGGCCCGTGCCCGAGCGCTCCTTGCGGAGGGCATGTCGCGCAAGGACGTGGCGGACCGGCTGGCGGAAGAGACGGGGATTTCGAGAAATGCGGCGTACAGGTTGGTGAATGACCTATGAAAATCGGCGGATGGGCGGATTGGCGGATTTACGGATGGCTGGTCCTGTTCGCGTTAGCGCTTCCCAAAACGGGAGCGCCTTCTCCATCCGCCGATCCGCCGATCCGCCGATCCGCCGCCGCGTCTCTCACGATCGCCCGCCTTCACTACGATGGAGGCGGAGATTGGTACGCCGGCCCCTCGTCGCTCCCGAACCTCCTCGCCGCGATCAAGCAGCGCACGGGTCTGGCCGTCCAACCGCGCGAGAAGGTCGTCACGCTCGCGAGTAACGATCTCTGGGACGTGCCCTACCTCTTTATGCGGGGGCATGGAAACGTGCACCTCTCCGATGATGACGTGGTGACGCTGCGGCGCTATCTGGAGCAGGGGGGATTCCTTCACGCCGACGATGATTATGGCATGGACAAATCGTTCCGCCGCGAGATCCAGCGCGTCTTCCCCGATCACCCCCTGGTCGAGGTGCCGCTCAGCCACCCGATCTATCACATCGTGTACGATTTTCCCAAAGGGCTGCCCAAAATCCACCAGCACGACGGGCTTCCGGCTCAGGGATTCGGGATCTTTTTGGGGAACCGGCTCGTGGTGTACTATTCCTATCAGACGGACCTGGGCGATGGATGGGAAGACCCCGATGTACACCACGATCCTCCAGCGCTGCATGAAGCAGCGCTCCAGATGGGCGTCAATCTGTTCACATACGCCGTGAGTTCGCTCCGGTGACGGAAACGGGCAGGCGGCTTCGCCACCTTGGGGCGTCGCATGTCCGGGCGCGCCGCGGCGCCCTGTTCCTCCTCGCCGGCGGAATCGTGCTGGCGATCGCGGCCCTCGGCATGCGCTTGGCGCCGCTACCGGCGCCGATCGTGGGCGCGTGGGCCGCCATGCTCGTCGTCGTGGCGCTCGCCGTATGGCAGGGGATTCGCGCGCGGCGCGGGACGAGTCCCGAGGTGCTCGGCCGCCTCGCCGAACAGGCTGGGGCTGGTCGCTCGGGGAGCGTCGTCGGAGTATTGCCGTCGCGGCGCGCCACCACGAGTCCCGATTTGCTGGCGCTCGCCGACGCTCGCGCTGCGCGTTTCGTTACGCAGGTCGGTCCGCGCGTCGACCGCGTCCTCGAGGGCGAGACCCGCCGGCGTATCGTGATCGGCGCCGTCGCCGCCGTTCTCGGCGCGCTGGTGTTCATCGCGACCTCACCCTCCCCGGGTCGAGCCGCGTTCTGGCACCCGTTCCGCGCGCTCGCTGACGCGAACGCACCGGTCCGCCTCGAGATCGACCGCGACACGGTCCGCCGCGGTGACCGCGTGCAAGTGACCGTGCGTGTTCCCGGCGCGCTACACGCCACGCTCTGGACCCGCGCGCCGGGAGAGCCATGGCACCCCGAGCCGCTCACGCTCGACCAGTCGGGGCAGGTAGTCCGGACGCTCGGCCCGCTCGGTGCCGACCTGTATGTCAAAGCCTCGAGCGGCTCCCGAAACAGCGTGGAGCGCCGCATCGTCCTGGCGCGCGCGGCATTCATCGCGAGCCTGAACGTGATCGCCCGGTTCCCGGCCTACCTGAGTCGCGACGAGCAGCCGCTCGTGCCGGGGAGCGATACCATCCTGATCCCGGAAGGCACGGACATCGTGACCACGGGCGAGCTGAGCGTTCCCGCCACCGACGCAGCGTGGCAGCGAGCGGGTGCCGAGAGCGGGGCCCGGCTGTCCATGCGCGGGACGCATTTCAGCGGTCGATTTACTCCGCACAGTTCGGGACGCTGGCAGCTCGCCATCGCGCCCGCCAGTGGCGCGCCCCTCGAGGGTGACATTCCGGAGCTCGCACTGCGCGTGGTGCCCGATTCCGCGCCCGTGGTGGCCGTGCCCGTGCCGGGCCGCGACACCATGCTGCCGATCACCATGCGGCAACCGCTCGTGGTCGATGTGCGCGACGATCACGGCATCGCCCGCGTGGCAATCGTGAGCTGGCGCGCGAGCCGGAGCGGCAAGGTCGGCGAGGCGCTGCGGCAGCCGCTCGACGCCCAGGCGGTGGGCGATCGCGCGCTCATCCAAGGTGAGCTCGCCGGCGATCGCCGCGGGTTGCTCCCCGGTGACACGCTCAAGTTCCGCGTCGAAGCGTGGGACAACGCGCCCACGCCGCATATAGGGCAGAGCCCCGACTACGCGCTGCGTTTGCCCGGCCTCGAGGACCTGCGCGCGGCGGCACGCGCCCAGACGCACGACGTGGCCCAGGCTGCCGATTCCCTCGTCGCCGCACAGAACGCGCTCTCCGACCAGACTCGCGATCTCGCCGAGCAGCGCATGCGCGCCGAGACGGGTGGCAGCAGGGAGGGACAGAGCCCGCTTCGTCCCAATCCTCAGAGCCAGCCCGGATCGCTTCCGTTCGAAGCGAGCGAGCGCGCCGCGGCAATCGAGCGGCAGCAGGCTGAGCTGCAAGCGCGGGCGCATCAGCTCTCGCAGCAGCTCGACCAGGTGGCGCGGGCGGCGCAGGCGGCGGGAATCACCGACACCGCCTTCCAGGCCCGGCTCGCTGAAGTCCAGAACCTGCTGCAGCGCGCGCTCACGCCCGAGCTCGAGGAGCGCTTGAAGGATCTCCAGAACGCGCTCGCCCGGCTCGATCCCGAAGCGACGCGCGATGCGCTGCAGCGGCTCGCCGAAGCGCAGCAGCAACTGCGTGAGGAGCTGGAGCAAAGCCGTGAGTTGTTCCGCCGCGCGGCGATCGAAGGCGACCTGGCGTCGCTCGCCGCCGACGCGGAAGATCTCCACCAGCACCAGGCCGAATGGAACCAGTCGGACGCGCGCCGGCTCGACACCGCCGCGGCGGCGCGTGAGGCGGCGCTCGCCGCGCGGGCCGAATCGCTCGCGCATGGCATCGAGAAAACGGCGGCCGACCTCGCGCGCGCTTCGAGTGATTCGGCCAATCAAGCGGCGCTCGACGGGGCGCACACGGCAGCAGAGCAAGCCCACAGCGCGATGAACCGCGCGGCTTCCGCGGCCCAGGGCGGCGTGCGCCAGTCGTCGGCCGCCATGAGCGCGGGCCAGCAAGCCGAATCCTCGCTCGCCACCATTCCCGAGGAGCTTCGGGAGCAACGGGATTCGCTCGCCCGGGCGTGGCGGCAGGAAACGCTCGACGCACTCGATCGCGCGCTCGCCGAGACCGCCGACCTCGCCGCGCGCCAGCAGGACATCGCCGACGCGCTGCACACTGGCAACTCCGGCCCCGCGGTGCGCTCGCAGCAAGCCTCGGTGCAGGAAGGCACCCAGCTCGTCGCCAAAGAGATTCGCACTGCCGCGGGACGGCACGCGCTGGTCTCGCCGCAGCTCGAGCGCGCCCTCGGCTTCGCCCAGCACCAGATGCAGGCCACGGGCGAGCAGCTCGGCGAGGCCGACCCGAGCGGCAACGGCGCGGAAGGCGCGGCGACGCTCGCCGATCAATCGGTCGATGCCCTCAACGCCACCGCGTTCGCCCTGGCGCGGAGCCGCGGCGACGTGTCCGGCGCGAAGTCGGGTACCGGGTTCTCCGAAGCCATGGAAGAGCTGGCGAAGCTCGCCCAGCAGCAGGGCGGAATGAACGGCGAGACGGAAGGTCTGTTGCCGCTGCAAGCGGCCGGAGGCCAGGCGGTGCAGGAACGCCTCCAGGCCATCGCCCGCGAGCAGCGCGCGCTCGCCAACCAGCTCGACCGCATGCGCGCCGAGGGCGCGGGCGATCAGGCGGGTGCCATGGCTAGAGAAGCGCGCGACATCGCGGCGCAACTCGAGGCCGGGCGGCTCGACCCACTCACCATCCGCCGCCAGTCGCTGCTCTATCACCATCTGCTCGATGCCGGCCGTAGCCTCACCGGTCCCGAGCCCGACGAAAAGAAGGACCGCGTGAGCCAGGCCGCGTCGATCGACAGCGTTCACATTCCACCTGAGCTGCTGCGCGGCGCGACCGGTGCGGGCCCCCGCGTGCGCTATCCCACCTGGGATGAATTACGCGGCCTGACCCCCGAACAGCGGCGCCTCGTGCTCGAGTACTTCCGCCGTCTCAACACTCCCGCGCGAGCCGAGACGGGACCGGGGGGGACGCATTAGGCGCGCGGCGCTCGTGCTCTCGATCGCCCTCTGGTTGGTTCCGTTCTCCGGGGCGCGCGCGCAGGTCATCGGTGAGGGATTCGAGCTCGAGCGCAGCGGGCAGGGGGAGAAAGCGGCGGAGCTCTACTTCGCCACGCTGCGCGCCGATCCGACCAATCTCCCCGCGCTGCTCGGCCTCGAGCGCGTCCTGCCGCTGCTCAATCGCCTGCCCGAGATGTTGCCGTATGCGCAGCGCGCCGTGGCGGCCGACTCGACGCGTACCGATCTCCAGGCGCTGTTACTCCGGCTCTATCTGATCTTGAACGAGCCGGATTCGGCCCGAGCGATGGCGCGCCGCTGGACGCAGGCGCGACCCGGAGACGAGGCACCGTACCGTGAGTGGGCCATCGCGCTCGAAGACGTGGCCGCCTACGATGCCGCCCGTGAAGTGCTGCTCGATGGCCGCCAGGCACTGCGCCGGCCGGCGGCTTTCGCGATTGAGCTGGGTGAGCTGTACATCCGGATCGGACAGTGGGTGCCCGCCGCCAAAGAGTGGGGGCTCGCGGTCACGGCTCTGCCGGCGCAGATCCCGAACGCCGCGGCACAGCTCTCGGAAGCTCCCCAGGAGACACGTGGCAAGATCACCGACGCGTTGGCATCGGGCAGCGCGTCCCTGGAATCGCGCCGCGTTGCGGCCGAGCTGTTGCTCGAGTGGGGCGATCCCGCGCGAGCGTGGGAGATCTTCGCGCCCACCGCGGCATCGCATACGCCCGAGAACGCGTACGCACTGCATCGTTTCGCCGATCTCGCCGCCGCGCCGGGCACGCCGGCGGCGTGGCAGGTGCGCGGCCAGGCGTTGGTCCGCTTTGCCGAGATCGTCCCCGTACAGCTCGCCATCCGGGCCCGGAGCGATGCGGCGCGTGCATTTCTCGAGGCGGGCGACGCCGCGTCCGCGCGGGCCCAGCTCGAGTACGTGGCGGCCGATTCCACCGCGCCGTCCGATGCCCAGGATCTCGCGCAGGCGACGCTCATCGGTGCCCTGATCAAGCAGGGACAACTCGACTCCGCCGCGCTGCGCCTCGCGCACGTGGCTCACGATCTGCCGGACTCGACCAGGAGCGCACTGCGATTCGAGCTGGCGCGCGCGCGCATCCGGCAGGGCCAGCTCGCGCTCGCCGAATCGGCGCTGGCGAACGACTCGAGCGTTGCCGCGCTCGCGCTGTACAGCCGGATCGCGCTGTATCAGGGCGACCTCGCTCGCGCGCGCTCGCTGATTCGGCAGGCTGGTCCCTACACCGGTGACCGCCACGAGGCGACCGAGCGCGCGGCGTTGCTCGCGCTCATCGCGCGCATTCCCGACGCGCGCGCTCCGGAGCTGGGTAGTGCGCTGCTCGAGCTGGCGCAGGGCGATTCGAGCGGGGCGGTCAAGGCGCTCAAATCCGCCGCCGATCACCTGCCGCCCGAGGCCGGCGGCGCCGAGGCGCTGCTGTTCGCGGGACGCGTCGCCGCGCAGCTGGGAGACAAATCCCGCACCCCCGCCGCGAGTTTGTTCGAGGAAGCCATGAAGCGCGGTGGCCAGGGATCGGCGCCGCCCGCCGCCGAGCTGGCGTGGGCCGAGCTGCTCATCCGGCAGGGGAAGAACCCAGAGGCCATTCAGCATCTCGAGCACCTGATTCTCACCTATCCGGGCAGCGCGGTGGTTCCCGAGGCGCGCCGCCAGCTCGAGTTAGCGAAGGGAGCAATTCCGAAGTCGTGAAGCGTCGTGATTTCGTAGAACGTCTGAGCCGCGTCGCGGCGGCCGTGGTTCTCGGTCCCGGAGTCCACCGGTCCGCCCGTCCGACGTCTCTCGCCGGCCAGCTGCTGATCCCCATGGACGACGCGCAGGGCAATCATCTCAAGGCCTATGGTGTCGCGTATCGAGTGGTTCAGGCTGGGCAAACGGTCGAATGGCTAATCAACTATCGTGGCGGGTCGTTCCTGCTGAATGACGGAGATGCCGTGCGGCGCGAGGCCGCGCTCGCGGGTGTGCAGTTCACGCCGGTTGGACCGGAGAACGTCAGTGCGATTCGGGGAGAAATCGAGGGGACCAACGCCGATTCCGTGACGCTCGAGAAGGCCCCCAAAGTCGCCGTGTACGTTCCGCCCAACGCGCTGCCCTGGGATGACGCCGTGACCATGGCGCTCCAGTACGCCGGCATCCCATTCCAGAAAGTGTGGGACCACGAAGTGCTCGGCGGTGGGCTGGCGGGCTGCGATTGGCTGCACCTCCATCATGAAGACTTCACCGGTCAATATTCCAAGTTCTACCTGATCTACGGCGGCGAGCCGTGGCTCGCCGAGATGGTGCGCATGAACACACAGGCGGCGCACCAGCTCGGGTTCGCCACCGTGCCCGACCTGAAAAAAGCCGTGGCACGCGGCATCCGGGAATTCGTGCGCAACGGCGGCTTCCTGTTCGCCATGTGCACCGCCACCGAAACGATCGACCTGGCACTCGCGGCCGAGCACGTGGACATCGCCGCCGCGTTCGCCGACGGCACTCCCGTCGATCCCAATGCCGACGAGAAGCTCGACTGGAGCCAGACGTTCGCCTTCACGGGCGGGCACATCGAACCCAACCCGCAGATCGCGAGCTTTTCGGACATCGATGGGCATCAGGTGAACAATCCCGGCCGCCGCCAGCCGCTCGGCGCGTTCAAGCTTTTTAACTTCAGCGCCAAGATCGACCCGGTGCCGACCATGCTGGTCCAGAACCATCGCCAGATCATTCCGGACTTCTACGGACTGACCTCGTCGTTCCTGCGCACCCGCTTGAAGCCGAGCGTGATCGTGCTGGCCGACGAAGAAGGCGCGCCCTGGGTCAAGTACATCCACGGCGATCTGGGGAATGGCACCTGGACGTTTTTCGGCGGCCACGATCCGGAAGACCCGCAGCACCAGATTGGCGACCCGCCGACGGATCTCTCGCTGCATCCGCATTCGCCGGGCTACCGGCTGATTCTCAACAACGTGCTCTTTCCCGCGGCCAAGAAGCGTGAACTGAAGACGTGAGCATCGAGCGGCTGGCGCCGGCCGTACGCGACCTGCTGCGCGCGGAGATTCGTGCCGCCGGCGGTCGCGAGGTGTCATTCGTCGCTCGGCTCGATGGCAACCGCGCTCTGATCGAAGCGCGGGTCGTGGCGCGGGGAACGATCGACGCCGTGCTCGCGTTGCCGGGCGTCGCCGAGCGCGGCGACATGCTGCTGCACAATCACCCGAGCGGCTCGCTCGAGCCGTCCGGCGCCGACCTCGCGGTGGCAGCCCGGCTGCACGACGGCGGCGTCGGCTTCGCCATCGTCGACAACGCGGTCACCGAGTGCTACGTCGTGGTCGAAGTACCGCGCGCCAAACGGCTCACGCGGCTCGATCCCATCGATGTCGCAGCGATATTGGCTGAGCATGGACCCGTCTCGCGCGCGCTGGGCGGCATCGCGTTTGAAGATCGTCCGTCGCAGCGCGACATGGCCGCGTACGCGAGCGACGTCTACAACGATGGCGGTGTAGCGCTGCTCGAGGCGGGTACGGGCGTCGGTAAATCGTTTGCGTATCTCGTGCCGGCGCTGCGCTGGGCAGCCGAGAACGGCGAGCGCACCGTCGTCTCGACCAACACCATCAACCTGCAGGAACAGCTCGTCGGCAAGGACCTGCCGATTCTCGCGCGCGCGCTCGCGACCGGCGATCGCACCCCGAGCTTCGCGCTGCTCAAGGGTTGGCACAACTATCTCTGTCTCGCGCGGCTCGAGCAGGCCCGGGCGGGGCAGGAATCGTTGTTCGACGACGCGCGCGCCGCCGAGCTGGAAACAATCGCCGCATGGGCCACGCGCTCGACCGATGGCAGCCTCTCCGATCTGGCCGATCAACCGTCACCCGAAGTGTGGGATTCCGTGGCCGCCGAATCCGATCTGTGCACGCGGCTCAAATGTCCGCATTTCGACGACTGCTTCGTCTTCCAGGCGCGCCGCCGCGCCGCCGAGGCGGACATTGTGGTGGTGAACCATCACCTGCTCGCGTCCGACCTTGCCGTGCGCATGGCGTCGGATAACTGGCTCGAAGCGGCGGTGCTGCCCCCGTATCAGCGACTGGTGCTCGACGAAGCGCATCATATCGAAGATGTGGCGGCAACTCACCTCGGTTCGCACGTCAGCTCGCTCGGTCTCATCCGGCTGTTCGCGCGCCTCGAGCGGAACGGCCGCGGCCTGCTGCCCGCGCTCTCGGCCGAGCTTGCACGAAAGAACGACCTGCTTCGCAGTGCCAGCCAGGATTTGCTGCGCCAGACCCTGTTCGATGCAGTTGCGGCCGCGCGCCGCTCCGCCGACCTGATGCTGATTCATCTCGCGGGGCTGCTCGAAACCACGGGCGCGCACGGCCCCGTGCTTCGGCTCACGGAGGAGTTTGCCGATCACCCGGTGTGGGCCAGCGGGCTCGGCGTCTCGTTCGACAATCTCCTGATCGGATTTAACCAGCTGCGCGAGGGGGTCGAAACCATCGCCGATCGCCTCGCGAATGAGGACGCCGCCGAGCGCCCCGTGCAGCTCATCGCCGAGCTGCGCGGCGTGGTGCGGCGGCTCGATCAGGCCGCGCTCGGGCTCACCGCGGCGTTGCGACCCGCTCCCGGTCCACCGGCGGTGCGCTGGATCGAGCAGCGCGGCAAACGTTCGCAGAATCTCGTGCTCGCGTCGGTGCCGCTCGACCTGGCTCCGGTGCTGAAGACCAATCTGTTCGATCGTACCTCGACCGTCGTGCTCACGAGCGCCACGCTTGCCACGGGCGGCGATTTCCGCTTTCTCGAAGAGCGGCTCGGTCTCGACATCGAGCCGCGGCGCGTGTCGGTCGGCGAGGTTCTCGACTCGCCGTTCGATTTCGCGTCACAGTGCCTGTTCGGCGTCCCGACCGACATTCCCGATCCCAGGGAAAACGAGTCGGGACACGATGCCGCGCTCAGCCGCGTGCTACTCGATCTCGCGCAGGCAGCGGACGGCGGGATTTTCGTGCTGTTTACGAGCCACGGCGCCCTGCGCCGCGCGGCGGCCCTCGTGCGCGGTCGGTTGTCGCCGCGCTGGCCGCTGCTGGTGCAGGGCGAAGGGCAGCGCGATCAGCTGTTGCGCCGGTTTCGCGAATCGGGCTCCGCCATTCTCTTCGGCACCGATTCCTTCTGGGAAGGCGTCGACGTCCCGGGCAAGGCACTGCGCGTGCTCATTCTCGCTAAGCTGCCGTTCAAGGTGCCCACCGAGCCGCTCACCGCGGCGCGGCTCGAGCGGCTCGAAGCCAGGGGCGAGAATGGCTTCACGCGTTATCTCGTGCCGCTCGCCGGATTGAAGTTGAAGCAAGGATTCGGGCGGCTGATTCGCACGCGCTCCGACGCCGGCGCGGTCGTGCTGCTCGATGCGCGCGCGGTCACGAAGTCGTACGGCCGGTCGATTCTCTCGGGGCTGCCGCCCGCGGCCACCGTCTTCGCGCCGTGGGACGAAGTCCGGCGCCGCTGCGAGGAGTTCTTCGCCGAACACGACATCGGCGTGGCGGTGTAAATTCGCGCGTGCACATCATTGTATGGGCGTTCGAGGTCCGTCCGGGGTACGAAGCGGAGTTCGAGCGCGTGTATGCGCGCGACGGCGACTGGGTGAGATTGTTTCAGATTGATCCCGCGTATCGCGGCACCGAGCTGTTGCATGATGTCGAACGGCGCCGCCATTATGCCACAATCGATCGCTGGGAATCGCGCGAGGCGTTCGAATCGTTCAAGCGCACGAATCATGCGGCCTACGAATCGTTGGACGCGCGCTGCGCCAAGCTGCGGGTGAGCGAGCGGTTGCTGGGGCGTTACGAAGGGTGACATGCGGACCGAGCGGAGGCTGTGCGGGCTGCGTATCCCAACGGGTGAAAGGACTGAGTGAAGCTCAGAGCGCGTGGGAGCTGGCTGGCGAGCGGCGTGGTGCACGTACTGCTCGTGCTCGCGCTCGGAGTGGGTTTTGCCGAGCGGGGTAGGGAGCGCGTTGCCTTCTTCAATCTTGCCGCGCCCAGAGTCGTGCCCATGCCCGAGGCTCCGCTCACTACGCCCAATCGGATTCCGCGGGCCGAGCCTCATGTAGTCCCGGTCGTTCCGCCGCCTCCAGCACTTGAGCCCCCCCCTTCAGCTGCTCGGCCACCCGAGCCCGCCGCATCTTCACCCACTCTCGCTGCTGCTGCTGCCGCGACGGCGGGTGTCGCTGCTGTCGCCCCCGCGGCCAAACCCGAAGCGGGTGAGCGTGGGTCGCGCACCATGGAGGCGCTCATTGCCGGGGCCATCGCGGCAGGTGGCGTAAAGGCGGGCCAGACAGGGGAGAACGGCGCGCCGCCCACCGGTCCAATCATCGCCGCGCCCAAGCTTTCCGATGTGCGCATCTGGCCGCAGGCCCGTCCGGCGCTGCCGACCGGCGTCGCGAGCGCGCTGTACGGCGCGCACCATGACAGCCTGCCGCGCGACTCGGTGGCCGTCCATCGCCTCAAGGCGATGGTCGACTCGCTCAACGTCATGATCGATTCCGAGCAGCGCATCAAGCGCAAGCCCTCGTGGACCACCGACGTGGGCGGCAAGAAGTGGGGGATGGACTCGTCATCGATCTACGTGGCCGGCGTGAAGATCCCGAACGCCGTGCTCGCCATGCTCGGCAACATGCTGCCGCAGGGCAACTTCGACGAATCGCTGCGCGAGCGGGAGCTGCAGTACATGAGCGAGGACATCATGCAGGCCGCGCGCCGCGCGCAGACGATGGAGGATTTCCGGCGCTATGTGCGGGAGGAGCGGGCGGAGCATCAGCGCGAGCGGGATTTTGAGCGGAGACAGCGAGAGGGGGATACCGTGAAAACGAAGGCGAAGCGCGATACACTGACTCCCTGAGAGGCGACGCCACGACGCCAGCACGCCACGTTTCACGAACGACGTTCTCCATCTTGGTCGTCGCGGCCCTGTGGGCCTGCGCGACAGACCAGCAGATCCCCATGCCCGTCCCCGGCGGAGTTGCGTTCTCAGATATCAGCTCAGGTGGGGACGTGACATGCGGGCGCGACGGGAATGGCCACGCCTTCTGTTGGGGAACGGGGGCCCTGGGGAACGGCACAACGCGTGACAGCGCTCGAGTCCCGGTGCCGGTCGCCGGCGGGCTCGTGTTCAGAAGCCTCGCGGTGAACGGCGAGTTCACCTGCGGCGTCACCGATACTCTCGCGACCTTCTGCTGGGGAGACGGCGCATTGGGTGAGCATGGGCAGCTCGGAAACGATTCTGCCGTGGGCTATTCGCAACCTTCCGTTCCCGTACCCGGCGTGACGTTGTCCTCTGTGGTCGTCGGTCAGGTGCATTCGTGCGGGCTTGCCGCCGGCGGCGCGGCCTACTGCTGGGGTGAAAACCTGTACGGTGAGACCGGCTCAGGGGCCGTCGGCGGACAATTTCACACGCCCGTTGCCGTGGCCGGCGGTATTTCCTTCGTGTCGCTCAGTTCCGGCAGCGGCTGGACCAATCACACCTGCGGCATCACAGCCACGGGGGCCGCGTATTGCTGGGGAATGAACAACCGCGGACAGCTCGGCATCGGGCGGAGCGGTCTTGTGCAATGCGCAGCCGGTGGCATCTACAGCGGCGCGCCCTGTGGCGCAACGCCGGCGCCCGTGACGGGCGGATCGGCGTTCGGCTCGATCTCGGTCGGCGGCGATCATACCTGCGCAGTCACGTTCGATCACGTTGGATATTGCTGGGGCGAAAACGTCCACGGCGCCCTGGGAACCGGTTCGTCCGGCGACACTTCGTATATCCCAGTCCCGGTCAGCGGTGGACTCAAGTTTCTCTCGATCAGCGCGGGTCTGTTGCACACCTGCGGCCTGACTACTGCCCATGCCGCGTACTGCTGGGGCGTAAACGACTATCACGCGCTCGGCACCAACACGCCGGGCACCAGTTCCGCTATACCGGTCCCCGTCGAAACCGAGGTGCTATTTGTCGCTATCAGCTCGGGGTTCAACCATACCTGCGCAATTACCGCCGCGGGAGCCGCGTACTGCTGGGGAGCGATGCTGTGCGGCACGACTCCGGACAGCTACACCTGCGAATCTGACGACTTCGACGGCCCGGCGGCGTCGCTACGTCGCGACGCTGTTCATCGCGGATCTTAGTCTCGCCAACGCCGCTTCTTTCCCCACGACAGCCAGCAACTCGTTCACCGGTTCCGACACCGTTCCGCCCGTCAACGCGATTCTGATGGGCTGAAAGATCTTGCCGGCCGCCACGCCCTGCTGCTCGGCGAGGGCGCGCAGCCCCTTCTCGAGTGACGCAGGGTCCCAGGCCAGGTCGCGCAATGCGGTGATGCTCGCGTTCAGGGCCGAGCGGTAGCCGGCCGGGTCCTTCGTGATTTCTTTTTTTGCCTTGTCATCCATTTCGACGAAGCTCGCATCGAGCCGTACCGCTACCCGTTGCGCGATCTCGAGCGTGGTCCGCGCGCGTGTCTTGACCACGGCAATCGCTCGTACCGTTGCCTCGCGATCGCCGTTCAATCCTTTTGCTGCGAGCAATGGTGCAACGAGCGGGTACAGCGTGTCCGCAGCTGCGGCTGAGAGATACTGCCCGTTCATCCACTCGAGCTTCGTCATGTCGAAGATCGCGCTCTTGCTCTGGATGCCTTCGAACGAGAACAGCTCAATCATCTTATCGCGCGTCATGATCTCGCGGTCGCCGCCGGGGCTCCAGCCGAGCAGTGCCAGGAAGTTCCGCATCGCGTCGGGCAGGATGCCCAGGTGCTGATAGTCGCCGACCGCCGTGGCCCCGTGTCGCTTCGAGAGCTTTTTTCCGTCCGGCCCATTGATCATCGGCACGTGTCCGAACGTCGGCGGTTCGGCGCCGAGCGCGCGGTACAGCGCGATCTGTTTCGGCGTGTTCGAGATGTGATCGTCGCCGCGCAGCACGTGCGTGATACGCATATGTAAATCGTCGGCAACGACAGCAAGGTTATAAATCGGCGTACGATCGGACCGCAGGATGATGAAGTCTTGGAGGTCTTCGCCCTGGAAGGAAATGCGCCCGTGCACCGCGTCGTCCCAGGCGATCTCGCCTGGCGGCATCCGGAACCGGATCGCGCCCTCGTCCATGTACGCTTTCCCTGAGGCGAGCAGCTTGTCCGCCATCTCCTGATGCCGCGCGAGCCCCGCGCCCTGAAACACCAGCTCTTCGTCCCAGTCGAGCCCGAGCCAGGTCAGTCCATCGAGAATCACCTTCGTGTGCTCGTCGGACGAGCGCTCGCGATCGGTGTCCTCGATCCGCAGCAGGAATTTCCCGCCCGTGTGCCGCGCGTAGAGCCAGTTGAACAGCGCCGTGCGCGCCCCGCCGACGTGCAGGTAGCCGGTGGGGGAGGGAGCGAAGCGGACGCGGATCGGGTTCGACATGTGAGAGAGACTACGAAACGGAGAGGGGGGGATTCGAACCCCCGATAGAGCTTTTGGCCCTATAACGGTTTAGCAAACCGCCGCCTTAAGCCTCTCGGCCACCTCTCCTGCTGCTGGGCGATAACTTAGCGGCCCTGTGAGACCGGCGGTACCCTGACTAAGCTCCCTTCCTTCTCTCCGTCGATTTGGACCAAGTGGACCGCGTGGAAGCCGCTCGGAAAGACTTTATTCGCGACATGGTGGCGAAAGATGCCGCCAGCGGGAGGTTCGGCCGCCCGATAGCGACTCGCTTCCCGCCCGAGCCGAACGGCTTCCCGCACATTGGTCACGCCAAGTCGATCTGCCTGAATTTCGGCATTGCCCGGGAATTCGGCGGCACGGTCAATCTTCGCTTCGACGACACCAACCCCTTCACGGAAGACATCCAGTACGTCGCCGCGATCAAGGACGCCGTCCGCTGGCTCGGCTTCGAGTGGAACAAGGAGTTGTACGCGAGCGACTACTTCGAGCAGCTGTACGATTTCGCGGTCCTGCTCATCAAGAAGGGCAAGGCGTTCGTCGACAGCGAGTCCGAAGAAGACATCCGCCTGCATCGCGGCACCGTCACCAAGCCGGGGACGCCCAGTCGCTATCGCGATCGATCGGTGGCCGAGAATCTTGATCTCCTCGCGCGCATGCGCGCGGGCGAGTTCCCGGACGGTGCGCACGTGTTGCGCGCCAAGATCGACATGGCGCATCCCAACATGATCATGCGCGACACGCCGCTGATCCGCATCCGTCACGCCTCGCATTACCGCCGCGGTGACGCGTGGTGCATCTATCCCTTGTATGACTTCGCGCACGGACCCTCGGACGCCCTCGAGGGCATCACCCATTCCCTCTGCACGCTCGAGTTCAAGGACAATCGCGAGGTCTATGAGTGGCTGATGCGCGAGCTCGGGTTCGAGCGGCCGCCGGAGCAGACCGAATTCGCCCGGCTCAACATCGACTACACCGTCTTGAGCAAGCGGAAGCTGCTGCGGCTCGTGACCGAGGGGCACGTGAGCGGATGGGACGATCCGCGCATGCCTACGCTCGCGGGGATCAGGCGCCGGGGAGTGACGCCCGAGGCGATCCGGAATTTCTGCGACACCATCGGCGTGGCGCGCAGCGACAGTCGGGTCGAGCTGGCCACCTACGAGCATGCGGTGCGGTCCGACCTCAACATGCGCGTGCCGCGAGTGCTGTGTGTCGTCAATCCCCTGAAGATGGTGCTCACGAACTATCCGGAAGGCCGCACCGAGGAGCTCGAGGCGCCGTACTATCCGCACGACGTGCCGCTCACCGGGTCGCGGACGCTCCCATTTGCGCGCGAGCTGTACATCGACCGCGATGACTTCATGGAAGCGCCGCCCAAAAAGTTTTTTCGCTTGGCACCGGGCCGGGAAGTCCGGCTGCGCTACGGCTATCTCATCACCTGCACTGAGGTCATCAAGAACAGCGCGGGAGCGATCACCGAGCTGCGCTGCACCTACGATCC
>DATIYM010000047.1:0-27007 GCA_035517615.1 Gemmatimonadales bacterium
CGGGTGAGTGCGCCGCTTGCCGCGTGCCCTGCTGCTCGACTCTTCGCTGCAGGAGCACTGCCAATGCGGCGTTCATGGACTCGCGGGCAGACACCAAGACACCAAGACAGCTACGGGGCTGGGAACAGAACTCACAGGGCGATTAAGAGCCCGGGCCGATCTCCAGAGTTCCGGACACGCGACCTCGTCGTGCAATTACTGCCACTCGGTGACCCAGCTCGGCAACAGCGTCACGCACCTCGCGCGCGCCGGTGGCGAGAATCAGCCGCCCGTCGCGAATCCGGGATACAGCGTCATCCCACCGTCCACAAAGATGGTGGCGCCGTGCACGTAGTCCGAGTCGTCCGACGCCAGCCACACGGCGACCCGGCCGATGTCCGCAGGATCGCCGACGCGGCCATAGGGAATGAGCTCCAGCAGCTTCGCTTCCGCGGCCGGAGTCGCCCAAGCGGCACGGTTGATCGGCGTTTTGATCGCTCCCGGCGCGATCGCGTTGACGCGAATCCTGTGTGCCGCCAGCTCCTGGGCCACGCTGCGCATCAACTGCATGATGCCGCCCTTCGATGCGGCGTAGTCCACATGCCCGGCCCAGGGAATTTCCTGATGCACCGAACTCATGAACAGGATCTTGCCGAGCGCACGCGAGACCCCGGGCCGCGGCCCACGCCGCAGGAACTCACGCGCCGCTTCGCGGGCGCACAGAAAGGCGCCAGTGAGATTGACACCGATCACCGCGTTCCACTGGTCGAGCGTCATTTCCACGAGCGGCGCGTCGCGCTGGATCCCCGCGTTCGATACGACGATGTCGAGCGTGCCGAATGCTTGCACGGCCGCGGCGAACATCGCCCGGACGTCCGCCTCCCGGCTCACGTCTCCCATGACCGCGATCGCGCGTCCGCCGCTCGCACCGATCTCCGTAACGATCCGCTCCGCCGCTTCGGGGTGCACGATGTAGTTCACCGCGACGGCGGCACCCGCTCCGGCGAGCGCCCGAGCCATCGCCTCGCCGATCCCGGAATTGGCCCCGGTAACGAGCGCCGCTTGCCCGCGCAACACCGTGGAGTCGGTTCCTGGCATTGTCGCCTCGTTATGGCCTAGGGAAGAGAGGCGGCCACCGCCGCGGCGCCCAGTAGCCCGACGCTCGGGTTCATGATGACGCGAACCGGCAGGCGCGCCATGAATTCCGACAGCCGGCCTTTGCGGTGAAACGACCCGAGAAACGGACCATGCTGCAACCGTGCGATGATCCGCGGCGCGATGCCGCCTGCCACATACACGCCTCCAGTTGCGTACACGGTGAGGGCGAGATCGCCAGCTTTCGAACCGAGCACGGACACGAAAACGTCGAGCGCCTTTGCGCAGATCGCGTCGTCCTCCGCCAGCCCGTGCCCGGCGACCACCGCGGCGGGATCGCCCCGGACCATCTCACTGGACACATCAGCGCGTTCCGGCGCGTAGCCCGTCGCCACGAGATACCGATACGTCCTCACGAGCCCTGGACCTGAGAGCACACGCTCGAACGATACTTCTCCGAACTCCGCGGCGAGGAACCGGCTCAGCCCCCACTCGAGATCATTCTGCGGCGCGAAGCTCGCATGCCCACCCTCCGACGGATAGACGCGGTAGCGGGCGCCGTCCCACAGCAACATCCCCTCCCCCAAACCGGTGCCGGGCCCGATGAGCGCGATCGCGCCGTCCGGAACACGAATACCCTGCTGCAATACCACCAGATCGGACGCCGTCAATAACGCGAGTCCGTGGCCGGTAGCATCAAAGTCGTTGATAACCGCGGCCCGTGAAGCACCGGTGGCGGCCGCGAGCTCCGCTTCGGTCACAGTCCACCCGAGGTTCGGCAACTGCGCCGTGCCACCAGCGACCCGACCGGCAACGCCACACACCGCCCGCTCTGGGCTCTCGCCGTTCTCCTCACAGAACCGCTCCACGATCGGGGTGAGTCCGGAGAAATCCGCTGACCGATACTGCGCCTCGCGTAGCACGTGGGCGGCGGGGCCATCGATACCCACGATTGCCAGCCGTGCATTCGTCCCTCCAATGTCACCCGCCAGCACTCGGATCGCGCTACGCGTCATTCGCGGAGCTTTGGTCACAGCGCGCGGGGCGCGCGTCCTGCGCGCCAGTGCGTTTCGATGTCCTCCAAGCTGCGTCCCCGGGTTTCCGGTACGAGGAAGAGTGCGAACACCCAGGCGGCGACGCTGACCGCTCCATACAGCCAGAAGGTCGGGGCGTTTCCGAGCGCGTGGAGCAGCGTCAAGAACGACACTGCCACGAGCAGATTGGCCGTCCAATTCGCGACCGTCCCGACGCTCATGGCGCGGCCACGAACGCGCAGCGGATAGATCTCGGACAGCATCAACCAGAACACGGGACCGAGCCCGACGGCAAATGCTCCGACATAGACCATCGTGCTCGCCACGGCGATCCAACCGAGGCTGCCGGACCAGCGGGGCAGCGCAAACGCGAGACCTAATAGGAGCAGGCTCAGCGCCATGCCCGCGAGACTGCCGAGCAACAGCGGTCGGCGCCCGACCCGATCGATGAGCTGCATAGCCACGGCCGTCATGACGACATTGACGACGCCAACGCCGACGCTGGCGAGGATCGCCACCGAAACAGAGGACAAGCCGGCGAAATGGAAAATCGTCGGCGCGTAGTAGATGACCGTGTTGATGCCCGTGACTTGTTGCGCGATCGCCAGACCCACCCCGACGATCATCGCCGGCCGCAGGGACGTACTCAGGAGCTCGGACCACTGTCCGCGCTGCTGCGCAACGCTGTGCTCGATTTGGGCGAGCTCGCGCTCCACCTCGTCCGGAGCGCGAATGCGCCGCAGCACGGCGCGAGCCCGATCGACGTGCCCCGATCCCACGAGCCAGCGCGGACTGTCCGGCACGAGCGCGAGTCCGATGCCAAAACTGATCGCGGGAATCAGCGCCAGCGCGAACATCCAGCGCCACGCATGAGCCGGAGCCAGTGCATAGTCGATCAGGTACGAAACAACGATGCCGATCGTAAGAGCAAGCTGGTTGATCGAGACGAGCCTGCCGCGGATCGCGACGGGAGCGATCTCGGTGATATAGAGTGGCGCGACGAAAGACGCGACGCCGATGGCCGTGCCAGCCACGATCCGGGCGACGATCAGCGATCCAGTGTCCGGAGCGAGAGCGGCGCCGAGCGCGCCCACGCCGAACACCCCCGCGGTGAACACCAGCAGGCGGCGGCGACCGAATCGATCGGCTAGTATGCCGCCCACCGCCGCGCCCACCAGCGAACCCACGAGAACCGAGCTGACGACGACCTCCTCGCGACCCGGGGAGAGCGAAAACTCGTTCGTGATGAACAGGATGGCCCCCGAGATGACCCCGATGTCGTAGCCGAACAGCATGCCGCCGAGCGCAGAGATCGCGGTGGCGACATAAACGAGGCGGCGTTCGTCCGAAGCGATGACCGCGCTCACCCAGCCGTTCCCTCTCGATGCCCGGCGGCAACGCGCACGTGGAAATCCGACCCCTCCCAACGGTCCGCCTCGGGCCAAAAGAACGTGAACACCACCTGCTCTCCTTCGGCCAACGCGGAAACCGCCAAGTCGGCGAGATGGATTCCGAGTCCCACGTCACGAGTGGGCGTGTCATGGATCGTGCGCCACGCGTCGCCGCTCCAGTGCACGACCGCGGGAGCGAGCGTTTCGACGCGGAGACTCATACCGGCAGGGACCGAACGAATCCGGTGATTGAAGCGCCAGACGAGCCGGGGGGACGTCGTGTCGGCCATGAGATATCGCTGCATAGTCTGGGGCGGCCGATCGAACAGCCGGCCGTCCCGCAGGGAGCGACGCAATTTCAAATACTCGGCGTGCGCCCACACCAGCGGCATGGCGGACCCGGACGGCCGCCCGAAATACAGCTCGCGCTCGGGAATATCGGCCGCGTCCCAGACTTGCTCCGAGATCAAGCCGCCCTCGTTGGCGAAGCGTTCGAGCGCGCCGAGCAGCGTGGTGGCCACCTCGGCCCGTCCCGCCGCCAGCTCGTAATGGGCGCGCTCGCCCGTGAGCAGGGGCCAGCCACGGCCAATCCCCGTGCCATCGAACGGCGCGCCGTCCGCGTGCTCTCCGTAGCCGTCGCCATTATAGCGATGCCACACGGGACCGGAGGGCGTCTCCATTTTGAGCACGGCATCGATGACTTTGACCGTGTCGCGAATCCGCTGATCGTCGGCCGCGCGCACGCCGAAGCGGACCAGAGCGAGCGCGTCGGGACTCACGAGGTGGATCGCGAGGCGACGGTCATCGGCCTGCGGCACGTTCTTGACGCGCACCGCTGCTCCCACATCGAGCGGGGCGATCCGGACGTAGTATCCCGCGGCATCGAACGTCCGGCACCAGTCCGTGCCCGACACGTACATCCACCGATCAATGGAGGCATACCACACGTCGGCGATCTCGCGCAGATAGGCGGCGGTGGACGCCTCCTGATTCAAGTCCGCCAGATCTGCGGCCGCGAGCAGTGCCGCGATTTCGGCCCCAACGGTGAACGGCGAGTACCCGGGGTCCTCCTCCCAGCGGTCCTCGGGACTGACCGGGCCGTTGCGAACCAGGTAGCCCGCCGCCTGCCGCACCATGGGCCAGAATCGTGTGATGTCGCCATCGCGGAGCGCGCGTTCGCGCCGAGCCAGATCCACGAGCAAGATCGGCAGCGCCGTCTCGTCCATCTGGATGCCATTCCAGTAGGGGGAGCCGTCGAGCCACATGTTTTGCGCCCAATGGCCATCCGATTGCTGCGTGGCTTCAAGGAAGGCGAGCACGCGGCCGACGTCCCCGTGCGCGCCGGCAGCGAGCAGTCCCCCAGCCGCTTCCACCAGATCGCGCGACCAGACGAGGTGATAGCCGCCGAGATCGTTGTCTCCCTTGCTAAAACCCCACGGGATCGAGAGGCTCGCGATGAGGCCGCCCGGGATTGACTTCGACTCGTGGGTCCGCAGTACGGCAAGGCTGATCTGCTGCAACTGGTCCCCGGAGTACTGCTGGCCCCAGGCCTGCCAGCCGGCGACGTAGTCGCGGCTGGCCGGATCAAATCCGCGCCGCAGACTCGCCATCGCGTTTCGCGCTGCCTCGAGCGAGTCCGCTCCGAATCCGAGCGCCACGA
Organism: Gemmatimonadales bacterium; assembly: GCA_035517615.1. Lineage (GTDB taxonomy): Bacteria > Gemmatimonadota > Gemmatimonadetes > Gemmatimonadales > GWC2-71-9 > AG25. Next base: position 5,160 of record DATIYM010000047.1, read on the forward strand.
CGCACTCACCTCCCGAGGAGGCAAGATCGAGCTCGGCCGTGAGCGCCACATTGCCGTTCTCAGCCCGGGTGTATTCCCACAACATCCGATAGTGCGCATGCAGCTCCTGCCATCCGTCGGACACCCCGACGAAGCCGACGGAGCGCCGGATCCACGGCACCGAGCAGGCGAGCGCCAAAGCGGTGCCGTTCCGCTGCGCAAACAGCAATGGTGTGCCTTCCACGGCGTCGAGCCACGCCGTGTTGCCACCGCCTTGATTGCCGAGGTGCGGCGCGAGCAGCGCGTAGACGTGGTAGTCGGAAAGGGAACCCTGCAACGCGCGGAAGCGGATCTGCTGCAGCACGGTGGGCCGATCGGGGTCGGTGACGATGCGCTTTTCGATCCGGTAGCGACCTGAGAGACAACTGTTGACCAACCGGAACGCCGGCGCGCTGTCAGCGATCCAGGACAATTGCGATGTCGTATTCCGCTTCTCTTCGGAGAAGAACTGCGCCCCGTCGGTCACGATCAGACCCATGTCACGGGTGCAGGCTTGATCGATTCGCGGGTAATAGATCTCATTCACGATGCCGTGGCTCAACGTGAACCAGACCAAGCTTTTGTCGCTCAGCGCCGTGCCGACGCCCGATTTCGCACTCGAGGTCCAGCGCGCCGGGATTCCAGGCGCACCCGGTGCAAGCTGGAGCGGAGGAACGCGTGTCGGAGTCACGGGCATGGTGCTGCCTCTACAAGATTGCGTTTCGCGCAAGCATCGCGCCGACCGGGCTTGCCTTGCCGCATCTCGGCGGCACGTGTGCTGCCGGTCCGCAGGGCGGACAGCTCGGGCAAGCGTGGCTCGGGTGGTGGTCCGAGGATGCGCTCGGCAATCGGTTCGTCGCCCCCGTACTCCCTGACGCTACTCGCGCGCCGTGGCAAGCCCGGTGGCGGCTCTCTTACGATCCACCAGCTTTTCACTGAGCCTGAGAGCTGCATCTACCCCACTCAGCCCGAACGCGTTGGGACGTCCATGAACTATCGACGGCTATTCGCGCGTTCTCGCGGGCACCCTACTTGTTCCACTCCGCTATGTCTGCGCGCAGCAACATCCCGACAAGGCCACCACCTACATGCGGGACACGGAAGCGACACTCAGGGTCGAGGGCACTGTCACCACCGTAAACGTCACTCCGGCGGGCACGGTGTTCATCAATTTCGGCCTCCCCTACCCGCGTCAGACCTTCGCGGCGATAATTTTTCACGAGGACACGAGCCGTTTCCCCGATCCGAAGCAATGGGGGGCAAGTGGGTGCTGGTCACTGGGAAGCTGCACATGTACGAAGAGCGTCCGGCGATGGTTCTCAAAGACCCCGACCAGCTGACGCTCGCGCCGGCGCCCCGATCCCCCAACTAGGGAACACGGACACCAATCGTTGTTACGGAGAACTACGTGCCGCCGAGAGGTGGCGTTCGGCGACATCACGACGGGTCCGGAAAACGATCTCGAACACGCGACCGCCCTGGCGCGCCAGATGGTGTGCGTGTACGGGATGAGTAAGGTCATCGGAGTTGCGCACCTGGTGGCGCCCCAGGCGATTTTCTTTCCCACTTCACCCGACGGGTTCACGCGGCGCGACTGCAGCGAAGCGACGGCGTGCGAAGTAGACGAAGAGGTGAAGCGGATCCTAGGCGGGGCCTACGAGCAGGCGAAGCGGATCCTCACGGCGCACCGCAATCAGTTGGATCGTGTCGCGGGCGAGCTGGTGAAGAGCGAGACAATGGACGCGGCGACGGTCCGCCGGCTCATCGGCCAGCCCGAGCCAGCAGGCGGCGACCCAGGCAATAACCCCGAGCACTAACTCGTCTAGGATGTTGGCGGAGCAGTTCCGCTACGGGGTCCCGAATCGCGCCGTCTTGTCCCGATCGATCCTCTCGGATTCGCCCCGGGACTGAGGATGTCCGGTCGCACTCGGGCGGCGTAACTCGGCCGCTCCTCCGCAACGCGCATGGCCTTGGTCGTCACACCGGCCCGCCGTTGGGCCTCCGGCAGGTCGACTCTGAAATCCGGTCGCTTGGGGTTGAACGCCGGCTGAATCCGCCCTTCAGCGTTCGAGCATGTTCTGCTCCATCAGCGCCGCGCGAATTGCCTGAGCCGCGTCCTTGCCGATCGGTTGCTCCACGCCGTCTACGATGCGGGTGAGTTTAACGAAGGCAGTGAACGGCACCTTGCCGAAGGTGACACCGCAGTCCTCGTCGTACTCGCTCTGGCCAGTTCCGGAGATCGAGCTTCTCAGGCCGCGGCGCTTGCGACGCGTCGTGCTTGCTGTCGCTCAGCGCGTCGCGCCCTCTTTCCCATGCGCGCGTGGCGGCGCCCGGAAAGAGAGATCGCCTGGCCGCTCGCGCGTGAGCAACCGCATCAGCCGGGGATTGATGAACAGTTTCTCCCTTCCCATCTTGACCTCCTCCAAGACACCCGCGCCGACGAGCTGCTTCAAGTACACAGCCGCCGTCTGTCGCTCCGCGATCCCCGCTTCGACCACGTTTCTGATCCGACAATAGGGCTGGACGAAGATGAGATCCACCAGCTCGCGGTTGTACACTCCGAACACCTCCGCCCGCACGTACTCCCCAGTCTCCTGCATCAGCTTGCGAATGGCGTGGATGCGAGTGGTTGTCCAGCGGGCGGTCTCGGCCACTGCGTGCAACATGTAGAGAATCCAGTCGTCCCATGCCTCGCGCGTCGTCACGGCCAGGAGCAGCCCGTAGTAATCCGCCTTTTTTTCATTAATCGCACGACTCAGGTACAGCACAGGAAGCTCCAGCAGCTCCTGCTCCATGAGAAAGAGAAGATTGAGGATCCGCCCCGTGCGGCCGTTGCCGTCGGTGAACGGGTGGATTGCCTCGAACTGGTAGTGCGCGACCGCCATCCGGATCAGCGGGTCTACGTCCTCTGCCTCGTGCAGAAATCGCTCCCAGTTCGCAAGCAGAGTCCGCAGCAAAGCCTCACCCTCAGGCGGCGTGTACACACTCTTGCCGGTCCCCTCGTTCACTAACGCCGTCCCAGGAACGCGACGGACGTCGAGGTTCACCCCGAGCAGGGTGCGACATACCTCAACAGCCGTTGCCGTGGCGAGCGGCTTCTTCTTCAGGAGTTCTACCCCGCGTCGCAACGCGGTCCGATATTGCAGAGCTTCCTTTGTAGCAGGGTCCGCCAGCGTTTCGCGGTCAGGCTGGGCGTAGCGGAAGAGCTGGTCCGTGGTGGTGACTATGTTCTCGATCTCAGAACTGGCCCTTGCTTCGAGCAACGGAATTGTGTTGATCAGCACATCCTGGTTGGGCAGCAGTCTTCCCGCCTGCTTCAGCTCGGCGACAGCGGCGCGGGCCTCGATGCACGCCTTAAGAACAGCCCGGCCCTCTAGCTCTGCGCGAGGAGGAAGCAGCGGCAGGTGGTTGTGAGCCTTGGCTGGGTCGAAACGTGCTGCGTTCGGGATCGGCCGCTCCGTACCGACAGATTCGGATGACCTGTCGAAGGGATCGACAGGTCGGCGTAACGTGTCGAAATAATAGTTTATTTTCGACATATACGCCAGTCGGCAACGGGTGCCAGGAGATATACAGAAATCTCCGCACTAGCTTGCGCCACGAGAACGAGCGGGCGGCTGGCAGGACACTGAAACATTGCTCAAGTGCTACCAATAGCCCGATAACCAAACGCTCCTCGCGGTGATGAGCGAGGAGCGCACGCTTCGGGATGTGATCTCCGAAGTCTGATCCAACGGCTACAGAAACAACTACAGGGTTTGTAAGTAGTCGGGACGGCGGGATTTGACCGGAATGCCGCGAGCGCCAGCGAGCGGCGGCGATTTGAACCCGCGACCCCTGAACCCCACGCGAGTCAGGGGGACCTCCAAAAACGTCAAGTTGTCGGTTTTTCAGAGGGTTCCGAGCATCGGTGCCGGAATTCTCCAGCACAAATGCCGGACTTTGCCGGGAGAAACGGCTACCGGAACGGCCCCCGCGCGAGGACGGCCACGACGCTCGCGGCGCGTAGCTCGACTTCCCGCGACCTGGCAAGTGCACGGATCACAACCATATCGAATCGGCTCGGCGGGCAGGATTGCAAAGCGCCTCTTGCAAGAATACGTTCTTCAAAGGCGATGGAGTTCGCCTCAAACCGCCTTTACGGCTAATGACTCCTACCGGATGCCCATCCTGGTAGGAGTCATTTCATGCACGATCCCGAGGCGGAACATCGGCAGCTCGCTCTCGACCTGCTGAGACGCCATGATGGACTCGAGCGCGTCGGCCAGCTTCCACACGCTCGGTTCGTGGCTGTTGCTCCGGCCGCTGGCGCCGACCAGCCCGTCCACGTTGAGATCTCGTGGACACCCGATACGCTGGAGCACCCATTCCCTGGATCCGCCCTGTGGCGGGCAGCTCTGACGCGGCGGCTCGCCGAACCACAACGCGATGATCCCGCTGATCGAGTTCTCCGTGAGCAGATCATCCGCTCGCTCGAGCGGTTTCCCGATCTGGATTCGTGGTGGCACTGGTTGCGTACGGGGTGGACGGCACCGCCCGACCCGGACGCCGATCGGACGCGCCGTCATCGGCGGCGGTCTCGCAGTGGGCGGCGATGGTAAACCGACGGAATGAGATGCCTGAGGCTCAGGTGCGGCGGGCCGCCAGATCATTGGTGGGGCCGGCCACCGGTCGCGTTTAGTGACACCGAACGCCCCGCCCGCACGTCGGGCGGCAGAAGAATCCCCCGAAGCGCGTGCCGCGCTCGTAAGCGTCGGGTGTTCGATTCTGCTCCCGGATGGGCACCCGCCAACGGAAGTCCGGGCCCGGCCCGAGTTCTTCCACGATCTGCAGCTCGACCGAATCGTCGATGCCGTGATCGCTGGTCGCGAGGAGTACCACCTCGCACCGCTGTTTCACACGCCCCTCGATGATCGCGACGCAATCTCCTATCGTCAGGAAATCATGCAAGAGATGGAGACGGAAGTTCTCCGTCAGGTTGTTGGGGAGTTCGCAGACCGCATGCGCACCATGCGACAGCGTAAACCGGACGCGGCGAAGCGGCTGTACCCTCTGGAAGCGCAGCGCTGGTTTCTAGCGTCTGCGGAAGCGTACGTGGATGCCGTGCTAAGCCTCTCCGATGGATTGGCATTCGGGACGCGGACCTCGCGCGGGCTGCGTCGCTTCTGCTCGCACATAACCGCTTATGTCGCCTCGAACGCCTTCCGAGCATTGGTCGCGGACATACGCTCCCTCACCACGGCCCTTGGCGCTCTCCGCTTCTCACTGCTCATTCGCGATCTAACTATCACGGTCGGCGCCGACGTTTCGAGGGGGGACTACAGCCTCACGATCGCTCGGGCATTCGAGAAGTTTCGACACGGTCACGTGAAGGACTACCACTATGGGTTCAAGGGGCTCGCGGGCATGAACCAGGTGGAGTCGGAAATCGTGAGCCGGGTGGCGTTGCTGTACCCCGAGCCATTTGCCGCACTCGCTCGGTTCAGTGACGTACACCGGCAATTCGTGGACCCGCTGATCGCGCGATTCGACCGCGAAATACAGTTCTATCTGGCCATGCTCAACCACGTTGAGCGATTACGGCGTGCAGGACTCGCTTTCTGCTATCCCTCGCTGGCGGAGCGTGATACGCAGATCGTCGCCCGGGATACGTTCGACCTCGCACTGGCTGAGACCATGGGAGCGCGCGCCGCAGACATCGTGCGCAATGCCTTCGAACTGCGAGGTCCCGAGCGTGTGTTCGTTGTCACCGGCCCGAACCAGGGCGGCAAGACCACGTTCGCCCGCATGGTGGGCCAACTCCATTATCTGGCGGCGCTCGGTTGCCCCGTGCCGGGACGCGAGGCACGCCTGCTGCTCTGTGATCATGTGTTCGCAGTTTTCGAGCGACAGGAGGATCCCACCAACCTTCGCGGCAAGCTGGAGGACGACTTGCTGCGGCTCCGCGACGTGCTCCGACGGGCCACGTCCCGGAGCCTCATCATCATCAATGAGATCTTTACTTCGACCACCCTCGAAGATGCGCTGTTCCTCGGTCGCGCGGCACTGAGGTCTATTCTGGAGCTCGATGGGCTCTGCGTATTCGTCACGTTTCTCGACGAGCTCGCCGCGCCCAATGCCAAGATCGTGAGCATGGTTGCAACCGTCGAGGCGCGCGACCCGACGATTCGCACCTTCAAGATCGAACGTCGTTCCGCCAATGGGCTCGCCTACGCGCTCGCCATCGCCGAAAAGCACCATGTCACGGACCAGTGGCTCGCACGGCGGCTTGGCCGATGAACCCGTTCTTGATGTTTGCCGACCGCGATTTTGACACTGGCATCTCGCTCCCCTGGAACGAGCAGGCCCTGCGCGCCGATCTCGGCTTGGACATCCTGCTCGACGCAATGGCGGATGGTGACAGCCTTGTCCACGAGGTGGTCCGAGTCGCAGTGCTCACCGGTCCCGGCAACGATGCAGCCACCATTGCTCATCGACAGGCGGTCCTGCGCGACAGCCTCGAAAACGTCTCGACGGTTCGAGAACTGTACGACATTGCAGGAGAGGCGATCGAGAGCAAGCGTCGGCAGTACATGGGAATCTGGGGCAATTACCCATCATCGGTCCTGCACAGCTCGGTCCGACTGCTCGATATGTATCTCGAACTCCTGAAACGGCTGCAGGCGCTCGCGCGGGAGCACAGGGACCGATTTGCCTCAGGCGGATTCCGCACGTTTTTCGCGATGATCGAGCGCGAGCTCACCCCGGAATACATCCAGGAGATCGCACACCTGCTCGATACCGTGCGCTTCTCAGGCGGCACGCTCCTCAGCGCGGGCCTCAGGCAAGGCAACACTCTGGGTGAGTACGTCCTGCATGATGCCCCCCACCAAAGCCGCCGACGTAGTCTTTGGCGCTGGCTGTCAGGTCTCTTCTCGCATGCGCCCAACCGTTTGGTATACCGAGTTCCGTCGAGGGACGAAGCGGGGGCGCGCGCGCTCGCGGAACTGCGCGACCACGCGATCCAAGAAGTCGCGAACGCCCTCGCACAATCCGCTGACCATATCGAGAACTTCTTCAAGACGCTCCGCACCGAGATCGCGTTCTATCTCGGTTGTGTCACGCTGCACGCTCGCCTCACGAGACTGGGAGAGCCAACGTGCTATCCACTCCCGGCCCCGCAGGGGCACGGACGGTTTCAGTGTGAGGAGCTGTACGAGCCCGCACTCGCCTTAACAGGCGGGCGGGCCGTGGTCGGGAATAGCGTAGTGGCAGACGGCAGGAACGTGGTCATCGTGACCGGCGCGAATCGCGGCGGTAAATCCGTATTCCTGCGCAGCGTCGGGATCGCGCAAATACTGATGCAGTGCGGCATGTTCGCTCCCGCGCGAGCCTTCGCAAGCGATCTCTGCCCCGCTGTCGTCACGCACTACAAGCGCGAGGAAGATCCGTCGCTCCAGAGCGGCAAGTTCGACGAAGAGTTGGCGCGCCTGAGCGAAATCGTCGATCACCTTACTCCGAATACTATCCTCCTCCTGAACGAATCGTTTGCGGCAACGAACGAGCGCGAGGGGTCGGAAATTGCCCGTCAGGTGGTTACGGTGCTCGCGGAAAGCGGCATGCGAGTGTTCTTCGTCACGCACCTGTATGCGTTTGCCCGCGATGCGGTGCAAGGATTGGCGGGGAGAGTAGCGTGCTTCCGCGCCGAGCGGCTTCCCGACGGAACGCGGCCGTTTCGGATCATCCCCGGCGAGCCGCTGGCGACAAGCTTCGGCCGAGACCTGTATGACCGTGTTTTCACTGCGACCCAGAATGGAGGCGGTCAGTGATCTGCTTCGAATGTGGGGCCCAGGCGGTGGCCGTCTGCCGTTGGTGCCAACGAGGGCAATGTGAGCAGCACCTGCAGGCCGGGTTGATGGAGCGCGCTCGCCATCTGACCATGTGGTGCGTCCACGTGTCGGAACTCGTGAGCACAGTCTCGAGCTCAAGTCGTGCGCCAACGCCTCAGCACCCACGCAGCTGATAGGCAAGCGCCGCATGCATGCTCTACGGTGCGATACGGTGCAACGCACAGACGTGCACTACTGAAGCGCGGATCGTTCGTGACGTCCTGACCCAACCAGTCTGGTCGTTGGAGCCTTTCCTGTCCGTAGCAGCTGCGTGAGCGCTGTCACGGCAAAGGCCGGCACTCCGGCGTGGCTCAGGTGTCGCACGGTGATCTCAATCGGGTAGGCGATCCGTTTCAGCGCGATCTGCTCGTTCTCCAGGATCGCATACGCGGCGCGGGGGTCTCCGTCCTTCGGTTGGCCGACACTGCCGGGATTCACCACGCGGCGCGATCCCACCCCGAGGCTGAACTGGAGATGGGTGTGTCCCACGAGCACCAGCTTCGCTTCGATACCTTCGAGCTCCGACTCCCACTCCGACGGATTGGGTCCGATGTATCGATACAGCGGGTCACGGGGCGTGGCATGCACACACAGAGCCGAACCGCTCTGGTCAAGCTGAGGTGCAGCCCAATGCGGCAGCTCACGCAGGAACCGAATGTCCGCGGAATCGAGTTGTGACTGTGTGAGCGGCACAACGGCTTCCGCCAGGCGACGAAAATCCGCCCGGCAGCGTGGCTCGACCCCGTCGGCGATGGCTCGGTCATGATTTCCCTGTACGATCACGCCATCTTCAGCGCGAATGCGACGAACGCACGCGGCGGGATCTGGGCCGTAGCCCACCAGGTCTCCGAGGCAGATAAGCGAGTCGTGCGGTTCCGCAAGCACCGCCTCGAGAGCGGCCAAATTGCCGTGAACATCCGAAATCACTAAGGTTCGCATCACGTCGGTACGTCGCTTTCCACGGGCTCGTGTCCGAGGCGCGAGAGCAGCCGGTCGAGTCGCGCGACCTCGGCGGCGAGATGTGCGCCACCAGATCTTCGCATGTTCGCCGCGGCAGCGATGGCGTCGCGTGTATGCGCGTCGAGACGACTGACGATGGCCTCCAGATCGGCTTCGTACACGCGCCGGGCATCTTCCGCCGCGAGCCAGATGCCGCTCGCGAGGCGCGTCGCATTGTGGCGGGCCCAATTGGCGATACGAGCCTCGAGCACCCGCTGCATGCGTTCCCGCCGGCGTCCGGACGTCAGAAATGTGCCCAGCAGGCGTTCCCGCATGCCCGACAAATCCATTGCCAGTGTTTCCTGGTCCGGCGCGAAGTAGTAGCGTGCGGCCGGAGCGAATCGCGGTTCTCCAAAGTCCGGTACCGGAACTGACGCTCCGAACAGCTCCCGCAGGGTAGCGGCCACCTCCGCAAGCAGCCGGCGCGCTTCGGACGTGAATTGCTGCGCGATCATCCGTTGGCGCGTATCGACCCACGACAGCACTTCCTCCTCCCATCTGCTTAACCGATGTTTGAGCTCGTCCCATGCCCGCTGCTCGGCGGGAGCGGCACCGCTCGCGAATGCCACCTCCTGGGCGAGGGCGGGCGATCCGCGTTGGGTCGCCTCGATGAACTCGTCGCGGCGCTGGTCGAGGCCCTTGCGAAACCGATCGAGCTCGCCGCGCAGCCGGTAGGAGAAATCCGCCAGGAAGTTCTGGATGCGCTCTCCTTGCATCTCGAGCGCCCCTTCGAGCCGCGCGAGCTCCTGCACCGGGGCGGTCAGGGCATTGCGTCGTAGCAGGAGCGTCGCGATGAGGGTCCGTCGAACGCGCTCGGCACCGCGCTCGAGCGCTCGCCGCGCAAGCTCCGCCCCGCCGCTCTTCGCCAGCCCACCGAGCGTGACGCGCAGATCGTCGATTCCACCACGGGGCCGGCCGTCCGCGAGCGGCTGGCCCTGGCGCGCCGCGCGCGCCGATACCGTCAGAACGAGCACCTCCTGACGCAGTTGCTCGTTCAACACCTGGCGTGTGAACCCTGCCCCGGCTTCGATCTCTTCCGGCGCCAGATGATCGATCTTGTTGAGTACCACGAGCATTGGGACTCCTTCGATGCTTAAGGAGCGTACGAGCTCGAGCTCGGATGCCGTGATCGGCGGATCGACGCCGAGTACGATCAGCGCTACGTCCACCTGCGGGACGAACCCATGAGTCTCAGCAGCGCTCGCGGCGATGACGGAGCCGACACCGGGTGTGTCCACGAGACACGCGCCGGATCCGAGCAGCGGCGCCGGCCATTCGATTTCCACCACGCGCACCCCGCGGCGGTTGCCTGGATTCCCTTGTTCTGTGACGTAGTCCGGAAGTGCACGGACCGGTATGTCATGGACCGAGGCGTCGGGAGTCATAACCGTGGCACGGGGCACTGGGCCGAACCGGACGAGTGTGATGACGGAGGTAACCGGTGTGACGCCGGTGGGCAGCACGTCCGCCTCGAGCAGCGCGTTCACGAGGGTGGACTTGCCGCGTTTGAATTGTCCGAGGAGTGCGACGTAAAACCGGCCGTCGCGCGCCCGCCGCTCGAGCGCGCCAAGCTCGGCTTCGAGCGCTGCGTCCCCGGCTTCCCGCGCCAGGGCCGCGAGATCGGAAGGGTTGACCCGCTCCACCGGTATCGCGGACATAAAAAACCCCCACGGAGAATGCATTCCGTAGGAGTCATCGGCCCTTTGATGTTCGGGCGGTTTTGGCGGACTCCACCGCCTCGCGCGTTGGCTCAGGAAAGATATTCGGCACAGAGGGGAGGTCAATCGAGAGTAGTTCTTGACGGAAGGATCGCCGTCCCGTAAGCTCTAAAACCGAGTTTTCCAAAAGGCGATGGAGTTCGCCCTAAAACACCGCGCGGTTGGCGGTTGATGACTCCTGTTCGGCGTCGGCCGGGCAGGAGCTTTTTGTGTGGCGAAAGGGACGCATGCGCGAGCGGATCCTCTTCAATTTGCTGCAGGTGGCGACCGTGGTGTTCTTCGCGCCACTCGTCTCGGGCGTCTTGAACCGACTCAAGGAGATTGTTCAATCCAAACGCGGCCCGAGCATCCTGCAGCCGTATCGCGATCTCTGGAAGCTGTTCCACAAGGATGAGATCGTCTCAGCGCAATCCTCCTGGCTGTTTCGGTTCACGCCGTACGTCGTATTCGTAGCGCCGATTTTTGTCACACTCCTCATTCCCGTATTGACGGATTATCCGCTGTTCTTTGCGTTCATGGGTGATATGCTCGGAGGCGGGTTTGTGCTGGCGCTCGGCGGATTTTTTGCCACGGTAGCGGCGGTGGATACGGGTAATCCCTACGGTCCCGTCGGTGCCAGTCGGACACGCATGGTCGGGTTTCTCGCGGAGCCGGTGTTCATGATCGTGTTCTTCACGGTCTCCTTCGTCGCCGGGTCGACGATCCCGTACATCGTGCAGCAGCGGTGGATCACTCCAGTCGCGAATTTCTTCGCCCCATCGCATGTGCTCCTCTTGCTCGCCTTCCTCATGCTGATTCTGGCCGAAGGAGGCCGCATCCCCGTGGACAATCCCTCCGGGCACTTCGAACTCGCCATGATCGACGAATCGAAGTCGCTCGAGTACTCGGGGCGCGGATTCGGGCTCGTGAAATGGGGCGGCGCCATGAGGCTGTTCGTGCTGATGTGCATCTTCCTGAACGTGCTCCTCGCCCCGTGGGGACTCGCTCATGAACAGACCTGGACCGCGGTCCTCGTCGCCGTCCCGCTCATTCTGCTGAAGATCCTGTGCTTCATCCTCGTGCTGGTGGTCATCGAGTCGTCGCTCGCTAAGCTGCGGCTGTTTCGCATCGCCGAATTTCTGGGGGCGGCATTCATCACATCGGTCGCCGCGATGATCACCCGATTGTTCGCGTTCTAGGCCTATGGACACCACCACCGCCACGCTCTGGTTGCAGAACCTGAACGCGCTCGTCGGAGGCGTGTTCTTGCTCGTCAGTTTCGGACTCGTCGCCATCCGTCAGGTGCAGGGGTGCGTCCGGTTATTCACCGCCCTCTCCGTCTTGCTCGGGTTGTCGGCATTCCTCCTGAGCCAGATCTACGCGACCTGGGATCTGGTCGTCATGGGCGTAGTCGACATCGGAACCAAAGCCATGCTGATTCCCTGGCTCCTGCGCCGCGCATTACCGGAAGAGGTCTACACGCGCCGGGAAGTCACCCAGGTGATGAACATCCCCACCTCGCTCCTTGTCGCACTCGGGCTGGCGATCATCGGCTATGTGTTCTCAAAGCCGCTGCTCGGCGTGAGCGGGGGCGCCGGTCCGGCAGGCGTGAACCTCCCGATTGGATTCGCCGGTCTGCTCATTGGCGCGCTCACCGCGAGCGTCCGGAGGGAAGCGGTCCCGCTCTTCCTGGGGCTCCTCGCGATGGAGAATTCGGCGTTTCTCGCCGGGATCGGGATCGCGCCCGAGATGCCGCTGATCGCAGAGGTGTCGATCGCCCTCGACGTGCTCATCCTGGTATTTGCGGTGAGTATTTTGACGCGCACCGTGCACCAGCACATCGGGACCACGGAAGTGGGTGCCCTGGTGACGCTGACGGAAGCGACGAAGGACGAGTCTCCCTCGTGAGCATCATTCTCATCCCCGCGCTGCCCCTCGCGGCGGTCGTGCTGTCTCTCCTCCCCCTGGGCCGGCGCTTCGCTCCGGCGGTCACGCTGCTCGCCGCTCTCGGTTCGTTGGTCCTCACCGTGGGAAACGCGCTTACCATCTCGCGAGGCCGCGAAGTGGTCGCCATTCCCGGGTGGGTACAGCTCGACGGGTTTGCGGCGCTGCTCCTGCTCCTCGTGACATTCCTGAGCGTCACGGCGGCCCTGTTTTCCTGGGGATACATCGACGCGCACCAGCGCGAGCCACGCCGCATCCGTTACTACTACGCGCATTTCAATCTCTTCACCTTCGCGCTGGCACTCGTGCCCGTCCTGTTTCAGCCCGCGCTGGTATGGATCGCGATCGAGTTCACATCCGTTTTTTCGGTTCTGCTCGTAGCATTCGACAATACCCACACCGCCCTCGAGGCCGCATGGAAGTACATCGCGCTCATGTTCATGGGCGCGGCGATCGCGCTGCTCGGATTCTTCGTACTGTTTTGGGCTCAGGAGCAGGCGGGCGGTGGACACTACAGCTGGGACGGACTCCGTGCCGTCGCGCAGCAAATGCCACCCGTGCTCGTGATCGCCGCATTTCTGCTGATCCTGGTCGGGCTCGGCGTGAAGGTCGGTTTCGTCCCATTGCACACTTGGCTACCCGACGCGCACAGCCAGGCGCCCGCGCCCGTGTGCGCGCTGCTCTCCGGGATCAAGACCACGAATTCCCTCTATGTCATTCTGCGCCTCGTCCCGCTCCTTCCCGCCGGGTCGGGATGGGCCATTCAAAGCATCGGACTGCTCGCCGCAGGCGTTGCCGCGTTCTTGTTATTGCAGGTGAAGGACTACAAACGCCTCTTCGCCTACTCGACCGTGGAGCACATGGGAATCATCTTTGTCGCCGCCGGTCTGGGCGGGGGCGTCGCGGGGCAGTACGCCTCGTTGCTTCAGATAGTCAGTCACAGTGTCACCAAATCCTTCTGCTTCTTCGCCGCCGGTGCGGTGCTCTTCGTCTCGGGGACCCGGGAAATCGCCTCGGTACGTGGACTCCTACGGCGGGCGCCTGCCGCGGGGACGGCGCTGCTCTTGGGCGGCCTCGCGATCGGAGGAGCTCCACCGTTCGCCGTCTTCCTGAGCGAGTTCTCCATTTTCCGGAACGGGCTCGCGCAAGGCCAGTACGTCGGGATCGGTCTGCTCGGCCTGTTCATTACGATCGCGTTTTTCGGCATCCTGCTCCACGTCAACCGCATGCTGTTCGGTAGCGCACTCCCGCGCGTGGCTGAACAGTCATCGGAGCGGCACGACCATCTGCCGAGGACCTGCCAGCTCGCGCTCCTGGTGGCAGCCGTCCCCGTAGTCGTGCTCGGCGTCTATCAACCCGTGTGGTTGCACGGGTTGATATCGGTCGCCGCCACTACGCTCGCCCCGCTTTCGGCTCCATGACGCCCACAGAGCTCGAGTCAGCACTCGCGCTGCGGTGTCCCGGACAGTTCGTGCTGGAGCACACCGACGGCACGTCCGTCGTCCGATGCAAGCCGGGCGCACTCCAGACGATTTGTGGAAACCTGTTTCTCGACTGGGACTGGGCGTTTGCGGGCTTGACGGTCGAAGAGCATTCGGGTCATTGGGAGTTGCGCTATGTGTTCTACCGCGACCGGGCGGCGGGGTGGGTCCATGTGCTCCTGGACGTTCCACTCGAACAGCGGACCGTCCCAAGCATCGTCAAATACGTCCACGCCGCCGATTGGCACGAGCGGGAAGCCGAGGATCTGTTTGGACTGCGGTTCGAGGGGCATCCCAGGCTCGGCGACTTCGTCCTGCACGACGATGCCTGGCAGGAAGGCGTCGAACCGATGCGTCACGGGTTCAGCGCCTACACGCCAGTGAGCGAGCGGCGCCCCAATCACGGCTGGACGCCGCATCGGGTGCTGCACGCGCCGGGCGCGTTTGTGATGCCCATCGGGCCGGTGTTTGCCGGACTCGCCGAATCGGCCCACTTCCTGCTCGAGACGGTTGGCGAAGACGTCGTTCGGGCGCTGCCGCGTCTCTTCTACAAGTATCGCGGCATCGAGAAACTGGCCGAGGGGCGGAGCATTGACCACGTCCTCGCGCTGTCCGAGCGGTTCGCCGCGACTACAGCGTTCGCTCACGCGCTGGCATTCTGTCGAGCGGTCGAGTTGGTGTGCCAAGCGGAGGTGCCTCCACGGGCCCAAGCCTTGCGCGTGTTTCTCGCCGAGCTCGAGCGCCTGCGGCACCATGCGGGCGCCATTGCCGGGATCTGCGAATCGACAGCCCTCGCGGTCGCGGCGAGCCAGGTCGCGATCCTCGAGGAGGATTTGCTCCGCGTGTCCGGCGCGCTCACCGGTCATCGATACCTCTTCGGGCTTGCCGTGCCGGGGGGCCTCGCCACGGATCTGGCGGACGCTGGCTGCCGCACGGCACTCCATGCGTGTATCGAAATTGTCGAACGCCTCAACGACCTCGAGCGAATGTTGCGGCTGTCGAGCAGCTTCCTCGATCGGCTCGAAGAAGTCGGGTATATCCGGGAGAAGGAGGCGCGCTCCTTCGGCCTAGTGGGCCCGATCGCGCGGGCGTCGGGTGTCGCCCGCGACCTGCGTGACATCCAGCCGTATGCTGCCTACAGCGAGTGCCCGTTTTCCGTCCCGGTCGAACAGGAAGGCGATGGCTACGCGCGCTTACGAATCCTGTTCGCCGAGGCACGCGAATCGGTCCGGATCATGGAACAGGCACTCGCCCGGGCGGCCTCTGGCCCGGTATCGGCACCGCTCCGCGCCCGCGCCGGCGCGGCGCTCGGATGGGTGGAGGCGCCCCGGGGCGCGGCGTTCCACTGGGTCCGCATCGACACCAGCGGGACGGTAGCCCGATATCGAATCGTCCCCCCTTCCTTTAGTAACTGGCTCGGCTTCCACGCCAGCGTGGAAGATTTCGCCTACCAGGACTTCCCCATCATTCTCGCGACGCTCGACCTCTCGGTATCCGAAAATGACCGCTGAAGCCAACGGCAGGGACCCATGAGCCAGTGGGTACGCCAGGGACTCCGTACGGGGACCAAGACGAGCCCGTATCCGGCGCAGCCCGATACGTCACCGGGCGTAACGCCAGGGCTGCCGCAGGGAGGCACGTTTGCCCTCGGTGCGGCTGAGTTGCTCGCTTCCCGCTGTCCGAGCGGAGCCATCACCGCCCGCAACGGGCAGGTCGTTGTGGATCCAGGCCGCTGCATCCACTCCTATCGGTGCACGCGTCAGATCTCGTCCCCGCTCGCCTTTTCCCGCGATTACGAGTGGACGCTCGCCGCCTCGACGGATCATCACGGCGGCCGGCTCGGCAAGCCATTCACGCGGTCCGTCCATCTCATCGTAGTGGACGCCGGTGACTGCGGCGCCTGCCTGAACGAAGTACGGCAGCTGAACAGCCCGTACTACAACATGCACAGACTGGGATTCTTCATCACTCCGACGCCGCGTCATGCTGACATCCTGCTCGTCGTGGGCCCGGTGACCGATCAAATGCGCGCACCCCTGCTCAAGACGTACGAAGCCATGCCCACTCCGAAAAAGGTCATAGCCGTCGGGACCTGCGCCGTGTCCGGCGGCATATTTGGCCCGAGTTTCGTTAGTGAAGCCGGCGTCGCCCGGGTGCTTCCGGTCGACATCGCCGTCCCGGGGCAGCCCCCTCCACCCCTCGCAATCCTGCACGCACTCCTCACGGCCGTGGGGCGGAAAGCCGTTCGTACCGCACCTGTGCACCAAAGCGTGGCTGACGAAAAGGAGCACCATGGCGTTTGATCTGGGACTCCTTTTGTTCGCCGTGCTTTGCGTCGTCGGCGTGGTGCTGGGGCTCGTGGTCTCTCGCCGAGCCGTTCCGCTGGTCGTCGCGTGGCTTGGGGCCGTGGCCGCCCTGCCTCTCCTTGTGGCCGGTAGTGTGGCCCTCATCGACCCAGTGCCGCTTTCGCAGGCCCTCTGGAGCATTCCCGCGCTCGGTCCAATGCTGCTTCATCGGGACGCGCTCGCGGGCGTGTTTCTCATCATCACCGCGATCGTGTTCTTTGCGGCCGCGATCTTCCAGGCCAACAGTCTCCCCCGGCTGCTCGGTCATAACGTACGGGCCTATGCGGCGTGGTTTTTTGCGCTATTTGCCTCAATCGCCTGGGTCCTGCTCGCGGGCGACGTCTTCTCCTTCCTCGTTGCATGGGAGATCATGTCGATTATCTCCTATCTTCTGGTCGGCTTCGAGGACGAGAACGAGCAGCACGGGCGGGCGGCATATCTGATGCTTGGGGTCAGCGAAGCGGGAGCGCTCGCCGCCGCATTCGGGCTCCTGCTGCTCGCGGTGCACGCCGGGTCGCTCGATTTCGCCGCGCTCAAGAGCGCAGCCGGAACACTCAGTCCCGGCGCGCAACTCGCGGTGTTCCTCCTGACGTTCTTTGGCTTCGGCGTGAAAGCGGGCCTCGTGCCCGTCAACGTCTGGCTTCCCGGTGCCTATACCGCCGCGCCCGCTCCGTTCGTACCCGTGCTCGCTGGCGCGACGCTCAATCTTGGTCTCTACGGCATCCTGCGAGTCAATGCCGATCTGCTTCCGGCAAGCTCCACCGCGCCGGGCATCATCGCCTTGATCGTCGGGACGATTTCGGCGCTGGTGGGGATCCTGTACGCGACCACCGACAACGACCTCAAGACACTGTTCGCCCATAGCTCGATCGAAAACGCAGGAATCGTGACCATCGCGTTCGGGGCGGGATTCGTCTTCACGGCGGTGGCGAAACCCGTGCTCGCCGCCATCGCGTTCGTCGTCGCGTTGTATCACCTGGGTAACCACGCACTCTACAAGAGTCTGTTGTTCATCGGGACTGGTATCGTTGACGATCGCGCGGGGACGCGCGACCTCGATCGTCTCGGCGGACTGATTCACCGCATGCCCTGGACGGGTGCCGCGATGCTCGTCGGCGTCCTGTCGATCGCGGCGCTTCCGCCGTTTAACGGTTTCGTCAGCGAGTGGCTTACGCTACAGACCTTATTGCGCAGCGCCGAACTGGACTCAGTCGGTGTGAAGATCGTGTTCGCGCTGTGCGGCGCGGGGCTCGCGTTGACGGCCGCCTTGGCCGTGACGTGTTTCGCCAAGTTCTTCGCGATGGGATTTCTCGGGATCACGCGATCTCCCGAAGCGGAACAGGCGGCGGAGCCGACTCGGTCGGGGCTCGTCCCGCTCGCCCTGCTCGCCGTCCTGTGTTTCGGATTGGGAGTGCTCCCGACGTATGTCATCGGAGCACTGGATCGCGCCGTGCAACCGATCGCGCAGCGCAGCGCCGCCCTGGCCCTCGTTCCGCCGTTCTTCGAGACTAGTCCGGACCACGGACGCCTGCCCGAACCGTTCGTACGCGAGTTTCACGATCTGGGAGCTCAGGTTGGACAGGGACTCGCGCCGGCCCCGGGGTTGGTCATCCTGCACCGCGGCGAATCGGCCAATCCCGTCGTGTTCGCGGCCGCGCCCACCTACCTCGTGCTCGTGCTCGGAGGGCTGCTCCTGCTCGTCTATGTCGTCGTGCGGGGCATCGCGACCAGAGCCCGTGCGGTCGCGCGCGCGCCCTGCTGGGACGGCGGCATCAAACGACTGCTTCCCGAAATGACGTATACCGCGACTGGGTTTTCCAATCCCGTGCGCGTGATATTCCACGCGATCTTCCGCCCTACTGTTGTGGAAGACACGCGCGAAACCGTGGCGGAGCATTTTCGCACGGCGATCCGCCGCGAATCGGAGACGGTCCACATTGTCGAGCGGATCGCGATGCGTCCGATTCCGAGAGCGGCGCTCGCGATCGCGCGCCTGTTCGCGCGGATGCATCATGGGCTGTTGAACGCGTACGTGGCGTATGCGCTGCTGTCCCTCCTGATCGTGTTCCTGGTCTTCACCGCACTCACGGCACGATAACGCCGTATGATCGCCTTCATCATAGTCGGAGGCATTATCGGTACCCTGGCGCGGTACTTCCTTCAGGGCTCGATCCAGCAATGGTCTGGCGTTGTCACGTTCCCGGTCGGCACTCTCGCTATCAACGTGTTGGGATCCTTCGTCATCGGCTTCGTCATTCGTCTTGCGACCGGTTCGACGATCATCAGTCCGGACGTTCGTGCCGGGTTGACGGTCGGATTCTGCGGAGCCTTTACAACGATGAGCACTTTTAGCTACGAGAGCGTGAAACTCATCGGGGATGGTGAATATCTGTTCGCCGCTTTGTACTTCGCGAGCACGATTGCGGGGTGCTTCGCGGCCGTCATGGTGGGTACACGTGTCGCAGGAGCGATGCTGTGATAGGAGGACCTATGTCCCATGCCTTCAAGGGTGAACGCACGCTGATGCGCATCTTCATCGGCGAAGCCGACAAGTACCACGGGAAGCCGCTGTATGAGGCATTGATCAACCGCTTCAGAGAACGCGGGCTGGCGGGCGCCACGGTGCTGAGAGCAGTGGCGGGATTCGGGGCCAGCAGCCATGTCCACACCGACAAAATTTTGCGCCTCTCGCTCGATCTCCCGCTGATCGTGGAGGTGGTCGAGACTGAACAGTCCATTCAATCGATCTTACCCGATCTGGACGAGATGATCGGTGGCGGCCTGGTCACGCTGGAACGAGCGCGGGTGATCCTCTACCGTCCGAGCAACGTACGCGAAAGCCAGCGAGAGCTGCATCGCATCGAGGGGCTCGAACCGCAATGAACGACGCGATGCGGATCAGGCGTGTGGAAGCCGTCGAGATCCTCGATTCCCGCGGCCACCCGACGGTGGAGGTCAGCCTGTCCCTCGGCGCCGTCCGGGGTCAGGCGTCTGTACCCTCCGGCAAGTCGACAGGGCGATACGAAGCCCTGGAACGACGCGACGGCGACCCGAGCCGGTACGGCGGACTCGGCGTCCTCACCGCCGTCGGTGCAGTCAATGATCACATCGCCACCGCGCTCCTGGGACAGGAGTTCGCCTCACAACAGGATCTCGACCAGCGCTTGATCCAACTCGACGGGACGCCGCTCAAGTCGCGCCTTGGTGCGAACGCGATTTTGGGGGTGTCCATTGCCGCGGCTCGTGCGCGGGCGTTGGCATGCCAACAACCTCTGTACGAGAGTCTCGCGGCCGAGCAGGCCAACGTGCTGCCTGTCCCGTGTCTCAACGTGATCAATGGGGGTGCCCATGCGGCCAACGAGTTGGATTTCCAGGAGTTCATGCTCGTGCCGGCGGGATTCGCGCGGTACTCCGATGCACTGCGGGCTGGTGTCGAGACGTACCATGCTCTAGCCCGCATTCTGGAGGCGGATGGGCTGTCCACGGCCGTCGGTGATGAAGGTGGCTTCGCCCCTGCCGTCCGGCACCCGGTGCAGGCTCTGGACCTGCTCATGCGGGCGATCGAGGCTACGGCATACAGCCCTGGAGAGCAGATGTTCATTGCGCTCGATCCGGCGGCGAACGGATTCATCCGCTCAGGGCAATACGTCGTTGGGGAGGAAGCCCTCGGTGCCGCAGAGCTCGTCCAGCTCTACGAGCAGTGGGTCCAGCGCTACCCAATCGTGTCGATCGAAGATGGGCTGGCAGAATCGGACGACGAGGGATGGAGGCACCTGACACGACGTTTGGGCGAGCAGATCCAGATCGTTGGAGACGATATCTTCGTGTCTCAGCAGGGGCGGGTCCGTGCCGCGGCGGCTGCGGGCATTGCCAATGCCGTGCTGCTGAAACCAAACCAAGTGGGTACGCTCAGCGAGATTGCGGATACCGCCCGCGTCGCTCGCGCAGCAGGATATCGATTGATGATGAGCCATCGGTCGGGCGAAACCAATGATTCGTTCATCGCGGACTTCGCGGTCGCGCTCTCCACGGGTCAGATCAAGGCCGGAGCGCCCGCGCGTGGCGAGCGGGTGGCCAAATACAATCAGCTACTGAGAATCGAGCGCGAGCTGGGCGATCACGCGCAGTTTTTGGGGCGTGCTGCTTTTCGCCCTGACGCGGCCAAGAGGAGAAAGGTGGCGGCAGAGAACTAGGTGCGCCGCGGGCAGAGACTCGAATATCTCCTCACGGCAGGGTGGACGATTTTCGCTGAGCGGACGCCGCAGCAGCCGCGACGTGCTGAAGAGATTTTCGAGACAGCGTAAAGGCGCCCCGAATCTGTCCGACAATCCGTTCGCAAAAACGGTGAGCTTTCGCTCACCAAAGCGCGCAGGTTGACGAAAAACGGCGAGCCATGTGGCTCGCCGTTTGAGTCGGGACGGCGGGATTTGAACCCGCGACCCCCTGAACCCCATGCGAGTCAGGGGGACCTCCCAAAACGGCAAGTTGTCGGTTTTGCAGAGGGTTCCGAGCATCGGTCCCGGAATTCTCCAGCATAAATGCCGGAGTTTGCCGGGAGAAACGGATACCGGAACGGCCCCCGAGGCGCCGATAGCGACGGGATCGCCCGACACCGCGAGAGGCGCCACTTGACAGCTACACTACAATGTAGCACACTACGTGGTAGTGTGATGAACCGGAGGGTGGGTGCAGCTCGCGTTCGTTGAAACGACTGCGTTCACCCGGCGGGTTGGTGAGCAGGGGTTGGAAGAGGACCTGCGCGAGCTACAGCAGGAACTGCTTCGCAATCCCGAGAAGGGCGCGCTCGATCCAGGTACTGGGGGCCTTCGCAAGGTACGGATGCGTATCCGTGCCACCGGCAAGGGGAAGAGTTCCGGCGCGCGTGTTCACTACCTATATCTGCCAATCGACGAGATTATTTACCTGATCTTCTTGTACTCGAAGGACGACCAAGCGACGCTGACCCCGGAGCAGAAGAAGCAACTCCGATCGGTAGCCGAAGAGTTCAAGAGGGAGCGTTAACAGGAGGGCCGAATGGAAGACCGTCTGTTTAAGGACTTGCTCGACGCAACGCGTGAGGCCCTGGCTCACTACAAGGGCGAGAAGCGCGACCTTCGAACTACGGTTCTCCCTTCGCCCCCGCGCCCGATGTCGCGTATGGAGATTCACAATCTACGGGAAAAGCTCAAGGTGTCTCAGGCCGTGTTTGCGAAGTGCCTGAACGTGAGTACGAAATTGGTTCAGGCTTGGGAGGGTGGCGTGAGGCGTCCTGACGGAGCGGCGCTTCGGCTGCTCCGACTGGCGGAGAGGGCCCCGGGACTGGTCTTCACGGTGGGGACCAAGACTGAAGTTCAGAGTGTCGGACCGGATGACTCGCGCCAGAGGGGAAGGCCTGCACGGCGCAAGCTTGTGAAGGCCTAATGACTCACGTGGGCACACTCGAGCCCGGCCAGCAGTCGGCGATGACACTCTCCTGATCCAAAGTTTTTTTCGGCA
>DATIYM010000048.1:0-18135 GCA_035517615.1 Gemmatimonadales bacterium
GTTCATCCGGAACTTCTGGCCGGTGAACGTGAAGTCGGGGGTGGGCGTCCACGTCATGTGACACTGGTTGCAGGTGTATCCCGTCATACGCACGAACGACGGAACACGGGCCTGGGCAACCGACGCCACAACCGCGAGCGCACCGACTGCTCCTACCACTCTTAGCCAGCGCATTGGTGCTCCTCCGTTGACCTCTCTAGCTCCCACTCTCCTGGGGAGCCTTGTGCAGGCCGCGCCGCCCAGTTGCCGGCGCGGGAAGAAACGCGTAAAGACAAGCGACGAGCTGTAACGCAGAGGGACTACGGATGGGGAAGGTTGCGCCTCGCAACGAACCTTCCAATGGTATGGCTGTCATGCCACCCCTGACTAATTTCACATTGCAACAGTTATAGTACGATTGTACTAGTTCAAAGGGCTTTCACCTAGAGAGGTGCCGTCATGCAGCGCGACGGGCTCGTCCACCTCCTCGACCGCAGCAAAGATCCCGCGTTCACGCTCACGGGAGACGGGGAGGTCTGGTCGTGGAATCGTGCCGCCGAACAGTTGCTCGGATACTCGGCGGTCGAGGCGTTGAATCAGCCATTCAGCAAGCTGCTCCAGCCCCGCGGGGTGCTCGGGCGGCCGATTGACGGGGACTACTGCCGGCTCGCGGTCCGCGAAGGCAGCGTGCCCAGTTTTGACATGCAGGTCGTCAGTCGAGGCGGACAGGACGTGTGGTTGAGCGTCACCGTGCTCGTGTTCGAGGCGCTGCGCGGCAGTCCCGCCCTCATCGTGCACATCGGCCACGACGTGACGCTGACGAAGCAGCGCGAAGTGCTGGCGCAGGAGCTGGTTGAAACCGCGCGCCGGTTCGTGGCCGTGCGGGACGATGCGCGGCAGCTCGCTCCGGTGGCGCCGTTGTCAGAGCAGGAGCAGCGGATTCTGCGGGCGCTCATTTCGGGCACCGCGGCCACCGACGTCGCCAAGCGGCTCGGCATCTCGGACCAGACGCTGCGCAATCATCTGCATCACATCAATCAGAAGCTTGGGACGCACAACCGGCTCGAGGCGGTGACCCACGCGATGCGGCGGAAGTTGATTTAGGAGAGGAAGGGGGAAGGGATAAAGCGTCCCCCTTTCCCCTTCCTCTCTACGTTACGGAACCGCGTGCTTCAACGTCCCCGCCTGATCGTATAGCTGCAGCCGTCCTTCGCGATCGTTGCTGGCGAACAGACTCACGACGCGGGTCGAAGCGTCGTTGAAGATCTGGAAATCGGCGCCGGCACCGTCCGAGCGGGCGAACAGGTCGGCGCGCACCTTGCCCTGGCCGTTCATGATCTGGAAGTCCCCGCCGGCGTTATCCGCACGGGAGAACAGATCAGCCATGACGGTCCCGCCTTTTGACATGAGCTGGAATTCGCCGCCGGCGTTGTCGGGACGCGCGTAGATCTCCACGATCCCATCGCCGCTCCGGTTGTACACCTGCATCTCGCCGCCCGCGCTGTCGGAACGCGCGAACAGTCCCGCGGCGAATTTTCCGCTGGCGCTGTTGATCGTGAGGTCGCCGCCCGCACCGTCGCCGCGCGCGGAGAGGCCGGCGATAGCGGTTCCCGCGCGATCGTAAATGCGGAGCGAGCCGCCGGCGGAATCGGACCGCGAGAACAGGCCGGCCGCGAGCTTGCCATCCTTGTTCATGATCTGGAAGTCGCCGCCCGAGCCGTCGGACCGGGCGAACAGGAGCGCGGCCGGCTTACCGGAGCGTTCGCGGAACGTGAGGCCCCCGCCGGCGGAATCGACGTACACCGCCGCCAGCGAGCTTTCGGCGTTGTTGTAGAGGTACAGATTGCCGCCGTCCGCGTCGAGCAGAATGCTGGCGTTGAGCTTGCCGTCGCGATTGAGCACCGCGAGCCCCCGCCCGAGCCGCGCTGGAGCGGCGACAAGCGACACCATCACCGAGTCTCCTCGCACCAGGTCGATGCGCTCGGTGCGCATCACGTCGGACACGAAGGCCCGACCCCGGTTGGTCGCGCCGGCCAGATACGGCAGCGCCGCAATGGCGATCAACACCATGCTCGCGGCTCGGGCGCGGCGATAGCGATGTTCCAATGCCGCGAGCCGTTGCTCGAGCGGCATCGCTTCCGGTTCGCTCATGAATTCCTCCATTCAGTCATTAAGGAGTCCAGGGCGCGGGAATTCGTGCCGCACAAGGTAGTAATTATCGGTTGCGGGGTCGAATCCCGAGGGCTCGAAGCGCTCGTAATAAAAACGACCGCCAGCACTCGTATGAGTCCACGAGTCGCTGGCGGCCGGGCTGACCTCGACTGTTCTGGTCCCCTGGCTCTACGCGCTGCGAACATGCGGTCGGGGTCACCCGCGTGACGGTGATGAGAATCACAAAGGCGTCAAGCAGGATACGCCTTACGGATTCCCGTGCATCAACGGATTCCCGGCACTCGTCGTGTCGCGCGGGGTGACCTCGGTCTTGTGCTTCGTGGTCGCGCGAGACGCGGTCTTGGTCGGCGTGGTCGTGGTGCTCTTGGGCTTCGTGGCGGTGGAGGTTTTCGGCTTGGCTGTCGTGGTGGTCTTATGGGTCGTCGTCTTGTGCGCCGTCGTCGTCTTGGACGCATGTGCGGGCGGTGGAGCCGCCTTCACGTCAGCCGTCTTCGCCTGTGGTTTCGCGCCGCTGCCGCACGCCACCAGCGCCAGGACAAGAGATGAATAGAGGCTCGATCGCATTGGGATCTCCCGGACCCAGGGTCGGCCCCAATATAGGGATTGGCCGGAAGGCCATGGTGGGTGCTGCATCACCTCGCAGCAGGGTGGCCGAAGTCCGCCACTCCCACGCGGATACGCGTGTGCCGGGCGCGCTTCCCCGACGCCGTCGTATCGACTTCGGTCCACGCGCCGTACACGCGGCCACCCAGGGCGGCGAGGCCCGAGTAGTCCCCGATGAACTCATCCCGGGCTTCGAACGCCGAGTCGGTCCAGGCATAATTGGGGAACGAGCGCCCGCCGTCCGTCGATCGCGCCAGTACGATGTCGAGTCGCCGATTGGCGGGGTCCCGGCGTCGATCATAGAACACGAGGTTTCCCGTGCCGTCCGTGGGGTCGACCGCGAGCCACTGAAAGAATTGATCGGCGCCGTTGTGGAGCGAGTCCGTGTTGACGCGCACCGCCTTGCTCCACGTCCGGCCACGGTCGACCGACGTGGCGGCGAACACGTCGGCATCGCCGTTCCGGTAGTCGGCCCAGCTCACCCAGAGTCGAGTGCGCTTCGGATCGACGCCGATTTGCGGAAATCCGTTGGCGCGGTCGACATCGGCGACCTTGAAATAGGAGGCGGCAGTGGAGATCGCCGGGCGCGACGCGGTGAAGTGCAGGCCGCCGTCGGACGACGTCGCGAACACGACGTGCGAGCCGTCGGCCCACACCACGTGCAATGTTCCGTCCGGCCCTACGGCACCGGTGAATCCTTCCACGCTGCCGTTGTCGTCCCGGGGCAGACCGCCCTGCGTGCTGATGCGAAGCGGCGGCGACCAGGTCACGCCGTGATCGGTGGAGCGGGCAAACAGAATGTAGGAGCTGTCGAGCGTGAACCGCGTCCAGCCGACGTACAGATTGCCACGGTGCGCTGAGGGCGAATTGTCCGCGACGATGTAGGGCTTGTCCTCGAACGGAATTCCGGGCTTGGTGGGCGAGGCGGCGACGATCGCGGCGCTCGAGTCCCAGCTCGCGCCGCCGTCCGTCGAACGCCGGACGAACACGCCGTTGCGCGTGGCGTCGTGCGCCCAGTAGTCGGTGGTGCCGAGCCGATCGAACGCGATGTAGCAGACGAACGCGCGGCCGGCATTGTCGAAGGTGACCGACACGTCTCCCGAGACGCGGTAGTCCGGCGGAGCTACGGTCGCGCCGGTCCACGTGCGACCCGAGTCTCGTGAATACACCACGTGGACCGGGTCCTGATAGGCCACGAGCACGTGCGCGGGCGCGCTGGGATCGACGGCGACCGATGGCTCGGTCCAGCGGAGCGACTCGGTGACGCGTGCCAGCGCCACGCCCGGGGGCCGCGGCAGCGTGTCGTCCGGCGATCCGTGCACGACAAGCAGCGCGGCCGTCCACAGCACGAGTCTTGGCATGGTGCGGAATTCTGCATCCACTCCGGGGTGCGGCGCTAGATTGTGTCCGTGCGCGTGTTGCAGGTGGCGGAACGAGACGGCCGGTATGTCGCGACGATCGCCACGGCCGACGACGTGGTGGCGGGACCCGATGAAGTGATCATCCGTGTCGCCGGGTCCGGTGTGAATCGCGCCGACCTGTCGCAGATCGCGGGCCGCTATCCGTCGCCTCCGGGCGAGCCGCCGGGACTCGGCCTTGAAGTCTCGGGGATTCTCGAGGGACGCGGCGCGCCCGTCTGCGCGTTGCTCGCCGGCGGAGGACATGCCGACCGCGTGGCTGCTCCGCTCGGCCAGGTGTTCCCTGCGCCGCCCAACCTCGACCTGGTTCATGCCGCCGCGATTCCCGAAGCCTATCTCACGGCGTTCGTCAACCTCGTCATCGAAGCGGGGCTCGAGCGCGGAGCGAACACCAGCGTGCTCGTGCACGCGGGCGCGTCGGGTGTCGGCCTCGCCGCGATCGGGCTCGCGAAAGCGCGCGGCGCGCGGGTTGCGGCGACGACGCGAACGGCCGCCAAACGCGACGCGCTCGAGCGGGCGGGCGCGGATCTCGCACTGGTATCGAGCGACGCCGCCTGGAAAGCAGAGCTCGAAGGGCGTTTCGGACCGAGCGCAATTGACATCGTGCTCGACCCCGTCGGGGCGACCACGCTTCAGGCCGATCTCGAGCTGCTCGCGACCGGTGGCCGAGTCGTGATGCTCGCGTCGATGGGCGGCGCCAAAGCCGAGCTCGATATTCCCCTGCTCATGAAGAAGCGGGCTCGCGTGATCGGGTCGGTGCTGCGGAGCCGCAGCCGGGAGGAGAAGGCCAGGCTTGTGAGGCGGTTCACGGGCGAGGTGCTTCCGGATCTTACGAGCGGCACGCTCGCGCCGCGGGTCGATTCCGTCGTGCCGGTGACGCGCGCGGGCGACGCGTTTCAGCGAATGAAAGAGAACGCGAACATCGGGAAGCTCGTGATCGACTGGACGATCTGACCGCGCCTTGTGTTAGAGCAGGCCGAATCGCTTCCCGAGGTGGTCCTTGACGCTGGGTGTGATCAGGCCGCGCGCGAGCGCGTCATCCAGCGATCGCAGCAGCTCGGCTCGATCCGCGGCGATGCCCTGGTCGCGCAGCTCGCGCACGATGCGCGCGAGACGCTGGTCGTAGTCGCCTGACTTGAGCTTTCCTTCTTTCATCTCGGTGTGGAGCTTTTCGAGCTCCTTCACGAGGCGTTCGGCGCTGACTGGCGGCATGGGGTCCTTTCGATTGCGCTAAAGCTACATCGCGGGCGTCGAGGCGTCCCGCCGTCTCCGTCCCCCTTGCGAGCGGCCCGCCGCGCTCGCAGACTCCCCCCACCTCTCCCAGGAACAAGACGATGCGAATCTGTCTCGCGATGATTACCGGACTTGCCTGGACCGTCGTTGTGCCGCTCACCGCCCAGAGCCCGGTTTCCGATGTGCTGCGGATGTTCACGACTCGTGCCGCACGGAATCTGGTGGGATCGGCCGAGACCATGCCGCCCGACAAGTACGCGTACAAGCCGACCGCGCCGCAGATGTCGTTCGCCGACGTGATCGTGCATGTGGCGGGGGACAATGCGAGCATGTGCGGCTGGATCGCGGGGGCAACGCCGCCGGAGCAGCCGAAGCTGACGAACACCGATTCGAAGGACAAGCTCGTCGCGGCGCTGCGTGGCTCGTTCGATTACTGCTCCTCCGCGCTGTCCAAGGTCGATGACTCGAAACTTGCCGATTCGGTTCCGTTCTTCGGCCGCAAGATGACGCGTGCCGCGGTCATGATGATTCTCGCGAGCGACTGGTCGGATCACTACAGTCAGATGGCGATCTATCTCCGACTGAATGGATTGCTCCCGCCGACGGCGAAACACAAAGAAGGGTGATGCGGCTCGCAGGACCGGCGCGCGCAATCTGCTTCACAAGCGCGGCGGTGGCGCTCGCGTGCGGCGGCTCGGAAAAGAAGCCTATCACTGCACATCCCACGTCGCCGCCCGTTGCCGCCTCTGCTCCCACCGCCGTGGACATCTATGCGGCGACGGGCCCGAATGATCTGAGCCCGCTCGTTGCGCACGCGCTGTTCCGGGTCTATGTCCCCAACAGCGCCTCGGCGTCAGTGAGTGTGATTGATCCCACCACTTACAAGGTGCTGCGCACCTTCAAAGTGGGCGCGGTGCCCCAGCACGTCGTCCCCGCGTACGATCTCGGCCGGCTCTGGGTGGCAAACGACAGTGGCAACTCCCTCACGCCCATCGATCCGGCCACGGGACGGGAGGGTCCGAGCGTGCCGGTCGACGATCCCTACAACCTCTATTTCACGCCTGACGGACGGTTCGCGATCGTCGTTGCGGAACGCGAGCATCGCCTGGACTTCCGCGATCCCCAATCGATGGCGCTGCACGATTCGGTGCGCGTCAGGTGCGGCGGCGTGGACCACATGGAGTTCACCGCCGACGGACGCTCTGCGATCGCGACCTGCGAATTCTCGGGGCAGCTGCTCAAGCTCGATGTCGCGAGCCATCACGTCGAGGGCTATCTCCAGCTTCCCGCCGACTCGATTGGCCACGCCATGCCGCAGGATGTGCGCTCGTCGCCTGACGGCAAGGTGTTCTACGTCGCCGATATGACCGCGGACGGCGTCCACCTCGTGGACCCCGACGCGTTCCGCGTGATCGGCTTCATTCGGACGGGGCGTGGTACGCACGGCCTCTATCCCAGCCGCGATCATCGCGTGCTCTACGTCTCGAATCGCGGTTGGAACACCATCGCTGGAGGGCAGCATGGGCCGGGCAGCATCAGCGTCATCGATTTCGCGACCCGCCGGGTGATCGCGAACTGGCCCATCCCGGGCGGCGGCAGTCCGGACATGGGCAACGTCACTGCTGATGGTAAGGAGCTGTGGCTTTCAGGTCGCTATGATGGAGAGGTGTATGTGTTCGATACCGCGACCGGCACGCTCACGCATCGCATTCGCGTGCAGCGCGGTCCGCATGGACTGACCGTGTGGCCGCAACCCGGCAGATACTCGTTGGGGCACACGGGAAACATGAGATGACGAGAAGCGTCGTGTGAGGTCTTCACCATGTCCAGGATCTCGAACCAACTCATCCTCATTACGGGTGCCAGCTCCGGCATCGGCGCCGCCTGCGCGCGTCGCTTTGCTGCGCAGGGGTCGCGGCTCGTGTTGTGGGCGCGCCGGCTCGACCGGCTCGAGCGCCTCGCGGCCGAGCTCGAGCAGGCACATGGCGGCACCGTCTTCACCGCGCAGGTGGATGTGCGCGATCGCGAGGCGGTGCACGCGCAGGTCGCGGTCATGCTGCGCGACCAGGGTGTGCCGGACGTGCTGCTCAACAATGCGGGACTCGCGAGCGGGCTCGCGAAGCTCCAGGAGGGCGACTTCGACGACTGGGACCGCATGATCGATACGAACATCAAGGGCGTATTGAACGTCACCCGACCGATTCTGCCCCACATGGTCGCGCGGCGTACGGGGCACGTGGTGAACATCGGCAGTACGGCCGGCCACATGGTGTATCCGGGCGGGAACGTGTACAACGCCACCAAGTTCGCGATGCGTGCCCTGAACGAGGGCATGAATCTCGACGTGTCCGGCACGGCGATTCGCGTCTCGAGTGTCGATCCGGGATTCGTGGATACCGAGTTCTCCGAAGTGCGATTCCACGGCGACAAGAAGAAAGCACAGGCGGTGTACGAGGGATTTACGCCGCTCACGGCGGACGACGTGGCGGACGCGATCACGTACGTCGTGAATCTGCCGCCGCATGTGAACGTGCTGGACATGGTGCTGATGCCGACGGCGCAGAGAAACATCTATGTGGTGGATAGGACTGCCAGATAAGGCACGCCGTATCCGGTCACGCCTAATCGGCAACTGCACTTCTCACATCACCAGGAGCATGGCGTCGTACAGGGCATGCGTCCACGCCGTGATCCCAAAGCCCCGCAGCAGGTACAGCGCGCTGAAGAATATGCCCGCAATCATGCGAAACACGAACGAGTAGAGCGTCACGCGGTCGCCGTAGGGGCCGATATAGTGCACCAGGGAAAAGATCGCCGCCCCACCAAGCACGGCCCAGAGCCCTGCCGCCGTATCCCGCCACCCGAACACCGCTCGCGCGATCCACGCGAGGCCCGCGACCAGCACGACACGAAACAGCAGCTCCTCATAGAGTCCGGCGCCGAGTGAGAGCATGAGGCGTGTCGACCAGCCGAGTCGCTCGATTTGAACGAGGTGCACAAGCATGGTGGGCTGCACGACGCGGCTCGTGAGGCTGCCCACCACGAGGCCGAACATGGCCGCGAGACAGCTCGCCTCGAGCAGCATCCACGCGTACACTCCGGCGCGTACGCCTCCCGGATGCCGCCGCAGGTCACGAATCACGAGCCACAGTCCCACGCCCACGAGGACGATCATGAACAGCAGCGGCCCCGAGCGGCCCGCGAGCGCGACGAACACGGTTTCGAGCATCACGTCGGCGCCGTTGCGCACGAGACCGTGCGGCGTCGCCGGCTCGAATGCCGCGAGTACCTGGTAAGCGAGGAGCAGCGGTAAGGCGAACAGCAGGCTGTAGCGCGGTGTGCGGGACACGCGCCAGTAGGCGCGGTTCAAGACAGCAGCCGATCGACGAACCGCAGCACGCGTTCTGTCCTCCGGCCATAGGGTGGGTGAAACAGCCGCAGCAGGTACGGCGATCCCTGGCGCAGGACGGCGCGGTGGTGTGAGAACGCGTCGAACCCGAAGCGCCCGTGATACTGTCCCATTCCACTCTCGCCGATCCCGCCGAACGGTAGATATGGATTGCCCAGGTGCACGACCACGTTGTTCACGACCACGCCGCCCGACTGCGTGCCGGAGAGCAGCCGGTCGATGAAGCGGCGGTTTTCACTGAACAGGTAGAGGGCGAGGGGCTTGCCTCGGTCCGAGATCGCGCGCACCACGTCGTCGACGTTCCGATAGGCGAGTACGGGGAGGATCGGCCCGAAAATCTCTTCTTCCATCACGACCGCATGCGGCGGCACGCGCGACAGGATCGTCGGCGCGAGGCGCCCGTTGTCCATCGTGCCACCGGTCTCGACCCGCGCTCCCCTGCGCACCGCGTCATCGAGCAATCGGGCCAGTCGCTGCCCGGCGGCGGCGTCGACGAGGCCACAGTAGTCGGCGGAGCGCGTGCGGGCCGAGTCGTCTTTCCCGTAGAAGCGGGTCAACGTGGCGCGCGCCGCGTCGAGAAATGCCGGAAGGACGGTCTCGGGCACCCACACGTAATCGGGCGCTACGCACGTCTGGCCAGCGTTCAGGAATTTGCCCCATACGATCCGTTCGGCGGCATCCGTGACGGACACCGTCGTGTCGAGAATCGCCGGCGACTTGCCTCCGAGCTCGAGCGTCACTGGAATGAGCCGGTCCGCCGCGCGGGCGAGGATCTCCCGCGCGGTGCGGGCACTGCCGGTGAAGAAGACGTGATCGAACGGCAAATCGAGCAGACTCGAGGCGAATTCCGCGTCACCCTGCACGACCGCGAAGTCCACCGGGTCGATCGCCGCGTCCGCCAGCCGGGCGAGCGCCGCGCTCGTATGCGGGACGCGCTCGGACGGCTTGAGCACCACGCGGTTTCCCGCCGCCAGTGCGGCCACGACGGGCATGAGCGCCAGGTAGACGGGATAGTTCCACGGCGCGAGCACGAGCACCACGCCCCTGGGCTCGCGGCGAATTTCGCTCCGCGTGCCGAGGAGTAGCGCGGGCGTTGGCACGGGTTCGGGTTCGGCCCAGCGGCGCAACTGGCTCCGCACGTAGCGGATCTCTCGCAGCACGGGCTGCAGCTCCGTGATCTCCACCTCGGCCCGAGGCTTGGCGAAATCCGCGTGCAACGCGGCGGCAAACTCGTCGCGCCGGGAAGCCAGGGCGCGTCCGAGTTTCGCGAGCAGGTCGAGACGCTCGGCTACGGTTCTGGGACCAAGCGCGTGGGACGCGCGCTGCCGCTCGACAATCGCGCGGACATCGATACCACTGGACCGAGTGGCGGTCGTCAGCTGCCGACCTTTCGCTCGAGCTGTTGCACCACGATTCCGGCGCGCTTGCGGGTGTCGGCGTAGCGCAGCTTATCCTGGACGTCCCGGAGCTTGTCCAGCGCAAGCTGCGGCGCCAGGGTCGAGCGGAACGCATCGAGCACGTGACGGCGGGCGGCGGGGCTCGCGTCGTCGAGATGGCGGGTGAGGATCTGCAGGGCGCTCGAGCTGCCGCGGTTCGCGAGGACGGCGAGCCCGTGGGCGGCGTTCTCGTACTCGCCCAGCATCGACTCGAGCACGCCGAGATACGTCGTGTCGTTCAGCTGGATGATCACGCGCAGCGCGGCGTTCCGAATCTCGTCGCGATACGACGGCGTGGCGAGCGCGGTCCTGAGGGTGCTGTCGCGGACGCTGGAGTCGCTGATCGCAAGGGCCGCGACCGCCGCGCCGCGGACCTCGTAGCTCGAGTCGTTGCGGAATGCCGCGCGCGCGATGGCCGTCACGCGCGGGCCGCCCTGCTCCGTCAGCCCGAGCAACGCGGATTGCCGGACGGACGACGAGGTATCCGACGCGGCCTTTTCGAGCGCCGGCAACGCGAGCGTTTCGGGGAAACGGCCGAGCGCCTCCGCGGCCTGCGCGCGGGTGAGATAGTAATCGGCGCCCGTGGCCGCGCGCGCGAGCGCGCGTCCGGCAAGCGAGTCGGTGGGTCGTTGGGCGAGCTGGGCGATCACCCAGAACCGGTTCCACAGGTCGGCATCGCGCTGCAGCTGTGTCGCGAGCCAGGCGGTGGGCTCGTCGAAGGTCAGCCGCTTGAGCACTGCGTTGCCGTCATCGAAGATGACCATCGTCGGCGACGACGCGATGCCGGGAACCGTAAACGTGTCGGACCGCTGATCGAGCGTGACTCGCTGGATCACGTCGCCCTTCGCGGTGCCGACGCGAATGGTGACCGGCATGCGGAACACCTGCGGCGTGGTGAAGCGCAGTCCGGTCGAATCGGCGCGCGCGCTGTCGGTCTGGGTCTGCGTCACGGTCAACGTGAGCGCGCGGCCCGCGGAGTCGTAGGCCGCGGTGACGGTCAGCTCAGGATACCCCGCCTGATACACCCATTCGCTCCAGAACCAGTCGAGATTTTGTCCGGTCGCGTCGAGCACCGCCTGGCGCAGATCGTCGCTCGTGGCGTTGCCCAGGGCGTGGCGCGTGAGATAGGTGTGCAGCGACGCCCAGAACCGGTCGGGGCCAAGCAGCTGTTCGAGCATGCGCAGCACCAGCGCGCCTTTGGGATAGATGTTGTTCGAGGCCTTCGCCGCAAGCGGCATCCGGCGGTGCTGGTCGATCTGCATGAAGTGCTCGTACTCTTCGATGTAGTAGTCGTCCTCGGCGCGAGGCCCGAGCTTGGTGCGCCAGTATTGCCCGGGCATGAACTCCGCAAACCCCTCGTTGAGCCAGAAATTCGCCCAATTCTCCGTGGTCGTGTAATCCCCGAACCACTGATGCGCCAGCTCGTGGGGGATCAGGATCCACTGGTACCAGGGCCGATCCTGGTAGGAGCGCGCATCGGGCAGCCAGTCGACGAGAGTCGTGGCGCTGACGTTCTCCATGCCGCCGAAAAAGTCCGCGACTGTGGTCTGGGCGTACTGCGCCCAGGGGTAATCGAGCCCCGTGAGCCGCGAGTAGACGTCGATCATGTCG
Source organism: Gemmatimonadales bacterium (assembly GCA_035517615.1). Lineage (GTDB taxonomy): Bacteria > Gemmatimonadota > Gemmatimonadetes > Gemmatimonadales > GWC2-71-9 > AG25. Next base: position 11,862 of record DATIYM010000048.1, read on the forward strand.
GGCGTGACCGCAAACACGCGGCGCGCGATACTCGAATCTTCGCGGTACACGAAGTATCTGACCGGTATCCCATGCCAGGAATCGGTGAGCCGCGCGAGCGGGGCCACGATGAGGGAAACGAGATACGTGGAGGCGGGGAGATCCTGGCGCCAGTCGGCGGTGTGCGTCCCGTCCGCGTTCTTCTTATCCGACACCTCGCGCCCGTTCGACACGACCGTATAGGCCGCCGGCACGGTCGCGATGACCTCCCAGGTCATCTTGTCGTTGGGGAAATCGTAGGTGGGGAACCAGTAGTGGCTGTTCATGTCTTCGCCCTGGCTCCAGATCTGCTGCGGGCGATGCGGCAGCCCTTCCGGAACGATGAACGTCAATCCCCGGCCGTTATCGACCTTGCCGCCGTACTCGATCAGGAATCGAGTCGTGTCGCGGAAGGCGAGCGGGCTGGCCGGATACACGACGAGCGTGTCGCCCTGCCGCGTGAAACGCAGCGCGGCGCTCTTCGATCCGACCGCGGTCACGCGATCGATTCTGAGGAGCTTGCCGCAGTCGAGAATGATCGAATCGAGCCCAGGCCGGAGCGCCACGAGTGTGGTCGTGACGCGACCATTGAAGGAGGTCGAATCCCAGTTGAAGTCGCGCACTTCGATCAACTGGTGCACGAGATCGTAGTCATGTGAGCGGGTGTAGGCGTCGTTGACGATCCGCTCCAGATTGCTCTGCGCGGCGGCCACCATCGGCACCAACACGAACGGCAGGATCAGGCTGCGGGGTGAGACCATCCAGCACTCGAACGCGATAGGGGAGCGGAAATCTACACTCGGCGTTTTCTCACGTCGGAGAGTACCTCCCGCGCGGCGTTGTACCCGCAGGCACCCAGGACGCCGCCTCCCGGGTGCGTGGCGGCGCCGCAGAGATAGAGCCCGGTGAGCGGCGTGCGGTAATCCGCGTAACCGGGCACGGGTCGCAGGAAAAACATCTGATTCAGCGTCATCGCGCCCTGGAAGATGTTGCCGCCGGTGAGTCCATAGCGCTGCTCGAGATCGAGCGGCGACAGCACCTGCCGCGCAATCACGGCACCCTTGATGTTGGGCGCGTACTCGGCCAGAAGCGCGAGACAGCGGTCGGCGAACGCCTCCCGGTGCTGGTCCCAGCTTCCCTCGCGCAGCGCGTAGGGCGCGTACTGGACGAAACAGGACATCAGGTGTTGTCCCGGAGGCGCGACCGAGGGGTCGACAACGCTCGGGATCGTGCACTCGAGGATCGGCCGGGCCGAGGTGCGGCCGTACTTGGCGTCGTCGAATGCCTGCTCCATGTAGTCGAGCGTGGGAGCGATGTGAATCGTGCCGCGGTGGTGCGGGCTCGCCTCCTTTCCCGGTACCGCCGTGAAATCCGGCAGCTCGGAAAGTGCAACATTGATCTTGAGCGACGCGCTCGCGTAATCGATGTGCCGCACCCGATCGACGAACTCCGCCGGAAGCGCCGTTGCATCCGTAAGCTCGAGAAACGTGACCCGCGGGTCGGCATTCGAGATCACTACGCGGGCGGCGAGCTCGCTGCCGTCGTCGAGCACGACTCCGGTCGCCCGGCCCTGGCGCACCTGGATGCGAGCGACCGGACCGGACACCCGAATCTCGGCGCCGCGCTCCTGGGCTGCTCGCGCGAGCGCTTCCGATATCCCACCCATGCCGCCCTGGACGTAGCCCCAGACGCCGCGCACGCCGTTCGATTCGCCCATCACATGATGAAACAGGACGTATGCCGTGCCCGGCATGCTGGGCGACGCCATCGCACCGATGATAGCGTCCGTGGCGAGCGTGGCCTTTAATTCCTCAGATTCGAACCAGCGATCGAGAATCGGCCGCGCGGCGCCGGTGAGGATCTCGATGGCCTCGGGCCCGTGGCGGCCGAGACGGGAGAACCGCCACGCGAGCGATGCGAGCTTCGCCAAATCACGGGGGCCGGGCGAGAAGGGGTTCGGCGGGGTCTCGAGCAGGAGCGGCTCAATGAGCCGCGCCACGCGCTCGAGCATCGCCTCATAGCGCGGCAGGGCGAGCGTATCGGATTTCGAGAACTTGGCGATCTCTCGTGTCGTGAGTGTGCGATCGGGTCCCATCACGAGCGACCGGCCATCGGGAAACGGGGTGAACGAGGATGGATCGCGCGGCAGCATCACGAACCCGTGCCGGGCCAGCTCCAGATCGCGGATGATTTCGGGCCGGAGCAGGCTGTTGACGTACGCCGCCGTCGAAACCCGAAACCCCGGCCACAGCGATTCGGTCACGCACGCCCCACCCACGACCTCGCGCCGTTCGAGCACCAGGACGTCGAGACCGGCGCCAGCGAGGTAGGCTGCGCAGACGAGCCCGTTGTGCCCGGCGCCGATGATGATGACGTCGCGGCGGCTCGTGGAACCGGGAATAGGTCGCGCGGGGTTGTGGCTAGACACTCACGTCACTCACTTTGGGTAACGATATGGAACATCGCAAGCTGGGAACGGAAGGCCTCGAGGTCTCGGCACAGGGCCTCGGCTGTATGGGCATGTCGGACTTCTATGCCGGCCGCGACGATGCGGAATCGATCGCAACGATCCACCGGGCGATCGAGTTGGGCGTCAATTTCCTCGATACCGCGGATATCTACGGGCCATATAAGAATGAAGAGCTGGTCGGCCGCGCCATTCGCGATCGCCGGTCGCGGGTCGCGCTGGCCACCAAATTCGGCAACGTCCGCGGTGCCGACGGCGCGTGGCTGGGCGTGAACGGACGTCCCGACTACGTGCGTGCTGCATGCCATGCGTCGCTCCGCCGCCTCGGCGTGGATCACATCGATCTCTACTATCAGCATCGCGTCGATCGCAATGTGCCCATCGAAGACACGGTCGGAGCTATGGCCGAGCTGGTGCGCGCGGGCAAAGTGCGCTATCTCGGGCTCTCGGAAGCTGCGCCGGCCACGATTCGCCGCGCGCATGCGGTACATCCCATCAGCGCGCTGCAAACCGAATATTCATTGTGGAGCCGCGATCCCGAAGCGGAAATTCTTCCCACCTGCCGCGAGCTCGGCATCGGATTCGTCCCGTACAGTCCGCTCGGACGCGGATTTCTGACGGGACGGTTCAAGCGATTCGAAGACTTGCCGGCCGACGATTATCGGCGCAACCACCCGCGGTTTCAAGGCGAGAATTTCCAGAAAAATCTCGACCTCGTCCAGAAGATCAGCGAAATCGCAGCGAAAAAACGGTGCACGCCCGGGCAGCTCGCCCTCGCGTGGGTCCTGGCGCAGGGGACTGACATCGTGCCGATTCCCGGCACGAAACGCCGTCGTTATCTCGAGGAAAACGTCGCGGCTCAGGACATTCCGCTTTCCGCGGATGACCTGCGCCAGATCGAAGCCGCGGCACCGCAGGGCGTTGCCGCCGGGCCGCGCTATCCGGAAGCGGCCATGCGTGCCGTAAACGTCTAGCGGTCGCTCGGCCGTCGCGGCGGGCCGCGGCGCGATTGGGCGAACAATTCCGCGAGATCGTCTGGTAGCTCGCCGCCGAACACGTCGCGCGCCGCGACCGTGACGATGTCGTGCCGCGGTCCGTGCGGTCCGTCGCTGCCCAAGGGACCCTGCGCTCCTTTGCGGCCGTCCGGGCCATCCTGACCGTCCGCGCAATGCGTTCCGTCGCGCGTGACCGCGCCCGATCCCCCTTGCCCCCCTTTGCCGGCGGGCCCACCACTACCGCCCGGCCCTCCCGACCCACCCGGGCTGCGTACTTCGATCAAGCCCGCGAGCAGCGGTTCATTATCAGGCACCACAATCGTCACGCGGCCGCCACGCCCGCCCGGCGCCCCCGGTCCACCGGTGCCGCCATCTCCACCGGGCGCGCCGGCCTGACCCGGACATCCCATCACCCCATCGACGCCGCTGCCGCCGCGAGTGCCGGGACTCCCCGCGCCGCCGCGTCCGCCGCGGGATTCGACGACGAGAAAGTCGGCAGGCGGTACCGAGTTGGCGTCGTACAGCGCGTACACCGGGAGCGCGGTGCCGGCTTCGAGTCCGACCACGAGCAAGCGATCGTAGAACGGCGATCGCGTGATCCCGAGCCGCACGACCACGTCCGGCCCGTTGCCGCCCGCCTGCATGGCCTGGCCGGGATCACCGTTGAACGCGAACGCGTGCGGCATGCAGCCGTAGTCCGGTGCCAGCGAGACGGTGTGCTGGATGGTGGGCTTGGCGCGCAGCGTGGCGGTCAAACGGAAGCCGGTCGAAACGGTCGCGACCGGGTTCGAAACCGTGGTCCAGCTGCCATCGCGATTGGGACTGGCATCCGGGCTCGAGAGCTCGAGAAACACCATGTGCAGCCGGGGCGGGTGTTTCTTGTCGTACGAATGGACGAACGGCAAATGCGTTCCGTCGTCGAGCACGGCATCGTAGCTGGCCTGGACCTGACCCCCGGGACAGGCCTGCGCTTGCACGGTACGGATATCGATGTCGCGAATCCGGGCAACGAGCCCCGGATCGGGCGTAAAGTCCTCGGGCGGCGCGTGCGAGCACGCGGTCGTGAGCGAAACGAGCAGTGGACCGAACAACGCTTTCCTTATCATGGCGGCTCCTGTCGAAGGCGCGTCACGGACGGCTCCTACTGTAGGAACGGCGATCGGCCACGCAATACCCGGCTTGACTTGACGGCCTCTCGCGGCGCCATTTCCGACTGGGGAAACCAATGCGACAAGGGAGCTTGGGGCTGATCGAGACGCTGCGGGTCAGGGACGAGCGTATTCCTTTTATGGAGCGCCACCTCGCCCGCCTCGAGCACGCCATCGCACAGCTACAACTTCCGCGACCATCCCGGGATGTGCGCGCGCTTGTCACGCCGTTTCAAGCGATGGGAGACGCCGTTGTGCGCGCCGAAGTGTGCGACGGGCGGGTTACGGTCACGGTGCGCGAGCTGCCTTCGCTCGCGGCTCCCGCCGTCATCACGGCCTCCCAGCCGCACATGCCGTATCCTCAGAAGACCACCCTGCGCGACTGCTTCGACGAGGCGGCCGACGAGGCGCTGATAGCCGAAGCGGACGATGCACTGCTCGTTACGCACGAGGATTTTGTGGCCGAGGGCACGGTATGGAGTGTGTTTTGGTGGGAGCAGGACGGGCTGTACACGCCGGCGCTCGATCTGGGCATTCTGCCGGGAATCGGACGCGCGCGCGTGCTCGAACTGACGCCAGTTACAGAGCGACACGCGCCGCGGCAGGCTCTTGTGGGGAAAAGTGTATTTCTTGTGAACTCGGCACGCGGGGTGGTGACGTTCGCCTCGCTCGACGGTATCGCCGTACCCGAGGATGAGCGCACCGTCGGTCTTGCAAGCCGGTTCTGGCTCTAAGTCCCGCGTCGAGTGTAACAGCGCAGCCCTCAGTGCGTACCGTTGTGGCGAATCCGCGGACTCTGCGGTTCTACTCCATAACAGGGAGGCTTATGCGACCTGCGTCGTCGTTCGTGCTGATGGTCGTGCTGGCAGTCGTACGTTCGCATCCGTTGGCCGCTCAAACGACCCATGTCGATCCCCTGAAGGCGGGTCGTGGGCAGCATTTGTGGGAATCGCGTCAGTGCGATGGCTGTCACAGTTTTGGACGGGAGCAGTCCACCGGACCGGACCTCATCGGGGTCACCGACCGCCGCAGCCCGGAGTGGCTGCATGCCTGGCTCAGGAATCCCAGTGCGCCTGACGATCCTACGGCGCGTGCGTTGCGCAAGCAGTATAACTCGCAGATGCCGGACATGTCCCTGACCGATGCGCAGGTGGACGACGTCATTGCGTATTTGGCGCAGCAGAGTCAGCTCCACGCGAAGAGGTAGTTTCTCGTCAACTGAGAGAGGCGATATGAGCCACCGTCACGTTCCGTATGCCTTAATTGGCTGTGCGCTGGTCGTGGTAGCGACAGTAGCCGCAAGACATCCCTCGTTGGGTGCGAAGTTGGAGATCGATCCCAAGACGAGCATCTCGTGGTGGCAGGTCAATCCGCATCTCAACCATCTCTGGGCGACCACCTGTCCTGAGGAACCGTCCTGGCTTCCGGGAGAAGGCCGCAGCGCGGGAACCGGGTGGAGCGTCGATGCCACCGATATCAAGCTTCCCCCCGGCAACAGCGATGCCGACACGATCCACATACCCCTGTTCCCCCGCTACAAGGTGCGCCCGGTGTGCACCGAAGCCGTGCACGGCGAGATCATCGCGCCCGACACGTCGACCTGGGTCGGCGCGCATGGCAAGATCGCGGTCGATGCGGCGGCGCTC
>DATIYM010000049.1:0-40741 GCA_035517615.1 Gemmatimonadales bacterium
GCGGGAAGGGGGAAGGGTACTGCGCGATCGATGCGCCTCGACCCTTCCCCCTTCCCGCTTCCCCCCTCCCCCGATTAATTCCGCCATGGCCAATCTCGCCTCCTTCGATGTTTCCACCGGTGCCGATCTTCAGGAAGTCGACAACGCCGTCAACCAGGCGACCAAAGAGATCGCGCAACGCTACGACTTCAAGGGCTCGAAATGCTCGATTGCGTTCGATCGGACCAAGGCGCAGCTCGTGCTCGACGCTGACGACGATTTCAAGATGAAGGCGTTGTACGACGTGCTGCACGGCAAGCTCGTGAAGCGCGGCGTGCCGGTGAAGAATCTCGATCGCGGCCAGGTCACGCCGGCGGCGGGCGACCGGGTCCGGCAGGAGATCAAGCTCACGCAGGGCATTCCGCAGGAAAAAGCCAAGGCGATCGTCAAGGCGATCAAAGACAAGAAGTTCAAGAAGGCGCAGGCCTCGATCCAGGGCGACGAGGTCCGCGTGCAGGCGCCCTCGAAGGACGAGCTTCAGGAAGTAATCGCCTTCCTCCGCAGCCAGGACTTCGGCGTGGAGCTCAAGTTCGGGAACTATCGCGGATGAAGCTGGGCGTCATCTCACTTGGCTGCGACAAGGCGACGGTCGATTCCGAGCGGCTGGTGGGACAGCTCGTCGGACACGGCGCCGTGATCACCGAAGACCTCCGGGCGTCGGATGTGGTGCTCGTGAATACTTGCGGTTTCATCGACGCCGCGAAGCAGGAGTCGGTGAACGCCATTCTCGAAGCGGTCGAGCTCAAGCGCGACGGCCGCGTGAAAGCCGTGGTCGCCGTCGGCTGTCTGATCGAACGGCACAAGGCCGAGCTCGCGCGCGAGATCCCCGAGGTCGACCTGTTCCTGGGGTTTTCGGAGCTGCACCATCTCGTGCCCACGTTGGCGAGCCGCGGCCTGCTGGATGATCCGATCGCGCGGCATCCTGGAACGCGGGCCTTTCTCGGAACGACGCCTCACGTCCGGTATCTCAAGATCTCGGAAGGGTGCGATCACACGTGCGCGTTCTGCGCCATTCCCCTGATGCGCGGCAAGCATCGCACCGAGCCGCTGTCGCGCCTCGTGCGCGAAGCGCAGGAGCTCGAGGCGGCGGGTGCGCGGGAGATCAACCTGGTCGCGCAGGACCTGGGACATTACGGCCGGGATCAGGGACCGGGCGCGCCTCGCCTTCCCGACCTGCTCGAAGCGCTGCTTCGAGAGACGACAGTCCCGTGGTTTCGCCTGCTCTATGTCTACAGTGCGGGGTTGAACGATCGACTCGTCGAGTTGATCGCGCGCGAGCCGCGCATCGTCCCGTACCTCGATATGCCGATTCAGCACGCCAGCGATCGCATGCTCGAGCGCATGCGCCGGCCCGAGCGCCGTGACACGCTGTCCCGGAAAATTGGCTGGTTGCGGGCCGGCATCCCCGATGTCGCGCTCCGCACGACGTGCCTCGTAGGGTTCCCCGGCGAAACCGAGGATGATTTCCGGGAGCTCCTGGCATTCCTCGATGAGGCGCAGTTCGATCGCCTGGGCGCGTTCGCGTATTCCCCCCAGGAGGGGACGCGCGCGGTGGCTCAGTATGCCGACGACGTGCCCGAGGAAGTGAAGCGCGACCGGCTGGAAGAGCTGCTCGAGCTGCAACGGGCGATTTCGGCCGAGCGGCTGGCGCGGTTCGTGGGCCGCGATGCTGCGGTGCTGGTCGACCGCATCGCGGACCCCGACGACGGCGGCCAGGGCGCGACGCACGTGGGACGCGTGCCGTGGCAGGCCGAGGACGTGGACGGGGTGACCTACGTGGCCACGGGTGGCTGGGCCGAACCCGGTTCGTTTCTGCGCGCGCGCCTGACGGCCAGCGAGGATTACGACTTTCGCGCCGTCGCGCTGACGTGACCCGGTCAGAAGAGCTGTTCGCGCGCGCGCGGACCGTTCTCCCGGGCGGCGTCAACTCGCCCGTGCGCGCCTTCCGCAGTGTCGGCGGCACCCCATTTTTCGTCGCGAGCGGTCGTGGGGCCACGCTCACCGACGTCGACGGGCGGACCTATCTCGACTACGTGTGCTCCTGGGGGCCCCTCATCCTCGGGCACGCGCATCCCGCCGTGCTGCACGCGATCGAGGACGCGGCACGACGCGGCTGGTCGTACGGCGCGCCCTGTCCCGCCGAGGTCGAGCTGGCAGAGCTGGTACGCCAGCGCATGCCGTCGATCGAGATGGTCCGATTCGTCAACAGCGGCACCGAAGCAACGATGGCGGCCGTACGGCTCGCGCGAGCCGCAACGCGGCGCGACGCGATTCTCAAGTTCGAGGGCTGCTATCACGGCCATGCGGACGGCTTTCTCGTCAAGGCCGGGAGCGGCGTGGCGACACTCGGCCTCCCCGATAGTCCCGGTGTCCCCGGTGTGCTCGCCGCGCTCACGCTGACGGCGCCGTTCAATGACGTAACGGCGGTGGAGCAGATCTTCGCCAGGCGCGGATCGGAACTCGCCGCCGTGATCGTCGAGCCGTACATCGGGAACGCGGGCTTTATCACTCCCGATCCCGAATTTCACGAGGTGCTCCGGACCCTATGCGACCGGAGCGGCGCGCTGCTCATTTTCGACGAAGTGATGACGGGGTTTCGGGTCGCCGCCGGAGGAGCGCAAGCGCGGCTGGACGTGCGGCCCGATTTGACCACGCTGGGCAAGATCATCGGCGGGGGCATGCCCGTGGGCGCCTACGGCGGACGCGCCGAGCTGATGCGGCTCATCGCTCCCGAGGGCCCGGTCTATCAGGCGGGCACGCTCTCCGGGAATCCGGTAGCCATGGCCGCAGGGCTCGCCACCTTACGCGAAACGGCGCGACCAGGGTTCTACGAGGAGCTGGAGCGGCGCACGGCACGACTCGTCTCGGGAATCTGCGACGCCATGGCCAGGCGGGGCGCGCCGGCCACGGCGGGGCACGCCGGGTCGATGTGGGGCGTTTATCTGACGCGGGGTCCGGTGCGCAACTACGCCGACGCGAAGCGCACCGATACGGCTCTCTTTGCCAGATGGCACCGGGCGGCGCTAGCGCGCGGGATCTTCCTCGCGCCATCGGCCTTCGAGGCCGGGTTTGTCTCGAGCGCGCACACGGACTCGGATATCACACGGACGGTGACGGAGCTCGATGCGGCACTGGACGAGGCACTGCGCGCGAGCTAGCGCGACGCTCGTGCTCTGGGCCGCGTGCGCGCGGCCCGGCACGACGCCCCCTCCGAGCTCCACTCCTGCTCCCGCGCATACCGAGCCGGAGCTCCGGATTGGCGTCGCGGCGGAGCGGCCCAACGTGGCGATCGGCGGCGACGGCGAACTGATCCTCACGGACGACCGAACGGGCGAGCCGATCGGCTCTATACCGGCCGGCGCGCGCTGGATTGCGGTGCCCGACGGCTCGGTGCTACGGCTGGTACGGCCGGATGGCTCGATGACCGATGCGCACGCCGGCGTGTTCGCGGTCAATGTCACTCAGGATCGGTTTGCCATGGCCGACGGGCACATGTTCCGTGGCCGGCTGGACATCGTCCGGCAGCCCGCGGTCGCCGCCGAGAGCGGGGGAGCGGTCGGCAACGGGATCCTGATCGTCAATCGTGTGCCGCTCGAGAGTTACGTTGCGAGCGTGATCGCGGTCGAGATGGGCCCCCGCAAAATGAACGAGCGCGAGGCCCTCCTCGCACAGGCGATCGTGACGCGGACCCGGGCGTTGCAAAGCCGGGGCCGGTGGGAAGCTCAGGGCGTCGACGCGTTCGCAGATGTACGGGACCAGGTGTATGGCGGTGTGGCAAGCGAAACCGAGCAATCATGGGAAGCGGCGCGTGCGACGTCGGGGCTCGTGCTCACGTACGAGGGGCAGTTGATCGATGCCTACTTCCACTCGACCTGCGGCTACAGCACCGTTCCCGTGCAGGAAGCGTTCAAGACCGCGGTGGCCCGTCCGTATCTCCGGTCGGTGTCGGACGCGCGGGAGTATGGCGGGTACTTCAGCGATGTTTCGCCGCGATTTCAGTGGCGCGAAGAATGGGACGGCGCCTCGTTGCGCAGCATCCTGTCGACAACGCTGGCCCCGTACATGAACGTCGGGGCGGCCGGTTTGCCCCGGATCACCAACATTCAGGTGACCGGGACCACCCGCTCGGGGAGAGTGTCGGAGCTCCGGATCGCGTTCGATCAGGGCGAGGTCCGGATTCCGGGGCCGGACGTCCGGAACGTGCTGCGCCCCACCCCGGATCGCATGCTCGGGTCGGCGATGTTTCAGCTCGACGTGAAGATCGAAGGCGGTGAGGTCACACACCTCGTCGCGACTGGAGTGGGCTGGGGGCACGGCGTGGGGTTCTGCCAGTGGGGAGCGATTGGTCGCGCGCGCGCGGGTGCGGATGCCGCGCGTATTCTCGCCGCCTATTTCCCGGGGACGAAAATTGAGCGGCTCTACTAGAAACGGCATCGCTTTGGTCGTGCTGCTCGGCGCGGGCGCGGGCCCGCTCGCGGGTCAGGCGGTTCTGAACCAATTCTCTTCCGAAGATTTCCGTCTCAGTGCCGTGGGAGTGGATGTGGGAGCGCTTGGCGGCACGAAAATTCTCGGCACCACGTCAGCGGCCATCCGGTTCGACTTCGGGAGAATCGCGCCCGCGATCCGCGTGCTCATCGGGGTTTCGTACTTCAAGTCCGATCTCAGCGGGTCCACGCTCGATCGTTTCGCGCAACGGCTCAAGAACGTCGTTATCGATCCCAGCGGAGACGATACGATCCGCCTGGGAAGCATCACGTGGAGCGATGTGACTGGCGACGTCGACTTCCAGTACATCATGCCCCAGGGCAACGTCGCGACGGCCTACATGGGGCTCGGCGTGAGCGTCCACGCCCGCCACGCGGCCGGCACTGCGGTGGATGGCACGTTTGTGCAGGATGCGCTCGGCGCCATCACCGCTGGGCTGAACGGTACGCTGGGCGCGGAGTTCGGGCGGAAGCGCTGGCGGTTTTCGCTCGAAGGTCGTGGCGTGCTCGCGAGCGGCGTATCGACGCTCGGGCTCTACGCCGGCATCCGCTACCGGTGGGTACTGCCCTCGCCCCGCGCTCAGTGAAGCTCGCCACCGTTCCGCGGCGGGACATCGGTCCGGTCCTGCTCGGGGCGCTGCTCCTCACCGCCAGCTATCCGCCGTTTCGACTTCCGCTGCTGAGCTTCATCGCCGTCATTCCCGCGGTGTTGCTCATTCGCCGATTCATCCGCGAGGAGAATCCGCGTGGCGCATTTCGCACCGGTTTCTGGTACGGCTTCGCCAGTCAGGCGCTCGTGCTCTACTGGATGATCATCGCGCTGTGGCACTTCACGCCTCTCTCCGCGCTCGGATATCTGGCCACGATCACGCTCGAGGGTCTGTGGAGCGGAATCATGTTCTGGTTCGTGGTCCGAGTGCGGCTCTCGATGCGTTCCGTACCCCTGTGGGTCGTGTTTCCCGTCGCCTGGACGGCGGTCGAATGGGCGATCGGCCACCAGGGCGACATTCGCTTCCCTTGGCTCGGCCTCGGGACCTCGCTCGCGGACGGATTGCCGCTGATTCAATGGGCCGATATCGCGGGCGCCCGCGGCGTCACGCTGTGGCTCGCCTGGTGCAACGTCATGCTCGCCGAGGGGCTGCTGCCTCTCGTGGACCAGCCGCGCAGGCCGGTTCCGTTTCTCATGCCGGTCGCCGTTACGGTGCTCGCGGCGCTCGGCTATGGGTCATGGCGCGAGCGGACCCTGCCGGTCCACCAGCTCGGAGTCATCGGGCTCGTGCAGCCGGATGAAGGCTACGAAGACAAATGGGTTCCGGGGCGCCAGGACAGCATCGTCTCGAAGCTGATCGGCATGTCGGAACGCCTCGTGGCGGGGCAGCATCTCGATCTGCTGGTATGGCCGGAGGCGGCGATCCCCGGCTATTTCATCGAGCATCCGCGCTGGAGCCAATCGATCGCCGAGCTCGCGGCGCGAGCCAAGACCCCGATTCTCACTGGCGGTCTCGACCTGGTTCTGCACAGCCGCACCCAGTACGACTACTTCAACGCTGCTTTCTTCTACGACTCGGCCGGGGGCCGCCGGGCGCCCGTATATGAGAAGCGCTACCTCGTACCAATCGTCGAGCGGGTGCCGTTCATTCCGCCACGGTGGATCAATCTCCAATGGTTCGGGGGATTCGGGCGTGGAACCGTGCTCCCGGTCTATCAGGCCGCCGGCGGACGATTCGGGGTGTTGATCTGTTACGAATCGGCGTTCGAAGACCTGCCGCGGGACTACCGGCGGCTCGGGGCGAATTTTCTCGTCAACATCACGAACGACGCGTGGTTCGGCGAGACCAACGCCCCGTATCAGCACGCCTCGCATCTCGTGCTTCGCGCCATCGAGACGCGCATGGGTGTGGCCCGCGCCGGCAACTCCGGCATTTCCGAGTTCGTGGATCCGTTCGGCCGCGCCTATCATCAAACGCGCCTGAACGTGCAGGCCGCGGTTGCGGATCGCCTCTGGACCAGCGACGTCACTACGCTGTACGTGAGGTGGGGAGATTGGGTCGGAGCGCTGAGCGTGGGGGCGGTGGTGGTGATGGCCATCGGAGCACTGGTCCGGCGCCGGGAAGCATGAGATGCGTTTAGGCGTCGACATCGGGGGGACCTTCACCGACCTCGTCTCCCTCGCCGACGACGGAACCATCTCCCTGCGCAAGGTTCCCACCACTCCGGAAAATCCGTCGATCGGGCTGTTCCGGGCTCTCGAGGCATTGCCCGAACGTCACGTCGACATGCTGGTGCACGGCACGACCATCGCGACGAATACGCTGCTCGAGCGCACCGGCGCCCGAGTCGTGTTGCTCGCCACCCGAGGATTCGAAGACCTGCTCTGGTTGCGACGGCAGGATCGTGCCTCCCTCTACGACCTCACGCGCCATCACCCCGCTCCGCTGACCGCGCGCGACGACGTCATCGGTGTCCGAGAGCGGATCGGCCCGCGCGGCGTGGTCGAGCCGCTCACCCCCGAGGAAATCCAGCGCGTGCTCGCCCAGGTGCGGGCACGGGCGCCCCAAGCCGTCGCCGTCGCGCTGCTGTTCTCGTTTCGCGATCCGTCCCACGAGCGCGCGCTCGCCGGCGCGCTGCGGCGGGAGCTTGGCGACGAGGTCCCCGTTGCCGCGAGTACGGACGTGCTTCCGGTATTTCGGGAGTTCGAGCGGACCAGCACGACCGTCGCCGAGGCGTACGTGCGGCCCAACGTGACCCGCGCGCTGCGCACCACTGTTGCCGAGGCTTCCCGCCACGGCATTATCTCAATGCGGGTGATGACCTCGAGCGGCGGGTCTTTGTCTGTTGAGAGCGCTACCCAGCGGGCCGTGTCGCTCGCGCTCTCCGGCCCCGCTGGCGGCGTGGTGGGCGCGGGCGCCGTGGCTCGGGCGCTTGGGATCACCGACCTGCTCACCCTCGATATGGGCGGAACGAGCGCTGACGCGAGCATCATCCTGGATGGCGCGGCAATCACCGAAGGCCAAGGGAGCGTGGCCGGGATTCCCATTGCGGTTTCGGCCATCCTGATCGAGACGGTGAGTGCCGGAGGCGGGAGTATCGCGTGGGTGGACGAGGGTGGCGCGCTCAAGGTGGGCCCCCAGAGCGCCGGAGCGGTGCCTGGGCCTGCGTGTTATGGGAAGGGTGGCATCCGGCCTACGGTGACCGACGCGTGCCTCCTGCTGGGCTGGCTCGACGCGAACTACCCGCTGGCTGGCACGCTGCATCTGGACCCCGTTTCCGGAAACCGGGCATTGGCTGCGCTCGTGCGCGATACCCCGGGGTTACGGGATGAGCGTTCGATTGCGCGCGGTATTGTCGCCGTCGCGACTGCGGTCATGGCGCGAGCCCTGAAACGGATCAGTGTAGCGCGCGGAGTCGATCCGCGCGGGCTCGCTCTGTTGCCGTTCGGCGGCGCCGGTCCGATGTTCGGTTGCGCGCTCGCCGAGGCGCTCGGCATGGCGCAGGTCGTCATCCCGCCGTTCGCCGGCGTCCTGAGCGCGTTGGGGCTCGGCACCGCGGCGGAGCGCTTGGAGGCGACGTCCGCGCTTCATGTCCCACTCTCGGCAATCGAGGGCCCGCGGCTCGAACGCGCATACGCCGACCTCGCGGGCGGGCTCGAGCGCGAAGTTCCGGGCGCGACGCTGCACCGCCAGGCCGACTGCCGGTTCCGGGGTCAAGGATACGAGCTGACCGTCGACGTCGATCGTGTTGATCCAGGGCACATTGCCGCGGCATTCACGAATGCCCACGTCAAGCGGTATGGGCACGGAGCGAGCGCCGCGGACATCGAGCTCGCCAATCTCAGAGTCATCGCGCAGCGCGACGTCGCGCAGCCTCGGTTGGTCGATTCGCGCCCGCGGAATTCCCCAGTGCCAGGAAAACGTTCAATTGATGTCGGGTCGGGGAATGTCCAGGCAGCGCTGTGGGAGTTTTCGCAGCTCACTCCCGGAATGTCGATCGAGGGACCGGCGGTTCTTGTGGGGATGGACGCGACCGCGGTAGTGCAACCAGGGTGGGGCGGTACGGTACACGACTCGAGAGCCGTGGTGTTGTCACGCGTATGACGCTCGACGCGACAGGACTCGAGGTGATGGCGCATGCCTTCGCTTCAGTGGCCGAAGAAATGGGGCTCGTGCTGATCCGCTCCGCGCGCTCACCGAATATTCGGGAGCGGCGGGACTGTTCGGCCGCGCTGTTCGACGCCCGGGGACAGATGATCGCCCAAGCGGCGCATATCCCCGTACATCTCGGGGCGATGACTGAGTCCGTTGCGGCAATTCGCGATCTCGATCCACGGCCCGGCGAGCGCTTCATTCTCAATGACCCGTATGCCGGGGGCTCGCATCTTCCCGACGTCACCATCATCGAAGCAGTGGAAATTCAGGGGAGCACCGCGGGATACAGCGCGGTGCGGGCACATCATTCGGACGTGGGCGGCATCGAGCCCGGGAGCATGCCAGCGGTTTCCCGCACGCTCGACGAGGAAGGGTTCGTGCTTCCGCCTTCGCGGTTGACGGAGGAGGTCGAACGTCGCTTTCTGGCCGCGGTACGCACGCCGGAAATCCGGCGGGGCGATCTGGCGGCGCAGTGCGCGGCCGCCGCGCGCGGCGGCGACGGACTGCGTGCATTGGCGGCCCGGTACGGGTGGCCGGCGCTCACGGCCGCTGCTCGTGACGTGCTCGCCTACACCGCGCGGCGCACAACGGCGATCTTGAGCCGTCTCGCGGCACGGAATCTCACGGCCACCGACTGGCTCGAGGGCGATGCAATCGACGACAGCGATATCCCGATCGCGGTCCGGATTGATATTCAGGCGGGTCGGTTCCGCGCCGATTTCTCCGGCACCGCGCCTCAAGTTCGCGGCAACGTCAACTGCCCGCTGGCGGTCACGCGCTCCGCGGTACTGTTCGTCGTGCGCACCCTGCTGCCGGAAGACCTTCCCACCAATGCGGGGGTGGAGCAGGCCATCGACGTCATCGCACCGCAAGGATGTCTCGTCAACGCTCGCTATCCGGCCGCGGTCGCGGGTGGGAATGTCGAAACGTCGCAGCGCATCGCGGATACGGTCATGCTCGCGCTGGCCCGGGGCGGACTGTCGGTCCCCGCACAGGGACAGGGAACGATGAACAATATCACCATCGGTTCAGTCGACCTCGCTCGACCGCCCTGGACGTACTACGAAACCATCGGCGGGGGGCAGGGAGCGAGTGCCCAGGGTCCCGGTCCATCGGGCGTTCATGTGGGCATGTCGAATACCCGGAACACTCCCGTCGAAGTACTCGAGATGGAATTGCCCATCCGGATGGACACGTATGGGTTGCGCCGCGGGAGCGGGGGCAGGGGAGAATGGCCCGGCGGAGACGGCGTCATCCGTGAGTTTCGTGCGCTCGAGCCAATGGTCGTGAACCTGCTCGCCGAGCGGCGCAGGCACGCGCCCGCCGGCGCGGCGGGTGGATCACCGGGAGCCGTCGGACGGACCCTCTTGAACGGCCGAGCGCTGCCGGGGAAGACTCGGGTTGCGCTCGAGGCGGGCGACGTGCTGCGTGTGGAGACGCCCGGCGGAGGGGGCTGGGGTCGTGAACGCGGAACAGAAGGCGAATCTCGCCACGGAGGCAAGCAATGAACTGGCTACTCGTGAGCGTGCTGGGGCTCGTAGCGGGCGTCGTCTCGGGGCTGTTCGGGGTGGGTGGTGCCATCGTGATCATCCCGGGGCTCGTGCTGCTCGCGAAGATGAGCCAGCACACGGCCAACGGGACCTCGCTCGCGGCGCTGCTACTCCCGGTGGGATTGCTCGGCGCCGCCACGTATTACCGCCGTGGAGAGGTCAACGTGCCCTACGCGATCATCATCGCGCTCGGCCTGTTCTTCGGGGCGTTTATCGGGGCGAGAGTCGCGGGGACGCTCCCCGATCTGACGTTACGCCGCGCGTTCGGGGGATTGCTGCTGGTCGTGGCGGTGAGATTGTTACTGGGGCGGTAATCCACCGATCGCGTACCGCTTGTTACCGCCCATTACGATCCAACCAAGCTGTACAACAGCATCCCCAACACTACTGCCGTAATCGCCACGTACCGCCGGTCCCGCATGATTGCGAATCCTACGAGCGTGAGCGCCACCCGAGCAATTGGTGTCGCGATCAGCAGCAGGATTCCGAGCTGGATAACGGCGCGGCCGCGCAGCAGCAGGACGTCGTGCAGGATGCCGTGGACGGTGCGGAGGTCCTGCGGTTCACCGTGGAAGACGCCGTAATACGCCGGCTCGAATCCGTGCCGGGCGAGGTACACGATGCCTCCGAGCGACGCCACCGCCGCGGCGATGATCACGCCGCTCCGCAGCAGGGTGCCGATCCACTGCTCCAGCCGCTCTTCGTCGGTCATAGCCTGCCGGTCACGCCGTTGTAGAGCATTTCAATCGCCAGGAGCACGACGACGCTTCCGAACACCCAGCGCAGGTGCAGAGTCCGCGCGATCGGCAAGAGGCGCGCGCCGGCGAATGCTCCCAGCAGAACGCCGAGCATGACCGGCAGCGCCAGCCCCGGGTCGATGTAGCCGCGGTGCAGGTACACGCCGGCGCTCGCCGCCGCCGTTACGCCGATCATGAAATTGCTCGTCGTCGTGGAGACCTTGAACGGCAGCCGCATCACCTGGTCCATGGCGAGCACTTTGACCGCTCCGGAGCCGATGCCGAGCAATCCGGAGAGCACGCCGGCCACGAACATCAACCCGAATCCGCCTCCGACGTGCGTCACGGTGTAGGGTTCGGGGCCTTTGGTTCCTGGATAGGTCGAGTGCAGGCGGAGCCACACCGCGACGCGATCCCGGGTTGCCGCTTCCGCTGCGGGCCCCGCCATGGCGGCGTGCGGACGCAGTGTGAGATAGGCGGAGTACAGGAGGACGAGTCCGAAGATGATCGCGATGGCCGACGTGGAGACGAGCGCCGCGGCAAGGGCGCCGGCGAGGGCGCCGAACGTCGTCGCGATCTCGAGCACCATCCCGACGCGCACGTTGGTGAAGCCCTCGCGCACATAGGCAGCTGCGGCGCCGGACGAGGTGGCGATCACCGATACGAGGGATGCACCGATCGCGTAGCGAATGTCCACCCCGCACGCGAGCGACAGGAGGGGCACGATCACGATTCCGCCCCCGAGTCCCGTCAACGCCCCCAGCAGCCCAGCGCCGCAGGCGCCGGTGGCGGTGATACCGACCAGCTCGAGATTGGTCAGCCGCGATCCTCGAAGATTTTGGCCTCGACGAAGAGCTGGAACAGCGGGGGATCGAGCTGCCCAGTTTTCACCTCGTCCTGCATGATATCAAGTGCGCGGATGGGGGCAACGGCGGGTTTGTACGGGCGGTCCGCGGCGGTGAGCGCGTCGTAGATGTCGCTGATGGTCATCATGCGGGTTTGCAGCGGAATCGCATCTCCGGTCACGCCGCGCGGGTACCCGCGGCCGTCGAGCTTTTCGTGGTGACCGTAGGCGATGATCGGGATCTGCTGCAGCTCGCGGGTCCACGGGATCTGCTGCAGGAAGCGGTACGTGTGATTCACATGACTCTCGATTTCGAGGCGCTCCTCCGGGTCGAGACTCCCCTTGGGAATCGTGAGGAAGCGCACTTCTTCGCCGCTGAGATAGGGCTGCTGCCGCCCATCGATGTCCTCATAGTGGCGCCCGGCGAGCTTGATGAGGTCGCCCGAGTGCTCCTCGGGCAGGACCGTTGGCTCGTTCGCTTCCTCGACGATCCGTAGAAACCGCTCGAGTTCGGCCACTTCTCGCGCGTAGGCTTGCTCGAGCTGCGAAACGAAATCGTCCAGCCCCTTCCTTCCGTTCCGTTCCGCGAATTCCGCGCGGGCGCGCCAGAAATCCCGTTCCGAGCTGCGGCGCAGGAACGCGTAGCGCTGACGGATGAGCGCCAGATCCTGGGGATAGAGCTTCTTCGCCTTCACCAGGACCTGCTCGCGCACGCCGACTTTTCCGAAATCGTGGAGCAGTCCCGCATAGCGAATTTCGCGCAGCTGCTCGCGGGAGAACTGTACGTTCCGATACGTGCCATCGGTCGAGCGATCCACCGCTTCCGCGAGCAGCACCGTCATGCCCGCCACGCGGCCCGAATGACCGAACGTGGTCGGATCGCGCTGCTCGATGGCCGTGACCGCCGCGAGCACGAATCCTTCGAACAGCCGCTCGATATCCTCGTACAGGCGGCTGTTCTCGATGGCCACCGCTGCCTGGCCCGCGAGGGCCGTCACGACTTCCACGGTGCGGCGCGAATAGGGGACCACGTGCTGCTCGACATCCGCGGGGGTGGCGAGCACCGCCTCCATCTGTCGCTTCCGGTTGATCAGCTGGAGCACGCCGATCACCTGCTCCTTGTGATCCTTCATCGGAAGCACGAGCATCGATTTCGTGCGGTATCCGTAACGCTCGTCGAAGGACCGGTTGATCGAGTATTCGACGTCGGGGGGCAGGAAGTAGGCGTCGTCGATCATGAGCGCCTCGCCCGTCGTCGCGGCATATCCGGCGAGGCTCGTGCGGTCCACGGGAATCGTGAACTCGACGAACGGGGCTTCGGGTTTCGAAAACGTTTGCGCCAGCCGGAACCGCAGCCGGCGAGTACCCTCACCACTGGTTTCCACGAGGTACAAGCTGCCGGCATCCGACCCCGTGATGCGCCGCGCCTGCGTCAGGATCAGCTCGAGCAGCGTCTTGAGATTGCGCTCGGTGCCGAGTGCCACGCCGATGCGCGTCAGCTCCCCGATTTCGCGACTGCGCGTGGCGGCTTCGGCGCGGGCGCGCGCGGTCTCGGCACGCGCCGCTGCTTCACGGAACCCACTGCGGATCGCCACCAGCAGCTCGCGAGGCCCCGGTGGGTGTCGCACGAAGCCCGCAAGCAGCTCGGTCGGGATCTCCCCGGGCACTTCGATCTCGCCCGGCCGGCCGAGCGCCACCATCGCGCCACCCGCATCGACCATCGCACGCAGTACATCGAGAGGGAACAGCGAACGGCTTTCGGCGTCGAGCAACAAGACGGTGGGGCGGTCGTCGACGACTACGTCGCGCGGGAGGCGCACGTCACGCGCTTGGATTTGCGAGCCGGCCAGGAGTCCCGCGAGGGGCCCGGGTTGCCAGCAGGGGGTGTGGAGCAGCGTGTAACGCACGCTACCTGCGATCAGCTGGTCTTGAGGCGCTTCAGACCTTCCGACGCTTCCGTGTACTCCGGGAAGACCGCGATCGCCCGCTGATACATCTCCACCGCCTTGTCACGCTCCCCACGATCCTGATACAGCAGGGCGCGCGAGTAGAACGTGAACGCCTCCGTGGGCACCTGCCGGCTCATGCGCTGATCGGACGCCGGACGAACCACGGGCGGCAAGTTCGCGTCCTTCATCAGCTGGGTCGCGATCGTCTTGATGACGTCGTACAGCCGATCGCGCTGCGCGCGATCGGTCTCGACGCGCACGATCTCGCTGGTTTCGACGTTGACGAGCCGGGCATCGACCCGGAAGTCGCCATAAAAGTCGATGAACGTGCCGAGCACGACGTAGCGCGCGCCCACGAGCTTTCCGACTTTCGCCGCGGTCTGCGGGTCCACGCGACCCGTCTGCCCCAGATTCTGTTCGTCCAGGAGCTTCTGAATGTCCTCGCGCTCCACCACGCGGGCCGAGGGATTGAGCGCCAGCTCGGAGATCAGCATTCCCGCGATCCCCTTTTGGAGCGCGTCGAAATCCTCTTTCCCCTGTCCGTATGAGCCGCCGTTGTCGAACGGCATGACCGCGATGCCCGGACGCGTGTCGGGGCCGCCGCGGTTCTGAGCGGCGAGGCCGCCCGTTCCAAGGCCGAAACAGGCCAGGAACAGGCAGACCGAAGCGAGCATCGTACGGGAACCCATGTGATCTCCTCGGCTCAAAGGGTCAGCCTCATGCCTTCCTGTGCCGCGAGGACTTCGTGTGGGCAGTCCCTCGTGCGCGCGAGCGCGCGGGCGTCGGCCAGCAGCTCGTCGATGGCGCTGTCGGCGTGTTCCGGTTCGTGATGGAATAGCACCAGCCGGTCCACGTGCGCTTCGGCCGCAAGCTCGATCGCCTCCTCGAACGTCGAATGGCCCCAGCCGCGGTGCTCCTCGAGCTCATCCGGCGTATACATCGCGTCATGAATCAGCAGGTCCACACCGCGCAGAAACTCCACGAACTCGCTGCGCCAGTCGGGCGACAGCCGGTAGTTGCCGCCGGTCCCAAGCTCGTTATCCGTCACGTACGCCATGCTCGGACCGCCGCCCGTCGGCGTCAACCGATATCCCAGCGTCGTCCCCGGGTGGCGCAGCTTCATCGAACACACGTCGAATGCGCCGAGCCTGAAATCCCCGGGCTCGACTTGCTGTACCGTGAGCTGCGCGGACAGCGCATCGAGCGGTACCGGAAACACCGCGGGATCCATCTGCTGGCGCAGGATCGCTTCGAGCGACGTGGTGCCCTGGCGCGACCCCCAGATGCGCACCGAGTTCCCAGGGGAGAAGAGCGGCTTGAAATGCGGCAGCCCCTGAATGTGATCCCAGTGCGCATGCGACAGCAGAATCTCGGCGCTGACCGCGCCGTTCTGGTCCTCGACCAGCTTGAGCCCGAGCGCCCGGATGCCGGTCCCGGCGTCGAGAATCACGAGATCTCCGCCCTGCCGGCTCTCGACTGCCACACACGGCGTGTTCCCGCCGTAGCGCGCGGTGTGCGTGCCCGGTGTAGGGATAGACCCTCGCGTTCCCCAAAACGTGACTGTGTAAAGCTTGCGCTGTGGCACGCTGTCCCGCGGGCTAAGTTACGATGGCGACGCTATGTAGATATATGAGTCCTCACCTGTGCGGCGTGATACGCCTCACGACCGCCCGGCAGAGGCCTCGAGCGCGGCGCGGTCACGGATCACGATCTCGCGTCGGCTGACTTCGATGAATCCCTTGTCGACCAGCTCGCGCATCGTGCGGGACACGGTTTCGCGGCTCGAGCCGATCATCTGAGCGATCGTATGGTGGGTGAGCCGGCGGGTAATCCGGTCGGAGCCGGCTTCGTCGGCCAGATCGAGCAAGAGCTGCGCGACCCGCCCGTTGACGTCCAGCAGGACGAGGCTGCCGACCTTTTCGTCGACGCGTCGCAGGCGCCGCGACAGCTCGCGCAGCAGCGCGAGCGCGATGCCCGGCGTCTGCTGCAGCTGCGCCTGGAAGTCCTCGCGCCGGATCACGAGCAGCGTGGCGTCTTCCATCGCGATCACATGTGCCGAGCGCGGCTCATCGTCAATGAGCGCCATCTCGCCGAAGAAATCGCCTTCGCCCATTACCGACAGAATCACTTCACGGCCGTCCTCGCCGATCAGCACGACCTTGACCTGACCCTTGGCGACGACATACAAGGCGTCTCCCGGATCATCCTCGAACAGGATGACCGAGTTGCGCGGGTACACGCGCTCGCGCGAGATCTCGGCAACCCGCTCCAGGTCCTCAGGAGCGAGTTGACTGAAGAGCGGGACTTTGCGGAGGATGTCGGTGACCGACAAGAGTGGAATAGCCTCGTGGGAACCTGGGTCCGGGGCGCAAGCTTATGTACTTAGCCCGCTGGTGTCAATTCGGCACGAGCGGCGTGCTTGCAGCCAAGTTCAGGCGCCAGTTATATTTTGCCTCTTCGGCAGCGGTATGACCCCAGCAAGGAAGTGAGCAGTGAAACCCGGGATTCACCCGTCCTATCAGCGTGCCATGGTCCAGTGTGCCTGCGGGAACGCTTTCGTGACCCGCTCCACCGTGCCCGTGATCCACGTGGAAATTTGCTCGCAATGTCACCCGTTTTTCACCGGGAAACAGAAGCTTATTGACACCGCGGGCCGCGTGGAGCGGTTCCGTCAGAAATACGGGACCGACAAGGTCGGGACCTGATTTGTGGAGGCCCGACTCCGCCAGGCGCTCGCGCGGGCGGAGGAGGTCGCCCACGAGCTGGCTGACCCCGAAACCGCGCGGAATCCGACCAAACTGAAACAGTTGGGCCGCGAGCACGCGCGACTCGAAGCGATCCGGCAGTCGCATGTGCGGCTTGAGCGTGTACAGCGCGAGCTGGCCGAAGCTCGCGACGTGCTGGAGGATCGCGACCCCGAGTTGTTGGAGCTTGCGCAAGCCGACCTCGAGCGGCTGCGTCCCGAGGCCGAGCGACTCGAACGGATGCTCGCCGAGCTGCTTGCCCCGTCCGACCCCCTCGACGACCGTGACGCCATCGTGGAAATCCGGGCCGGCACTGGCGGCGACGAAGCGGCCCTGTTCGCCGCCGATCTGTTCCGCATGTACACGCGATTTTGCGAGCGCCACGGCTTCAAGGTCGAGATCCTGTCGCTGTCCGAGGGGACGCTCGGCGGGTTGAAGGAAGCCATCTTCGCGGTGCGCGGTCCCAAGGTGTACGGCATCCTGCGGTACGAGTCGGGCGTTCATCGGGTGCAGCGAGTCCCGGTCACCGAAGCACAGGGGCGGATTCACACTTCCGCGGCGACCGTGGCCGTGCTTCCCGAGGCCGAAGAAGTCGACGTGAAAATCGAAGACAAAGACCTGCGCATCGATGTGTTTCGCTCATCCGGGCCCGGCGGTCAAAGCGTGAACACCACCGATTCCGCGGTGCGCGTGACGCATTTGCCGACGGGACTGGTCGTGCAGTGCCAGGATCAGAAATCGCAGCTGCAGAACAAGATCAAGGCGCTCGAGATCCTGCGCTCGCGGCTGCTCGACCGGATCGTGGCGGAGCAGGAAGCCGCCCGCGCGCAGGAGCGGCGGGCGCAGGTGGGAACGGGAGATCGCTCGGGGAAGATTCGCACGTACAATTTTCCCCAGAACCGCGTGACCGATCACCGCATCCACTACACGGAGCACAACCTGAGCGATGTACTGGACGGCCGTCTCGACGATCTGATCAATGCGCTCAAGCTCGCGGGCGAGAAGGAGCGAGTCGGTGCCTGACGTGCTCGCGGCCCCGGCGGGCTCGATTGCCGATCGGCTTGCCGCGGCGGCACGCAGGCTGCACGGGCTCGTCCCCGATCCCGCGCGCGAAGCGCGCGCCTTGTGGGCCGCTGCCACGGGAACGAGCGTTGGTGAGGTCTGGCTGCACCGTGACCGGGAGCCGGCCGACGCGGTCGCACTGCGATTCACGGCCGCCCTCGAGCAGCGCATCGCGGGTGTCCCATTTGGCTACGCGACCGGTCACGCGGCGTTTCGAGGGTTGGACCTGCTGCTCGATCGACGCGCGCTGATCCCGCGCCCTGAAACCGAGGGCCTGGTGGACCTGGCCCTGCAACGCGGGGGTTCGGGAGTGGCGGCCGACCTCGGCACGGGCAGCGGATGCATCGCGCTGGCGCTCGCGGTCGAGGGATCGTTCGAGCGGGTCGTGGCGGTGGAGCGGGACCCCCAGACGGCGGCGCTAGCCCGCGAGAACGTCCGCCGCACCGCCCCCGCGGTGTCATTGGACGTTCGGGAAGGCGACTGGTGTGCGCCGCTCGCGGGTGCGATCTATCACGTCATCGTCGCGAATCCGCCCTATCTTACGAGCGCGGAATACGCGAGGCTCGACCCGTCGGTGCGGGAGTATGAGCCCCGGGCGGCATTGGAGAGCGGCGCGGACGGGCTCGATGCCACTCGAGCGATCCTCGCCACGGCAGGGCCGTTTCTCGCGCCGCGAGGGGCGCTGTTGCTCGAGATCGATGAGCGACGCGCCCAGGCGGTGCGGGAAATCGCGGACGCACACGGGTGGGCTCGCACCCGAATCCATGCGGACCTTTTTGGCCGGCCGCGCTACGCGGTGGTGCAACCCGGCGAGGACAAGTGATGGACGAGAAAGCGCTCGAGCTTGGCCGGCTGCTCGGTCAGAGCGACGAATACCGCGCGCTGGTGCGCGCCACGGACCGGATGAAGGAAGACGCGCAGGTCCAGAAAGTGCTCGCCGAGGTCGAGCGACTGGCGCAGGATATCGAACGATCCGCGCAGGCGGGACGGGAACCCTCGAAGGAACAGGTGGAGCAATACGATCGGGCCCTGCAGGCCGCTCAGGCCAATCCGGTGTATCAGCAGGTCGTCGCGGCCCAGGCGAACTTCGAGAAATTGATGGCACGGGTCAACGCGCGCATCTACGAAGGCATCAAGAAGGGCGCAGCGAGCCCGATCATCACCTTGAGTTGAACGGACTCTTCATCGTTGTCGAAGGACCGGAGGGCGCGGGCAAGTCCACGCTGGTGCGCTGGCTCGCGTCGCGACTGGTGGCCGAAGGACGGCAGGTGGTATCCGTGCGCGAACCGGGGGGCACGCCGGTAGCGGAAGCTGCGCGCAAAGTCGCGCTCACGTTTCCGCGCGCCATGGCGCCGGCATCGGAGCTGTTTCTGATGCTCGCCGCCCGCGCCGATCTCGTGGAGCGGGTGATTCGCCCCGCGCTCGTGGCCGGCCACATGGTCTTGGCGGATCGATTCGCGCTCTCGACGTTCGCGTATCAGGTAGCGGCGCGAGGATTGCCGCGCGAGGACGTGGAGGCGGCGAATCGGCTGGCAACGGGAGGCTTGGTTCCGGACATCACCCTCGTGCTCGATGTGCCGGTCGACGTGGGCCGGGCGCGCCAGCAGCGCTCTCGCAAACACCGTGACCGGTTCGAGCGCGAGGGAGACGCGTTTCATGAGCGGGTACGCCGCGAGTACCTCGCGGCGCAAGGGCCGGGGGTGGTGCACATCGATGCATCCCTTCCCCGGGAAACCGTGCAGCAGCTCGCGTGGCGTGAGCTTACAGCGGCCGCAGCACCTATTCACCGAGGACTTTAGATGAAGCATCGTACATTCTGGCTCGTTGCCGCCGTCACCGTGCTTGCGCTGGCCACAGGCGGATGGCTGCTCCAGCGTGACTCGGAACCGAACGGTTCGGTATACCAGCAGGCGCGGCTGTTCG
Source organism: Gemmatimonadales bacterium (assembly GCA_035517615.1). Lineage (GTDB taxonomy): Bacteria > Gemmatimonadota > Gemmatimonadetes > Gemmatimonadales > GWC2-71-9 > AG25. The sequence continues at coordinate 19,478 of DATIYM010000049.1, forward strand.
AGGATGTGCTGTCTCGCGTCGCCGACTATTACGTCGATTCGCTCGATGAGCGCCAGCTCTATCAAATGGCGATCGACGGCCTGCTCGACCAGTTGCACGATCCCTATTCCGTGTTCCTCAAGCGTGACGACTTCCGCGCCCTCTCGGAAGCGACGTCGGGCAATTACGGCGGATTGGGCATTCAGATCGACGTCCGCGATGGCTGGATCACGGTTGTGGCCCCGCTGCCGGAGACGCCCGCCGAGCGCGCCGGCATCAAGTCCGGCGACCAGATTGTCGCGCTGGATGGTCGCTCGACCGAAAACTGGAAGAACGACCAAGCCGTGAAAGAATTGCGCGGCCAGCCTGGGACCACCGTCGAACTCAAGGTCCATCGCGTGGGCACCGATCAGCCGCTCACCTTCAAGGTGACGCGCGCGACGATCCACGTGCACTCGGTCTACCTCTCGATGATGCTCGACGACAAGGTCGGCTATGTGGCGCTCTCGCCCGTCAGCGAGACCTCGGCGCAGGAGTTGACGAACGCCATCACCGATCTGCGCGCCAAAGGCATGAAGTCGCTCATTCTCGACATGCGCGGCAATCCCGGCGGCTTGCTCGATCAGGGCATCGCGGCGAGCGACCTGTTCCTCGAACCGGGTCAGGAAGTGGTCGAGACGCGCGGCCGGGCGCCGAACAGCTCGCGGGTGTACCGCGATTCGAAGCCGCAGCCCTGGCCCGGCATGCCGATCGTCGTGCTCGTGAACGGCGGCACGGCGAGCGCGGCCGAAATCATCGCGGGCGCGCTGCAGGATCACGATCGCGCCGTGCTCGTGGGGACGCCCACCTTCGGCAAGGGGCTGGTGCAGTCGCTCTGGCCGCTGTCGTCCGAGACCGCGCTCAAGCTGACCACCGCGCGCTGGTATACACCGTCCGGCCGCACGATTCAGCGCAAGAGCCACAACGAGGCCGACCAGGAAGCGCAGGTCGAGCTGTCGGATCTGGGGCACGACACGACGCGCACCGATTCGGCCCAGCTGTTCCATACCGACGCCGGCCGGGTCGAGTACGGCGGCGGCGGGATTCGCCCCGACGTGTTCGTGCCCGCCGACACGTTCACGATGGCGGAGCGCAACTTCCTGAAGGCACTGGGCGGCAAGGTCAGCGTGTATCGTGATGTGGTCTCGAGCTACGCCCTCGACTTGAAGGGGAGTGGCCGAGTCAAAGACCCGAGCTTCACGGTCACACCCGACATGGTCACGGAGCTGTTGCGGCGCCTGCGCACGCGGGGGCTCGACGTGCCGGACTCGGTCGCGGCTGGTGTACGCACCTTGATCGCGCACGAGATCGGATACGAGGCGACGCAGTATTCGTTCGGCCGCAACGCGGAGGCCAAGCGCCGCCTCGGCGACGACCGGCAGCTGCAGGAGGCGCTCGGCCTCGCCCGGCGCGCCAAATCGCCGCAGGACCTGCTGGCCATTGCGGCCGGTGAGCCGAGCCCGACGGCGAGGAACTAGGGAGCGCGGCCGTGAGCCGCTTGATCGGGATCATTGGTCCGGGTCGAGCCGGAACAGGGCTCGGCCTCGCGCTCGCAACCGCCGGCTACATCGTGCGGTTGTACGGCCGGAAAAAACACAGCGTACCTGATCCGCTCACGCTGACAGTCGCTGACGAACCGCCCGCCTGGCTCGGCCAGGCGGGCGTCGTCGTTTTGGCGGTGCCCGATGACGCGATCCGGGCGGTGGCTGAAGTCCTGGCTCGACACGCAGCGATCCAGGCGGAACAGGTCGTGCTGCACCTCTCGGGCGCCCATGGCCAGGAGGCGCTGGGCCCGCTGGTCTCGTCTCGAGCCGCCCTCGGCTCGCTCCATCCGCTGCAGACCATCGCCGATCCACGCACCGCGCCCGAGCGGCTCCGTGGCGCCTGGGCGGCCGTCGAGGGCATGCCGGGAGCGATCAGGGCAGGCGAGGAGCTAGCCCGCGCCGTAGGCATGCACCCGTTTCGGGTGAGCGCACAGATGAAGCCGGTGTATCACGCGGGCGCCGTGTTCGCGTCGAACTACGTCGTTGTAGTCGAAGCGGTGGCGCAGCGGTTGTTACGGCACACGGGGCTGTCGGACAAGGAGGCGTGGGAGGCCTTGAAGCCGCTCGTGCGCGGCACGTTCGAGAACCTGATGGCGCGGGAGCCGCGGGACGTGCTCACGGGGCCCGTCGATCGGGGGGATGAGGCGACGATCGCGCGGCATCTCGCGTCGCTTACGGAAGACGATGCGCGGTTGTATCGTGAATTAGGCCGGGCTGCGCTCGAGCTGGCGGTGAAGCGGGGGATGGACCGTGGGACGGCGGAAGGAGTGTCCCGAGCGCTCGGCTCGAAGACGGAGACAGTATGAGGGTTCTGCTTTGCGTCGGCATGGTCGTGGTCGGTGCGGTCGCCGCCTGCAGCAACAATCCCAATGCCCCGCTCGTGGTCAATGGCGCGTGCGCGGCTGGTCCCTGCGCCTTGAGCGTGGGCGGAAATCCGTCAAGCAATAATCCTCCCGGTCCGACACCGGGAGGCGGAATGAAGATGAGCATAGGGCCGTGACGTGCATCCAGCGGGAGACGGGTCCGTGTGTTGTGTAGGGTGATCGGCCATTACTGATTTACGACATGCACTCCGGCAGGCACTGAGATCTTGAACTCCTTGTCGGGTATCGCGCCATTCACGCGCAGGCCCTTGAGAACCACGCTGCGCACTTGGCCCGATGCCTCCGTGATGTCGAGCCGTCGCACTAGGCTGTCGGTCTTCGCGATGGTGAGGATGGCCTGCGAGTAGGGCAGGTCCTTCTGTTTCGGCGTCAGTTCAATCACGTCATTTCCGCCTTCGGCGCGCAAATACCGCGCAGTGTAGCGCTCCCGCGCGCTGTCCACGAATTGCCCGATGAGATTCGGCCCCGTAGTGCCGGTGGCGGGAATGGGCGTGCGAATCACCTGGTCTTTCGTGGTGCTCGGCGTCCACAGCCAGAGATATTTCCCATCCGCCACGATCCGGTCGCCCTTGGGCTTCGAGAAGCGCATCTCGAAGTAATTCGGCCGTTTTTGATACAGCATGCCGAGGGTCGTGTCCGGGGCATCGATCATGGGATTGTTGACGATCTGCACGAATTCGGCGGACAACGTGTTGACGCGCGCGAAGGCGATCGAGGCGCCGTCGAGAATGGGACCGGGATCGGGCGGATTGAAAACGAGGAGACCGAGCAGCAGAAACAGCCGGTTCACTAGGCTCCGACCGACGCAGGCTCCGCGACGCGGCGTCCGATTACTTCCGCGATCACCCGCAGCTCCTTCATGAGTTGCGTGAATTGGTCGGGGAACAGCGACTGCGCGCCATCGGATAACGCCGACTCGGGATCCGGGTGAACCTCGACCATGATGCCATCGGCTCCCGCCGCCACCGCCGCGCGCGCCATCGGGAGCACCTTATCCCGTAACCCCGTGCCGTGCGAAGGATCCGCGATAATCGGGAGATGTGAAAGCTTATGGACGACCGGAATCGCCGTGAGATCGAACACGTTGCGTGTCGCGGTGTCGAATCCGCGGATGCCGCGCTCGCACAAGATGACGTCGCGATTCCCCTCGGCGAAGAGATACTCGGCCGAGAGCAGCAGTTCCTCGATCGTCGCCGACATGCCGCGTTTCAGAAGTACGGGCTTCCTGGCGCGTCCGGCGGCCTTCAAGAGCGAAAAGTTCTGCATGTTGCGGGCGCCGATCTGAATGATGTCGGCGACCTCCGAGATCGGTTCGATGCTCTCCGGGTCCATGGCCTCGGTGCAGATCAGGATCCCGACCTCGGCGCGAGCCTTGGCGAGCAGCTTCAACGCCGATTTGCCCAGCCCCTGAAACGAGTAGGGCGAGGAGCGGGGCTTCCAGGCGCCGCCGCGCAGGATCGCGGCGCCCGCATCCTTGACGTGGCGCGCGGCTTCGAGAATCTGCGACTCGCTCTCGACCGAGCAGGGACCGGCGATCACCGTGACTTCGGTGCCGCCGATCGAGACGCCACCCGGCAGGCGAACCACCGTCGACTCGGGCTGCCACTCGCGCGAAACCTGTTTGTAGGGCCGCGTGACGTGGATGACCTCCTGCACGCCCGGAAGACCTTCGAGCCGCGATGCATCGGCCCGGCCGTCGTTTCCCACCAGTCCCACGGCCGTGCGCTGCGCGCCCGGCATCGGTCGCGCTTCGTACCCCATGTCCTTGATCACGGCCACCACCCGGGCGACTTCCTGCTCGGTGGCGCCGTGGCGCATCACGATCAACACGCCGCTTTTCCTCCATCGATGACGAACCGGTCGCCATCCTTGGCCACTGACACCGGTCCCTTGAAACATTCCGCGGCTAGACGCCCCGGGTCTGGAGTCTCGACCGGCGGATAGAAGTGCGTCAAGACGAGACGGCGCGCGCGTGCATCGCGCGCCAGCTCGCCGGCGAGCCGCGGGGTGAGGTGCTGCTCCACGGCCATCGACTCGGGAAGCGAGCACTCGGAGAGGAGCAGGTCACATCCTTCCGCCCAATGGGCCAGCTCCTCACTCGGCCCCGTGTCGCCCGTGTACACGAGCCGCCCCTCGGGCGCCGTCAGGCTCACCGCAATGCTCTCATCGGTGTGCGGAACGCGGCACGCCTCGAGAGTCACGTCGGCACTGAGCGGAAACGGCTCGCCGCCCCGGATATCGAGAATCCCGATCGGGAAGCCCGGGTCGAGCAGCCACTCGCCGAATCCTTGCGCCAGCGCTTTGACGAGCCGCACCGTGCCCGCCGGGCCCAGGATGACGAGCGGATCCTTGCGCGGGACGGTGCTCGTGTAGCGCAGCGCGTACACGAGCATGGGAAGCTCGCCGAAGTGGTCGGCATGGAAATGGGTGAGGACGACGTGCGTAATGTCCTGCCACGGGAGCCCGAACTGCGCGAGCCGGTGCAGTGTGCCGGCGCCGCAGTCGAGCAGAATTCGCAAATTCCCGCGACTCACGAAATGGCAGGCCGCGGTCCGCTGGGCGGACGGCGCGACCGTTCCCGTTCCAACGGTAACGAGCTCCATGGGACCAGAAACTTAAGCTGGTTGCGCCTCGGAAAGGCGAACCCCGACGATCGTTGAAACGCCGGGCTCCTGCATGGTCACGCCATAGACCGCATCCGCCGCCTGCATGGTGCGGGGATTGTGGGTGATCACGATGAACTGCGTGTGTGGCTTGAATTCGGACAACAGCCGGCAATACCGCCCTACGTTCGCATCGTCGAGCGGCGCGTCGACCTCGTCCAGCAGGCAAAAAGGCGACGGCTTGGCGAGGAAGATCGCGAACAGGAGCGACACCGCGACCAGGGTCCGCTCACCGGACGACAGCAGATGGATGCGTTGGGTCCGCTTACCGCGCGGCGCGGCATGGATCTCGATTTCGCTGTCGAGGGGCGCATCCTCGTTCGCGAGGCGGACATCACATTCGCCCCCGCCGAACAGCGCCTGGAACACGCCGCGGAAGTTCTCCCGGACCTTGGCGAAGGATTCGAGGAACAGGGCCTTGGCGGTTTGATCGATCTCCCGAGCTGCCTGCTGCAGCGAGTTCCGCGCCGCGATCAGATCATCCCGCTGGGTCATGAGAAACTCGAGCCGCTTCAATTCTTCGGCATGCTCTTCGACCGCCAGGGCGTTCACCGGACCGACCGCGTCGATCGCGCTCCGCAGCCGCTCATTCTCTTCGCGCAGCCATTCGATGGAACCGGAGACCTGTGGTGCGGTTGCGAGGAGGTGCTCGATCGGCTTGCGCCATTCGGCCTCCACGCGTCCCGCGAGCGCCTGCTTCCTGCCGGCGATTTCCGACCGTTCGAGCTCGAGGCGGTGCTCTTCCTGGCCGAGCGCTTCGAGCGCAGCGCGCGACCTCTCGAGCTGACCCTCGGCTCGGGCGAGCTCCGCGTCGGCATCCTGAACGCGTTGCTCCGCTGCGGCCGCCGCGGACTCGAGGGTCGTGAGCGCCTGGCGGCCCTCATCCAGCGCATCCACCCATTGCTGGCGCTGCGCCTCGAGGGTGCTCGTGTCCTGCTCGATCTGCAACAGCTCGCGGACCAGCGACTCTGCCTGGCGCCGAGCCTCATCGGTCTCCGCATCCGCGCGCGTGGCGCGCTCCGCCGCCGAAGAGCGCCGAGCCTCGACCTGAGCGGCCTCGACCTGCCAGCGCACCCGTGCCTCGCGGGCGCTCTCCTGGCGCACCTCGAGATCGTCGAGCCGGGCCCGCTCACCGCCCAGCCGCTCGTCGATGCGCACGCGCTCGATCTCCTGGGTTTCGAGCTCCCGCGCCAGTGCGACGAGCCGCTCCTCCACCTTCTGGAGCCGTGCCGTGAACCGGTCGAGCTGCGCGGCGGCGTCCTGCACCTCGCGCCGGGCGTGGGCGGCGGCGCGTGCCGCCTCGTTCTGAAGTGCGCCCGCTTCGAGCGCCTGCTCGCGGGCCTGCTCCGCCGCGCTCGTCCGCTCCGCAAATGCGGCTTCCGCATCCGCGAGCTCGCGCTGCGCGGCCTCGAGCTCGGCAACCGCTCGGTCCCGGGCGGCTGCGGCATCGCGAACCTCACGGTCCAGGCCCTCGAGCTCGGCGCGGCGTGAGAGCGGCCCGCCCGCGCTCGCGCCCGCGAAGAATACCGCGCCATTCGAACGACGCAGGCTCTTGCCATCGTCGAGTACCTCGTGCCCCTGGAGTAATGCGCGGACCCAGGCGACCGCTGGCCCCTCGACGCGGAGATCATCCTGGAGCGGCATGCCATCGGCCGCGAGACGCGGCCCCGGGGTGCAGGGGAGTACCAGGAGCGGACCGGGAGCCTCGCGCGCGTGCCACTGCCGAATCGCGGGAATGACCGTCTCGTCCCGTACCAACACCGCGTGAATCCAGTCGCCCAATAGCCGCTCGGCGAGCTCCGCGTCAGCCCGGCTGGTGCGGATGAAATCCGACAGTGGCCCGAGCACCGCATCCCCCAGGCCATCCAGGCCGGCCCGCGCGCGCAACAGCGCCCGCGCTGCCGGGGCGAGCCCTACGCGCTCACGATCGAGCTCGGCCAGCGCGTCGTGGCGCGCGGTGAGCTGTGCCAGGGCTTCTTCCACTTGTCGCCGTGCGGCGCGACCTCGAGTCTCGCGTTCCTGCGCCAGCGCAAGGCGATGACGCGCCTGCTCGACGGCGTCCGCAGCCTGCGCTGCGGCCTGGGCACGCGCGGAGGCCTGCTCCACGGTTGACCCCACCTCGGAGGCTGTGGCGCGTTCAGTGGCTTCTCGAGCGGCTCGCTCGCTCGCCGCATGCCCCTGCTGCTGCCTGAGCTCGGTGCGCTCCCGCTCGAGGGCGGCGCGCTCGCCTTCCGCGGCATGCCGCGTTTCGGCCCGCGCCTGGAGCTCCGATTCGAGAGTGCGCACGGCGGCGCGCTGCACCGCCAGCGCCTCGCGTTCTGCGGTCTCGAGGGCGGCGCACCGATCGAGCTCCGCCTGAACCCCGGCCAGCTCGTGTTCCGCGGCTGCGCGCTCTGCCGTCGCGGCGTCACGCTCGCGGGCCGCCTGACCGGCGCGCACTTCCGTCTCGCCCTTGTCCGCGCCGGCCCTCGTGCGGCGCAGGGCCGCGTTGTGCAGCCGCTCGGCCGCTAGCGCCAGATCGCCCTCGAGACGGCCGATCTCGATCTTGGCGTCGGCCAGGCGGCGCTCGATCTCGGTGCGCTGCGCCTCGGCCGTGTGGCGGGCCTGGGCCCGCATCTCCCGATCTTCTTCACCGAGCGCCAGCGCGTGCCGCGCCGCGGGCACCGCCTGCGCGAGCTCGTTCGCCCGCACGCCGAGCGATCCCAGCGACAAGTCGAAATCCTCGAGCTCGAGCCGTACCAGCGTCATGGCAATGCCGAACCGCGCTTCGATCATGGTTCCGTGGCGCTCTGCCTTGCCGCGCTGGCGTGCCAGGCTTCGCACCTGAGTCTGAACTTCCGAGATCAGATCTTCGAGCCGGGCCAGATCTGCGCTCGTTTCTTCGAGGCGCCGTTCGGTGCTGCGCTTGCGGTCGCGGTACAGTCCGATTCCGGCCGCCTCCTCGAACAACGACCGCCGCTCCTCCGCCTTTTCAGAGAGTAGCGCGTCGATCATCTTGGCTTCCATCACGACCGCTGCATCGGCGCCGAGTCCCGTCCCGCGGAGCAGGTCCTGAATGTCGCGCAGCCGCACGGGTGAGCGATTGAGCAGGTAGTCGCTCTGCCCGGAGCGCGACAGCCGTCGGCTGATGACCACTTCCTGGAACGCGATAGGCAGCTGGCCGTCCGAATTGTCGAACACGAGCGAGACCTCGCACACGTTCACTGGTCGCCGGCCAGTCGACCCCTGGAAGATGACGTCGTCCATCTTGCCGCCGCGCAGCAGTCGGGGTGACTGCTCGCCCAATACCCAGCGCACCGCGTCCGAGATGTTCGATTTTCCGCAGCCGTTCGGCCCCACGATGCCGGTCACGCCTCCCTCGAAGGGAAGCTCGACGGTGCCCGCGAACGATTTGAAGCCCGACAGCTCGAGCCTGCTCAACCTCATGGAGTGGTCTCCGTACGGGTGATGAGCGCGGCGTGCACGCCCGCGTGGTCGAGACGCGCGGCGGCGAGCGCGGCCTGCTCGGGAGTTTCGAATGCGCCGGCCCAGGCTGCCCCATCCGGCGTCGAGTGCACGGCGGGCATGCCGAGCCGTTGCAACGTGGCGATGTCGGCCCCGGGCTCGAGCTCGAGCGAGTAGGGAGCGCGCACTAAGGCCGCATCCCCACGGGCAATCGTCCCGGCGCTCCAGAGACTGTCGCGCGCGGCCAGCGCGGCCTCGCGGCTCGAGTAGAATCCGATCGAGACTCGATACCAGATCGTTCCCGCGCCGCTCGCGACCGGCGTCACCACGACGGCCAGCCCGACTGACCTGAGCCGATCGGCCAGCGTGGTGGCGGCGGGAAGTGCCGCGAACGCCGCGACCTGCAGCGTCCAGTCGACCGTGTCCACGCGCGCGGGCGTGGGAGCCACGGGGCGGGGGCGTACGGGAGCGGCGGAGTGCTGGACCGGCTCGGCTGGCGCGGCCGCGCCACGATCGCGTGGCGTGGGCGGGGGGGTGTGTTTCGCGAGCAGCTGCCAGGCGCCGAATGCCCCCCCCGCGACCGCGGCCAGCAGCAGACCCGCCAACGCGATCCTTGCGAGCCGCGAGCGCCGGTGAATGGTGCGGTCTTTGGAGAGCGCGGGCGCCGGCCCCGGCGTCCACCGGTCGCGCACGATGCCGAGCACGGGACCGGTGGGATTTGACAGCTCGGAAGCGGGTTGGCCGAGCAGGATGATCCCATCCGGACCCGCCGCGAGCCGATCGAGCGTCGCGGGCCCAATGAATACGAGCAGCAGCGCGTCTTCGGACTGAAAGCCGCGCTGCAACTTGCTCCATCGCTCGTTGCTCAGCACGCCGTCAGGCGCCGCTGTCTCGGATCCCGCCGAGATGAAGAACACGCGGCCGACCTGCCGCGCCGTCTTGGTGAGCGAGACGCCGTATTCGAGCGCGTCGACAATGCCTTCACCGGGGTCGAGGCCGGCGAGCGAATGAAGCACCGGCTGCTCGAAGTGCAGATCCACGAGCGCGACACGTCGGTCGGCGAGCGCCGCAGCCTGAGCGACGTCCCACGCCGCTCGCGCGGCCCAGTCCAAATCGGTTGTGCAGGGAACGAGGGCGATCAAGGCGTGCCCTTCGAGCAACGGGGGCACGAGGCTCGAAAGGCGGGAGCGCGGCAGTGCGCGCCCCCCTCCGGATGGGACGGCTACGGTTGGTAGATCCAGTAGGGTCTCCCGAGCTTGCGTCCGATCGTTTCTGCCTGTCCACGGTTCGGGTAGGGGCCAAGCACGACCCGATAACCGTCATCCGCACTCTTGGGCGGCAGCACTTTGGCCTCGAGTCCCGCGCGCGAGAGCTGCTGGGCCATCTCGGTCGACCAGCTCTCGTTTTGAGAGATCGACACCTGAACATAGAGCGGCCCGGTGGCGGCGAGGGAGTCGGTGCCGCTCGGAGTCGCGGAGGTCGTGTCCGCGTCGCTCGCGAGCCGTACTGCATTGCGCGAGCGCCAGGTCGTGAACAGCCAGAGATCGGCGCTCGCACCGGGGATCCGTCCGGTTTCACGCAGCGAGTCCGGCCGAAGCGCGATGACGTCTTGCCCCTGTGCTACGAGCAACGATCCATCGGGCGCGATCGCGGGCAGGTCCTGGGTCCACGACGTAGCGACGCTCCCGGTCAGACGGCGGATCGGGAGGTCCACGACCCAGACCGAATCGCCGATCGAGGGACGGGCGAGGAGCCAGCGGCCGAACGGGTCGAGCCGCACCGTGGCGACGGGCGTTGGCAGCGCGATTCCATCGAGCTCCTCGCGGTCATACCGGTCGATCACCGCGAGTCCAGGCCCATTCCGCGACGCCACGTACACGCGGTGGCCCGAGGGCGAGAACGCGATGGCGCGTGGATGGTCGGGGAGGGCCACGAAGCCCGGATCGCGGCGGCCGATCGGATCGACCAGCAGAATCCCGGAATCGCCTACCACGCTCATCAGATCGCCCCACCGGGTCGCCTCCACATCACCGGCAAAGGGGAGCTGGCGGGCGGCGGCGGGTTGTCCCGCAGCGAGCGTGACGAGCCGCAAGGTTGCGGGATGGGCGGAGTCTCCCGCAGTCACCGCGAATAAACGCTGATCCAACCCGCCGAACAGGTCACGGGGAACCGTGTTCACGGCCTGGGGCCACACCATCCGCACCCGTCGGGCGACCGACGTCACGTGGTGTCTGCCGTCGATCGCGAACAGGGTGCCGTCCGGGCCCATGGCCGCGACGACCACGTTCGTGGCCTGCGTGTCGACCCGGCTCGTTCCCAGGTCGAGCGAGAGCAGCTCGCCGTTCGCCGTGGTGACGAAGAGGAGCTCAGACTCGAGATCGATGCCGACCACTCGCGCCACACCGGGCAGGCGGCCGCGAATCGCCCCGGGAAGCTCGGTCAGTCCCGGCAGCCGGTACGCCCGCACGTCGCCGCCCTTGCGTGACAGGCGCAGCGCGATCGCCGTACCTGAGCCGTGGGCCGTGCGGCTGGCCCTACGACTAATGGAGCGCGGGGTGCTCGACGCTTGAGGCGATGATGCGGCTGGGGCCTGGGAACGGCAGCTCGCGAGCGCCAGGCAACCGATAAGGAGTGTGCGGCGGAGAATCAAGAATAGGCCTCGCCGACAAAATATGCAGCCGGCGAGGCCCAAACAACCTTGGAACGTCTTAGAACGTTGGACCGATGCTCAGCGTCCAGTACGGGTGGTCGTAGGCGCGATCGAGCGGCCGGGTGTAGTCGACTCGCATGATGAGGATGCCCAGGAAGTTCGCTCGAATGGACCCGCCCCAGCTTCTGAGCGGTGCGCGGCAGTCGGCGAAGCTACGGCACTGGCTGGGCGAAAACTCGAGGGTCGAGCCGTTCTGCCAGGCCATGCCCACGTCGTAGAAAATCGCACCTTCGATCGGCGGGAAGCCGATCGGCAGGATGCCGAGCGAGAGGGTGCGCGTGAGCGGGAAGCGGAACTCGACGTTCGCGACCGCGACGCGTGACCCGATCAGCTGGTCAAGTGCATGGCACCCCGTCCCACCGGCGCCCACCGCGCCGAGCAGCGCGTCGTAGTTCGTCACCTGTGCGACGCACTCATGATTGATCAGCGAGTTGGCCGTGTAGCCTCGGAGCAGGTCAGTGCTCCCGAGGAAGATCGGGAACTCCCCGGCGTCCCGGCCGAACCGGCCGTAGTAGATGCCGCGAAACGCGAGCGTGAATGGACGCGCGAAGAAGTACTTCCGCACGTCGGCGAGGCCGCCGGTGAAGCGCCAACCGCCCACCGCCGGCGCGACCTGGAAGCGGGTCCGCGCGCCGGAGAAGGGGCCCACCGAACTGAACAGCGAGTTGTCGTGCACGAACGCCAGGGTCGGAGCGACATAGGCGACCGAAGGTGCATCGATCGTCTGGAGGTTGTTCACCCCCAGATACGACCCTTTCTGGTCGTAGTAGACGGACTGTTCGAGCGTCGCATCGGCGACACTGACGGTATGCAGCGACAGCTCGAATCGGTCGAAACGGCTCGTGGGGTAGAGCGCCGCGAGGAACGCGTCACGAATCACGAGCCGCCGGATTCGCGTCGTGAGCAGCACGGCCTGGTTGTTGGTGGAGCCGGGACTCGACACCACCCCGAGCGTACTCGGCACGTAGAAGTACGACGGTTGTTGGGAGACGCCAAACGCCCAGTTCAGCCGCCGGTCCTGATTCAGGTAGAGCGCCTGTACCTGCGCTTCGGAGAGCCGCCCGTTCAACGAGCCGCCCAGGACCAGCGTGCGGTTGCTCAGCATGTCGGACAGTGAGATGGACGTACCGCCGAAGATGCCGCGGCCGAAATTGTCGCGCTCGTACCCGAAGGTCGGCCGCGCGACGAAGTCGGTCGTGAACCGGGTGCGGTATGGGTGGATGCTGAACTCCGACGTGTCGGGCAGCGACAGCGTTGCCGAGTCGAGCAGCGTCCGAATCGACAGCTGCGGAGTCGTGGTATCGGTAGCCGGCGGATTTTCGCCGGATGTCCGGAGCCCGTTGGCCGAGCGGTAGATCGAATTGGATTCGTTCGGCCGCTGCGAGTCGGCGGTCTCGGCGGAATCGCGCGAGTGCCGCGCCGCCGCGAGGTACGGCGTGGTCGTCGCCGTGTCCCGGTTCGTGACCGCGAGCAGCGACATCGTCAGCGGCTTGCCGGGATCCTCGTACGGCTTGCGACGCAGCGAGCGGGGATTGTCGACCGAATACACGTTGAACACGCCATCTTCGTAATACACAAACGCCAGCCGGTCGGCCGAGTGCGCCCACGAGAGGCAGGGCGAGGTCGGCGTAATGCCCATCACACCCGTGTAGACGTCGGTCAGCTGATAGATCTCGCTGTCCGAGAAGTCGTACATGAACATGTTCGCGATCCCCGTCCGATCGGAACTGAAGATCAGCGAAGACCCGTCGGGCGACCACACGGGATTGATGTTGTGGCCGCGCTCCATGTGATCGAGCACCTCGATGTGTCCGGTCTCGAGGTGATAGAGCGCGATGCGCATGTTGCCGAACTTCAGCGTGTTGAAGTCGGTCTCCGGTCCGCGGTCGGTGGTGAACGCGATCGTCTTGCCGTCGGGTGACCACGTGGGCAGCAGGTCGGCGTACTTGTCGTTGGTCAGCCGCCGCAGATCCGTGCCGTCGGCGTTCACGATGAACAGATCGGACATCCCGCCATCGTAGCCCGTGAACACGATCTGCTTGCCGTCCGGTGACCACGACGGACTCGTCATTCCGGAGAGCGGCACCTTGATGCGCCCCGCCTCGCGATCGCGCTCGACGTCGAGCAGCACGAGATCGTCGCGATCCTTGTGTTTGACCGCGATGGCGAAGTACTTGCCATCGGGGGAGAACGAGCCCGCCGAATTGATGAAGCGCAGACTCTCGTAGTTCGAGTTGATCGTCGACTTGATCAGCCGCCGCTTGACGCGCCCGGTCTCCGCATCGGCCAGGTAGAGGTCGACGAAGAACGAGTTACCCTCGCTCACGAAGGCGATCTCCTTGCCGTCGGGTGAGAGCGCGGGCGCGAGGTGCAGGCTGCCCGTCGAGCGCTCTTCCGTCAGGGTGGGCTTCGCGATCCGCCGCGCCCGATAGTGATCGGCCAGCTGGGGCAGGAACGTCTCCTGCACCGCGTCGCGCCAATCGTCGGAGAGGTCACTCAGGCTGCGTCCCAGGACGCGCTTGAATGCGCCCTCGACGCCCGAGGTCGGCGTGGCCTGGAGAATGTCGCCGATCACCTCGTCGCCCCAGCGCTCGCCGATGTACGCCCACAGCGCGTGGCCGAAGTGATACGGGAATATCCGGGGATCGAACGTCATCTGCTCGATCGTGGGAAGGTGGCCTTCGAGCGCGGCGTCGCGCAGCCACATGGCGGTCAACGCATCGATGGGACCGAGTGAGAGATACTCGGCCATGCCCTCCATGTACCACAGCGGCGGCGCGATCTGCTGGAGTTGCTGGAGTCCGGCGCCGATCTGGCCATGCGCAAACACGTCGAACTGGAACTGGTGCGTCATTTCGTGCTGCAGCACGTGCGCGAGAAAGGAGTAGTCGCCCGTGAACGGCAGCACCATGCGGTGCTTGATCGGCTCGGTTACGCCGCCGATCGACTCGCCCAAGTCTTCCTGAATGGCATTGGTCTGCTGGAAGTCCGACGGCGATGCATAGAGGATGATGGGTTTCCGGCCTTGGAACTGATGATGCAGGACCCGCGACAGCCGCGCATAGCTGCGTTCGGCCATGCGGGCCGCGTCGAGCGCCGCCGCGCGCTCGCGCTCATAGAAGAAGACCTCGAAGTGCTCGGTCCGGATTACCTGAAAAGTGAAGGTGCCGTACTGCACCTTGTTCTGGCCGAAATACTGCGCCTGAACCGGAGCCGGCCGGAACACGCCGAGGGCGAGGAGCGCGAACAGCGCGCCGAAGCGTCGCATGCCAGTCATCCTTTCGGACCACCCTCCTGGGCAGTCTGGACCAGCGCGGCGTCGCTCCAGAGGCGCTCGAGCTGGTAAAAGTCCCGAAGCTCGGGATGGAAAACGTGTACCACAAAATCTACGTAGTCGAGGAGCACCCAGCGTCCCTGGGGGAGCCCCTCGACGTGGTGAGGCCGCACCCCCTGAGGCGGGAGCGCCTCGAGCAAATGCTCCGCCATGCCCCGTACATGAGCGTCGGACGTTCCGGAAGCGATGACGAAGAAATCAGTTGCCGCAGTCAGGCCTCGAAGATCGAGTACCACGGGATCGACCGCCTTGCGATCAGCCAGCGCCTCGAGCACAACCCGCAATTCCTCGGGCTCCCGGGCTCGCCGTGGACGGGAGGAACGGCGTTTACCCGTGCTAGTCATAGCGGTTTGCCCGTCCCTTTGTTCCGCGCTGCGCGTGCCGTCGCTACTCCTTTACCACGCTCACCGTGATCTCGGGCCGTACGTCGGGATGGATCTTGATCCCTACCTGAAAGTCCCCCAGGGCCCGGATCGGTTCCGCCAGATCGATCTTGCGCTTATCCACGTGGATGCCCTGCTCTTCGAGCTTGCGCTGAATGTCGCTCGCGGTCACTGACCCATAGAGCTTGTCTTCCTCGCCTACCTTGACCGAAAACGTGAGGGCGATTCCCGCCAGGCGCCCGGCCTCCCCTTCGGCATCCGACTTCTCCGCCGCTCGCTGCCGGGACAGCCGCTCGGCTTCAAAGCTGATGCGTTTCTTGTTGGCTTCGCTGGCGGGGTAGGCGAGTCCCTTGGGAAGCAGGTAGTTACGGGCATAGCCGTCTTTGACTTTGACGACCTCCCCGGTCCGTCCCAGGTTTTGCACGTCTTCACGCAGGATAATTTCCATGGCGCTCACCCGTACCGCTTAATATAAGGAAGCAACGCGAGCTGCCGGGCGCGCTTGATCGCCGTTGCGAGCTGGCGCTGGTGCCGCGCGCACATTCCCGACAGGCGGCTTGGAAGAATCTTGCCACGTTCCGTGAGAAACCGGCCCAGCGTGCGGTCGTCTTTATAATCGAGCACGCGCGCTCCCGATTCGCACACCGGACACGTCTTGGCCGGACGCCTCATACTTCTTCCTCTTCCTCGATTTCGTCCTCGTCGGTGGACAAGGTCGGCGGCGGCGCCGGTTTGACCGGCTCGCCTTCGTGAACCACGGTGAGGTAGCGCAGCACCGCTTCGTCGAGCTTCACGGCGCGCTCGTATTCGGGCAGCAGGTCGCCGGCGGCCTCGAACTGCGCCACCACGTAATAGCCGTTGTCCCGCTTCTTGATGGCGTAGGAGAGCGTACGCTTGCCCCAGTGGGCCACGTTGGTCAGCGTCCCCTTGCCGTCCTTCGTCAGCAGCGCGTGAAATCGCTCGAGTTTTTCGTTTACGGCGGGTTCTTCCAGACCACCATCAAAGATGTATACCGTCTCGTAGCGACGGGCCATGCCACCTCCCTTTGGTCATGAGCGACCCGTCCGTGGTGCACGGCCGGGTAGGGGATATGTGAAGCGGAAACATAGACATGCCTCGGGGGCCGGGGAAGGGGATCGTGAGCGAGATCACCGAACGGAGGGCCGGAGGAGGACTAATTCCTTGGGGTCCCGCCAAGCTGGCGACTGGCCTTGAGAGTCGGCCCAGCGGGGCGATTCATCGCGTTCCCGGTGTCGCACACATTGCGAAGGGGAGGCGGATGGGAAGTCTGCGGCGGATGTCATCAGTCATGCGGGCGACCGCGCTCACAGCGGGGGTGCTGCTCGTGTCCGCAAGCGAGCCGGACTCCCCCACGCTGCGAGCCGGAGAGGTCCCCCCGCCGCCGGTTCGTACCGATAGTCATGCGACCCTGCTCGTCTTTTCCTCTCAGGCGCGCCGTTTCCTGAACCTCGAGGCGCGCTCCTTCACCACCGAATTCATCGGTTGCATGATCGGCGAGGCGCATGGGCCGGTCGTAGTCGTCAGCCGCATCGCACCCGCGGACGTGGACCCGATCGAGTCGGCCACAACGCACGTCGTCCCGCGCGAAAGCTGCGAGAACTCAGGCTGGGAAGGGACGGTCGGCATCATTCACAGTCACCCGACGGCCGAACGCTGCTGGTATTTCTTCCCCGGTACCCAGGTCATGACATCGGATGCGCAGTCGTTCCTGTATCAGCCCTACCCGGTGGACGCCATCCTGTGCGGCAGAAAAGTGGTCTGGGTTGGACGCGATATGCTCGAGCGCAACGTCGTGGTGGCGCCCTCTGAGCACAACGCGAGCACGCCGGCGGCGCACGAGCGCGGCAACATGGTTCAAGGCGGAGCGGGCCCTGACCAGCGCCCGGGAGGGTACTGAGCTACACGTTGAACCGGAACAGCAGAATGTCGCCGTCCTTGACCCCGTAGTCTCGTCCCTCGGACCGCACCAACCCCCGTTCCCGCGCCGTCTTATAGGACCCGGCGCCCACGAAATCACCGTAGGCTACGGTCTCCGCCCGAATGAATCCGCGCTGAAAGTCCGAGTGAATCTCCCCCGCGGCGTCGTAGGCGGTGCCGCCGCGGTGCATGGTCCACGCTCGGACTTCGGTTTCACCCACGGTGAAAAACGTCTGCAGCCCGAGGAGTTGATATCCGGCATGGATGAGCCGATCGAGCCCCGGTTCGGACACTCCGGCCGCCGCGAGGTACTCCTTGCGCTCGGAGCCCTCGAGCTCGGCAAGCTCCGCTTCGAATCTGGCTGAGAAGGGAACGATCTCCGCTTCTTCATGATGTCCCTGGACGGCGGCGCGCAGTCGCTCGAGCCACGTACCGCCGCCCGTTGCGAGATCGGCCTCATTCACGTTGGCCGCGTACAGAATCGGCTTCGCAGTGAGCAAGCCGAGCTGCCGCAGGCTGTGCACCGCTGCCTCGTCCTCACCGGCCTCCCGCGCGCCGCGGCCCGCGTTGAGCTCCGTCATCACGCGCTCGAGCAGCAGCAGCTCCGCCTGCGCGTCTTTGTCCCCGGCGCGCGCGCTCTTGCGCGTCTTGTCGAGTCGTCGCTCGACCACGGCCAGATCGGCGAGCGCCAGCTCGCTCGTGATGACGTCGTGATCGCGCACGGGATCGACCGGCCCCATGACGTGCACCACGTCCGGATCTTCGAAGCATCGGATCACATGAACGATGGCATCGACCTCGCGGATATGCGCGAGGAACTGGTTTCCGAGACCTTCTCCCTGCGACGCGCCCTTGACCAGTCCCGCGATATCCACGAATTCGACGACCGCGGGTACGCGGCGCTTGGGGCGCACGATCTCGACCAGCTGATCGAGCCGCGCGTCGGGCACCTCGACCACGCCCACGTTGGGCTCGACGGTGCAAAAGGGATAATTCTCAGCGGCGGCGGCCTTGGAGGACGTGAGCGCATTGAACAGCGTGGATTTGCCGACGTTCGGCAGGCCGACGATGCCGAGGCGGAGCATGTTAGCGCACGCCCTCCTGCAGCCAGCGTTCCACCGCCTGGACCATGGTGGGGATGGCGGCTTCGATCTGCTCGACCTGCTCCGTGCTGAACGGCGCCAGCACGTACTCCGACCAGTCGCTCATGCCTTCGGGCAGCGGGCCGACGCCGATCCGCAGCCGCGCATACTGTTGTGTCTGCAGCGCGGCTTCGATGCTCTTCAATCCGTTATGACCGCCGGCGGATCCCTCGGCGCGCAGGCGAAATGTGCCCGTGGCGATCCGGAATTCGTCGACCAGAATGAGGAGATCGCTGACGGGATTGAACAGCGGATCGGCGCGCAGCGACACGAGCGCCGCGCCACTGTGATTCATGTAGGTCGTGGGTTTGAGGACGCGGACCGGAACACCGTGCACCTCGCCCGCGGTGGCCCGGGCCCGTTCCGCGCGGCGGAATGCCGGTAACTCCCACGCGGCGACGACGGCATCGGCGAGCCAGAACCCCGCGTTGTGCCGCGTCGCTGCATACTCGGGACCGGGATTCCCGAGGCCGACGACGGCACGCAAGCGTCAGCTCTCTTTGCCCTTGGGCTTCTCCGCGGATTTCTCTGCTTTGCCGCCACCTTTGGCTTCGCCCTTGGCGGCTGCTCCACCCCCACCCGCTCCGCCCGCCGCCGCGCCTCCTTCGGCGCCCGACTCGCCTTCGCCCTCTTCTTCGCGGACCTTGCGGATCAGTTCGGGCTCTGCCGTCTCGGTACCGGCCTCGGCCGTCGGGGCCGCGACCTCTTCCGCGCGTGGCGGCACGACCGTGGCGATCGTGAGATCGGACAGCGTCAGGATCGTCGCGTTCGCGATCTGCAGATTGCTGACGTGCAGCGAGTCGCCGATCTTGAGCGCACTCACATCGAGCTCCACGCGATCCGGAATGTTTTCGGGGAGCACTTCGATTTCCACTTCGCGGGTGACTTGGTCGAGCACGCCGCCGGCGTTCCGCACTCCATCCGGCGTGCCGACGAGCCGAACCGGGACCTTGAGTTTCACCTTGTCTTCAGCGCGAATCTCGTAGAAGTCCACGTGAATGATGTCGGGCCGGAGCGGATGCCGCTGGATTTCCCGAATCAGCGCGCGCGCCGTCCGTCCATCGAACGCGAGCTCGATGATCGTGCTCTCCGGTTCGATGCCCGTGAGCGCTTTTTCGAGCGCCTTGGCCTCGACTTCGACGGCCTGCGTTTCGCGTCCGCGGCCGTAAATGACCGCGGGAACGCGGCCCTTGAAGCGCGCCTGGCGCGCGGCGCCTTTGCCGCCGGTGGTGCGGGGAGTCGCGGAGAGAGAGACTTTTTGGGCCATGGACGATTCCTAGAACGCGTCTGCGTCAGTCAAAGAGTGCGCTTACCGATTGATTCGAGTGTTCGTATCCAATCGCCTTCGCGATCAGAGGCGCGATCGAGAGGACCTTGAGCTTCGCGAACTTCCGGTCCTCGGGAATGCGGATCGTGTTCGTGACCGCCACTTCACAAATCCCGGAATTCTGCAGCCGCTCCGGCGCGGGTCCCGACAAGAGCGCGTGCGACGCGAACGCGAAAATGCGCCGGGCGCCCAACTGGCCGAGCGCCACCGCCGCCTCGCAAATTGTGCCCCCCGTGTCGATCATGTCGTCGGGGATGAGGCAGTCCTTGTCGGCGACTTCGCCGACCACGTTCACCACCTCGGCGATGTTCGCCGTCGGACGCCGCTTGTCGATGATGGCGAGCGACGCATTCAGCCGCTTGGCGAACCCCCGGGCCATCTTGGCCGATCCCACGTCGGGTGCTACGACCACCGGATCGTACAGCTGTTTCTGGCGGTAGTGGTTCACGAACACGGGCGCCCCGTACAGGTGATCCACCGGGATATCGAAAAATCCCTGCAGCTGATGGGAATGGAAATCCATTCCCAGCACACGGTCCGCCCCCGCATGCGTGATCAGGTTCGCGATCAGCTTCGCGCTGATCGAGACGCGCGGCTGATCCTTGCGATCCTGGCGCGAATACCCGAAGTACGGCAGGACGGCCGTGATTCGTGCCGCGCTCGCCCGCCGCGCGGCGTCGATCAGGAGCAGGAGCTCCATCAGGTTTTCCGCCGGCGGGTTCGTCGGCTGAATGATGAAGACGTCCCGGCCCCGCACGTTCTCGTCGATCTTGACGAAGATCTCGCCGTCGGCAAAGCGGCGAATCGTCACCGCGCACAGCGGTTGCCCCAAATGCCCGGCCATCTCCTCTGCCAGCGGCCGATTGGCCGTCCCGGCGAGAAGCAGCAGCTGACTACGGGCGAGAGAGAAATCCGCCATGAGAGCCTCGGAAAATAGCCGCCGCGCTATCGATACGCCAAGGGGAGCGTCTATGACGGTCATGGTCTCATTTGATCGTTACAGAGACCGGATTCATTAAATCTAGTGCTTCTTCCCACGTCCAGACGTGATCCGTTAAGCCGGCCGCCATTGCCGGGGTCGTGTGTACGCCCTTGGCGGCCTTCGTCAACGTGCCGTGAGGGCGCACGTAGTTGTACGCCATGAAATGCATACTCACAGCGTGCGCATGGTTCTCGGCCTTCCGGCTGAACCCATTCGTGAGGCGCGTGAATCTCCGCGCGTTCATGCGCAGATGGAAGTTGGACCGCTCGACGTAGCTCGTAGAAATCTTCTTCACGTCGGGACGGCCCAACATGGTTTTACGATCAACCCCGGTGCATTCTGGTGGACTATACCTCCCGGTCGAAGGCTGGCCGGCCTTGAAGTACTTGATGATTTGGCCGTAGTCCACGGACTGATACCCGAAGGCTTCTTCCACAGCCGCAGCGTAGAATGAACTCCCGTCACTCGAAAGCGAAATCCGGTGATCGAACCGGCCAGCCAGGTCGCGCATGAACGTGCGGATGTCCTCGGTGCCCTGTGCCCCGACATACCACGTAACCATCAGCTTCGTATCCGGACACAGGGCGGTATGCGTCCAGATATCTCCCTGGCCTTCGTGTTTCGCGTTCTTCTGCTTGGCACCCACATACGCCCAGATGCCATCGAATTCGACCCGGGTGCACGGCAAGTGATAAAACCGCTCGCCCTGATAGATGGAGCAGAATTCGCCCACTTCGACCAAGAGTCGCAGAATGGTCGCCTTACTCACGCCGGTTATGCGAGCTGTCGAACGGATCGAAGCGCCATCGGTGAGCGCTTTCAGGATTGCGGCCTTCTTGGCTATCGGTAGAACATTCATTGTAACAATGAAAGTAGTCGCATGCTCAGGCATGTC
>DATIYM010000050.1:0-77775 GCA_035517615.1 Gemmatimonadales bacterium
TTCACCAGCGGTACGAGCCCGCCGATCGGCGTATAGGAGTCGTGCATCGAATTGACGCAGCCGCAGGATGCATCGGTCGTCATCGTCTCGTACAGAGAGGAATTCGCCAGTCCGAAACGGACTTCCTTTCCTTCCATGTTGCCGCCGGGATTCGTCGCGGAAGCGACGATGTCCACTCCGCGTGCCGCGTGGATGGGATTGCCCCGCGCTTCCGCCCAATACGACGTCGACACGCCGCCGATGAACAGCACGTACATCGCGGCCCAGATGGCCCAGCCGTGCTTCTGGTTCTTGGCCATGCGGCCGAAGGTGTACGTCAGCCCGGCCGCAACCGCGAAGATCGCGAGCATCTGCCAGAAGTTCGACCACGGCGTGGGATTCTCGAACGGGTGCGCGGAGTTGGCATTGAAGAACCCGCCGCCGTTCGTGCCCAACTGCTTGATCGCTTCCTGGCTCGCCACCGGGCCCATCGCCAGAACCTGTTTCGCACCCTCGAGGGTCGTCGCGGTGACGTAGTGCGCGAAGTTCTGGATCGCGCCCTGCTGCACGAAGAACAGCGCCAGAACGGCGGAAAACGGCAGAAACAGATACAGCGTGCCGCGCACCAGGTCCGCCCAGAAATTGCCGATGCGGCCACCGGCCTCCTTGCGCACGATTCCCCGGATGAACGCCACGGCGACCGCCACGCCGGCCGCGGCCGACATGAAGTTGTGGAACGCGAGCTGGGTCATCTGCGAGAAGTACGACATGGTCGTCTCGCCCGAGTATGACTGCCAGTTCGTGTTCGTGGTGAACGAGGCGGCGGTCTCGAACGCCTGGCGGTCCGGAACGGCCGCCATGTGCTGCGGATTGAGCGGCAGGAGGTGCTGGAGCCGCAGCACGACGTAGGTCAGGAGCATCGAGGCGAGACTGAATATCAGCATCGAGGCGGTGTAGGCGGTCCAGTGCTGGTCTTCGTCGGGGTTCACGCCGGCCAGCCGGTACAACAGCCGCTCGACCGGCCGCAGCCAGGTGAGCGAGCCCTCGTACACCTTCATCATGTACACACCCAGCGGCTTGGTGATGAGCAGCAGGGCCACGGAATAGAACGCGATTTGCAGCCAGCCGTTCAGGGTCATATCAGAACTTCTCCGGTCGAACCAGCGTGTACAGGAGATAGAACAGGATCGCGACCGACACGAGGCCGCCGAGAATCGTATCGAGGATCATCAGGAGCGCTCGTTTGCCGATTGCCGCTTGCCGAGCGAATCACAGCCGCGGACGTACGCGAGCATCAGCGCGAAGAAGACGAACGAGAGCGCCACGTAGGCGAGGTCAAGCATGCGTCACCTCGAGAGGAGTTGGTGCAATCTGCCGCACCACGTCGTGAGATTTCCTTGAAGAACGCTGGAGCTTTTCCTGCATGTCGAGCCAGCTCTCCGCGAACTCCCGGAATGCCGCTTCCTTCCGGTCCCACAGCCGCACGAGCCGTTTGGTCGCATACTCGTCCAAGCCGATGAACGGCTCCGAGCGCCAGCCACGAGTCAGGCCGGGGCGCAGTCCGAACGGCCGGCCTCCGGTCGCATAGGCGACAAAGCAGTCGTTCCAAGCATGCCCCTGCGCGCGCAATCCGCGCCGGACACGCATGGCGCCGAGGCGCTCGAACGCGGCCGCCAACTGAGTCTCTTCCATCTCGGTCAGCATGGAGTTCGCGTCGGCACGCCGGGCGAGGTATCTGCCCAGTGGCCGCACCACGAACCACACTCCAAGCACCCATCCCAGCATTGCGACCCAGTTCATGACCATATCCTGCAGTAGACTGGGAGGACAGTAGTAGCGGCGAGGTCAGGACAGGCTCAAAGCTTGAGTGTGGGCATCAAGATTGTGTAAGAAAAACGAAATAGATTAGAGCCGCATGCCCCGTCTCGCTGCTTCAGTCCAGAACTCCGAAGTCGCCCGCCTCTTCGACGAAGTAGGGGACCTGCTCGAAATTCTCGGCGAGAACCCGTTCCGGATTCGGGCATACCGTAACGCTGCCCGCACCGTCCGCGACTTTCCCGAAGGCATCGCCGAAGTCGTGCGTCGCGGTGAGCGCGACCTGACAGAGCTGCCCTCCATCGGCGCCGACATGGCCGAGAAAATTCGGACCATCGTCACGACCGGCGAGCTGCCGCTGCACAAGGAGCTGTGCGCCAAGGTCCCGCCCGGGCTGCTTGGCCTGCTGCGCATCCCGGGACTTGGGCCCAAACGCGTGAAGCTGCTGCACTCGAAACTCAAGATCACGTCCGCGGCCGATCTCCAGAAAGCACTCGACGGCGGGCGCGTGGCCAAGCTCAAGGGATTCGGACCCAAGACCGAGCAGCAGATGCGGGCCGCGCTGGGGCAGAAAGCGACCGAAACCGGACCGCGCCGGCTGCTGCTGTTCGAGGCTGAGGAGCAGGCAGGCGCGCTGGTAAAATGGCTCGAAACGGGCGGCGGCTACGAAACGCTGACCGTCGCCGGCAGCTACCGGCGCCGGCGGGAAACCATCGGCGATCTCGATTTGCTCGTCACGAGCGATGATCCTGGAAAAGTGATCGAGCGCTTCACGAGTTATAGCGGCGCGGCCAAGGTGATCTCCAAAGGCAAGATCGCTGCCGCCCTCGAGCTCCCGAGCGGCCTGCGGGCGGACTTGCGAGCGCTCGAGCCCGAGGCGTACGGCGCCGGACTGCTCTACTTCACCGGCTCGAAGGCGCACAACATCGAGCTGCGGCAAATCGCGCAGGCGCGCGATCTCAAGCTCAACGAGTACGGATTGTTCAAGGGGTCAAAACGGGTGGCGGGCCGGACCGAGGCCGAGATCTACGAGTATCTCGGCCTCGACTTCATCCCTCCCGAGCTGCGCGAGGCGCGGGGCGAGATCGCGCTGGCGCGCGAGCACCGCCTCCCCACGCTCGTCGAGTTGGCGGAGATCAAAGGCGACCTCCAGATGCACACCACTGCCACGGACGGCCGCGCGACGCTCGAGGAGATGGCCGCAGCCGCCCGCAAACTGGGCTACGAGTACATCGCGATCACGGACCACTCGAAGCGCGTGAGCATGGCGCTTGGCCAGGACCCCGCGCGGCTGCGCGAGCAGTGGGCCGCGATCGATGCGATGAACGCCCGCGCCAAGGGCTTCACCATTCTCAAAAGCGTGGAGATGGATATTCTC
Source organism: Gemmatimonadales bacterium (assembly GCA_035517615.1). Classification (GTDB taxonomy): domain Bacteria; phylum Gemmatimonadota; class Gemmatimonadetes; order Gemmatimonadales; family GWC2-71-9; genus AG25. Next base: position 3,173 of record DATIYM010000050.1, read on the forward strand.
GAAAACGGCAAGCTCGACCTGCCGGACGACGTGCTCGCCGAGGCCGACTACGTCCTCGCCACCATTCACTATGGCCTGAACCAGTCGTCCGAGCAGCTCACGCGCCGCCTGCTCGGCGCCATTCGCCATCCGTTCGTCGATGCGATCGGCCACCCCACGGGGCGGCGCCTCGGCAGGCGTGCACGGGAGTCCTCCGCGGTGGATTTCGAGACGGTTGTGCGCGCGGCGGTCGAGTGCAATTGCTTGCTCGAGATCGACGGACATCCGGAGCGCATGGATCTTCCCGACACCTTGGCCGCCGCCGCGAAGCGCGCCGGCGCTCGCTTCGTGCTGTCAACCGACAGTCACGCGGTCAACAACCTGCCGTTCATGCGGTATGCGGTGGACGTGGCGCGGAGAGCCGGACTGGAAGCCGGGGACATTCTGAACACGCGATCGCTGGCGGAGTTCAGGCGAGGATTGAAGCGGGCGCGAAGAGGCGGTAGCAAGCGATAGTTGGCGGTAGGCTCACCGACCGCTCGCTATCCCCCGTTACCGCCCGCGACCGCCCTCGCGATCCCCTCCAGTTCCAGCTGCACGACTGGCGCAAAGCTCTTTCTATGGTGCGCCGTGAATCCCAGCGTCGTCAGGGCGGCCAGGTGCTCGGGCGTGCCGTAGCCCTTGTTGTTCGCCCAATCGTAGGCGGGATAGCGCGGGGCCAGGCGGCTCATGAGGCGGTCGCGAATGGTCTTGGCGATCACCGATGCCGCGGCAATCGAATGGCACAGCGCATCGCCATCGATGATGGCAACGTGCGCGCGGCCCAGCTCGGGACACTCCACCCCGTCGACGAAGACGTGCTGCGGTACGACGCGCAGCCGCTCGAGTGCCCGCCGCATTGCGAGAATGCTGGCGCGGCGAATGTTGTAGCGATCGATCTCGCGCACGCTGGCCGCTCCCACGCCCACCGCGAGCGCGCGCGCGCGGACCTCGAGCGCGAGCCGCTGCCGCGCGCGGGCGGGCAGCATCTTCGAATCCCTGAGCCCCCGGATCGGCTTGCAAAAGGGGGGAAACACAACGGCCGCGGCGACCACTGGACCCGCCAGTGGACCGCGGCCTGCTTCATCGACTCCGGCGACGAGCACTTCCCCTGATTCCGCCGCCAGCCAGAGCGCGCGTTCGCGCTCGAGCGTGGGGCGGGGACCGGCTCTCACGCCTCTTGAGACGCCGTTTCTCGGGCGTCGGTTACCGCGCCCGCTCCCGCCGGAACTCCCGCTCCTCCCGCACCACGCTTCTCGCGGATCCGGGCGGCCTTCCCGGCGAGCCGCCGCAGGAAATAGAGCTTCGCCCGGCGCACTCGTCCCTTCCGGACGAGATCGATGGTGGCGATCGACGGCGCGTGCAGCGGGAAGATTCGCTCCACGCCTACGCCCGCCGAAATTTTGCGAACGGTAAAGGTCTCGTTGATGCCGCCGCCGCGACGCGCGATGCATACGCCCTCGAACGCCTGCAGCCGCTCCTTTTCACCCTCGCGAACGCGTACCATCACGCGAACCGTATCACCGGGGTCGAACGCGGGAATGTTGGTCTTCAGTCCTTCCCGTTCGACTGCTCGTAACCGCTGCATACGCTCTCCTCGTCGTTCAATCCCACGGGCCGTCTTCGCCGTGCTGCGCCCACAGATCGGGACGCCGTTCGCGGGTCAGGCGCTGTGCCGCCTCCGCCCGCCACGCCGCAATCTTCTCGTGATCGCCACTCAACAATACCGCGGGCACTTCCAGGCCGCGATAGCTCGGCGGCCGAGTGTAACTGGGCGGCGCGAGCAAACCTTCATAATGTGAATCGCCCGACGCGGATTCGTGATCCCCCAGGGCGCCGGGGAGCAGCCGCACCACCGCGTCGATGACGCACAGGGCCGCCGGCTCGCCGCCCGAAAGCACGAAGTCGCCGATCGAAATCTCTTCCGCACCCAATCCATCGGCGACGCGCTGATCGACGTCCTTGTAATGGCCGCACAGCAGCGTCAACTCCCTGCCCACCGAGAGCCGTACCGCATCTTCATGCGCGAAGCGACGGCCTCGCGCCGAAAGCAGCACGATCGGTGGGCCGACGCGCAGGTCTTCGACCGCTTCGAAGAACGGCTCGGGTTTGAGCACCATCCCGGCGCCGCCGCCATAGGGATAGTCGTCCACCGTCTGATGTTTGTCGTGCGTGTAATCCCGGAGCTGCACGACACGATACCGCACGAGACCGTGCGCGGCCGCCCGGCCCATGATGCTCGCGGCGAGCGGTGCTGCGAACATCTCCGGAAATAGCGTCACGACGTTAACCGTCAGCATCGGGCTCTTCGATCGCGACGAACTGATCGCGCCACGGCTCCACGACTGTGCGGCTTGTGATCCCCGCAAACCCGAGCAGCCATTGCCGGTGATAGGACCGCCGCCGCGCCACAACCAGGGGTCCCGCGAGCACCCGCCGGTCGGCATCCACGATCAAGAGCTGGGCGCGGGGAACGAAAACCGCGCCGGCATTCTCGACGAGGGGAATGACCGCCACCTCGCCCTGCTCCCCGTGCGGCTTCTTGAGCCGCCCGACTACGCGGGTCGTTTGCCGAGCACTCCCGCTTTCTTGAGCAGCGATCGCACCGTGTCGGACGGCAGGGCACCCTTCGCGAGCCAGCCGTGCACCGCTGCCGCGTCGACCTTGATCACGGCGGGATTGGCGCGCGGATTGTAGTGACCCACCGTGGCCACGAAGCGGCCGTCGCGCGGCGATTCCTGGTCCGCCACGACGATGCGGAAGTATCCCTGCCCCTTGCGTCCCACGCGCCGCAGCCTGATCCGAGTTGCCATGAGCCTTACACCCTGTGTATGAGCTTGCGCATCTGCTGGAACTGCTCCAGCAGTCGGTTCACTTCCTGCACGGGCCGTCCCGCGCCCTTCGCGATCCGGAGCCGCCGCGACCCGTTGAGAATCTTCGGATCGGCGCGCTCCGCCGGCGTCATCGAAAGCACGATCGCCTCGACGTGCTTGAGCCGTTTGTCGTCGAGCGAGACGCCGTTCAACATTTTGGCGTTCACGCCCGGCAACAGCCCCACGATCTGCTTGAGCGGCCCCATCGACTGCATCTGCTTCAACGCGACCAGAAAGTCCGAGAGATCCATTCCCTTCTTGGATCGCGCTTTCTGCTCGAGCTTCTTGGCCTGCTCGGCGTCGATCGTCGCCGCGGCCTTTTCGACCAGGGCGACCACGTCACCCTGACCGAGAATCCGTCCGGCCATTCGCACCGGATCGAGCGGCTCGAGCGCATCGGGCTTTTCACCGGTGCCGATGTACTTGATCGGCAGCCCCGTCACGCCGTGAATCGAGAGCGCCGCCCCGCCCCGCGCATCACCGTCCAGCTTGGTCAGGATCACGCCGGTCAGACCGACGCCGTCGTTGAACCCTCGCGCCAGCCGCACGGCATCCTGGCCCGTCATCCCGTCCGCGATGAGCAGCACCTCGCGCGGATTCATGGCCTGCTTGAGCGCGGTGAGTTCGTCCATCATCTCGGCGTCGACCTGCGTACGACCGGCCGTATCCACGATGACCGTCCGGCAGCGAGCGCGCTCCGCCTCGCGTGCCGCATCCTTTACCAGATCGAGGACCCGTTTCCCGGCTGCCGCTTCCGCCTTCCCGAACACGGGGACCTGGACCTGTTTCCCGAGCAGATCGAGTTGCTCTCCCGCCGCCGGCCGGTACGGGTCGGCCGCAATCAGCCCCGGCGCCTTCTGCTCATTCTTCAAACGGCGAGCGAGCTTGGCCGCGGTCGTGGTCTTTCCCGAGCCCTGCAGCCCGACCAGCAGAATCACCGTCTGGCCCACCGGCGCGAACTCGAGGGGCACCGCCCGGCGGATTCCGACCCCCGCCGCGATGTCCTCGTCGGTAGCGCCCAACATGCGCGCGATCTCATCGCGCACGAGCTTGGCCACCTGCTGCCCGGGCTTAACCGACCCCAGCTGCAGCGCTCCCACCGCTTGCTCGCGCACCCGCTCCACGAAGCCCGCGGTGACCTCGAAGCTCACATCGGCTTCGAGCAGGTAGCGCCGGATTTCCCGGAGTGCTTCGCTGACGTCATCAGCCGAGAGAACGCCGCGTCCGGTAAGCCGCTTGAGGACGGCGCCGATCTGCTCGGAAAGGCCCGCAAACATAAGCCTTGCAAGCTACTAGGGCGGGTATTGGTGGTAAAGGGCGGTCGAGCGCTAGTGACCGCCCTCGAACACCCTGACCTTGGGGAGGTGCCGCCACCCGGCCCAATCCGCAGGGGCATCGACGAGGCGAACGCCAGGATGGCCGTCTACCACCAGACGAGCGATCTCGTAGCGGCGGGTACCGGGCTCGGACGCGTGCCGCCGCTGCCACGCCTGTTTGAGATTCCCCGTAAACTGATCCGCGGACTTGGCGTCATCCCATACCGAGTACCAGACGACTGCCGCGCTCGTCGTGTCTTGGCCCAGGACCTGGTAGCGGTCGCCGCCCCACCCACGCGCGAGCATCGTCTCGGTCGAGTCCTCGCCGAGAAATTGCTCGAGCAGGAGCCGCGTCTCGAACTCGCCGAGATCGTTTTCATAGCGGACCGAATCGGATGCGGGGCCGACAAATGCGAGGGAAATCGGCTTGTCGCCCACATCGTAGCGGTCGGTGTGCAGGATCTGCTCGGTCGAAGTGGGCATGAGCGGCCCGAAGGGTTCCTTCCCGGGATGCGTGCGATCGAACCAGCGCACGAACTCCGCTCCCGCCAGATACGGGAAAATGAGCGTCTCGCGCAGCCACATCGGGGCGTGCGCGAATTCGGGCATCTGTTGCTGCTGTTGTCCCACCGCCCCGCGGGCGTCCCACAGATTCGGGAGATTGTCGAGCTGCTGCTCGGGCATGAGCACGAGGATCTGCGCGAGCGTCGCCTGCCCTTCGAGCACGGCCTGCGCCGCCGCTCGTCGGTCGTTGGCGTTCTTCTGCTGAATGAGCGAATCGAGCGAGATGTATTGCTCCTGCAGCGCGTGCACGAGCTCGTGCGACACCACGATGCGCACCTGCGCCGGATCGACGTCGCCGCCGATGAAGAGCGCGTTCGAATCAGGGTCGTAGTATCCCGCGACCTGCTCGGCCAGCAGGTTCACGAGCGTGCGCCGCAGGTCCACGGAATCGGGCAACAACCCCAGCAGCTTGTAGGCCTCCTGGATTCCCGCGAGCTCCGACGGCGGCAAGTCCTTGTCGGACTTCCGCGTGACATAGGCGCGAATCTGTGCGCGGGTGCGGCGCAGCACGACCGGATGGCTCTTGAACTTCATGCCGGTGGCGCGTTCGACCGCCGGCATCATTTGATCCACGTCGCGGTTGAGCTGCGCGCCGCTCTGGATCTCTCGGGCTCGCTGGCAGGCGGGTGCGGCGGCGGCAATGCAAGCGGCCGCGAGCAAAAAGCGGCGCCTCACGGCGTCCACTCAATGGTCTTGCCGACGGCGGCTCCCACGGTGCGCGCGACCTGATCGCCTCCGACGACGATGCCCTGCTGCTCGAGCTCGGCGCGCAGCAGACGGTCAAGCTCCTCACGGCGGGTCGCAAGTTCGGCGGATCGGCGGATCGGCGGATCGGCGGATGGGGATTCAGGCTGCGGTGTCGATCCGCCCGTCCGCCCACCCGCCGACCCGCCGAAGATCCTTTCAATCTCCTGCCCGATGCGTTCCATCATCGGCAGAATCTCCGTGAAGAGATCCTCCGAGGCCGGGCCGCCGCCGCCTGAAGCGCCCGCCAGCTCGCGCCGAATCGCCGCTTCGACCTTGCGCCGTTCGCGGATGAGCCGCTCGAGCTCGGGCGACACGTGCGCCGTCGCCTGCGCGTGCGCGCACGCCTCGTCGAGCACGTCGATGGCCTTGTCGGGCCTGGCCCGGTCGGGAACGAACCGGTCGGTGAGCACGATCGCGGCCTTGAGCGCGTCGTCCGTGATGGCGACGGCGTGATGCCGCTCGAGCCGTGGCCGCCGGGCGACGAGCACCTCCCAGGTCTGGATCTCGTCCAGCTCCTCCACCGTAACCGGCTGGAAGCGCCGCTCGAGCGCGGGATCGCCGCGGATCCAGTGGTCGTATTCATCGCCCGTCGTGGCGCCGATCACGCGCACGTCCCCCCGCACCAGCGCGGGCTTGTGCATGTTGGCGGCGTCCATGGCGGCGCCGAGCGCCGTGCCCTGCCCGATGAGATTGTGCAGCTCGTCGACGAAGAGAATGAGATCAGGATCCGCGGACAGCGCGCGCACCAGCTGTCTGATGCGCTCCTCATATTGCCCGCGGAACGAGGTGCCGGCGAGGAGCGCTACATGATCGAGCGCAATGACGCGCGCGTCCTTGAGCGCCGGCGGCACGCGCGCCGCCGCGATGCGCTGAGCCAATCCCTCCACGATCGCCGTCTTCCCCACACCGGCCTTGCCCACGAGCGCGGGATTGTTCTTGCCCTGGCGCAGGAGAATGTCGATGACGCGCGCGATCTCGGCGTCGCGACAGCGCACCGGCTCGAGATCGCCGCGCCGCGCCTGCGCGGTTAGATCGACGCCGATGCGCTCGAGAATGTCCTTGGACTCGAACAGGCCCGTGAGCGGCTCGCTCAACCGTTCAACTGCTCCGCAGGAATTGGAGGTACCATTGAATCACCGAATCGCCCGCGACGAAGGTCGCCGCGGCTCCCACCGCGAGAAATACCCCGAAGGGCACGAGTCGGCGACGCTTGAGCGATAGCGGCAGGAATACGAGGCTGCCGATCAGGGAACCGAGAAACACCGTGAGCAGCACGCCCTTCCACCCGACGAACGATCCGACCATCGCCATCATCTTGATGTCGCCGCCGCCCATCGCCTCTTCCTTGAATGCCCACCGGCCCAGTTGCGCCACGACAAACAAGAGCCCGAATCCGGTCGCCGCCCCGAGCACCGCCTGAAGGAAGCCCTGCGCCCCGCCCGAGAGTGAGAGCGCGAGTCCCAGCACAAGGCCGCCCCAGGTGTACTCGTCAGGGATGAGATAGTGGCGCGCGTCGGTGATCGCGATGCCCACGAGAATGGTGCCGAGCAGGGCCGCTTGCACGGCCTGGAGTGTGGGACCATACCAGAGCGCCGCGGCGACCCACAGCACCCCGATGCTCGCTTCGATGATGGGATACTGCTTCGAAATCGACGCGCTGCAACGGCGACACCGACCCCGCAACAGGAGCCACGAAATCACAGGAATGTTGTCGCGCCACGTGATCCGCGCGCCGCACTTGGGACAGGAAGATGGCGGCCGCAGCAATGAATGCTCGAGCGGCAGGCGGATGATGCAGACGTTGAGAAAGCTACCGAGACACAGTCCGAGCAGTGCCGCGCCGAGCACGACCAGCCCCTCACCGCCCACGCATGACCTCGTACAGGAGAATGCCGGCCGCTACCGCGACATTGAGCGACTCGGCGCCCTGCGCCAGCGGAATCGCCACACGCGTCGTGGAGAGCGCATTCAATTGCGGCCGGATGCCGGCGCCCTCGTTGCCCACAATGACACCGATCGGCCCGGCGGCGCGGCCGCCACCATCGCGCTTGCCTCCACCCTCGAGGGCGCGGTGCAGGGCGACCCCGTCGGCTGCCGCAGCCCACAGCGTGAGTCCGTTCTTCCGCGCCCACGTGATGAAAGCGGCGTCATCGAGCACGATTACCGGGTGGCGAAAGGTTGCGCCCATGGCTGCTCGCAGCGCCTTCGGGCTCACGACATCAGCCGTTCCCCGGAGCGCCACCGTACCGGCCGCACCCAGGGCGTGTGCCGTACGGATCAGCGTCCCCACGTTGCCGGGATCCTGGACGCCGTCGATCACGAGCACCACGGACCGCGTCTGAAGCGCGAGCTCGTCGGCGGTCCATTTTTTCGGTTCTATGACGGCGATGATGCCCTGTGAAGTATCGGTGTCGGCCAGCTCACCCAGGGCGCGAACTGAGATCTCCTCGATCGGGACAGCGTGGCCCTCGAGCTCGGTGCGCAGCGCGGTGCCACGCGCGGTCCGCTCGAGCTCCCCGGAGACGAGCGCACCCTTGAACTTGAGGCCTGCGTTCAGCGCCTCCTCGACCAGGCGCACCCCTTCCACGAGCGCGAGTCCCCGACGGCCTCGCGCTTTGCGACGTTGAAGATCGCGGAGCGTCGACTGCAGATTACTGGCGATGGTGACCACCCTCGTGGCTTGGAAACCGGTCGGAACCCGCTGCATTAAACGTCGCCGGGCTGGGGGAATATGCCAAGCACGACCCACCTCATGAAAGTCGCCCTGACCATCGCCGGGTCGGATTCGAGCGGCGGCGCGGGAATTCAGGCCGATCTCAAGACGTTCCACCAGCACGGCGTGTACGGGACCAGCGTCGTTACCGCGGTAACCGCCCAGGACAGCCACGGCGTACTGGCATCGGAGCCCGTCTCCACCGCCCTGGTCGCACGCCAACTCGAGGCGGTAGCGCGGGATTTCCCGCCGCAGGCGACGAAGACTGGAATGCTCGCAACGCAGGAGATTGTGACGGCGGTTGCCGAACGGCTTGCGGAGTACGCCCTTCGGAGCTACGTGCTCGACCCCGTATTGCAAGCCACGTCGGGGGCCTTGCTGCTCGAGCCGGGCGCCGCAGCCGCGATCATCGAACGCCTGGTCCCGCTCGCGTCGCTCGTCACCCCGAACATTCCCGAGGCCCAAACGCTGACACGAGTCGAAATCCACGGACCCGAGCATATGGTCCAGGCCGGAAAGGCGCTGGTCAGATGCGGAGCCCGCGCGGCCCTGGTCACCGGCGGACACCTCGAGGGCGATCAGGTGATTGATGTTCTTGTGTCACCGGGCGCGACGCGGCGGTTCAGCCACCCGCGCATCCACACCACATCGACCCACGGCACCGGATGCACACTCTCGGCGGCGATAGCGGCCGGACTCGCCCTCGACAAGGGACTCGAGCGCGCTGTGGAGGACGCAATCGGCTATGTGACCCGGGCGCTGGAAATGGCGCCGGGGCTTGGGCCTGAGGGAGGACGGGGACCGCTGAATCACTTCGTTTGAGCACACCCTCCGTCCCACGCGCGAACGATCGCTTCGATCAGGCTGGCTAAATCAGTCGCGGCACGCTTTCCCGTCGCCAAAACTTCTTCATGCGATAGCGGCTGCGACGACAGTCCGGCGGCGAGATTCGTGATGACCGAGAAACCGAGCACACGCATTCCGCACGCGCGCGCGACGATCACCTCGGGAACCGTGGACATCCCGACGGCATCCGCTCCCATGCGCGCGAGCATGCGGATCTCAGCCGGGGTCTCATAGGACGGACCGAGCAGTCCGGCGTACACACCCTCCTCGAGCGCCATGTGATGGCGCAGCGCTGCGGCGCGCGCCGCGAGCCGCAGCGCCGGGTCGTACGGATCGCTCATGTCGGGAAATCGCTCCTCACCGGGGACGACGGGTCCGGCGAGGGGCGATCGCCACATGAGATTGATGTGGTCAGCAATCAGCATGAGTGTGCCCGGTTGAAAAGTGGGGCGCAGGCCGCCGGCGGCGTTGGTCACGATGAGGATCCGGACGCCCAGCCGGTGAAATGTGCGCACCGGCAGCGAAACCACGAACGGGGGGTGCCCCTCGTAGAGGTGAAATCGCCCACGCTGCACGATGACGCTCTTGCTCCCGAGCTCTCCCGCGACCAGCTCGCTCCCGTGGCCCGCGATTCCGGTCTCAGGGAATCCTGGAATACCGCCATACGGGATGCGGACCGCGTCGCGAACCCCATCCGCCAGCGTGCCGAGGCCGGAACCGAGCACCAGCGCGATCCGAGGCGTGAGTCGTCCGAGGTGGCGCTCGATCGCCGTTGCCGCGGCCTCGCTCCCACGCTCTGCTTCCACCCGACTCACGCTGCTCACACCCGCTCCAAGTCCGCTTCGATGCGCGACACGAGCGCGACCCGCTCGTACTCGGGGAGGAACGCGCTTTCCGCCGCATTGAGGATCGTCCGCTTCAAGTCGGTTGCGGACACGCCGAGCACGCTGTGGGCCAGGAAGTACTCGTCGGTGAGTGAGACGCCATCGACCAGGCGGCCGTCGGTGTTGAGACACGCGCGAACTCCCGCGGCCAGATAGCGGGCAAACGGGTGCGCTGCCACCGAGGGGACGGAGTGAGTGTGCGCGTTGCTCGTGAGGCACATCTCGAGTGGAATCCCCCGCGCGACAACACGTTCCATGAGGGACGCGTCTTCGCCCAAATGGGTGCCATGCCCGATGCGCTCGACGCCACACACATCGAGGGACGCGCGAATCGAATCGGGCCCCGCCGCTTCGCCGGCGTGACAGGTGGTGTGGAGCCCGCCCCGCGCCGCGCGCTCGAACGCCGCGCGAAACAGGTCCGGCGGATGACCGCGTTCGGCGCCGGCGAGATCGAATCCGACCAACCCCGCGTTTGTGTACTGCACTGCAGCGGCCACCAGCTCATCGGCGGTCGCGGGCGGCAGGGTCCGAATCGCGCAGACGATCAGGCCGTAGCGAATCGAATTGCCCGACTGCTGTGCGCCCCGCGCGAGACCCTGGAGCACGGATTCGATCGCCTGGGTGAGCGACAGCGCGGGCCGATGCAACAGCGGCGAGTACCGCACTTCCACGTAGCGCACATGTTCCCGAGCCGCATCGATGACGAACTCGCGCGCGATGCGCTCGAGCGCGTCAGCCCGCTGCATGATCGACAGCGTGACGTCGTAACGGGTGAGGTAATCTTCAAGACTGGTCGCACGCCCCCCCCACAGGGCCTGGCGCAACGCGTCGGGTGTGTCGGCGGGCAGCCGTACGTTCTGGGCCCGTGCCAGCTCGAGCATGGTCTCGGGACGGAGCGAGCCATCGAGGTGAACGTGCAGCTCGACCTTGGGCCAGCGGCGCAGCATCTCCTTGGTCAATGCCGGCGGGCCGCGGCGTCCTCCCACAATCACGCGGTACACCCCTCCCGCTTCGTGCACCGGGTCGGCCGCATCCACCGTGCGACCCGTGCCGTCGGTCACGTAGGCGGCGGCGGCCGCGACCAGCGTTCCCAACTCGCGATCGAAGGTCTCGACGAGTTGCGCTACGGTCGCGCCGCGCGCCACGTCGACCGCGCGCTCGTTGACGAAGACTCGGACGGTCGAATCGGAGGCGTTCACGGGCGAAAATTGCCAATGCGGCACTCCTGACGCTACCTTGACCGCCGTCGAGCGTTGGAGGTCCCGTATGAGCGAGTATCGCCTGACCATCGATCGCTTCGAGGAACAGCACGCCGTAGTCCTGGTGGACGGCACGCACTATTTCGAGATCCCGCGCTGGATGCTGCCCGATCACACGACCGCGGACGACGTCGTGGCGGCTTCGGTTGCTGCCGAAGCCGATCGGATGGTGATCACGCTGCGCCGTGATCCCGATGCGACGCGGCGCGCGAAGGCCGCCGCACGCGACGCGGTGCAGCGCCTCACGCGGCGCGACGGCGGCGGGAAAATCGACCTGTGAGCGACGAGGGGACCGGCATCCAGGCCGTGAGCGCTGCGGGCGCTCCCCAACGCGTGCTCGTGGTGGATGATGAGCCCGACATCACCGCGCTCGTCGCGTACCATCTCGCGAAGCACGGCTACCGCGTGAGTACGGCTTCGAGCGGCCGCGACGCGTTGCGCGCCGCGCGCGAGGAGCGCCCCGACCTGATCGTGCTCGATCTCATGCTCCCTGGAATCTCGGGATACGAAGTGCTGGCCGAGCTGCGCCGGCGGGATGAGACGAAAGATGTTGGCGTGATCGTGCTGACCGCGCGGAAGGACGAGGCGGATCGCATCAAGGGGCTTTCGCTCGGCGCCGACGACTACCTCCCGAAGCCGTTCTCGCCCCAGGAGCTCGTGCTCCGCGTTCGCGCCGTGCTGCGCCGCCTGGCCGCGCCCGCGGTCGCTTCGGGTGGACTCGTCACCGCCGGGACTATCGCCGTCGACAAGGCTGCCCATCGCGCCACCGTGAGCGGCGACGTCGTCGACCTCACTGCCACCGAATTCCGCTTGCTGTGCACGCTGATCGAGCGCCAGGGACGCGTGCAAAGTCGGGCACAGCTGCTTGAGACCGTATGGCAGGCACAGCCTGACATCCAAACGCGCACCGTGGACATGCACGTGCAGCGGTTGCGACAGAAGCTCGGACCGGCGGGTGACGTGATCGAGACCGTGCGCGGCGCCGGGTACCGCCTGAATGCCACCGGTGCGGCGCCCGTGCCCTCGCGCAAGCGGTCGTGAAACTCGCGGGCCGGCTGTTCCTCGGCTCGAGCCTTCTCCTCGCGATAACCGTCCTGGGCCTGATCCTCGCCGCTGATCAGCTGCTCCGCGGGCGAATCGAAAATCAAATGGCGCAGGGACTCGAGCGTGAAGCCCGCCTCGTCGCGGAGCTCCTGCCACACGACACCACCACCTGGGAAGACGCCGCGCGCCGACTGGGGGCGCTGATCGGCCACCGAATCACGCTGATCGATCCCGCCGGCCACGTGCGCGGGGATACGGAGTTCGACCGCGCGTCGCTGGCCCAGCTCGAGAACCATGCAGGGCGACCCGAAGTCAAACAGGCGCTCACGTCGGGAACCGGCCGCGGCCGGGACGAGCGCCTCAGCACGTCCACCAATGAGCGCCGACTGTACGTGGCGCTCCGATCCCCCGTGCCGGGCCTCGCGGTCGTGCGCCTCTCGACCACCGTCGATACGCTGGACGCCGAAATCGCGATAGTGGAGCGCGGCATCGGACTCGCAGGGCTCGCGGCGCTCGGCGTCGCGGGGTTCCTCGCCTGGATCCTGAGCGGAACGGTCGTTCACCCCCTGGCACAGCTCGGCGGTGCGGCGCGCGCGATCGCCGCGGGCGAGCCTCCGAGCTTCCCGCATTCACGCGTCTCGGAAATCGCCGATCACACGTTCGCGCTGAGCCTGATGCACGAGCAGCTGCAGGAGCGGTTTAGTGAAATCCGCCGCGAGCGCGAGGAGATGCAAACACTGATCGAGTCCATGGCCGAAGGGGTGCTTGCCGCCGATGCGAGCGGCAACGTCGTGACGGTGAACAGTGCGGCGCGTCAGCTGCTCGGGATGGCGGCCCCGAGCAGCCTGCCTCTGCCGCCTCCGCCGCTCGGCGAATGGTTCCACGACAAGCAGGCGCGCGAACTGGTCCGCGACGCGTTCACCGGCAGCGAAATCGTCCAGCGCGAGCTGGACCTGGACGGGCGTTCCCTGCTCGTGACCACGCGCTCGCTGCCGAACGGTGGCGCGCTGCTCGTGTTTCGCGACGTGAGCGCGCTGCGCCGGCTCGAGGCGGTGCGCCGCGATTTCGTGGCCAACGTGTCGCACGAGCTCAAGACGCCGCTCACGTCCATAGCCGGCTACGCCGAGACCCTGGCGGCCGAAACCGAGCCCGCGAGCCAGCTCCACGGCTTCGCCGAAACCATTCTGAGTAATGCGCGTCGCATGCAGCGCCTCGTGGACGATCTGCTCGATCTCTCGCGCATCGAGTCGGGCGTCTGGAAGCCGAGCAAGCAGCTCGTGGATGTGGCGCTGGCGGCGGACGACGCGTGGAGCGGGTTCGCGGAACGGGCGCGCGCGCAGGAGGTGCGGTTCGACGTGGTGACGACGCCGAATGCGGAGACCGTCCTCGCCGATCCCGATGCGCTGCGCCAGATTTTCGTGAATCTGTTCGACAATGCCCTCCGGCACACGAAGAAGGGCGGGAGCATCACGGTCCGCGCGCAGGAGAGCACGGAGGGCGTGATGGTGGACGTCGAAGACACGGGGAGCGGCATGGCCCCCGAGCACCTGCCGCGAATTTTCGAACGCTTTTACCGGGCCGACGCGAGCCGCTCACGCGCCGAAGGGGGAACGGGCCTCGGCCTCTCGATCGTGAAGCATTTGGTCGAGAGCCATCGGGGACGCGTGGCGGCAACCAGCGCCCTCGGTCGGGGCACGACCATCTCCCTGTTCTTCCCCGGCGAGCCCCGCGCCTAGATGCATCTCGACATCGCTCCGTTCCTCGCCAAGCAAGGGCGCCGTGTGCAGCTCGGCTCGTACGCCACGCACGTCGAGCCGTACTACGAATCAAACGATCACTACAAATCCCTGCTGCAACGGCACCGGGAGCGGCTCAGTGATCTGCAGCAGCGGCTCTACTCCACGGATCGCTTTGCGCTGCTCGTGATTCTCCAGGGCATGGACGCCTCGGGCAAAGACGGCGCCATCGGCCACGTCATGGCCGGCGTGAATCCCCAGGGGTGCGAGGTGACGAGCTTCAAACAACCCAGCGCGCACGAGCTGACACACGATTTCCTCTGGCGTGCCGTCGCCCGGCTGCCGGCCCGCGGCCGGATCGGGATCTTCAATCGATCGTACTACGAAGACGTGCTCGTCGTTCGTGTGCACCCCGAGCTGCTGCGCCAGCAGTCGGTGTCGGTTCATACGCCGGCCGAGCGGGTCTGGAAGGAACGGTACCAGTCGATCGTGGCGTTCGAGCACCATCTGCATCGTAACGCCACGCGGATCGTCAAGATTTTCCTGCACGTCTCGCGCGCAGAGCAACGCAAACGGTTGCTCGCGCGCATTGAAGAGCCGCACAAGAACTGGAAATTCAACATCGACGACATCCGCGAACGGCGGCATTGGGGGCGCTACATGGGGGCGTACGAGGCGTGCCTCGAGGAAACCGTCACGAAGCGCGCGCCGTGGTATGTCGTCCCCGCCGACGACAAGCCGAACGCGCGGCTGATCGTGTCGCAAATCATCATCGACGCGCTCGATGGCCTCGATCTACGCTTGCCCAAACTCACGGCCCAGCGGCGGCGCGAGCTCGACGCGATGCGACAACTGCTCGAGCGAAAGTGACGCGCCTCACCAAATCCCTCCCCTGAGCTGTTACCTATCCTTCACATAGCCGTTATCCACATTTGACGTTCATAACCCATCGTTTCCCCTATGCGAATTGGGCTCGTGACCGATACCTACGTCCCCCAGGTAAACGGGGTGACCACCATTGTCCGGCGAAGTGCGCTCGCCCTTTCGGGCGCCAACCACGACGTTGCGGTCGTGGCGCCGCGATACCCCGGCCCAGCTCCCGGCGGAGGCTTCCCCGAGCTCCGCGTGCGATCGCTGCCGTTCCCGCCCTATCCAGCGATCCGGCTTTCCCTTCCGCCCCGTGGTGCCGTCGCCCGCTTTCTCGATGCGTTTGAACCCGATGTCGTCCATGTGCACACCG
Organism: Gemmatimonadales bacterium; assembly: GCA_035517615.1. Lineage (GTDB taxonomy): Bacteria > Gemmatimonadota > Gemmatimonadetes > Gemmatimonadales > GWC2-71-9 > AG25. The sequence continues at coordinate 18,413 of DATIYM010000050.1, forward strand.
AGGGGACGCTGGGATCCGTAGGCCGCCGCTACGCCCTCAAGCGACGCATTCCGCTCGTCACGTCGTTTCACACCGACTTCCCCCGCTACACGGCCCATTACGGCGTGGCGCCGCTCGCGCCGGCGGTGTGGAAGTGGCTCACCTGGTTTCACGGCCCTGCCGCGATGACGCTCACGCCGGGGGCCGCGCTGCGCGATGAGCTGGAGTGGCGCGTCGGGCACGCCACGCTGTGGGGACGCTGCATCGATACGCGCGAGTTCCATCCCTCGCGCCGCAACGCGGGATGGCGGCGCTGGCTCGCGGGCGGCGACGACACCGTGGTGGTGCTGCACGTCGGCCGGCTCGCGCCCGAGAAGGGCCTGGACGTGCTGATCGAGAGCTGGAAAGCGGCGCGCGAGCAGCTTGGCCAGCGCGCGACGTTCGTGGTGGCCGGCGAAGGGCCGCTCAAATCGCACATCATGCAGCAGCTGCCGTTCGTGCGCGCCCTCGGCTTCCTGCCACGACACCAGCTGGCAACGCTGTACGCAAGCGCGGATCTCTGCGTGCTCCCCTCCCACACCGAGACCTGCGGACTCGTGGCCCTCGAGGCGATGGCCTCGGGAATTCCGGTCATTGCCGCCGATGCCGGAGGACTGCGGGAAAGTGTCAACGAGCAAAACGGGATACTGGTGGCCCCGAACGATGCGTTCGGGTTTGCCATGGCGATCGAGAATCTCGTGCGCGATTCGGCACGGCGATTCGCCCTCGCCGCCGCGGCGCGGGAACGCGCCCTCGAGCGCGATAGCGCTCGCGAAGACGCCGAACTGATCGAGCTGTATGCCCGGCTCGTAACGGCCTCTGAAGGAGCCCCCGCATGCGCCGCGTAATTTTCGTCCTGGCCGATGGCCTGCGCCCCGATGCCATCTCGCGAGAGCGCATGCCGACCCTCAGCGTCCTGCGGGACGGCTTCACGCACGCACCGATCGCCACCACGATCCGGCCGAGCGCCACGGTGGCGGCCCTGGCGTCGCTCGCCACGGGCGTGAGCCCCGAAACGCACCGCTTGATCGAGCCAGGCCTTGGCTTCCTGCCGCGGCTTCGCACGCTCCGCCCGGTCGCTCGGGAGCTGGCCAGAAGCGGAGTAGAAACGGTCATCGCGACCGGCGAGCTCGCGCCGGGAGCGCTCCCCATCGCGTGGGCGCTCGCCGCCACCGCGGGCGCACGCCGGATCGTGGCCGCAGGAAAGCACGCGGGCGAGACCGCGCACACGGCTCACCGGCTGTATCTCGAAGGCGGCGAGGGTCTGGTTTTCGTGTATCTCCCGGACTGCGATCGCGCGGGACATGCGCACGGCTGGATGTCGGAGCCGTACCTCGACGCGACCCGCCACGTCGATGCCGCGATTCAGACGCTGGCCATGCACGCGAGTGACGCCCTGCTGATCATCACGGCCGATCACGGGGGCGGTGGCGTCAGGCACGATGACCACGACGAGCCTCATCCGGTGAACGACGCGATTCCGCTCGTCTTCGCGGGACCCCGCGTCACGCGCCGGCACCGGCTCCCGCTCCCGGTCTCGATTCTCGATCTCCCGCCGACCATCCTGTGGTGGTTTGGATGCGAGGTGCCTGCGTGCTACGAGGGCCAGCCGCTGTACGACGCGTTCGAATGCGCGGAAGCCGCGGAACCGGTTCCGGCCTGATGCGCTGGATCACGCATCTCGGCGGCGCGCGTGCGACGATCGCGATCGGGCTGGCACTGCTGCCGTTCGGCGGCGCGACGGCCCGCCTCGGCGCGACCATGCTCGTGGCCAACGCGTTGTCCCACGCCGCCGTCCAGGTTCTCAAACGCACCGTGGTTCGGACACGACCGTGCGATGGCAGTGGACAGCCGCTCGCGGTGGTCGATGTGCCCGACCCGTTCTCGTTTCCTTCCGGTCACACGGCGGCCGCGACGGCTCTCGCCGCCTGCGCGATTCTGGCTGACCCGCTCGCCGCTCTCGTTGCCGTTCCGCTGGCACTGCTCGTGGGCTATTCGCGTATTCGGCTGCGGGTGCATCACCTGAGCGATGTGATCGCGGGAGCGCTGCTGGGGTTGGGCGGAGCGCTCGCGGCCGCACGCTTGATCGGCTGATCGAGGCACCCCCCCGCCCACGACAATCTTCAGTAGCCTCAAGGTGTTACATAGCTGTTACTATCGCCGTCCCTCAGCGAAAGGCTACCTTTTAGGCGCCCTTACCCTCAAAACCACAGACTTTACAGGGCGTCGATCATGATCAGCTCACGCACCGCGCCTGCCGGCACGGAAACGACCGGGACTGTCATCCCTGCCAGTGCCGTGCTGCCTCGCCTCGCGGCGGTGGACATCGGCACGAACTCGATTCGGCTCGTCGTGGCCGAGCTGCAGCCCGACGGCAGTTATCGCGTCCTCGACGAGGACCGGGAAATGACCCGGCTCGGGACCGGTTTGTTTGAAACCGGGGAGTTGCGTCCGGAAACGATGGAGCTGTCGCTGCAGGTCATCGGGCGCATGAAGGCCATCGCCGAAGGCTTCGCCGTGCAGGACCTCCGGGCGATCGCGACCAGTGCCGTGCGGGAAGCCTCGAACGGGCGTGAGTTCTGCAACGAAGCGTGGCGGCGCTGCCGCGTCCGCATCGAGGTCGTGTCGCCCGAGGAAGAAGCCAAGCTCGTCTTCAAGAGCGTGGCCCGGCATTACCGGCTCGATGACCAGCTGACCGCCATCGTCGATATCGGTGGCGGGTCAACCGAGGTCATTCTCGCGGCCGGCGGCGTGGTCGACCAATTGCATTCGCTGCCACTCGGAGCGGTCCGCCTCACCGAGCGATACGTGAGATCGGATCCCCTCAAGAATCGCCACTGGAAGCAGCTGCGCCGGGCCATCGATCAGGAAATCGAGCACGCGATTGGGACGCCCCCCTTCGTGGCCGAGGTCATGATCGGAAGCGGCGGCACGTTCACGAATCTGGTGGAGATGGCGCAGGCCGAGCGCGACGAGCGGGTGTCGTCCATTCGCGACTATACGCTGGGACGTGCCGAAGTCGTACGCCTGCTCGATCGACTGCGCGAGACTCCCCTCGCGCTCAGGCGTCAGATTCCGGGCCTCAATCCGAAGCGCGCCGACATCATGCTGGCCGGTGCGGCCGTCGTATCGCGGCTGACCAAACAGCTGGGCACGGTGCGAATCCTCGTCAACGACCGTGGAATCCGTGACGGCGTGCTGCTCTCGATGATCGAAGAGCTGCAGGGCGCCGCGGTCAAAGCGCCGGCGCCCGTCGCCACCCGGCTCGAAGCCGCGCGCCGCTTCGCGCGGCAGTGCCGGTCGAATGAGCGCCACTGCGAGCACGTGGGGCGGCTCGCGTCACAGCTGTTCGATGCGCTGCGCGACGCGTTCGCGCTGCCGGAACCCGCGCGCGACGTCCTGCAGGCGGCCGCCCTGTTGCACGACGTCGGATACCTCGTGAACCACGAGAAGCATCACAAGCACGCCTATCACCTCATCATGAACGGCGACTTGCGCGGTTTCTCGGCGCGCGAGATCGAGCTGATCGCCAATGTGGCGCGGTATCATCGCCGGGCATTCCCCAAGCGGCGTCACAAGAATTTTGCGCGGCTCGATCGGGTCGAGCGCCGGCTGGTGCGCCGGTTGAGCGGCATTCTGCGCGTGGCGGACGGGCTCGATCGGACGCACTCGCAGGCGGTCACTGGACTGCGCTGCCGGATGGGCGATGGCTGGGTGCGCGTCCTCGTCACGGCGAGCCGTGATCCCGGCATCGAGCTCGATGACGCGCAGCGGAAGGCCGACCTGTTCGAGCGGGCGTTCAAGAGCGCCCTCACGCTGTCCTGGGTGCAGCCCAAGACGACCACGGTGCGGCGCGAGCATCCGTCGATCCGCCGCGCCGCCGGTACACCGGTCCGGAGTGCGGCGTGAGCGAGCGCGTCGTTCCCGCCTTCCCCCGCGACCACTACATCAATCGTGAGCTGTCGTGGCTCGAATTCAACGCTCGCGTGCTCGAAGAAGCGGCCGATCCGACCAATCCGTGGCTCGAGCGTCTCAAGTTTCTCTCGATCTTCAGCTCCAATCTCGACGAGTTCTTCGAGATCCGGGTCGCGGGACTCCAGCAACAGGCGTACGCCGGAGTCGAGCCGCAGGATTTCGGCGCCGACGGCATCGCGCCCTCCGAGCAGCTCGCCGCGATCGACCGGCGGGTGCACGCCCTCGTCGCCGAGGAGTATCGCGTCCTGCAGTCAGACGTGTTTCCGGGCCTCGCGGCAGAGGGCATCGAGCGCGTCCGCTACGACGGCCTGAGCCAGACCGAGCGTCGCGACGTCGACCGGCTGTTCCATTCCAGCATTTTCCCGGTGCTGACGCCGCTCGCGATCGATCCCGGGCATCCGTTCCCGCACGTGCACAATCGCAGTCTCAACATCGCGCTGCTGATCGACCGGAGAAACCGCTCCGTGCCGCGGCGCCACCTGGCGGTCGTGCAGGTACCGTCGGTGCTCGACCGCGTGGTGGTCGTGACACGCGCACCGGGACGCGTGCGCTACATCCTGCTCGAGGACATCATCGCGAACCATCTGGGCGAGTTGTTCGGCGGGCTGCGGGTGGTGCGGCACACGGTGTTCCGGTTGACCCGCAACACCGATCTCACCATCGAAGAAGAAGACGCTGAAGACCTACTCGAGACCATCGAGGAGAGTCTGCGTCAGCGTATGCGCAGCGATCCGGTGCGGCTCGAGGTGTCCGCGGACGCCGACGAGGCGTTCATCGAAACGTTGACCGAAGCCCACGATCTCGGCGCGGGGGACCTCTACCGGGTCGACGGGCCCGTGGATCTTACGGCGCTCCTGGCCCTGCACCGGCTCGAGGGGTTCGACGGCTTGCGCGATGAGCCCCTCGTCCCGCGGATCCCGCCGGCGTTCGCCCAGGATCGCAACATGTTCGAGATCATCCGCGGACAGGACGTGCTGGTGCACCTGCCGTACGAATCGTTCGGCTGCGTGACCGATTTCATTCAGCGCGCGGCTGATGACCCCGACGTGCTCGCCATCAAGCAGACGCTCTACCGCACCAGCGGCGCGAGCCCCGTGGTTTCCGCGCTCGCGCGGGCGGCCCTGAACGGGAAGCAGGTCACGGCCCTGGTCGAGCTCAAGGCGCGCGCCGACGAACGCAACAACATCGCGTGGGCCCGCCAGCTCGAGGAGTCGGGCGTTCACGTCGTGTACGGCGTCGTGGGATTGAAGACCCACTGCAAGGCCTCGCTCGTCGTGCGGCGCGAGGCGGAGGGCCTGCGCCGCTACGTCCACCTGTCGACGGGAAACTACAATCCCACCACCGCGCGCGTGTACACGGACCTCGGGCTGTTCACGAGCGATCAGGATTTTGGTGAAGACACGAGCGCGCTGTTCAACCTGCTCACGGGGTACGCGGAAGGCTACGAGTGGAAGCGACTGGTCGTTGCGCCGCTGGGCATGCGCGAGCGGATCATCGCCTTGATCGAGCGGGAAGAACGCAACGCGAAAGCGGGCCGCTCGTCCCGCATCATCGTCAAGATGAACGCGCTGGTCGAGCCATCGGTGATCGAGGCCCTGTATCGCGCGTCCCAAGCCGGCGTCCCGGTCGACCTCGTCATTCGCGGCATTTGCTGCCTCCGCCCGGGCCTCCCGGGCGTCTCCGAGAACATCCGGGTGACGAGCATCGTCGATAAGTTTCTCGAGCACAGCCGCATCTTCTACTTCGAAAATGGCGGTGACTCCGAGATCTTTCTGGGCAGCGCCGACTGGATGCCGCGCAATTTCTGGCGCCGCATCGAAACGGTGTTCCCCATCGAGAATGCGCGACTCAAGGGGCGCATCGTCAACGTGCTCGAGATCCTGCTCGCCGACAACGTCAAAGCCCGGGAGCTCCGGTCCGACGGCACCTATGTTCGCCGTGCGCCCCGCGAGGGAGAGCCCGTGACCCGCTGCCAGGTGGCCCTGCAGCACCTGGCGCGCGAAGCGCGCGAACAGCCCGGCAACCGCCCGCTGTTCCAGCCGGTGATTCGTCGCGCTCCAGTCCTCTCAACGGAAGACGGCGCCACACCCGCGGAAGAAAGCCGGGCCCCCGCCCCGGCCCCCGCCCCGGCCCCCGAGCGCGTCGGGACGGGCGACTAGGCACGCATGCGGTTGCTGGTGGTTCGCCACGCCATTGCCGTCGATCGTGAAGAATACGCCCGCTCCCACAACGACGATACGGCGCGTCCCCTCACCCCCGAGGGTCGCACCAAGATGGAGCGCGGCGCGGTAGGAATCCGCGAGCTCGTCCCCGAGCTCACGACCATCGCGTCCTCTACGCTCAAGCGCGCGTTCGACACGGCCACGATCCTCGCGCGCGCCTACGGCGACTTGCCCGTCGAGAAGATTCCCGAGCTTGCTCCCGGCACGCCGCTCGACCGCACGATCAGCTGGCTCGCCGCGCTCCCGACAAAAGGGAACGCCGCCGTCGTGGGTCACGAGCCCGATTTGAGCCGGCTCGTTTCCGCGCTGCTGTGCGGCGCCGACCGGCCGTTCATCGAATTCCGCAAGGGCGCCGCCTGCCTGCTCGAGTTCACGGCGCCGGTGGCGCGCGGTGCCGGCGTCATGGACTGGTTTCTCGGCCCCAAGCACCTGCGGCGAATCGGCGCCGACCGTGACTGACGCGCGCGCTGAAGTCTTCAACACGGGGGCGAGGGTTGCCGCCGCCCGCATCGCCCTCGCCCGCCTGGACCAGGCGGACGCGGCGGCCGATCGCCTCGCGGACGCGATCGATCCCGAGGCGCTGCACGACTTCCGCGTGGCCGTGCGCCGGCTGCGCAGCACACTCCGCAACTTCCGCGGTGAGCTCGACGACGAGATCCCGAAAAAGCTGCGCACCCGCCTGCGCGAGGTGACGCGCGCCACGACGCCGGCCCGCGATGATGAAGTACTCAGCGATTGGGTCAAAGACCTTGCCCGCACCATCCCCGCCGGCCGCCGCGGCGGGATCACCTGGTTCCGGCGCAGGCTCGGCCGGCGCCGCAAAGGCGCCTACGCCGAGATCCGCGAGAAGATCCTGCCGCGCTTCCGCAAACTCGACCGCCGGATCCGCAAGTCGCTTACTCCCCTCGTCGAGGAGCAGGATGCTGAAATCGCGCAACCCACGTACGGCATCGTTCTGGCGACGATCATCAGCGAACACACCACGGCGTTGCGTGATGAGCTCAGCACCTACAACTCACCGGCGGACGACCCCGCGGGGCATCGCGCCCGCATCGTCATCAAGCGGCTGCGCTATCTGCTCGAGCCCCTGGAAGAAAGCGACCCGGCAGCCGCGGCCCTGATCCCCCGGCTCAAGGAGCTGCAGGACGCGCTCGGGGCGGTGCACGATCTGCAGATCCTGGCCGGAGAAATCGCCGTCGGCGTGACCGACGCGGCATCCGAGCGGGCACGCGAGCAGCATGAGCGCATCCTCGACCCCGAGACCGCCGAACAATCGCCCCGGAAAGGCCCACGGGCCGCCACCAGCGGGCTCCTGGCGCTCGCCCGGTTGATCCACGAGACAAGACAGCAACGGTTCGACCAGTTCGTAGCCGAATGGCGAACCGAAAAGATCCCGCAGCTCCTCCACGATTGCGCGGCCCTGGCGACGGCGCTCTCCGGGGCCGCGACGGGCAGCCCCGCCGCGCCGTCCCCCATCCCCGGTGATTCCCCGGCAGATGATGATTTGCCTCAGCCCAGCGAGCCCCCCGCTCGGACGGACGACACCCCCGCCGTTACCTGACCGTTACACATCCTGCTGTAAGTCGTGACTTGGGAAAAGTTGGTTTCGATCGTCGCCGATCGTCGTTCACTCCACTAACCGCAAGGGAGAATCAATCATGGGTTTGCTGCGTCGGGCGCTGGCCGCAGCCGCTTTCGCTACCGCCATAGGCACAACCGTGCTGGCAGCTCAGGGCGCGCCGGCACCTCCGCCACCGCCCGCTCCTGCTCCGAATCCTCTGACCGTCGGGGCACTCGTCTACACGCAGTACCAGTACTTCTTCAGCGATTCCGCTCAGGGCCTGAACCGCTTCGATGTGACCCGTGCGTACATCAACGTCATCGGCAAGTGGTCCAACGGGATGTATGCCCGAATCACCGGCGACATCTTCACGAACACCGATAGCTCGCGCGCTTATCGCCTGAAATACGCCTACGCGGCGTACACTCCGGCAAAGAGTCCCCTCACCTACAAGGCGGGCCTGATCCACACGCCGTGGCTCGATTGGGAAGAGACGCTGTGGGATTACCGCGTGCAGGGCTCCATGCCGATGGAGCGGAACGGCTACCTGTCGTCGGCGGATTTCGGCCTGGGTATCGACGGCATGTTCAACCACGAGCAAGCCAATTTTCAGATCACGGCCGTCAATGGCGAGAACTACAACAAGGGTACGGGAGACGACGGTAAGGACATCCAAGCCCGGCTCTCGGTACGCCTGGTCCCGTCGGACGACCCGAGCCGGGTGGGTGGGCTACGCATCACGGCCTACGGTGGCTGGGGCACGCCCAATACCGGCGGAGCGCGGTCACGCGTGATCGGACTCATCTCGTACAAGTCGAAGCTCTTCACGCTGGCGGCTGAAGCAGCTTCGACCCGGGACAGCACCACCGGGGCGCCTCCTGCGGTTCCCTCGACGAAACCCTTGAACGGCCACGTATACGCCGCCTATGGCGTCTACCACGTACCGCATTCTCATGCCGCGATCATCGCCCGCGTGGACCGCGCGAAGCCGCAGTCAGGGACGGTGAGTGTCGCTGCGTCGCAGTGGACCAACCGGTACATCGCCGGCATTTCGTATCAGTTGACGCCCCAGTGGCGCCTCCTCGCCGACGTGGATTACCTGTCGTACGAGCTGACGCCGACCGCCGCGCAGAAACTGCAGCAAGGCTCGGCATTCTTCCAAACGCAAATCAACTTCTGAAAACCGTGACCACGAGGATAAACGGAATGAAACGCGTTTCGCACGGGGCGCTCGGCGCCCTGACGCTGGCGCTTGTGTCCGCTCCGCCCGCCGCCGCCCAGGTCAAGCTGAACGGTGCGGGCGCCACGTTTCCGAACATCATTTATCAGGACTGGATGATCACGTACAACAAGACCCACTCCGACGTGCAGCTCAACTACCAGTCGATCGGTTCCGGCGGTGGCATCCGTCAGTTCTCCGAAGGAACCGTGGACTTCGGCGGCAGCGATGCGCCGATGAGTGACTCGGCGATCGCCGCGATTCAGGGGAACGTGCTCCACATCCCCACCGTGCTGGGTGCGGTGGTCGTGACCTACAATCTGGCGGATGTAAAACAGCCGCTGCGCTTCACGCCGGACGTGATCGCGGACATCTATCTCGGCAAGATCACGAAGTGGAGCGACCCCCGAATCACCGCCAATAACCCGGGGGTGAAGATTCCCGACGCGGACATCGTCGTCGTGCACCGGTCCGACGGTTCGGGAACGAGCTACATCTGGACCGATTACCTCTCGAAGGTCAGCCCGGAATGGCAGAGCAAGGTCGGAAAAGGCACCGCGGTAAATTGGCCGGTCGGGCTGGGCGGTAAAGGCAATGAAGGCGTATCCGCGACCGTCGGGCAGACGCCCGGTGCGATTGGCTACATCGAGCTGGGCTACGCCAATGCGAACAAGCTCCCGGCGGGCATCCTGCGCAATAAGGCGGGAACCTGGGTTACCCCGACCTTGCCGTCGGTGACCGCCGCACTCGCGGGAGCCATGTCCACCATGGGCCCGAGCACGGATTTCCGGGTTTCCATCACGAACCCCGATGGCAAGGAAGCGTATCCGATCGCATCCATGACCTACCTGCTCGTCCACAAGACGTACGCCGACGCCGCGAAGGCCGGTGCCCTGCTCAAGTACATCTGGTGGGCAGAGACCGAGGGTCAGGCTCGCGCCGAGCCGCTGGGCTATGCGCCGCTCCCCGCCGCCCTCAGGCCGTGGATCGAAGCCCGGTTGAAGACGGTCACCGCCGACGGGAAGATGGCCTGGAGTAAGTAACCGGCACGCGGGGATCCCCTCCCCCCAGTGCCGTTTTCCCCCCGTGTGGCTTCCCCTCGCCGCACGGGGGGTGTTATTTGTCACAGCCGTTACATGCCCGTGACAATCTGCGGGTAGGTTACCGCGACATGACCGCGCTACCCACCGAACCGGTTCCCGCGCCCCTGCCATTCGAAGATCAGCTTCCCACTCAGCCGGAACCGCGGCGGCGAGGAGTGACGAACCTGGGCGATCGGTTGTATCAGGCCACGCTCTCGGTGCTCGCCCTGATGCTCCCCCTGGTGCTCGCGACCCTCGTCGGATTGCTGATCATCAATGCCGGGCCTTCACTGAAGCGCTTCGGGTTCCATTTCCTGTGGACGTCAGTGTGGGATCCCGTCGCCGGGGAGTTCGGGGCGGCGCCCATGATCTTTGGAACGGTCGCATCGTCATTTCTAGCACTGCTTCTCGCGGTCCCGCTGTCACTCGGGGTGTCGGTATTTCTGACGGAGTTCGCGCCCAAATGGCTGCGGGCTCCCGTGGCCTTCACCGTCGAACTGCTCGCCGCGATTCCGAGCGTGGTGTACGGGCTGTGGGGCATCTTCGTCCTGATCCCGTTCCTGCGCACGTTCGTCGTGCCGCCGCTCCGGCACGTGCTCGGATGGACGCCATTTCTGTCGGGCGTGTTCTACGGCAACTCGCTGCTCGCGGGGGCGGTCATTCTCGCGATCATGATCGTTCCGTACATCGCTGCCGTGTCTCGCGAAGTGCTGCTCGCGGTGCCGAGCAGCCAGCGGGAAGCAGCGCTCGGGATGGGAGCCACGCGCTGGGAGGCCGTGTGGACGGCGGTTATTCCTTACGGGAGGGCCGGGCTGATCGGCGCCGTCATCCTGGGCCTCGGGCGAGCGCTCGGTGAGACAATGGCGGTCACGATGGTGATCGGCAATCGTCACGACATTGGCCTCTCGGTGCTCGGGCCCGCGTATACCATGGCCGCCGCGATCGCCAACGAATTCAGCGAGGCCACGACCAACCTGTATCTCTCGGCGTTGTTCGAAGTGGGGCTCGTCCTCTTCGTCATCACGGTCTGCGTGAACGCGCTGGCCCGCTTGCTCATCTGGCAGGTGGCGCGCGGCACGGCAGTCGGGAGCCGGGCGCTGTGAGTACCGGTGCCGTGACGGCGGGAACCGTCGACGCGCGCGGCGGCGCGCGGCGCCTGCGGCGCCGCATCATGAGCGGCGTCATGACGGGCGTCGTCTGCGCCCTGTGCTTTATCGCGGTGCTCGCGCTGTTTCTCATTCTGGGAGACCTGATCCGCAAAGGCGCCTCGTCGCTCGACTGGAATTTCTTCGTAAAGAATCCGGCGCCCGCGGGTCAGGCCGGAGGCGGTGTTGCGAATGCGATCGTGGGGACGGCCATCATCGTGGGTTTGGCGTCGGTGATCGGCCTTCCCATCGGCATCGGGACGGGCCTCTATCTTGCGGAATTCGGCTCGGGACGGTTCGGCTGGATCGTGCGGTTCGTCGCTGACGTGATGAACGGCACTCCCTCGATCGTCGTGGGCATCTTCGCGTGGACCTGGCTCGTGAAACCGATGGGGCATTTCTCGGCCCTCGCCGGCGGGGTGTCGCTGGCCGTGCTCATGATCCCCATGATCGCGCGAACATCGGAGGAAATGATCCGCCTCGTGCCGCATTCCCTGCGCGAAGCGGCGCTCGCGCTCGGCTATCCCCGGTGGCGTACATCGCTGCACGTCATCGTGCGAACGGCCCTCGCTGGGATCGTGACCGGAGCGCTGGTTGGCGTGGCGCGTATTGCGGGCGAAACGGCACCGCTCCTGTTCACCGCGCTCGGCAATCTGAATTTCTCGACCAACGTGCTGCAGCCCATGCAGGCGTTGTCGCTCCAGATTTTTACTTATGCCACTGGCCCATTCGAAGACTGGCACCGCCTGGCCTGGGCCGCGGCGCTCGTCCTCATGGGACTGGTCCTCGTCCTCGCCCTCTCCGCCCGCTGGGCAATAAGGCAATACCGTGCCGGACGCTGACCCGAATAAGCGGCTCGAGGCGGTGCACCTCACGGCGCTCTATGGACGCCGTGCGGCGGTAAAGGATGTCTCGATCATGTTTCCACCCAACACGGTGACGGCCATGATCGGGCCGTCCGGCTGCGGCAAGAGCACGTTTCTCCGCTGCCTGAATCGGATGCACGAGCTGTCGCCCGAGGGGTGGGCCACGGGACGGGTGCTGTTGAATCAGGATGACATCTACGGCCCCACTATCGACCCCGTGCAGCTGCGGCGCCGCATCGGCATGGTCTTCCAGAAGCCCACACCGTTCCCGACCATGTCGATTTACGACAACGTAGCGGCGGGCTTGCGGATCAACGGCCACCGACAGCGCCGGGCGGAAACCGACCAGGTGGTCGAGCGGTCGCTGCGCCACGCCGCGCTCTGGGACGAGGTCAAGGACCGGCTCAGCGCCAGCGCGCTGGCGCTCTCGGGCGGCCAGCAGCAGCGCTTGTGCATCGCCCGGGCGCTCGCTCCCGAGCCTCAGGTGCTGCTGCTAGACGAGCCGACCGCCGCACTCGATCCAGGTGGCACGCAGCATATCGAGGAGCTGTGCCACGAGCTGAAGACGACCTATACGATCGTGATCGTGACGCACAACCTGCAGCAGGCGGCCCGCATCTCCGATTTCACCGCCTTCTTCTACATGGGCGAGCTGATCGAGCGCGGGGTGACAAACGAGCTGTTCACGAGCCCGACCAAAGAGCAAACCGAAGCGTACATCACTGGGAGGTTTGGATGACGATGGTGGGAAGGCCGGAACCCCCTGTCCTGGCTCCGCAGCCGGCGGCTCCCGCCCCGGCGGCCCGCCGGTTCGCCGGTCCGCCGATCATCGACGCCCGTACTTACAATTTCTGGTACGGCGAAACGCAGGCGCTATTCGAGGTCACGCTCGCGATCCCGCGGCGCGCCATCACGGCGCTCATCGGGCCCTCGGGGTGCGGCAAGTCCACCTTCCTGCGATCCATCAACCGGCTGAACGAGTTGATCCCGCGCACGCGCCATACGGGCGACATCCTGCTCGAGGGCGTGTCGGTGTTTTCGCGCGGCATCGATCCCGTCGAGCTGCGCCGGCAAGTCGGCATGGTGTTTCAGCAGCCCAATCCGTTTCCCAAAACGATCTTCGACAACGTGGCGTATGGCCCCCGGCTCAACGGGCTCGCCGCGGAGCACGAGATGCCGTCGCGCGTGGAGCGTGCCCTGCGTCAGGCCGCGTTGTGGGACGAGGTCAAGGACCGGCTGCAGAGTCCCGGAACGAGCCTGTCGGGCGGCCAGCAGCAGCGGTTATGCATCGCTCGGGCGCTCGCCAACGAGCCCGAAGTGCTGCTCATGGATGAGCCGTGTTCGGCACTCGACCCCGGCGCCACGCAGCGCATCGAAGAGCTGATGGTCGAGCTGAAACAGACCTACTCGATCGTCATCGTCACCCATAATATGCAGCAGGCATCACGCGTGTCCGATTTCACGGGCTTCTTTTATCTGGGCCGGCTCATCGAATTCGGAGCGACGAATCAGCTGTTCACGCGGCCCGAAGACGAACGGACCGAGGCCTACATCACTGGGAGGTTCGGTTGAGCCCTCTGCCCGAACAGACGGGACCGGTGCGGACGCCGGTCGTGCATCGCCATTTCCACGACGAGCTTTCGGATCTCAAGGCAAAGCTCCTCACGATGTCGGGCGAAGCCCAGGATGCGCTGGGCCACGCCCTCGACGCGCTGCTCCGCCGCGACGGCGACCTGGCCGTCCAGGTGATCGCCGGTGATCGGGGCATCGATGCGCTCGAGCTCGAAATCGAGGAGCGCGTCACCGACTTGCTCGGCACCCAGCAACCGATGGGACGCGACCTGCGGCTGCTCATCTCCGCAATCAAGATTGCGAACGATCTGGAGCGCGTCGGCGATCACGCCGTGAACATCGCGCAGTCGGCCGAGCGGTTGCTGTCGGCGCGCCTCATCGCCCCCGAGCCGGAATTGCTCGAGATGGCCCGTCAGGCCCGGTCCATGCTTTCCGGCGCGCTCGACGCGTTCGTCCGCGGCGATGCGGCGCTGGGACGGGAGATCTGCAGCCGCGACGACTCAGTCGACGCGCTGCATCACTCCGTGTTCCGAATTCTCCTGACCCACATGATGGAAGATCCACATATCATCGGCGCGGCCATGGAGCTGTTCCTCGTGAGCCGTAATCTCGAGCGGGTGGCCGACCTCGCCACGAATATCGCCGAAGATGTGGTTTTTTTGGTCGAAGGAAAAACGATCAAGCACCACGCGGAGCAAGGCGGCTAAGTCGCGCCGGGAACCCGGCGCTGCTCGAGCAGCGCCGGGTTCGTGAACGGCTTGATCAGGATCAGCCCCGCCAGGAATCCTCCGACGTGCGCCCACACGGCCACACCCCCTTCGACCCGCGCGAACATTCCCACCGTGCCCTCCAACACCTGCAGCACGAACCAATACAGCAGCATCACGTACGCCGGGAGCACGATCGTCGTCACGAAAAATCCCAGCGGCAGAAGCAGGTGCACCCGGACCCGGGGGTACAGCAGGACGTACGCCCCAAGGACACCGCTGATCGCACCCGAGGCTCCGACCATGGGAATCCGCGAGTGGGGATCGACCAGAATCTGCGTTGCCGCGGCGGCGACTCCGCACAGCAGATAGAACACCAGGAAGCGCACGTGCCCCATCGAGTCTTCGATGTTGTTCCCGAATACCCAGAGGAAGAGCATGTTGCCGATGATGTGCAGCCAGCCGCCATGCATGAACATCGAGGTGAAGATCGCCGCGTACGACGGCGGCCCGGTCACGCACGTGATGCCCGGGCCGAGGGGGACGACCGTTCCCAAGGGAAGCGTGTGGGTCAGCTCTCCGGGGATCAGCCCCAGCCTGCACACCGAAGCAGCGAGGCTCTGCTCCGATCCACCGCCCTGCACGAACAACCAGATCAGCGCGTTCACCACGATGATGCCGACCGTGACCACGGGCGTCAGGAAGGTCGGATTTTCGTCTTTGTACGGAATCACAGGCTAGCAATCTAGCTCGCACCTGCCAGACTGGCACCTTCATCGGGCACAGGAATTGCTTTCCGCGACCCGCGGGTAAGTCCGAGCATCATATACATCTTAGTGGAGAGTAACAATCATGCCTGAGAAGATCATCGGCATCGACCTCGGTACCACCAACTCCGTCGTGGCAGTCATGGAGGGTGGGGACCCCGTCGTCATCCCGAACGCCGAAGGAGGGCGGGTCACGCCTTCCGTCGTGGCGTTCACGAAGGACGGCGAGCGGCTCGTTGGGCAGGTCGCCAAGCGTCAGGCTGTCACGAACCCGCAGAACACCGTGTTCTCGATCAAGCGGTTCATGGGCCGGCGGATTAGCGAGGTGTCCGAGGAGATCAAGCGCGTTCCCTACAAGGTCATGGACGGACCGAATGGGCTCGCCGCCGTGGAAATCCAGGGCAAGCGCTACACGCCGCCCGAAATATCGGCCATGATCCTGCAGAAGATGAAGCAGACGGCCGAGGATTACCTCGGCCACAAGGTCGAGAAAGCCGTCATCACGGTCCCCGCCTACTTCAACGATTCGCAGCGACAGGCCACGAAGGATGCCGGCCGGATCGCGGGGCTCGACGTGGTGCGCATCATCAATGAGCCCACCGCCTCCGCGCTCGCGTACGGTCTCGACAAGAAAAAGGAAGAGAAAGTCGCGGTGTACGACCTGGGTGGCGGCACGTATGACATTTCCGTGCTCGATCTGGCTGAGGGCGTGTTCGAGGTCCGTTCCACCAACGGCGACACCCACCTCGGTGGCGACGACTTCGATGGGCGCATCATCGAGTGGCTCGTCTCGGAGTTCAAGCGCGACCAGGGCATCGACCTGTCCAAGGATCCGATGTCGCTGCAGCGTCTCAAGGAAGCGGCGGAAAAGGCCAAGATGGAGCTGTCGACCGTCATGCAGACGGAGATCAACCTGCCGTTCATCACGGCGGATGCGTCGGGTCCCAAGCATCTGAACATCACCCTGTCGCGCGCCAAGCTCGAGCAGCTGGTCGACGATCTCGTCCAGCGGACCATTCCGCCCATGGAGCAGGCGCTCAAGGACGCTGGGCTCAAGCCGACCGAGATCGACGAAGTGATCCTCGTCGGCGGTCAGACGCGGATGCCGAAGGTGCAGGAAATCGTGCAGAAGTTCTTCGGCAAGGAGCCGCACAAAGGCGTCAACCCGGATGAGGTGGTGGCGATCGGGGCGGCGATTCAGGGCGGCGTGCTCGCCGGCGAGGTGAAGGACGTCCTCCTGCTCGACGTGACTCCGCTGTCGCTCGGCATCGAAACACTCGGGGGCGTCACCACCGTATTGATTCAACGGAACACCACGATTCCGACCAAGAAGTCGGAGGTGTTCTCGACCGCCGAGGACAATCAGACCACCGTCGAGATTCACGTCCTCCAGGGCGAGCGGCAGCTGGCGCTGGATAACCGCACCATCGGGAAATTCCAGCTCACGGGCATCCCGCCGGCTCCGCGCGGCATGCCGCAGGTCGAAGTGACCTTCGATATCGACGCGAACGGCATCCTGCACGTCTCGGCCAAGGACCGGGCGACCGGCAAGGAGCAAAAGATCCGGATCGAAGCGTCCTCGGGCCTGGGCGAGAAGGATATCGAGCGGATGGTGCGCGACGCCGAGTCGCATGCCGCCGATGATCGGAAGCGGCGCGAGGAAATCGAGCGCCGTAACCGCCTCGATACCCTGGTATACGAAGTCGAGAAGAGCTCGAAGGAGTGGGGCGACAAGCTCGACGCGTCCCTCAAGTCCCGACTCGATGCGGCGGTCTCCGGCGCGCAGCAGGCGCTGCGCTCCGGCAATGGCGATGAGATCGCGAAGGCCTTAGAGGAGCTCCAGCAAGCGTACTCAGCCGCCGGTGCGTCGCTGTACGCGGCGCAACGCGGAGCCGGTACGGGCGGGGCCGGGGGGGGGGCCGGTGAATCCGGCCCCGGCGCGCCCGGAGAGCAGGGTGAACCGGCCGGCGCCAGGGCAGGACAGGATAACGTCGTCGATGCAGATTACGAGATCGTCGACGAAGACAAGAACAAGAAGCAGTAATAATCTTCCTCCGGGAGCAGCGAGAAGCCGATGTCGGTACGCACGCGTGATTGGTTGAAATTCGGGATGCTGGTCGCGATCGCCTTTGTATTCGGATTGGCGTTTGCCTCGGCATTGAACCTGCCTTCCAAGGGTCGGGCGACCGAGGCGGCGCAGGCCCCGCAAACCGCAGTGCCGCCGGCATCGGCGCGCACGCCACTTCCTGCGGCCAAGCCGATCGCGGATTTGAGTAGCGCTTTCGTCTCGGTGGCAGACCACGTGCGGCCCAGCGTGGTCTTCGTCCGCTCGGAGCACCGGGAGCGGACTGACGCGTCCCGCCTGCCTCCGGGTTTCGAGGATTTCTTCCCGCAGTTCCGGCGCCGACCCCAGGTCGAACAGGGCACGGGCTCGGGTTTCATTGTCTCACCAGATGGATTGATTCTCACGAACAACCACGTCGTAGCCGGCGCCGATCGCGTGACCGTGCGGCTGTACGACAAGCGCGAGTTCACGGCCAAGGTGATCGGAACCGATCCCGCTACGGACGTCGCGGTCATCAAGATCCCCGCAACCGACCTGCCGGCGGTCATCATGGGTAACTCGGATTCGACCCGGGTGGGTGAGTGGGTGCTGGCGATCGGAAATCCGCTGGGCGAGCAATTCGCCTTCACGGTGACCGCCGGCATCGTCAGCGCCAAGGGGCGCCTGCTCAATGGACTGCAGCAGTCGCGCTACGCCATTCAGGACTTCATTCAGACCGACGCGGCGATCAACCCCGGCAACTCCGGTGGCCCGCTGGTCGACATCCAGGGTGAGGTCATTGGAATCAACGCCGCCATTGCCAGCGAGACGGGCTTCTACTCGGGCTACGGGTTCGCAATTCCAATCAACCTGGCCCACTCGGTGATGACGCAGCTCGTCAAAACGGGACACGTCGAGCGTGCCGTCATGGGCATTGCGATCCGCGACGCAACGCCTGAGGACGCCGATGCCGTCGGACTCAAGTCCATTACCGGTGTGGTGGTGAACAGCTATACCGGCGACGACTCGCCGGCAAAGAAGGCGGGTCTCCAGCCCGGCGACGTTATCGTGGCCCTCGATGGCCAGCCGGTCAACAACGTCCCGCAACTGCAGCAGATGGTCGGCTTCAAGAAGCCGAACGAGACGGTAGATGTCAGCGTACTCCGGCAGGGCGGCGTGAAGAAGAACTACACGGTGCGGCTCGAGCGGGCCCCGTTGAGCGATGAGGAAGTCGCCTCGAATTCGCCCAAGTCCGGCGGCGGAGATACCGCGCCCACAGAGGAATCCCTGGGCATTTCCGCGCAGCCCTTGGGCCCCGACGACGGGCAGGATCCGCGGTTCCGCTCAGTCATCCAGCAAGGTGGTGGGATGGTGGTGACGTCGGTATCACCGGACGGTCCCGCCTACCAGCGGCTCGCGACCGTCGACGATCCGGGCGGCCCCGATATCATCGTCAAGGTGAACGGGTCGCCGACCCGGAGCCGCAGCGAGTTCCGTGATGCGCTCTCGAAGGTCAAGAGCGGGGATATCGTGACGCTGCAAATCCTCAGCCCTGACCCCTCGTCGCCGTCGAATTGGACGGGACGGGTGGTTCGGCTGCGGGCGCGCTGAGCAGCACCGCCGCGACGACGAATTGCCAGAGGACGGGAAGGACGAAGGCTGCCTGGTCAGCCCTCGTCCTTTCGTCAAACAGGACCGCGAGCACGATCCCGATCACTCCGCTCGCGATCCCAAGCCAGCCGAGGTAACGGGGCAAGACCCGGCCCCGGACGGCACCCCAGCCGAATAGATACGTAGAGATACCGAGGGCGAACGCCGCAAACCGCTGCGCGGCCAGGGCAAACGGGTGAGCCATGTCGTACAGGAAAATCGCGCGAGTAGCGGTCATCCCGGGCTCCGCGGCCCGGAAATTCTGCGCCAGCATCCACGCCGTGCCCGCCATGAATGCGACGATGATTACCCACGCCGCATATGCGAGCGTCCCCACGGCGAGACCGGCCCGCATGGCCCGCTCGCCTTCGGTTCCCGCGTGGAGCGCGGCGAGGCCGGCGAGCCCGGTCAGGCACAGCGCGAATCCGAACAGGAACGCCCAGTGAATCGCGCGCCAGGCGCTCGATCCAGCGACCAGCGCGAGCTGGGCGGCGCCGTCTCCCATCAGGTGAGGATGGAGTGCTCCGGCGGCAATGACGAGCAGAGCACCGACAAGCAGGCTTAGCGTGTAGCCAGGCTGACGCGGGGCGGTGGTCATACGCTAATGTAGCATACGGCCGCCATTGTCGAGGTATCTTGCGATCATGATCGAGCTGCGGGATCGGGTGCAGGAAGTTCTCGGATCTTCGTACCGCATCGAGCGCGAGCTCGGCGCGGGCGGAATGAGCCGGGTATTCGTGGCATTCGAAACGGCGCTCGAGCGCCGTGTGGTCGTGAAGGTCCTGCCGCCGCAGCTCGCGCTCGCCATCGCCCGCGAGCGGTTCCGGCGCGAAATTCAGCTCGCCGCGTCGCTGCAACATCCGCACATCGTTCCCCTGCTCGCCGCCGGCGGTTCGGGCGACGTGTTCTACTACACGATGCCCTACGTCGAGGGCGAATCGCTCCGATCGAGGCTCGCACGGGAGGGGCGCCTGTCGATTCGCGACGCCATCCGTACCCTGCGGGATGTGGCGGATGCTCTGGCGTATGCGCATGAACGTGGCATCGTGCACCGCGACATCAAGCCGGACAACATCCTGTTGTCGGGCGGCCACGCCGTCGTCGCCGACTTCGGCGTGGCGAAGGCGCTGAGTTACGCCGGCGGAGAGTCGGCGCTCACCTCCCTCGGTCTCGCGATCGGCACGCCCGCGTACATGGCCCCGGAGCAGGCAGCGGGGGATCCCAATGTCGACGCGCGGGCGGACCTCTACGCGCTGGGCGCGACGGCGTACGAGATGCTCACGGGCCGGCCCCCCTTCCCCGACCTCGCACCGCATCGAATGATCGCGGCGCACGTCCTCGATCCCGTGACCCCCGTTATCGATCAGCGGCCGGATGTACCGGCCGAGCTCGCCGAGCTGGTCATGCGCTGCCTCGACAAGGCCGCCGACCAGCGACCCACGAGCGCAGCCGCCGTGCGCGATGCGCTCGACAGCATCAGCTCGGGATCGGGGGCCGCGGCCCGCTCCGCCGCAAGGAAATCGAGATCCTGGATCGGCGCCTCCGTGGCAGTGGGCGTGCTGACCGTGCTCGCTCTCGGGTGGGTGGCATTGCGACACGAGCCTCCGGCCCCGTTGGATCAGAACCGGGTTGCCGTCGCGCCGTTCGATGTGGTCGGCCCCACGGGGTTCGGGCTGTGGCATGAAGGGCTGGTCGACGTGCTGTCGCGCGGGCTCGATGGCGCGGGCCCACTGCGCACCGTCTCACCGACCCTCGTCATCCGTCGCTGGCACGGGCGGTCCGATCAGTCATCGGCGGAAGCGCTCGGCCGCGAGACCGGCGCACAGACGGTGATCTATGGCAGCCTCCTCTCGGCGGGGCCGGATTCCGTCCGGGTCACGGCCACCATTTTCGACGTCTCGCGGGGCGTGTCGCTCGCCGAACTCGAGCTACGCGACCGCGCCGATCGCATGGATCGCGTGGCTGATTCGCTGGTCGTGCACGTGCTGCGGGAGATGGACCGCACGCGAGCGATCGGCCTCGTGCGTGGCGCGCCGCTCGGGTCCCGGTCGTTATCGGCGCTCAAGGCGTTTCTCGTTGGCGAGCAATACCTGCGACGGTCGCAGTGGGATTCGACGATCGAGTACGATCAACGCGCACTCGCACTCGACTCGGGTTTCGCGCTCGCCTGGAGCCATGCGGGACTCGCCGCCGGCTGGGCGCACTCGGCGGTCGACACCCTCTCGATCACCTACCTGCTGCGCGCCGGCGCCTTGAATCGCGGCCTCGCCCCGCGCGAAAGCCTGATCGTGCAGGCGGAGTCACTCCAGGCCACGCTGTTCGGATTCTCCGAACAGCTCGGGCCGCTCCGCTGGAGCTACTCGCGGCGACTGATCGCAATGTTGACGGAAGCCGTGCGGCGCTACCCCACGGACCCCGAGCTGTGGTACATGCTCGGCGACGCCTCGTTTCACCAGGGGTTGTTGGCCGGAGTGGGGCGCGAACAAACTCTGGCGGCGTTCGACCGCTCGATCGCCCTCGACTCCGCGTTCACCCCATCCTATGTGCATTCGATTGAGCTGGGCATGGAGCTGCGCGGTGTGGAGGCAAGCCGCCGCTACGCAACCGGATATCTGCGCGCCGGCGCGGCCGGAAGCTACGCCGATGCTGTGGGACTGATGCTGTTGCTGCTCAATCCCCGCACCGCGCGCGACCCGGCGACGCTGGCGCTGCTCGACACGATGCCCATGGTGGCGACGCACCTCGCCACCTTGGCGGTGATCGAGTCGCTCGACTCGAGCGAGACGGGGGTTTGGGTGGCACAGCGCCACCGCGACCGGATTCTGCGCGAGGCGCGCACGGCCGATGACTCGGCCCAGGCCGACTGGGCGCTCTACCCGGCGCTCGCGCTGCGCGGACATCTCGAGGACGCCCGGCGCCACCTCGCCCCGAAGAATTCGCTCAACGCCGAGCTGGCCCTGCTGGGCTCGATTCCGCCCGATACCGCCAACGCAATCATGCGGCGCTGGATTTCGTGGAAGGATGTCCGCGGTGCCAGGCCGTGGTGGGCGCTGCCCTGGTGGGCGTCGCGCCGCGACACGGCCATGATCGCCGCCACCGCGCGCATGGCCAATCAGGGGTTACGGGCGCCGCCGTTTCCGCTGTCACCCACCCAGCGGGAAATTGTCGGCTATGTGACACACTCGTCCCAGGCATACATGGCGCTCGCCCGCGGCGACTCGGGCGAGGCGCTGCGGCGCTTCGAAGCGTTGCCCGACAGCGCGTGCTTCGGTCAATGCGAGCTGGACGCGCTGACGCGCATCAAGCTGCTAGTGGCATTCGGACAGTATGACGACGCCGCGCGTCGGCTCGCAACTCCGCCGGTAATCGACTGGTCCAAATGGGCAACCACACCGACGCACGTGCTCTGGGAGATGGAACGCGCCCGCGTGGCGGAGCGGCTGCACGACCGCGAAACGGCGCGCGCCGGATATGGCTACGTCGCCGCGGCGTGGCTGCACGCCGACTCGACCCTCGCGCCCTACGTTCGGGAAGCGCGGGCTGGACTGCTGCGGCTCGAAACCGACACGAAGTCCTAGGGCCTGAGACCGGGCAGCTGCATCATCATCTGCGGTGTTTCGGTAATCGACGACTGCGCATCAGCCCCCGACCCGAGCAGCGCGGTTTCGCCGCCCGAGGCCGGCGCGAGCTTCACCGCCCCGAAGGGCACGCTTTGCGACAGCCACGCGTCGCCTTCGGGTGCGTGAACGTGCAGTGCGCGAATCGAGCCTGCCGGAACGTTGACTTTCTCCCATCCTACCGTCTGGGCCGACGCGCAGCGCCGCCCCATTTCCATGGCCGGGTTGAGCTGGGCCAGCCGCTGGCTGATGAGCGGCAGCAGCTCATCGGGAACGCGGGCCGCCGGCTGCGACCCGGACTTGAACACCAGCCCGTGAATCCCGTTCGCGTCGAACACGAAGCTCGGGACGAGAACCTGGGCAATCCAATTCGCCGACGGGTTCCGGCCCGACGAATCGCGCACTTCGATCCAGTACAGGGTGGTGTCACCGCGGGGTTCCGAGCCCACGGCGGCGATGCGCATTTCCGAACCGTCGAGCTGGCCACCCGCGATGCCATACTTGGCCCATTGTCCGACCTTCACCTGACCGAGCGACCGGCACAGCGTGGCCAAGTCTCCGGTTGTCTGGGCCGGAAGTCGGGACGCGGTGATCAACCCGAGCGCGAGAACCGAAACGAGCCCGCGCTGCGCCAGATACGACATGCTGTTTCCCCCGATCAATGATCTGTGATGATACCCGGTTGTCGCTCCAAATCGCCCGGGCTATCGACATCGGCGAGAGCCTGAGCGGGCCAGTCGATGAAACGCACGGCGGGCCCGTGCCGTTGCACGACCGACTTGAATCCCTCGCCCGTCCAGGCCACGAGCTCGGGGAAGATCGAGCGATGGAACCGCACGGGCGGCGCGATCACCCCTTCGTATCGCGACGCAACGATCGGCGCTGCATCGTGCGCCGCGCTGTCACGCACCGCTCGGACCATCTCCGCCGTCACCCGGACCATGTCGGCGAGCAGCACGATGGCGCCAGTCGAGGACCGGGGGACGCGGCGCAGGCCGACGTGGAGCGACGCGCTCATCGCCCCGTCGTCCCACCGCGGATTCAGCGCCACGTCGCACTGGAGCGAGCCCAAAGCACGCCGCACCTGGTCGGCTGCAAAGCCCAGGACCACGATCACCGGCCGTAGCCCCGCGTCGACCGCGACACGCGTGGATCGTCGCACGAGCGGCTCGCCATCGAATTCCAGCAGCAGTTTGTTGCGCCCCGGACCCATGCGCCGCGACGCGCCGGCCGCAAGTACGACGGCCGCGAATCGTGCGTCAGGCATGAATGCCGAGCGCTCGGTCGCGCAGCGATTGCGCCGGCCGGTCGGACCGAAACGCCAGCAGCTCGGCCACGATCGAAAGCGCAACCTGCTCGGCGCCATCGGCGCCGATGTCGAGACCGACAGGCCCATGGAGCCGGCGCGGATCGATCGCGGCGGTGATCCCGAGGCCCGCGGTTTCGAGCATGTGGCTCGTGCGCTCCCGCGGTCCCAGCACGCCTATATAAGGAATGGGCGTCGAAACGAGAGCCGCCACATACGCCATATCGTCCGCGAAATTGTGCGTCATCACGACGGCATAGCTCCGCGCCGGAACGATCAACCGGGCAAGATTCTCCCCGTCGGTCTCGATGAGGCGCTCGGCATCCGCGAAGCGCGCCGGATCGAGACGTCCAGAGCGGCGATCCACGACCACCACGCGAAAGCCCACTCCGGACGCGAGCCGCGCCAGCGCCGGCGCATCTTCGCCGGCGCCGCATATGACCAGTGTGGGCGGCGGATCGAACGCGTCGAAAAAAATCGACCGGCCGCGAATCGATTCCAGACTGCCGCACTCCTGCGCCAGCAGGTCGCGGGCACGCGCGAGCGCCTGGTCATCGAGATCGGGCGATCCCAGCCCGCCTTGGCAGGCCTCCGCTGTGACCGTGAGCGCCCGTCCCTCGAGATCCGTACATAGCACGAATGGAACGGGTGCCGAGCTCGCCAGCAGCTCGCGCACGAGCGGCGGCGAACCACGCGCGGCGGCGACGCGAACGTCCACCCGTCCCTCACACCCGAGGCCTAGGTCCCAGGCGTGGACGGTATCATGACTCGAGCAGTAGATCCGTAGCTCCGGCGCACCGGAGCGCAATACGTGCCGCGCGACCTGAACCACGTCCTGTTCGAGACAGCCGCCGCTCACGTTGCCCACGGTGGAACCATCCGACAAGACGAGAAGCTTGGCGCCTGCGTGGCGGTAGGCCGACCCGATCACGCGAACGACAGTCGCAAGCGCCGCGGATTCTCCGGCTTGAACGACTGCATCGAGCCGGGCCAGCACCGCGCGCGTTTCCATCCATTTTTTCGTGGGGCGACTCCCGGAAGAGCCCTACGGATCTCGTCAGCCGCCGGCGATCGCGGGAATCACCGTCACCTCGTCGCCATCGGCAACGGGCGCGGCGAAGCCTCCGCGGAATCGCACGTCTTCGTCGTTCACGTAGAACACGACGAAGGGATACGGCTTCCCATCCTTGTCTTGCAGCCGTGGGCCGAGCGCCGGGAATCGTGCGGCGACATCGGCAACCGCTTCGCCCAACGTGCGGCCGTTCGCCTGAATGATCCGTGCCCCGCCGGCATGCGCCGCGAGTACCGAGGGAAGATTTACGTTCACCGCCATGATTCGATCTCCTTCAAAGCCATCAATGCGTTCCAGCCTGCTCGACGAGCGCAGCCACCTCACGCAGGCGTGGTGCGATCACGGGAGCGTCGGCCAGCACGCCGCTCACGGCCTCGAGCGTTTTGAGACCGTGTCCCGTGACGCAGAGGACCACCTCATCCTGGGCGCGGAGCCGCCCCGCGCGGGCGAGCGCCAGCGCCGCCGCCACCGTCACGCCCGCCGCCGTCTCACCGAACACGCCCGTGTCCTCGGCAAGGATCCGAATGCCCGACACCAGCTCCTCGTCGCTCACGTGCGCGCCCCAGCCGCCCGTTTCGCGCATCACCTGCGAGGCGAGGGCGCCGTCGGCGGGATTGCCGATGGCCAAGGAGCGAGCGATGGTGTGCGGCACCTCGGGTTCGACGACTTCCCCCCCGCGTTCGAGCAGCCGGACGATGGGCGCGCACCCTGAAGCCTGGGCCCCATAGAGCCGGGGCACGGCGCCGCGCACCAAGCCGGCGGCGAGAAATTCGCCGAACCCCTTGCGCAGCTTGCTCACCAGTGAGCCTCCCGCCATCGGGGCGACCACGGCATTGGGCAAACGCCAACCCAGCTGCTCGGCGATCTCGAAGGCGACGGTTTTCGACCCTTCGCCGTAATAACCACGCAGGTTGACGTTCACTATGCCCCAGCCAAACCGGTCGGCGACCTGCGCGCAGAGGCGGTTCACGTCGTCATAGGTTCCGCGTACGCGCACGAGCCGCGGCGCGTAGATACTCGTGCCGAGAATCTTCCCGGCCTCGAGGTCCTCGGGAATGAACACCCAGGCGGCGAGGCCGGCGCGTGCGGCATGCGCCGCAACCGCATTGGCGAGATTGCCCGTGGACGCGCACCCGATCGTGTCGATCCCGAACGCGCGGGCCGCATTGATGGCGGCCGCCACCACGCGATCCTTGAACGACAGGGTGGGATGAGAAACGGTGTCGTTCTTGATCCACGCGCGGGCCACGCCGAGCCGGCGCGCCAGCTTCGGCGCCTCGACGAGCGGCGTGAAGCCCGAGTCGAGCGAGTACACGGGCTCGCCCTCGAACGGCAGCCACTCCTTGTATCTCCAGAGCGACGGCGCGCGCGACGCAATCGTCCGGGCGTCCGGCAGGCGCCGCTTCGGATCGTAGACAGGATCGAGCGGGCCCAGACAGTTGTCGCAAATCGAGAGCGGCGCGGGAACTCGCTCGGCGCCGCAGCTCCGGCAGCGCAGGGGAAGAGCCTTGAGACTCGTCTCGGGAGTTGGCGCGACGGTAGTTGTCATATCCTCAAAAAAAAGGCCCGGGCAAATCATGCCGCGGGCGTCGCTTTTTAGCGCGTTGTTTTACGTGGCGGCAATACGCGGCAAATCACCACGGCGCTACGGTTGTGGTCCTGCTCGCAGAAAAGGTATCTCGGGAACGGCGCAGGTCAAGCCGTCCGGCGGGCCCCCACCGTCTCAAGACTCGCCACCCAGCTCCGGATACGCCCGAGCCCGGCCTCGACATCGGCCGCGGGGCTCGCGTACGAAAGCCGCAGATGGCCTCGACCGGCCGGGCCGAACGCCGTACCAGCCAGGACGGCCGTATGCGCCTCCGTCAGGAGCCTCTCCGCCAGCACCTCGCAGGTGAGGCCGCTCCGATCTAGCAGACCGCTGAAGTCGGGGAATGCGTAGAATGCTCCCGCCGGTGTGGCACAGGTCACTCCTTCGATCGCATTCAATCCCGGCACGAGCAGATCGCGTTTGGTCCGGAGTCCGGCCACGAACCGCTCCACATGCTCCTGAGGGCCGGTCAGCGCAGCGAGCCCGGCATACTGCACGAACGTGGCGGTGCATGAAAGATTGTTGATGATCAGCGTCGTCATGGGGCCAGCGAGCCACGTGGGCATGACGCCGTAGCCCAGCCGCCATCCTGTCATCGAGTAAGACTTCGAGAATCCGTCCACGATAACGGTCCGATCGCGCATGCCCGGCAGCGCGGCGATGCTGTCGTAGCGGCCATCGTAGCGCAGCTTGCCGTACACCTCGTCGGTGATGACCCACAGGTCGTGCCGCTCGGCGAGACTCGCGAGCCGCGCCAGATCGCCGGCTGTCGCGACCCCACCGGTAGGATTATGGGGCAAGTTGAGAATCAGCGCCCGCGTGCGGGGGGTAATGCACGCAGCGATCGCATCGACATCGGGAGCAAACGCGCGCTGTCGATCGAGCGGATAATACACGGGTCGTCCGCCCGCGAAGCGGACTACCGACTCATAGATGGGGAATCCCGGATTGGGGCACAGGACCTCATCGCCTTCGTCGATCAACGCGAGCGCGGTGCAAAACAGCATTGGCTTCGCACCGGGCGTGATAATCACCTGCTCTGCGCTGGCACGGACTCCCCGAGCCGTGAGCGATTGCGCGATGGCGTCGCGCAGCTCCGGCACACCGGCAGCCACGGCATAGCGGGTCCGCCCTTCGCGAAGCGCACGCACCCCGGCGTCGACGACGTGAGCCGGCGTGGGAAGGTCCGGCTCACCAATCTCGAGGTGAACAACTCGGTGCCCGGCGGCCTCGAGCCTACGCGCCGCATCGAGCACGACGTAGGCCGATTCCGTGCCGAGCACCCCGAGACGCTTCGCCGCGCGCATGGGCACCGCCTGCTCCTCTTCCCTGAAACGAGGTGACAAAAAAGGCCCGGGCAGTTGTTGCCACAGGCCCTACGGAATGCCGCCGCATCGAGATGCGGCACACCGGCCTCACAAGCTAGCAAGCCAGGCTCAGCCCATCAAGCGGATACCTTCTGAAGCTCAGCTTCGGCACGGTCGCGCCGCAGGGACTCCCCGAGGGACGCGAACAGGGCCGGGAGCGCTCGAAGTAGGCACGGGCCTCTTCGGGCTGGTCGGAGAACAAAAAGGGGGCGCGGGAGTCGAGCCACCACCGGGGTTCTTCGGCGCAACGGGGCGCCGAAAAACGCAATCCACGAATGGTCAGCTTACTTGGCTCAGACTCCCCGCCTTATGTCCTGCGGTATGCGACTGCCCGGTTTGCGGCTGCCGAGCGAGTACCGATCGTGCGGGCCAATTCCGCGTTCAGCGACGCGATCGATGTCGCTCGAGTGTTCAGCAAATCCAGTGCCGAGCGTGGCCGGTCGCCGTGCACGTTGGTGCGCTGAAATTCGCGTGGCACGTGCTGCAGAAGCGCCACGACTCTCAGGTCGAGGCTGTCGAGCAACGCCCCTTAGTTCCCGGACTTGTCTCCGGAAAACAGGGGCAGGTAGCGCCCGTATCCCAGTGCCGCGAGGCTATCAACCGGGATGAACCGCAGCGCCGCGGAATTCATGCAGTAGCGCAGTCCCGTGGGGGGCGGACCATCATCAAAGACATGGCCTAGATGGGAATCTCCATGAGCCGAGCGGATTTCCGTGCGGACCATGAAAAGACTCTTGTCTTCCCGCCTGCGGATATTGGCGGGCTCCAACGGCTTCGTGAAGCTGGGCCACCCGGTACCCGAATCGTACTTGTCGAGCGAGCTGAACAGTGGCTCGCCGGTCACGACGTCCACATAAATTCCGGCCGCGTGATTGTCCCAATACTCGTTGTGAAACGGCTGCTCGGTGGCGGCGTTCTGCGTGACGTCGTACTGCAGCCGGGTGAGTTTATGTCGTAACTCCTGGTCAGGCGGCTTCTTATATGCGGTGCTCTCGGCCCGAGCGGCGACGGCCGTCTGAGCCGCGGCCGGCCGCACGGCGATCACGAGCCCCGCCAGAGCCGCATTCCAAACCCAACGTGTCGCAGCCACGGTCACCGATGTCGCGGAATGGCCACGACCCCGGGCAGAGCGACGCTGCTAAACTGGACCCGCGGCATTGCGAAGGAGCGCGCTGCCACGACCCCACCCTGCACGGCCGCTACACCCCCACCCCCCGTCCCCGCCTGTGCGGTCGCAGTCGCGACGCCGCGCGCGCGTGGTGCTGTGCCGCCATTCGCTTCCGGATTCACGGCGACCACCCAGGCGCGCGGCGCCACCGCCACGCCGCCCACTGCGCCCGCCGCCCGTGGCCGCGATGCGGGTGCGACAGGAGCATCGAGGTGCACATGGGTGCGCGGCTGCACGATGACAATCGGTGGGAGTGTGGGCAGTGCGACCGGACGCTGATCACGCGCTGGCGGCGTCGGCCGCGTCACCGAAAGCTGACCGCCCTGATAGACCGCGAGCGCCGTGGTCGTGTTGTTCACTGCGCGATGACGGGGGGCGAGCTGGCGGCGTACGGGAACCGGCGCCACGGGGAGTATGGGCGTCGCGGGCGCGACGTCATACACGAGCAGCGCAGCGTCGGGCTCGGCGGTGGTGGCAAGGGGTTGTTCGGGTTCGACGTCGGGGGCATTCACGTCGTACATCGTGAGGTCGTAGTTGAACGACTCCTGTCCCAGCATGCGCTGCACGATCTCGGTCATCGCGGCCTCGGCATCCTGGTCGGGCGACACACCGCCCAGCGCATTGGCGTCCCATTCCGCGCCGCGCACGAACTCGGCTGTCTGAAACGCCGCGTCGGATCGCGCGGCGAGCAGAATGCCGCTGCCGGTTTCAGCGGCCGCGAAGGCCGCTCCTCCATTCGCTCCCGTGATTTCGTACGTGCCTTCGGGCGTGTAAGGATCCGCACCGGGGCTCGCCGGAAACAGCACGTCGATCGCGCCATTCGGCCGGCGGCGCAACACGAGCAGGTACCCGGGCGCTTCGAGGTTCACGAACACGCGCACCGCCGAGCCGCTCAGCGCCTGAGCGGGATCGGACCAGACATGTACCGGCTGCCAGTCGGGGGGCGACGGCTGCGGACCAGGAACAGACGTAGCGAACAATAACAATGAAAGGAGCACGCAGACCTCCACAGGGAATTACACCTCAGATCCGGCGGCGGTCAACTATCCCGGGAGGGAGCGGGTCCTGCGCGATAGATCCACGAGCAACCTGTGCTTTCTACGGCGTGCGGTTTGTGCAGTTGTGAATGCGCGCAAATGTGATGCACCACGCATGGGTTGGGAACTCGGGCGCGCACCGTTTTACACCCAGGTCCAATCCCAGCCAGTCCTTACGAATGAGTGACACGCGTCACTGAGACCCCGCTCACTTGTGCAGTTGGTGAAGTCCTCTATGTTGGTTGGCCTTTTTTTTCCGAGGTGTCGGCACGTGTCATGGCGAATCGCACTCCCGGCAGTGGCGCTCGGGGGCGCGGTGCTCGCGAGCTGCCTCCTGCCTTCGGATCCCGGCACCATCCGGGTGAGTTTCGCGCTCCCACAAGACACGGTTCGCGTCGGCGTGGCCGACACCGCGACACCCGCGGTGAGCGTTCTCTCGGGGACCACACCGCTGGTCGGCGCGCATCTACAATACGAAAGCGCGGACACCAACGTTCTGTCCGTCAACGACGCCGGAACGATTCGTGTCCGCGCCCGCCGCACCGCCTACATCCGCGTGAAACTCGTCAGCGTCGCCACGGGCGCGACGCCGCCGGTCGACAGCTTTCCCGTGCGCGGGGTCGTGTCGCGACTCGCGTTCGCGGAGACGAGCGCGACGCTAACCTCGATCGGCGATACGCTGACGTTGCACCCTGGATTTCTCGACGCCACGGGCGCCCATTTCGCGCCGGCGGACTCGGCGGCCGCGACCGCGACGCTCAGCGTGCAGGTCGCCTCCACCGGATCGGCTGTGAGCGTGGATTCCACCGGCCGTATCCACGCACTCGCGCACGGCACCGATACGTTGCGGGTCCAGGTGGACACGTGCCGGGGCGCGTTCGTCGTGTCCGTGCGGCAGCGAGCGACCAGTGTTCATATCACGCCGCGCACGATGCAATTCTCCTCAATTGGCCAGATCCAGCTCTTCTCAGCGACCGCGCTCGACAGCGGCGGCGCGACGATTGCCGCGCCGCAGATTACCTGGTCGTCCACCGCCCCGGGCGTGGTCGCGGTCAATGCGACGGGAACGGCGAGCGCGATCGCGAACGGTGCCGCACGGCTCATCGCGGCGATCGACAGCGCGGCGGACACGGTGACGGTTTCTGTCTCGCAGGTCCCGGCAACCATGTCGTTCGGCGTCGAGCCGTCGTCCGCGACCGCCGGAAGCGCCATCGCTCCGGCGGTGACCATTACCGTCGCGGACTCGCTCGGTCATCCGGTCACGACGGCGAACACGTTCGTCTCGGTGGCCCTGGCCGGCGGACCCGGGGGAGCGACGCTCTCGGGCACACTCGCGAAGAGCGCCGTGAACGGCGTGGCGACGTTCGCCGATCTCAGCGTGGACAAGGCGGGTTCCGGCTACAGCTTGGTGGCGAGCGCCACCGGATTCCCGCACGCCACCAGCAATACCTTCGGGATCACGGCGGGCGCGGCGACCAAATTGACGTTCGTTACGCAGCCGTCCCGCACACCGAAGAACAGCATCATCACACCGCCGGTCCAGGTCGTGGCACAGGATGCGCTCGGGAATGTCGTGACGGCGTTCACGGGCAGCGTCACGATCTCGATCGCCTCCGGCTCAGGTGGCGCCAACTTGAGCGGGACGCTCTCGGTACCCGCGACCGCCGGACTGGCCACGTTCAGCGATCTCTCGATCAACAAGACCGGGACGAACTACAAGTTGGCCGTGAGCGCCTCCGGGCTCACCACGGCCACGAGCGCGGTGTTCGCCATTACGACACCCTCCGTCCTCGTGTTTGTCTTACAGCCGTCCACGACGCCCGCCAACACGGCGATCGCACCCGCGATACAGGTCGCCGTGGAAGATGGATTCGGCGACATCGCCACCGGATACAGCGGGTCCGTCGCCCTCGAAATTCTGCCGGGAACGGGCACCAGCGGCGCCGCACTGAACGGCACGACCAGCGTGGCAATCGTCAATGGCGTGGCCACCTTCTCCAACGTGAGCGTCACGCTCGCGGGGAGCGCCTACCAGCTCAACGCCACTGATCCGGCGAACGTCCTCGCCGATGGCGCGAGCGGGGCGTTCGACATCCAGTAATGTTCTGCTACCGCTGCGCCACGCCCATTCCGGAAAACAGCCGGTTCTGCCTCAGCTGCGGAGCACTCGTGCCTGAGGCAACGCTTCCCGGTCCGGAGGCCGAGACCGCCGAGGAGGCGCCGGGTAGCGACCGCGAGCTCGAAATGCTGCTCAAAGCCGAGACCGCGGGGGAGTACGAAATCCTGCGTGAGATCGGCCGCGGCGCCATGGGGGTCGTGTATCTCGCCCGCGAGGTGTCGTTGGCACGCGACGTGGCGATGAAAGTCCTGCCACCCCACCTTACCTTCGGCAAGGGCGCCGTGGCCCGGTTTCGGCGGGAGGCGCGCACGGCCGCGGCCCTCGAGCATCCCAGCATCGTTCCCGTATACCGCGTCGCTCCGGGTGGCCGGATCTTCTGGTACACGATGAAATACCTCGAGGGGCGCTCCCTCGCCGATGTGCTCAAGGAACAGAGCACGCTGCCGCTTCCCGCCGCGGTCACGATTCTCGAGCGAATCGGGAATGCGCTCGACTACGCTCACCAGCGTCACGTCATCCACCGCGACGTCAAACCCGGCAACGTGATGCTCGAGACGCACGGCCACGTGATCGTGACCGATTTCGGCATCGCGAAAGAAGCGGCGGCGGGAACACTCTCGGAAGCGATCGTGGGCACGCCGTTCTACATGTCGCCGGAACAGTGTCAGGGAGGGACGCTGAGCGGGGCGTCGGACCAATACTCGGTCGCCATCATGGCGTATCAGATGCTCACCGGAAAAGTCCCGTTCGACAGCCGTTCCGTCGTCGACCTGCTGCAAAAACACGTCGCTGAAGAGCCGCCGCCGCTGCTCGACCTTCCGCCCCACGTCGGCGCCGCCGTCCACCGTGCCCTCGCGAAAGAAGCCGCGAACCGGTTTCCCTCTGTCACCGCCTTCGTGCGCGCGCTCGCCGGCCCGACCGACGACAGCACGGTGCGTTTGCCGCGCTATTGGTCCATTCGCCCGCGGGCGCCCCGCAAGCCGGCGCCCGCCCCACCGGCACGGCCCCAGCGGCGCGCGAGAGCATGGTCGGCAGCCACGGCCGTAACGGTCGCCGGCTTCGGTCTCTGGGTATTGTCGGGAAGAGCCACCGGGTCACAGGCCCCCGTCCGGGAAGCGATACCGGGCGACTCGGCTGCGATCGTCATGCCCGCGCCACGCGCGGCCGCCTCCGCGTCGCCCGGACCGACACGTGTTGCGGCGAGCACAGCGACGGTGAGGCCAGCTCCGGACGTGTCACGTGCCCCAGCGGGTGTGGCCGTCGCGCCGAAACCGGCCGCGCGCGCGCTGCTCGTGGTGCAAACGGTGGGCGGCTGGGCCCGGATCTATGTAGACGGCGGCGCACCACGCGACGGCACGTCCTACCGGGCGGCTGTCTCGGCGGGCCATCACCGGCTCCATCTCGAACGCCCCGGGTACCGGACGGTCGATTCGACCGTGGTGGTCGGTCCGCACGACACGCTCGTAGTGCGTGTTCCGCTCACGCGGGGTGGTTCGTGAAGCGCGCTCTCGTACTGGGGTTTGCCCTGTCGCTCGCCGCCCGCATGGCGCTGGCGCAGGACGCCAATCTCCTGAAACGCGGGGCGGAAGCCTACGACGTGGCGGAATACGGCCGGGCAAAGCCGCTCTTGGTCGAGGGCTTGAACCCCGCGCTCAGCACGCACGATTCGCTGTGGATCGAAAGCGTGTATCGCCTCGCGCACATCCTCATCGAAGAGAACCACGACTCGCTGGCCGCGGTATGGCTGCGCTGGGCGATCCGGACGTATCCCGCAATCCCTCCCGACACACTGAATTTCCCGCCGGCCGTTCAGGATGCATTCGCCGCTGCGCAAAACGCCGTCCTGAAAGGCAAGGTCGGCGACACACTGCCGTTCATCAATTGGGAATGGATGGCGGGCGCCGCCGATTCGCTCGCCGGCTATGTTCGCCTGGCACGTGGCACGCAGGCGTCGGCGTTCATCGACGGCATCGGAGTGATCACCACTGGAGAGATGCGGCGTGCTGCTCCGGGAAGCTACCGGCTCACGCTCGGCGCTCCGGGGCGCGCGCCCGTGACGGTCACGCGCGAAGTCCTGCCAGGAATCACGACCGTGATACCCGCACGCAGTGCCGCGGCGGGCGCCGTGCCGGCGGACGTCGGGTGTTCCGCTCGGAACCCTGGTGGGAATCGAGCGGACAAAACGCTGCAGCTCGGTCTCGAGCACTGGTACCGCGGCGTGCTCGATTCAGCCGTGGTCGATTTCGCGGCGGCGATCTCCGCCGACCCATTCGTCGCGCTCGATTCGGGATGCGCGAGTTTGCCGGTCGCGTCCGCCTTTGGCGCGGCGCGCCGGTCCACGCAGTCGGTCGCGCTCCGCGGTTCGAGTGATACGACGCTCGACGTGACGAGGGGACATTGGCCCCTGGCCCTCGCCGTGGGTCGACCCGGAGCGGTCGCGGTGCGGCTCTCGCGCGTCGACTCGTCGCACGCCGAGTGGCCCATTGCGACGTCGCAGGTGGACTCGACGGCGGTCTTATCAGTGTCGCTCACTGATCCCGATCGTCGCCGCTTGCCTTTCGGTACGTATCGGGTGCGCGCCACGTATTCCTCGGGCGACGCCAAGGGTGAGGCCGGGCTCACGTTCGAGATCCTCGCACCGGATACCCTGGCGCGCGAAGCGCCGCCCGCCGCGTCGGCCTACAAACCCGAGACTCAGGCGGGGCCTCGTCCGACTTCGAGTATCCTGAAAGGCGTGGCGCTCGGCGCGGCAGTGGCGGCGATTCCGATGGTATTGGGACACTCGGGCTTCGAGAGCAGCGAACGGGAAGAACGCGCGATGGTGGTGGGGTTCACGGCAGCGGTCGGCGGCCTCGCGGGGTTCATGCTCGGCCGCCACCAGGTGCCTGCGCCCGAGAACGTCGCCTACAACCAGGCGTTGCGGACCGCGTGGGAGGATCGCGATCGGGCCATCAGCGCCACCAATGCCGCGCGCCGTGACGGATCCCTGGTGCGCATTCGGGTGGTGGCACAATGATCCGGCTCCAGATCCGAGACGTGCTGCCGATCGCGATGCTCGCGGCCGTCCAGCCGCTCGACGCTCAGAACCCGATCCGCGTGCAGGCGACGGCGATCACGAGCATCGTGCACGAGCGCGCGGAGATCCCCGGTGATCAAGAGGAGACGGGCGGCACGTGGGTTGGGGGGGCGGTTACCGCGTCACGGGGGCCGTTGCGCTTCGAGCTGCAGGGCCTGCGAGGGCAAATGTCCGGCTCGTCCGCGGCGATGGTGGAGCGTGAAGGCGGCGAAATGCGCATCAACGGACTCGTGCGCGCGAGCAGCTGGTTCGAGGCGGGTGCGGCGTACACCGCGCGCACGTTCAGCTCGACTGAGGGTTATCAGCGCTGGTCGATTGTTTCGCTTACCGCGGCGCTCCAAACCGCCCTGGGCGATTCGCTGATCCGCGGTGTGGCCCGCGCGTCGTTCAGTCCTCTCGTAAGCGCCACGCTTCCCCAGGACCCGAGCACGGGGTTGGGAACGGAAGTCGGAGTGGTCGCGTCGCTGCCGCATGCCCCGTTCTCGTTCGAGGCGTCGTACCGGTTCGAGCGGTATTCGTTCACGAATGACGCCAGGGTCGAGGAGCTCGACTGGGTGAACCTCGCGGTGCACTGGAAGATCTGACTTCTGGAGGTAAGGAGCTCTGCGTTATGTCTCCGACGGAGTGTGTTTTCGCGCGCCCAGCCAGAGCCACAACGAAAACGCCATTCCCAGGAGCATGGCAGCGCCACTGATCCAAGCCGCGTACACGACGGCACGCGCTCGCTCCAAGTCCCGATGCCAATCCTCCAAGACGCGGCGAGCGCTGTCGACCAAGGCAGGCTTGGAAGACCCACCTGGACGAAGGGCGGTGTAAACCAGCGCCTCCGATGCGGAGAAACCGCTGACCATTTTCGTTTGCCACAAGTCACGGTCCCGCAAAGTGTCTTCGCGCGCCGCTCGATACGAAGAGTAGTCCGTACCACGTGCGAGCGAGTGGCTCGCGCGTTCAACGTTCGGTATGTAGGTGAAGCCCACTACCACGAGCACAAACACGTAGACTGCGGCTGCCACCAACAGCATCAGCAGTTGACGGCCGTGGAGCTGCGCGAGCCAATTACCGGCGTCCTTGGTCATCCTGCTAAGGTGCTGGCCGATACCCTTCATGGCCATACGCCAAGGGGCACGCGGAGGGTGCCGCGAAGGTTGGGGACGGCGTAAGTTCATGAGCAGCAACAACGCGACCGTGGCGGAACTGGTAGACGCGCAGGACTTAGAATCCTGTGGGGCAACCCGTGGGGGTTCGAGTCCCTCCGGTCGCATCGAGGAGGAAGAGACCATGCTCGGCAACCGCCCGATGTCCGAATGGATCGCGCAGTACTCGCAGAGCCACCAGAATCCCGTCAACCGTTTCTGCCACACGATCGGCATCCCGCTGATCGCCCTCTCGATTCCGCTTTTCGTCGTGGCCGCTATCCTGCGGCGGCTGTGGGCCGTCCCGGTCACGCTGTTCGTGGTCGGCTGGATCTTTCAGTTCGTCGGCCACGCATTCGAAGGCAAGCCGCCCGAGTTCTTCCACGACTGGCGCTTCTTGTTTGTCGGGTTGCGGTGGTGGGCCAGCAAGATCCGGGGGCGCGCGTAGGGTCGTCATGCGTCCTGCCGCGCCGGATCACGCGGCGACTGCGCTTGACCCGGATCTTCTATCGGACCACGTGGGCTCCGTTTCGCGCTCTGGGCGGGAGGATCGCGGAACTCAATCGGCGGGGTCATTCACTTCCCCGGCCGCACGATGAATTCGGTAGCGAAGTGATCCGGTTAGATTTCCGCCCATGGTCGATATCGAGATCAAGAAGACCGCCACCGAACCCGGGTCCGCGTCGATCGCGGTAACCGTGCCTGTCGAGCGGGTGCGCGAAGCCGAAACCCAGGCCACGACGGCCTACCAACAGCGCGTGCGGCTGCCCGGATTCCGGAAGGGCAAGGCACCCGCCGCGATCGTGAAGAAGCAGTTTGCCGACGACATTCGGCAGCAGGTGCTTCAGGAGGTGATCCGCGACAGCTGGAGCGCCGCCCTCAAGCAGGAGTCGCTCAAGCCGATCGCCGATCCGCATATTCACAACCTCAAGTGGGATCAGGGCGCGCCGCTCACGTTCGAGTTTCACGTCGAGGTGCGGCCGGACTTGACGCTCGAGCGCACCGGCGGGTTTCGGATCGCGCGGACGGTCGCGCCGATCACCGAGGAGCAGGTGAGCGCGCAGCTCGAGGAATTACGCGAGCAGCGCGCGCCCTGGACTCCGGTCACCGACGAATCCCCCAAACCCAAGGACCTGGTGAGCGTGACGATCGCGCAGGGAACGGGCGACGCCGCAACCGACCCCCAGGCGCATCAGATCGTGATCGGTGAAGGGCAAGCGATCCCCGAGGTCGAGGAACGGATCATGGGCCTCAAGCCGGGCGCGACGGTCGACGCCACGGTACACTTCCCGGCCGACTTCCCGGATGAAACGAAGCGAGGCCAGAGCCGCGACGTGCGGATCACGCTGCACGAAGTGAAGCGCCAGCAGCTGGCGTCACTCGACGACGCGTTCGCGCGCGAAGTAGGGGATTTCGAATCGCTCGACGCGCTGCGGCGCGCCGTTCGAGAGGACCTGGAAAGAGACGCCCAGCGGGAGGCCGACGCGCGGGTCCGGAGCGAGCTGATCGAGCAGATCGTGTCGGCCAATCACGTGACCGCGCCGCGGCCCCTCGTCGATCGCGCGTTGCGCGTGCTCGCGCAAGCCTACGGCATCACCGCGGAGCAGTTCGAGAAGTTCGCCACGGATTTCCGGCCGATCGCCGAGGCGCAGGTACGCCGGGATCTGGTGCTCGATTTCATCACCGAGAAGGAGCAGCTGCGTGTCACCGAGGCGGAAGTCGACGCGCGGATCGCGGAGCTCGCTAAACGCCGCAACGTCTCAGCGGCCGAGGCGCGGGCGGCACTCGAGAAGAACAAGCGGCTGCGGGAGCTCGAGCACGGGATGACCGAGGAAAAGGTGTTCCAGCATCTGCTCGCGCAATCGACGGTGGAGGAAGCCACGCCCCCACCTGGTTAGATTTCCGGCGTATGTCATCCCGAGCATCCTGGAGGAGTGAGGCCGTGACCGTCAGTCAGATTTATCCGCCCTACATCATCGAACGCTCGAGCCGCGGCGAGCGCACCTACGACATTTTCAGCCGCCTGCTCATGGACCGGATCGTGTTCCTGGGCACGCAGATCAATGACGAGGTCGCGAATATCATCATCGCGCAGCTCCTGTTCCTGGATGCGGACAATCCCGAGCGCGACATTTATCTGTACATCAACAGCCCGGGCGGCCTGGTGTCGTCGGGAATGGCGATTTACGACACGATGCAGTTCCTGCGCGCGCCGGTGAACACGATCTGCATGGGGATGGCGGCGTCGATGGGCTCGTTCCTGCTCACCGCCGGACGCAAAGGCAAGCGTTCCGCCCTGCCACATGCGCGCATCATGATGCATCAGCCCTCAGGTGGCGCGCAGGGGACGGCGGCGGACATCGAGATTCAAGCCCGGGAAATCCTCTATTTGCGGGGCAAGCTGAACGACCTCTATGCCAAGCATACCGGCAAGCCCCGGGAGCAGATCGAAAAGGACATGGACCGGGATCGCTTCATGTCGGCCGAAGAAGCCCGTGAATACGGGCTAATCGACCATGTTATTGCAAACTACCAGGAAGTATTGGATGATGGGAAAAAGCGCTAATGCTTGCGCCGGACCCCGCCCCCTCCCATACTAAGAGTTGAATGTCGCACGATAAGCACCTCCGCTGCTCCTTCTGCGGCAAATCGAAGGACTCGGTCCGGAAGTTCATCTCCGGACCGTCGGTCTACATTTGCAATGAGTGCATTGCGCTCTGCAATGAGATCCTGGCGGAGGACGAAGAGCGCGAAGTCTCCGAAGCGATCACCCAGGTCCCGACGCCATCCGAAATCAAGGACGTCCTGGACCAGTACGTGATCGGCCAGGAGCGCGCCAAGAAAACACTCGCCGTTGCGGTCTACAATCATTACAAGCGCATCAACTCGCATCAGGGCCGCGAAGGCGAGGTCGAGCTCGACAAGAGCAACATTCTCCTGATCGGCCCGACCGGCGTGGGCAAGACGCTGCTGGCGCAGACGCTCGCCCGGATTCTCGACGTGCCGTTCACCATCGCGGACGCCACCACGCTCACCGAAGCCGGCTACGTGGGCGAGGACGTCGAGAACATCCTGGTGCGCCTGCTCCAGG
Organism: Gemmatimonadales bacterium; assembly: GCA_035517615.1. GTDB lineage: Bacteria > Gemmatimonadota > Gemmatimonadetes > Gemmatimonadales > GWC2-71-9 > AG25. The sequence goes on from DATIYM010000050.1 coordinate 57,815, forward strand.
CGGCCGACTTCAACGTGTCGGAAGCGGAGCGCGGTATCGTCTACATCGACGAAATCGATAAAATCGCCCGCAAATCTGAGAACCCCAGCATCACCCGCGACGTCTCGGGCGAGGGCGTGCAGCAGGCCCTGCTCAAGATCCTCGAGGGGACGGTGGCGAGCGTCCCGCCCCAGGGCGGCCGCAAGCATCCGCAGCAGGAGTACATCCAGGTCAACACCAAGGACATCCTGTTCATTTGCGGCGGCGCGTTCGACGGGCTCGAGAAGATCATCGAATCCCGCACCGGCCGGCGGCAGATCGGCTTCACCAAAGAGGAAGTGGCCCAGGGAGCGGCGGAGAAGGTCAAGCGCAATCCATTCTCCGACGTCGAGCCCGACGACCTGCTGCGCTACGGCCTGATCCCCGAGCTCGTGGGGCGGCTCCCGGTCGCCGTGCCGCTCGACGCATTGGACGAGGGCGCGCTGATGCGGATCCTGGTCGAGCCCAAGAACGCGCTGGTGAAGCAGTATCAGCGGCTGTTCGAGCTCGAAGACGTCCGCCTCACCCTCGAAAAAGAGGCTTTGAACGCCATCGCGCTGAAGGCGCTGAAGCGCGGCACTGGCGCGCGCGGGTTACGGGCCATCCTCGAGGAGATGATGACCGACATCATGTTCGAGCTGCCCAGCCGCGACGACGTGCGCGAGGTCGCGATTACCGCCGAGTGCGTCACCGCGGGCCGGGCCCCGCTGCTCGTCACCGAACGCGTCCGCCAGAAGAAAGAAGCCTGACCCCGAGCTTCATCGGCTCGTTCCCCCGAGCCGACGTCGTACTTCCAGACCCACTCCCTGAAGTCGCTTTCGTTGGCCGCTCGAATGTCGGGAAATCGAGCCTGTTGAACGCGCTCGTGGGACAACGCATCGCGCGCGTGTCCGCGACACCGGGGAAGACCACGATGCTGAACGTGTTCCGCGTGGAATTCGAGAAGGCGTCGCTGTACCTGATCGATCTTCCCGGTTACGGCTACGCGCGCGCCTCGCACGCGGAGCGGGGCCGGTTCCGCCAACTGATCCGCCACGCGATCGACCGCCCGCTGCTCGCCGGGGTGATCTGGTTACTCGACATCCGGCGCGAGCCCTCGCGCGACGACACCAGCATCCACGAGGTGTTCGCGGCAGCGGGCTCGCCGATCCTTGCGGCCCTGACCAAGGGCGACACACTCGCCCGTGGGCGGCGTCTCGATCGTGCGCGCATCCTCGGCGCGGCCTTGAGCCTTCCGCCCGATCAAGTGATCACGACGAGCGCGCGCACGCGTGAGGGCATCCCGGAGCTGCGCCAGGCGGTCGCCGCCCTCGCGCTTCAGGGGCCGACCACCGCGTAGGTCTGCCGGGCAAGACAGCGGGGTACTAACCCGAATTGATTTGTCGGGATTAAAGGGGTCAAGGGAAAGCTCGGTGACCCAGGTCGTAGGCACTCTCATCCCGATGGTGTAGCTTGGCTGCTGCTCAATGACGCCGTCGCAGCACTGACGGAGGACGGAACCAATGAGACCCTTGATCCGCGCGGTGTTTCTGGCGGTCGTCGCTACCGCCGCGCTCCCTGTGGTCCGCATTCCTGTCGATCTACTCGCCGCGCAGGATACGCTCCCGGTCGGTTTCGGCTCGCTGCGTCGTGACGACATCGCCGTGCAGCTCGCGACCGATCAGGTCGCGATTCAGCTGCTGCCGCTGCGCGAATCGGTGATTCGCCTGCTCGCGCCCGATACGTACGCCTCGCTCCGCTCGCTGCTCGCGAAGCATCAGACCGCGCTCGACTCGATCGCGCGGCAAGCGGGAGAGCGCCATCCGCTGCCCGTGCTGGTGACGTTTTTCGGTCTCGTGCCGAACGGGCACTTTGTCCCGGAAGATCTGGACCTCGCGAGCAGCGGGCAGTTGTACCGGCCGATCGGGATCGTGCCGCTCTCGCCGCAGTGGAGCTCGAACCAGGTCGACCCGCGCGCGCAGGTGATCGCGATCTATCTCTACGACGAAGACATCACGCTCGGCCAGGACCTGACGGTCAGCTACGGGTCACTGTCGAGCGATTCCTGGTCGCATGCGGTGCGGTTACTCGATCAGGAACGCGCCCGGGTTCTGTCGCGGGCGGCGTCGAGCCCGAAGTAGTCCGCTGGCGATGCCCATCGTCGTAGCCGCGGCCCTGGCCCTCGCCGCGGGAGTGGCGGGGGCGGCGCTCGCCGCGTTCGTGCTGCGGGCGCGGTGGTCGCACAGCGAGCACGAACGGCGGCGCCTGGCGGCCGAGCTGAACCGCCGTCTCTCAGAGCTGTTCTCTCTCCAGGAGCTGTCGTACATCGTCTCCGAATCGCTCGAGCTGGAGCGCATCGTCGAGCAGGTGGTGCGCTACGCGATGCGTTTTCTCGATGCCCGGGGCGCGCTGATCGCGCTGGCGAGCAACGATCCGGATTCGGAGGAGCTGACCGTGGGCGGAGCCGAGGGGACGCTGGCCGAGCTGCGCGGCAAGAGCGTCGCGTACGACGATCCGGGCCTCATCGTGCGGGCGCTCGCTCGCGAGCGACTCGAGCTGGCGCAGGGATCGCCCACGGGACCCGTGGAGCTGCTGCGCGGCGTCTCGGCCGGCGCCGCGGCGGCGGTGCCGCTCCGCGCGCACGGCGTGGTGGTGGGCTCGCTCGTGGTCACCGACCCGCGGGGGGGCGCGTTTCCGTCCGAGGACGTGCGACTGCTCTCGACCGTCGCGACGCACGCTGCCGTGGCGCTCGCCAACGCCCGATTTTTCGAGATCGTCCGTCGCGGCAAGGACCAGTGGGAGACGGCGTTCGATGCGTTGAGCGAAGGCATCGCGGTGGTCGATGAACAAGGGCGCGTGCGTCGCGCCAACCGGGCGCTCGCGGCGCTGCTCGGGACCACCGTGGCGCAGGTCGCGGGCGAGGATCTGGGGAGCCAACTGCTGGACGATTCGCGGGCGCTCGTCGAGCTACTCGCCACGGCCCGGCGCGAAGAGCGCCCGCTGCCCCTCATCGTGCGCTCCGAGCAGCTGAAAAAGGTCGTGCGGCTCACCGGCGCCCGCATTCCGAACAGTACCATGGAACAGAGCATCGTGGTGCTGATCGAGGACGTGACCGATCAGCAAGCCATGGAAACGCAGCTGATTCAGAGCGAAAAGCTCGCCGCCGTGGGGCAGCTCGTGTCGGGCGTGGCGCACGAGCTGAACAATCCACTCACGTCGATCGCCGGACTGTCGGAGCTGCTGCTCGAGCAAAAGGAGCTGGGGGAGAAGGATCGCGACCATTTGCGCGTGGTGCACGAACAGGCCGAGCGAGCCGGGCGGATCGTCCGCAACCTGCTCACGTTTGCCCGCAAGGCGCCGGCGGAACGGGGGCTCGTGGACCTGAACGACGTGGTGCAGCGCACCCTCGTGCTGATCAGCTACGACCTGAAGCTCAAGAACATCACGATCGACAAAAGCCTGGCGCGCAGCCTTCCTCCCGTGCAGGGCGACCGGCACGCGCTGCAGCAGGTGGCGCTGAACCTGCTCACGAACGCCGCGCACGCGGTGGCCCAGAACCCCCCGGAAGAACGCCGCGTGATTCGCGTGACGACCGACTTCACGGACCGGGTGCGACTCGTGATCCAGGACTCGGGGCCCGGCATTCCGGATGACGTCGTGCCCCACCTGTTCACGCCGTTCTTCACCACCAAAGAGCCCGGTCAGGGCACGGGACTCGGCCTCTCCATCACGTACTCAATCGTGCAGTCACACGGCGGGCAGGTCACACTCGAGCAGGACGCGAACGGGGCGAGCCGGGGAGCCACGTTCGTGGTCGAGCTGCCGCCCGCTTCGGGGGATGCCGCGACGCTCGAGCCCGCGCGCGAGCCGTTGCACGAACGCGGACTCACCAGGCGGACCATTCTGCTCGTGGACGACGATCCGGCCGTGCGGCGGCTCGTCAAGGCGCTGTTCGGGCGCGAGGGGCACGCGGTGGACGTCGCGCGCAATCCGCTCCAGGCGATCGATATGGCGCGGGCGCGCGGCTACGATCTCATTCTCGCCGACGCTCAGGCGAGCGTGCGGGGGAAACTGTTCGTGGAGGCCCTGGTGGAATCGAAGCCGGCGCTCAGACAGCGGACGCTCGTCGCCACCGGCGACATTCGGCAGGGAACGGAAGAAACGCTGGCCAGGCTGGGCTTACGCTACGTGCGCAAGCCTTTCAATCTGCGCGATCTCCTGGCCGAAGCGGCACGGGTCTGGGAGGGCCGCGCCGAATCATAGGCTTCCGCCGGCCAGCCGTACACGGCGAGATTCACCGACCCGCCGGCGGTAAATCGCACTCCTTCGCGTAACAGCAGCGCGCGTTGCACGACCGCGGCATGATCGTGCGCCGCGAGCGAGATCCGGCCCGACGCATTCACCACGCGCCACCACGTCAAATCGGAGTCGTCCGGCAGCGCCGAGAGCGCCCAACCGACGGTGCGCGCGGCGCCCGGCCTCCCGGCGAGCCGCGCGACCACGCCGTAGGTGGCCACGCGTCCCTTGGGGATGTGCTGGACCACCCGGTAGATCCGCCGATAAAACGGATTCACGGGCGCACCGGAAAGCCACGCCGGGCGAGGAAGGCGCGCGCTTCGGGCACCGTGGTGCCGCGGTAGTGGAACAGCGTGGCCGCGAGCACGCCATGGGCGCCGGCATCGAGCGCCTGCGCCAGATGCTCGAGCGTTCCGGCGCCGCCCGAGGCGATGACGGGAATGCGAACCCCGTGTGCGACGGCACCGGTGAGCGGGAGGTCGTACCCACCCTGCGTGCCGTCGGTGTCCATCGAGGTCAAGAGAATTTCTCCCGCGCCGAGCTGCTCGACCTTCGAGGCCCACTCCACGGCTTCGATTCCTGTGGGCTCACGACCCCCGCGCACCATGACCTCCCACCCTCTCCCCTTCCCGCTTCCCGCTTCCCGCTGTTTTGCGTCGATCGCCACCACCACGCACTGGCGGCCGAACTCGTCGGCCAGTCGCGTGACGAGCGACGGATCGCTGACGGCGGCCGTATTCACTCCGACTTTGTCCGCGCCGGCGCGCAACACGGCGCGCGCGTCGTCCACGCTCCGGACGCCCCCGCCCACGGTGAACGGGATAAACAGCCGCTCGGCCACGCGCGCGACCAGGTCGATGAGCGTGCCACGCTGCTCGTGGCTCGCGGTGATGTCGAGGAATACGAGCTCATCGGCGCCCTCGGCATCGTAGCGCGCAGCCTGTTCCACGGGATCGCCGGCATCACGCAGCTCCTGAAAACGGACGCCCTTCACGACTCGGCCGCAATCGACATCAAGACAGGGAATCAGTCTCCGCGCTAGCATACGCGTAGAACGTCATCCAGCAAGCCCCCGTCCCCCTTGCGGAAAAGCAAAACGATATCCTCGATTGCACGCCGTTCGCGGGGCCAAGCGAATCGCAGCGCCGCCTGATCGGGTGACAGCCACACGGCATCATCGTGTTCGGAGGAGAGCCGCACTGGCGCGTCGGGTGGCACGAATGCGGCGAACACCGCGACGAGGGCGACACGATCCTGCGCGTGCTGATAGAACGACTCGACGCGACTTGCGTTGAACACTCGCAGCGGGACGAGTCCCGTCTCTTCGCGCATTTCGCGCAGCGCCGCCGCGACCGGTGTTTCACCCGGCTCGATCGTGCCGTGCACCGTCTCCCACGCGCCGGGACAGCGATCACCCGCGGCGCGCTCGAGCACCAGCACCTCGAGCGCCGCCTCGGTCCCTCGCGTTATCTGCCGCAGCACGTAGAGATCGATGAAGACGAGGCCGACTTCGCTCACGGCTGCCAGCGCGCGAATGCGCGCAGCAGCGCCAGGCCTCGAGCCTGCGATTTCTCTGGATGGAATTGCACGCCGAGCACGTTCTCGGCGCCCGCGATGGTCGCGAACGTTTCGCCGTACTCGGCGCTGGCGAGCGCGAGACCGTTCTCGAGCTGGTCGGGGTGATAACTGTGCACGTGATAGAAGAACGACCCGTCGGGGTCGAACGCCTCGGCCAGGACCGGATGCGCGCGGCCGGTGGGTGTGAGATCGACTTTCGCCCAGCCGACGTGCGGCACGGGAAGCGACGTGCGAAACCGCACGGCGCTGCCGGGAAGGAGCCCGAGCCCGCGCACGCCAGGCGCCTCCTCGCTCTCCTCGAGAAACAGCTGCAGCCCGAGACACAGCCCGAGCGTAGGCTTGCCATGGCCCACGCTGTCCATGATCGCGTCCGCCAGCCCGCGCTCGACGAGCGCCCGCATGGCCGGCGCGAAGTGCCCCACGCCGGGCACGACGATGCGGTCCGCCTGCCGCACGACGTCGGGATCGGCGGACAGCACGGCGTCGGCCCCCACCACCCGGAGCGCGCGCAGCACGCTGCCGACGTTGGACGCGCCGTAATCGGCGACGGCGATCATGAGAGCGTGCCCTTGGTGGACGGGACGCCCCGCCCCTTGGCCCGGGGATCGAGGCTCGTGGCATCGCCGAGCGCGCGCGCGGTGGCCTTGAACACCGCCTCGACCACGTGGTGCGCGTTTTGTCCGCGCAGCAGATCGACGTGCAGCGTGAGGCCGCCGTGCGTGGCGAGCGCGCGGAAGAACTCGGGCGTGAGCGCCACGTCGTATTCCCCCAGCTTCTGCCATGTGGGCGGATCGGCGTGAAACGCGACGAACGGACGCCCGCTCACATCGACCACGACCCGGGCCAATGCGTCATCCAACGGAACCGCGGCCTGCCCATAGCGCCTGATCCCGCTGCGATCGCCGAGCGCCTGCGAGAGCGCCTGCCCCAGCACGATCCCGACGTCCTCCACGGTGTGATGGCCGTCGACGTGCAGGTCACCCGAGGCGGTGACGTCGAGGTCGTAATACGCGTGCCACGCCAGAGCCTGGAGCATGTGATCGAAAAAGCCGATCCCCGTGTTCACGGTCGACTGACCCGATCCGTCGAGGTCGATGCTGACCCGAACGTCGGTCTCTTTGGTTTTCCGGTGCGCTTCGCCGCGGCGACTCATGGTGATGTCCCGAAGATAGCCTCGAACGCGCCGGCCACCGCGTCCACATCGTCAGGCGTGCCGGCCGTTACGCGCAGACAGTTGGCGAGCCCCTGACCAGCCGACACGTCGCGGATGAGAATCCCGTAGTCCTCCACGAGTCGCCGGAACACGTCGGCCGCCGGACGGGCCTCGCAGCGGACCAGCACGAAGTTCGCGGCGGAAGGAAATGCCCGCAGGCCCCGAATACGCGCGAGCCGGCCATACAGCCGGTCGCGCGCCGCGCGGATCCGATCCGTCACCTCGACGAATGGCGCGGGATTATCGAGTGCCACTTCCGCCGCCGCGAGGGTCACCTGATTCAAATTGTACGGCAGCTTGGCTTTGGTGATCTCGCGCGCGATGGTCGGATGGGCGAGCGCGTAGCCGAACCGCAGACCCGCGAGGGCCATCGCCTTGGAGAACGTGCGCAGCACGATCAACCGCGGATGCGCGGGGAGCAGCGGAATCGCGCTCGGACCGCCGAAATCCTGATACGCTTCATCCACCAGGACGAGCGTTTCCGTTTCCGCGAGGAGGCGCTCGATCACGCCGTCGGGAATCGGCGTGCCGGTGGGATTGTTGGGCGTGTTCACCACGACCACGCGCGCGCCGTGACCGCTCGCGGCCTCGAGCAGCGCGTCCACATCGAACTGAAAATCTGGCGTGAGCGGCACCCCGATGTGCCTGCCGCCCAGCACCTCGGTCATGAGGCGGTACAGCGTGAACGTCGGGACCGACGTGACTACACCGATGCCCTCGCCCACGCTGACCATGAGCGACGCCTGGATCAGCTCGTTCGAACCGTTCCCGACCAGCACCCCCTCAGCCGTCCAGTCGTGCCGCCGGGCCAGCCGTTCGAGCAGCGACTCGGGGGAAAATGCCGGATAGCGATTCCACGATAGCTCGCGGACGCGTGCGAGCACGGCGTCCTTTATTGCGGGCGGAACGTCGTATGGGCTCTCATTCTGATTGAGCTTGCGCGCCGCGGAGGGCGCGTTGAGCGTGTACGCGCTCTGCGCCCGGACCTTGGGCTTGATCAGCGCAAGCGCGTCGTCTGCCGTGCGAAGAGCGGCGGGGACCAGAGCCATGGGTGCAGGGGAAGCTAGCGACGACGGCCCAGTACTGCTTCGAGCCGCGCCGACAAAGCGCGGGCGCGAAACGGCTTCGTCAGGAAGTCATCCGCGCCAAGCTCGAACACACGCACTTCGTTGTCCTCGTCGCCCTTGGCGGTCAGCACCACCACCGGGATGCCCGCAGTCGCGGGGCGCGAACGGAGATGCGACAGCACCCCGTATCCGTCGAGCCCCGGAAGATTCAGATCGAGCACGATGATATCGGGACCCACGCGGTCGACCTGATCGAGCGCCTGGACGCCGTCCCGCGCCTCCGTAACCGCATAGCCTTCGCGCTCGAGCAGATCCTTCATCACGCGCCGCAGGCTGTCTTCGTCCTCGACCAGCAGCACTTTGCGCGAAGGCGTTCCCTGTGGACCCGAGCGCCGCTTGGGCGGGGCCTCTTCGAGTAGATCGAAGTTTTCGTCCAGGGCCTCGGCCACCTGCACACCGGCGGCCGGCGAGCGGCGCGGCGGCGCCGCCGTCGGCCCGCTGGTCCGGCCCCCCGCAGCTGCGCGCGGAGGCTCGGGCGCCTGGGCCGCGGGCAATTCCGGTGGGGCGGGCGGGGCTTGTTCCTGCGGCAGGTCTACGACGCGCAATAGTTCTTCGAGCGTCGATTCGCCGCGCAGCACGTGATTCATGCCGCTCTCCCACAGGCCGGTCATCCCCGCACGACGCGCCGCCTCGGCGATCCGGTCGGTGGTCAGCCCCGACGCGATCGCCCGCTCGACCTCCGGAGTGACGGTGAGCACTTCGATGATCGAGAACCGCCCGCGATAGCCGGTCATGGCGCAGTCGGGACACCCGGCGGCGCGATACAGCGGCGTGCCGGTCGGAATCCAGCGGCGGTATTGCTCCCCCGGCGCTTCCATCCACACTTCCTTGCACGTCGGGCACAGCTTGCGCATCAGCCGCTGCGCGAGCACCCCGCGGAGCGCCGCGGCGATCTTGTACGACTCGACGCCGATATCGACCAGCCGCGTGACCGCGTTCGCGGCATCGTTGGTGTGCAGCGTCGAGAGCACGAGGTGCCCCGTGAGCGAGGCCTGCACGGCAATCTGCGCGGTCTCGCGATCGCGGATCTCGCCCACGAGCACCACGTTCGGATCCTGACGCAAGATCGATCGCAGCGCCGTGGCGAAGGTGAGCCCCGATTTTTCCTGTACCTGCACCTGCACGATCCCGGCCATGCGATATTCGACCGGATCCTCGACGGTCACGATGTTCACGCCCTCGCTCTTGATCTGATTGATGCAAGAGTAGAGCGTGGTCGTCTTCCCGGACCCGGTGGGCCCGGTAACGAGAATGATGCCTTCGTGAAACTGGAGCAGTTTCGTGATCGCTTCGCTTTCCGACGCCGCGAACCCCAGCGAGCTGAGGGTCTTCACGGTGGCGCGCGAGTCGAGAATTCGGATCACGACCTTCTCGCCCAGCGCCGCGGGAAGCGTCGAGACGCGGAGATCGATCGGCTGTCCGTTCACCGCTACGCGCGCGCGGCCGTCCTGCGGCCTGAGCCGGTCGGCAATGTCGAGCTGCGACATGATCTTGATGCGCGAGATGAGCGGAATGCCCGCGGCGCGCGGAATCTTCATCACCTGGCGCAACACGCCGTCGATGCGGTAGCGGACGGCCACGCCGCCCTCTTCCGGCTCGATGTGCAGGTCGCTGGCGCGCGAGAGAATGCCTTCCGAGATGATCAGATCGACCAGCCGCACCACGGGGCGCTGGCTCGCTTCTTCGGCGGAAACATTGATTTCGTCCGCCGGGCGCTCCTCGAGCTGTACCAGCTCGCCCTGCCCTTCCATGCCCTCGAGCAGCTTGTCGATCATCTTCTCGGGCCGGTACAGCTCGTCCACCTTTTCCGAGATCCGGCCCGGATCGAGCAGCAGCATCCGAACCTCGCGTCCGGTTGCGAACGCCAAGGCCTTCTCGGCGTCGAGATCGAACGGATTGGCGGTTGCGATCTCGAGATAGGAGTCGGTGATCCGGAGCGGCAGCACGCGGAACCGGCGCGCGAGCTGTTCGGGAACCTTGAGTTTGATTTGAGAGTCGAGCTGCTGGATGTCAGCGATTTTCAGCCGCAGGTGGCGGGACAGCGCCTCGAGCACCTGCTCGTTGGTTACGATCTTCGACTGGAGCAGGGTCTCCCACAGGGTGCGCGAAGGCTCCGCCTTGGCCCTGATTTCGGCCAGGCGTTCGGCGGGTACGAGCTGCTCGAGTGAATGTGCAAGCCATTCATCCGGAAAGACGGTCTCGGCCATGTGCCCCCGGCTGACCCCAAAAGTAGCGGCACCGGCCAGTGCGTCCAGTCCGAATCGCGTTCAGAGGATTCCCCAGAGATCACGGGTAACGTCAAACGCAAAGCGTAGTTGCCTCGCCTGTACGCTGTAGCCGGTCTCGAACCGGAACAGGCCGAGCCACTCGGCTGCGGCGCCGATCGTCACGCGCGTGCCCGGCGTCGGGCGCCATGGCGTGCCCGGGATCTGCTGGTCGGCCCAGCCCGCCGCGGCGTACGGCGCGAGGATCAGCGAGGTCGGCGTGCGCGTACCGGCACCCAGCGCGAAGGAAACGAACGGGACCGGCACACGCCACTCGAGGTGAATGAGCGCCATGTGCGTGCCACCCCAGATGCGAAAATCGTCGCCCAGCAACGTCCCGCGGCCGCCAAGCACGAACGAGCGGTGCGCCGGGAGCGAATCGGTCGCGATCCCGCCCTGCACCCGAAGCAGCGCGCGAGTGCTGCCGAGCGGGGCGACGAGCTCCGCGGTTGCACTGGCCCGGCCGTAGGTCGTGCCGCCGTCGAGACGCCCTCCCTCGAGCTCGATGTCACCACTCAGGTCGGTCCCGCCCAGGCTCGAGCTGCGGTTGCGCGCGCGGCGGCGCAGCCCCAGATCGATCACATCGAGATCGGGGCCGCCGAGCGGCGGATTGGGTCGATACACACCCGCGGCCGGGACCGCGTGTACGGCGAGCGACTGCACCTGTTCGCGTGCGAATCCCGCGCTCCACGCTCCCCGCCATCCCCACGCGCCGCGCAGCCCGACTCGCGCGCCCGTAGCGCTGTAATAGTCGCCGTAGTCGTCGCCCATTTCCTGCGCCGTGAACGAATTGACCAGCGGGGCAATGACGGGCACATCACTCACGTCGCGAACCGTGCGGTAAACCGAGCCGTCGATGTCGAGCGATCCGCCCACGTGCTGGGTGACGCGCGCGAACCCCTTCGCCTCGCGGTCCGAGAATCCATAGCTTGCGAGCCCGCGCGCCTCGGTGTGATTTGCCGCGCTGCGCCACACGGCGCCGGCGCCGAGCGCGAGCCCTTCGACGCGATTCACGTGCACCAGGTCGCTCACGCCGCGCGCCCCGAGGCGCCCGCCCTCGAGGGTTTGCAGCACGCGGCGGCCCGCCACCTGCTCCACTTCGGCCCGCACGCGCGCCAGGTCATCCTGCCCCACAGGCTGTCCCATTCCCTGAATCGCGGCCGGCAGGGGCTCGGTCCAGGGAAAGGAGTCGCGCTCCGCCTTCGGGAGCGCGGTGATTTCCTCGCCGCGAAACCAGCTGGTGGCGAGACCCACGTTGAACACGTAGCCGTCGATCTCCCAGCGCGAGCGGATAATTCCGCGGGCGGGGATGTCGAGCCAGGCGCCGCGGCGGCGGATCTCGATCTGCTGGCGGTAAGGAAGCCAGAATCGCTCTTCCCAGAGCGCGTTGTCGAGCTCCACGCTCACGTCCTCGAGATCGGGCTCCATGTACGTCCGGGCGGTGAAGCTGAAGGCCATGCGGACCACATCGGCGCTCGCGGCGTCGAGGTAGAGCGTCCCCACGATTCCGGGCGCCTCGAGGTTCTTGGGACGCACGCGCAGCGCCACCACGCGGACCGTCCGCTGGGGCATGCGGAGGGTGGTCGTGTCGCCCAGCGCGAAATCGTACAGGGCGGCGGCCGCGAGCGAGCCGAGCGGGTGGGGAACGTCACGCACTTCATCACCTTCACCGAGCCGGATGGCGCTGCCGAAATTGTTCTGGATAATGCCCAGGTGGTCGCGATGATAAATGATATCGGTCGGCAGCTCGGCCCGATCGCGCCAGCCAATGATGCGTTGCTTGCTCAGGCCCGGGGCCTTCCAGTACACTTCCAGCTCGAGTTGATCCGCGCGGATCAGGCGCGGCGGCTCAGACAACCCCTCCCCGAACGCCCCGAGGAAAAAGAGAAACCCGTGGGCCTGGGCTTTGTAGTCGCGCAATGCGGTGTCGGTCGCGGCCAAGGCACGTCGCGCCACCGCGCGCCGCACGAGCGCCAGCGCGGAGTCGCCGTTCCAGGTCTGCGCCAGCAGGGGAGCTGGAGCGAGGAGTGCCAGGGCCAGAGCGAATGACCGCATTGCACCCAAGTTTAGCCGCGTTCCGCGAACGCGCGCTTGCCGGCGCGGGCGGGATGGTGCCGCTCGTGCGCGAGGTGGTGCTCGACGCCGACACGCCGGTCGCGGCCTTCGCGAAAATCGCGCGGCCGCCCTTCGCATTCCTGCTGGAATCGCTGGTGGGCGGCGAGCGCTGGGCGCGTTACACGTTCCTCGGCACCGAGCCGCGCGAAGTCTGGCGCTATCGCGACAGCGCGGTCGAACGCTGGACGCGCGCCACGGGGTGGCTCGCCGCCGGTCGGACGAACGACCCGATCGGCCACCTTGCCGAGCAGCTGCGCGCGCTGCCCGCGATCCAGGTCCCCGGGCTGCCGCGGTTCGCGGGCGGCGCCGTGGGCTATCTGGGGTACGATCTGGTCCGCAGCATCGAGCGGTTACCGCGCGCGCCGGCTGATGGGCTCGGTCTGCCGGACGCGATGATGATGATCGCCGATTGCCTCGTCATTCTCGACAATCTGTTCGGCCGCGCGATCGTGGTCGTCAACGTGCAGATCCCACGAAGCGTCACGGCGGGGGACGTCGACCGCCTGTACGATGCCGCCGACGCGCGGCTCGATGAGCTGGTGGGAAGGCTCGGCACGAGCCACGCGCTCACGCCGTTGTCGCTCGCCGACGGCGTGGTTCCGGTGCCGACCGTGTCGCCGTATCCGCGCGCCGCGTTCGAGCGCGACGTGGCGCGGATTCTCGAGTACATCCGCGCGGGCGACACATTTCAGACCGTGCTGTCGCGGCGCCAGGATGCCCCCGGCGCCGTCGACCCCTTACGTCTGTATCGCTATCTCCGCGCGCTCAACCCCGCGCCGTACTTGTTCTATCTCGCGTTCGACGAGTTCACCTACGTCGGCAGCTCGCCCGAAGTGCTGGTGCGGGTGGAAGACGGCGAAGTGACCGTGCGGCCGATCGCGGGCACCCGGCCGCGCGGCGCCACGGCCGCGGAAGACGAAGCGCTGGCCCGCTCGCTCATGGCGGACGAGAAAGAGCGGGCCGAGCATATGATGCTCGTCGATCTGGGCCGCAACGACGTGGGCCGCGTGGCGCGCTACGGCACGGTGCGCGTCAGCAATCTGCTCACCATCGAGCGCTACTCGCACGTGCAGCATCTCGTGAGCGAAGTGCGCGGCATGCTGCGCGACGGCTACGACGCGCTCGACGTGTTCAAAGCCTGCTTCCCGGCGGGCACGGTGACCGGCGCGCCGAAGGTGCGGGCGATGGAGATCATCGACGAGCTCGAGCCCGAGCGGCGCGGGCCCTATGCCGGGGCCGTGGGATACGTGAGCTGGGGAGCGGTGAACATGGACACGGCGATCGCGATCCGCGCCGGGCTCGTGTTGCCCGACCGGGTGTGCGTGCAGGCGGGCGCAGGGATTGTGGCCGATTCGGACCCGGCTCGGGAATTTGCCGAGACCGAAGCAAAGGCTCAGGCGGTGCTCCGGGCGCTGGCGCTCGCCAAGGCGGGCGATTAGGAAACCTGCTTACTATATTGGGCCCCTGTGTTCAAGCTGCTGAGCACCACGGGCGAGCAGGCCATCGACTTGCAGCCCGGGCGCACCGTGGTCGTCGGACGCGCCGTAACCAGCGACGTGCCGATCTACGACCCTACCATTTCCCGCAAGCACGCCGAGCTGGCCCTCGCTGACGGCGCCGGGGGCGTCCGCGTCAAGGATCTCGGCTCCTCGAACGGCACGTTTCTGAACGGCGATCGGGTCACCGAAGCGGTGGCCGCGGAAAATGACGTAATCACGTTCGGGAAAGTCGCCTACCGGGTGAAAGCGGTCAGTGCGCCGGCGCCCCGCCCGCAGGTGGTCCCTCCCTTCAATACGCCGCCCGGCCCGGGTGGGAGCGCGGCGGCCGGCGGCACCATCGTCAGGCAGCTCCCCGTGAGCGTTTCCGGCGGCGTGCCCGCGATCGTCGACGTCAGTCCATCGGGCGCGTCGCACCTCAAGGTGACGGCGCAATCGGTCGAGGAACGGCGCGAGAAGAAGCTGTCGCTGTTGCTCGAGATCTCGAAGGAGTTGTCCAAGCAACAGGAGCTGGACCGGCTGCTCGACAAGGTGGTGGACTTCACGTTTCAGATCATGAACGTCGACCGGGTGTCGATTTTGCTGCTGGAGGGGGCGACCAACGAGCTGGTGCCGCGGGTTTCGAAAGGGCGGACGGGCGGCGCGGGCGCGGCCAAGCACGTGCCGCAATCGATCGCGCGCAAAGCCGTGGAGGAGCGCGTCGCGATTCTGTCCGACAACGCGGCGGCAGACGAGCGGTTCAAGGGCAAGTCGATCCTGATCCAGAGCGTGCGCAGCGCGATGTGCACGCCGCTCATGGGCACGGACCAGAAGGTGCTGGGAATCCTGTACGTCGACAACCTCACCGCAACGCATTCGTTCGCCGACGAAGACCTGGAGTTCCTGATCGCCTTCGGCAGTCTCGCGGCGGTCGGCATCGAGAACTCGCGGCGCTCCGAGCAGCTGCGGCGCGAAGCCCTGGTGCTCTCGAATTTCCAACGCTACTTCGCGCCGAACCTGGCCGCGCAGATCGCGCAGCAGGAAGGCGCGGTGCAGCTGGGCGGCCAGAAGCGCCCCGTGGTCATCTTCTTCTCCGATATCCGCGGCTTCACGCCGATGTCGGAGATGATGGGGCCCGATGAAATCGCGTCGCTGCTCACGTCGTATTTCACCGAGATGGTCGAGATCGTGTTCGAGCACTCGGGCACGCTCGACAAGTTCATGGGCGACGCGATCATGGCGTTGTGGGGCGCGCCCATCGCCCACGAGGATGACGCCGACCGCGCGATGAGCTGCGCGCTCGATCAGCTCACGGCGCTCGAGAAGCTCAACAAACAGTGGAAGGCCGTGGGCCGTCCGGAGCTCGGCATCGGGATCGGGATCAACTTCGGAGAAGTGTTTGCGGGGAATATCGGCTCGGAGCGCCGGCTCGAGTACACGGTGATCGGCGACGCGGTGAACACGGCCAGCCGGCTCTGCTCATCCGCCGGACCGAACGAGATTCTGATCTCGGATGCGTTCTATCAGCAGCTCAAGCAGCCGCCCAAGGTCGAGGCGCTCGACCCGATCCAGGTGAAAGGCAAGTCGAAGAAGGTGCCGATCTATCGCGTGAAGCGATAAGGCCGGCCGAACCGCTCCAGCAGCTCGACCACGAGCCGGAGCGGCAATCCCATCACGCTGAAGAAGTCTCCCCGGATTCCCTGGATGAGCACCGCGCCGAGCCCCTGCACCGCGTAGGCGCCGGCCTTGTCCATCGGCTCACCGGTCGCGACGTAGCTCGCGATCATGGCGTCGGGGAGCGCGCGAAACGTCACATCGCTGATATCGATCGCATCTTCGATGCGCCCGTCGCACACCAGGGCCACGCCGGTCATGACGTGATGGGTGCGGCCGCGCAGCTTGGCGAGCATCGCTTCGGCTTCGGCCGCGGATTCCGGCTTCGCGAGCAGCTCGCCGCGCACCACGACGGTCGTATCCGCGCCGAGCACGAGCGCTCCGGGGTGCTGCTCGGAAACGCTTGCCGCTTTCTCGCGCGCGAGCCGCACCACGTAGCGCTCCGGAGCTTCGCCGTCAATGCGCCGTTCGTCGATCTCCGCGGGAATCACCGTGAACGGGATTTGCAGCATCTCGAGCAGCTGGCGGCGGCGCGGCGACGAACTTGCGAGGATGAGCGAACCGTTCACTTCTCGAGCACCAGCGTCACCGGGCCGTCATTCACCAGCTCCACCTCCATCATCGCCCCAAACTCTCCCGATTCGACGCGCATGCCGCCCGAGCGCTCGCGCAGCAGCTCGAGGAATCGCTCGTACAGCGGGATCGCGACGTTGGGTGGGGCGGCGGCGATGAAGCTCGGCCGCCTGCCCTTGTGCGCATCGCCGTACAACGTGAACTGTGACACCACGAGCAGCGCGCCGCTCACCTCGTCCAGATCGAGATTCATCTTGCCGGCGGGATCAGAGAAGAGCCGCAATCCGAGGATCTTCTCGGCCATCCAGTCGAGCGTGGCTTCGGTGTCGGTGGGGGCGAAGCCGGCGAGAACCAAGAAGCCCACTCCGATTTCCCCTCGCGTCTTCCCGTCCACCCGCACCGCTGCCTTCGACACCCGTTGCAGAACGACTCTCACTCCACCGTCACCGACTTCGCCAGGTTCCGCGGCTGGTCCACGTTGCACCCGCGGCGGACCGCGATGTAGTAGGCGAGGAGCTGCAGGGGGAGCACCGTGAGAATCGGCGTGAGCAGATCGAGCGTTTCGGGGACCTCGATGCGGTGGTCGGCGAGCTTGGCGAGTCCGGTATCGCCTTCCGTGACCACGGCGATCACGCGGCCGCCGCGGGCTTTCACCTCTTCCACATTGCTCACGATCTTCTGGTAGACCGCGTCTTTCGGCGCGACGAAGACGACGGGCATCAGATCATCGATCAGCGCGATCGGCCCGTGCTTCATTTCCGCGGCGGGATAGCCTTCCGCGTGGATGTATAAGATTTCCTTGAGCTTGAGCGCGCCTTCCAGGGCGACGGGAAAATTGTATCCGCGACCGAGATACAGCACGTTGCCGGCGCGGACCAGCCGCTCAGCGAGGCGTTCGACCGCTGGCGCATGAGCGAGGGTACGCTCGACGAGCTCGGGGAGTCGCGCCAGCGCGCGCACCACCTCGCGCCCCTGGAGAATCGAGAGCGACCGGAGCCGCCCCAATTTCAGAGTGAGCAGCGCCAGTGCCGCGATCTGGCTCGTGAACGCCTTGGTGCTCGCGACGCCGATCTCGGGGCCGGCGTGCAGGTAGATGCCGCCCTCGACCTCGCGCGCGATCGTGCTCCCCACGACGTTCACGATGCCGAGCGTGCGCGCGCCGCGCCGTTTCGCCTCGCGCAGCGCGGCCAGTGTGTCGGCGGTTTCGCCGGACTGCGAGACACCGATGACAAGCGTGTGCTCGTCCACGATCGGGTTGCGGTAGCGGAACTCGGAGGCGTACTCGACCTCGGTCGGAATGCGGGCCAGCTCTTCCATCATGTATTCGCCGATCAGGCCCGCATGCCACGAGGTGCCGCACGCCGTGATCACGATGCGGCGGATCTGGAGCAGATCGTCATCAGTGAGGTTGAGCCCGCCGAGCCGCGCGGTGCCTTCTTCTTCCAGCAGCCGGCCGCGCAGTGTGTCGCGGATGCTGTTGGGCTGCTCGAGAATCTCCTTGAGCATGAAATGCGCGTAGCCGCCGCGCTCGATCGTCGCGAGGTCCCACTCCACGTGCGTGACGGCTTTCTCCTTCTCGACCGCGTGCACATCGAGAATGCGATAATCGGTCGGTCGCACGACGGCGATCTCGCCGTCATCCAGGTACACCACCGAGCGCGTGTGCGACAGCACGGCCGAAGCATCGGAGGCGACGAAGTTCTCGCCGTTGCCGATGGCCACGAGCAGCGGCGATCCGCGCCGCGCGGCGACGAGCGTGTCGGGCTCGCGGCTCGAGATCACGGCGATGCCGTAGGTCCCCTCGACCTGGGCGAGCGCGCCCGCGACCGACTCGACCAGCGGCCGGCCGCGGCCGTGCAGCTCCTCGATCAGATGCGTCAGCACTTCCGTGTCGGTCTCGGACCGAAACGCGTGTCCGCGTTTCGCGAGCGCCGTCCTGAGTGCCCCGGCGTTTTCGATAATCCCGTTGTGCACCAGGGCAACGATGCCGGCGCAGTCGGTGTGGGGATGCGCGTTGGTGGTGTTGGGCACGCCGTGCGTAGCCCAGCGCGTATGGGCGATTCCAGTGGATCCTTTAGGGAGCGCCGTGCCGAGATCCTTTTCCAGTGCGGAGATCTTGCCCGCGGTCTTGTGGACTTCGATGTGGCCGTCGTGCACGAGGGCGAGTCCGGCCGAGTCGTAGCCGCGATACTCAAGATGCTTCAGGCCTTCGAGCAGCAGCGGCGCCGCCTGTCGCGGTCCGGTGTAGCCGACGATTCCGCACATACGTTTCTCCTCGGGTCACTGTCTGGGAAACGCCGGAAAATAGTATACGCGACGTCGCTGAGCCTCACCCCCTGACCCCTCTCGTTCAGCCCCTCGGCACCCGGTCCGATCCGCTCCACCCTGGATGTCGCGTGAAAACGCCGTGGTACGAGCGTTCCGGGTTACCGCGCTCACCCGTACCCACAGCAGACTAGCAGGGATGGGTGCTGCGGCGGCTCGGTCTCGCCCGGTCAAACTGTTGGCACAACTGCGTGAAGCGTTGCGGGTGCGGCAATACAGCACGCGGACGGAGCAGGCGTACGTGCACTGGGTGCGGCGCTTCGTCCGGTATCATGGTCTCCGCCATCCCGCGGAACTCGGAGCGGCTGAGCTGACGGCGTTTCTCTCGGCGCTGGCGAGCGACCATCAAGTGGTCGCTTCGACGCAAAACCAGGCGCTCGCCGCCTTACTCTTTCTCTATCGCAAGGTTCTAGGGAAGGACGTCGGCTGGCTGGACGATCTGGTGCATGCCAAGCGGCCGGTGCGGCTTCCGACCGTGCTGAGCCGCGCCGAGGTGCGGGCGGTATTGCATGAGATGAAGGGTCCGCCCAAGCTCGTTGCCATGCTGTTGTATGGTGCGGGTCTGCGGCTCCTCGAGGCGCTCGAGCTGCGGGTCAAGGATCTCGACTTTCAGGGCAACGAAATCCGCGTGCGCAGCGGCAAGGGCGATCGCGACCGTGTCACCATGCTTCCCGCGGTCGTTCGCCAGCCGCTCACCCGCCATCTCGTCAAGGTCCGAGCCCAGCACGAGCGCGATCTCGAGGCGGGGGCTGGATGGGTCGCGTTGCCGGCCGCGCTCGGTCGCAAGTACCCCATCGGTGGCCGAGAGTGGGTGTGGCAGTGGGTATTTCCGGCCACCCGAGGGTATGCGGACCCGCGCACGCACGAGCAGCGGCGCCATCATCTCCATGAGACGGTCATCCAGCGCGCCTTTCGCGCCGCGGTAATCGCGAGCGGGCTCTCGCGGCGTGCCAGCTGCCATACCCTGCGCCATTCCTTCGCCACGCACCTGCTTGCCTCCGGCTACGACATCCGCACCGTCCAGGAGCTGCTGGGCCACCGCGACGTCCGCACCACGATGATCTATACCCACGTCCTCAACCGCGGCGGACTCGGCGTCCGCAGCCCGGCGGACGTGCTCGAGTAAGGCTGCAGGCGGGTTTTCGCTCTCTTGCCATTACGCAGCAGAATTTGCAGCATAAGAACGTGTTTCCAGTTGAACGCGTAGTATTATGCAGCAGGGAGGTCCAAGCGTGAGTACTAGACAGGTCTTTTCAATTCTTAGTTAGACAGCAGCGTGAGTCCTTGCGTATAATGAGATTGGGAGGGCTCCTATGAAGTACAAGATCGGGCTGCGCAAGACCGACGAGGGATTCAGCGCTTGGGTACCCGGACTGCCGGGGTG
>DATIYM010000051.1:0-25008 GCA_035517615.1 Gemmatimonadales bacterium
CTGGCCCAACGCCTGGAGCGTGGCAGTCACCGTTTGCGTCGTCTGACAAGTCACCGTGTCGCACACGATGAACTGACACTGCATCTGCGCGGTCAACGGTGCGCACTGCCCCGGAGGCAGGGGAGCCGCCGACATGGGCCCTGCGAGACTGGCGCGGATCGCGGGGCGGTTCCTTGACTGCGGCCAAACGCCCGTGCGTTCCGCGTTCAGCCGCCAGGCGTCGAAGTCGCGAGCGATCGAACGGCGCTGCGCAAACGCCGGCATGCGGCGCACAACTTGCGCCGTGGGCTTGCTGTCCGTCGTAGTAAGCATGAACGACAACGATTCGTTGGGCGCGCGCGCTGCCGACCAGGGGACCAGGAGATATTCCGCGGAATCGGTGGTGGACGCGTTGGCCGGGATGCCGTAACAGGCGGAACCGGTCGTGGGATCGAGCGTGGCGGATTGCCCGACGGCGAGACTGATCGGCTGCGCGCTGGCGGTCGTGCAAACGGCAACAGGTTGCGTCGTACTGTTGCCGCTGCTGCACGCCACCGCCACCACTACCGCCGCACTAAACGACTTGCGCAACAAACTCACGATTTTCCCCCTTGAGTGACCCGAACCGCGGTGCTTAGAATCTCGCCGGAGCCGTAGAATTCGGCTACGGTCACACACCAAATGCCATGGATTGGTTCCCTGTATGAAGCCCGACACGTATATGCTTGGCGACCACCGGGTCTCCCGGTTGGGGTTCGGTGCGATGCGGCTCACGGGAGCCGGCGTTTGGGGCGAGCCCCCCGATCGTGGCGCAGCCGTCGCGGTGCTCCGCCGAGCCGTCGAACTGGGGATCAACCTGATCGATACCGCGGATTCCTACGGGCCCGAAGTCAGCGAGCGCATCATCGCCGAGGCGCTGCATCCGTACCCGCCGGGGCTCGTGATCGCGACGAAGGCAGGCTTCGATCGGCCCGGTCCCGGGCGCTGGGTCACGAACGGCAAGCCTGAGCACCTGATCACAGCATGCGAAGGCAGCTTGAAGCGACTGAAACTCGAGCGCATCGAGCTGTTCCAGCTCCACCGCATCGACTCCAAGGTACCGCTCGAGGATCAACTCGGCGCGCTGGCCCGGCTCCAGGCGGAGGGCAAGATCCGTCTTGTCGGCCTCTCCGAGGTGAAGGTGTCGGAGATCGAACGCGTGCGCCGCACGCTGCCGATTGTTTCAGTCCAGAATCTCTACAACCTCACGGATCGCTCGTCCGAGCTCGTGCTCGACTACTGCGAGCGCGCAAGCCTGGCGTTTCTGCCCTGGTATCCCCTCAACACGGGCAAGCTCGCCCGCGCCGGGGGCTCGCTCGCGCGCATTGCCGCGCGGCACAACGCCACGCCGGCGCAAATCGCGCTCGCGTGGCTGCTCGAGCGCTCGCCAGTCATGCTGCCGATTCCAGGAACATCGAGCGTGCAACATCTGGAAGAGAACGTCGCGGCACGATCGATCCGGCTCAGCGACGCGGAATTCAAGGAGCTCAACAACTGAGATTACTTGGCTTCCTCCTTCCAGCCACCCACGAGTCGTCTCAGCAACACCAGCTGCCCGAGATGATACGAGTTGTGGTCCGCCAGCACCAAGGCCTCCCGTAACAGCGTCTGCCCCGTACCGTGGGGGATCTTGGCGGACAGGTCGTTCGCCGGATCGCTCACGAGCCGCTCCATTTCCTCGCGGTCACGTTCGATTTGCCGAATGCTGTCGTCCCACGCTTTCCCGTTCGGCGGCGCATCCTGTTTCGGCCAGTAGCCATCGGGCCAGTCGGGGGAGACGTGCTTCGCGTTCTTCGAGAACTCCACGATGTCCCACTGTGCGATACGCATGTGCTCGAGTACGCGCCAGGGAGTGAACGGCTGACCGGGGGGCTTCACGCCGCGCAGGTTCTCCGGCCAGTCGTCCACGGCTTCACGAAACCCGATGTGGGCGTGGCCGGCATGGAGCAGCTCGATCAGGTGGTCGCGGAGTGAGTCTGACATGTGTGGTAAGACGGCTGATGTTGAATCGACTGATGATACGGCGGCTCATGCAAAACCGCCAACCCTCACTCAAGCGGGCGGCGTTTGCCTGTTCCGCTCCCTCCGTTTCCCCCGTCACCGTCGCGCGGCAGCCCACCGGTGAGCCGGGGCATGGTCGCGAGCGCGGCACCAGCGTCGTCCCAGCGGTCCTCCGGTTCCGGCGCGAGACAGCGTCGTACCAGCGCCGCGAGCCACGGGGGGAGCGAACGCACTTCTTCGAGCGGCTCCGATTCGGGCGCCGGCGTCTTGCCCGTCAGCATCTCATGAAGCACGACGCCCACGGCGAACATGTCCGCGGGCGGACCGTTATGGGCCGCGGGCGCGTCGCGATCGCGCCGCTCGGGAGCGAGATACGGCGCAAAGCAGATCGCGGCGGTGGCCGCGCCGCGGGCGGCACCCTGCAGCGCACGCTCCACCGCGTCCACCACTCCCGTGTCGGCCAAAAGCGTCCTGCCGTTTCCGATCAGGACCTGTTCCGGTTTCAGGTCGCCATGCACGAGCTTGGCGGAGTGCACCGCGGCGAGATCGGTGAGAATGTCGCGGAGGATTTCTACGGCTTGCCTGAGCGGCAGCTCGCCGTTGCGGGTGATCCACGCGCGCAGCGTCGTCCCCGCGACGAACCGCCGCGTATGGTAGACCCAGGACCCGGCGCGTCCCGCGTTGCGCGGCGTGACGAGCTTCGTGCCCGACAGACGGTCGGCCGTGAGCACCAGCTCGCGCTCGAACAGCAGCGGATCGACTGCGAGCGATAGCGTCGCGGGAAGTACTTTGACCGCGAGCTCCGCCCCCGGCGGGGCGAGCTCCTCGGCGATGAACATGCGGCAATCGCCCACGGGACGGACTTCCCGCTCGACCCGGTACAGCGGGCCGAGCGACGTCTCGAGCATTGCGTGTAGATCACCCATGCGTGATCGTGTCGCTCAGCGCGCCGGTCGCCGCGCGCGCGGGCGCGTGCGACGCTTTGGTCTCGGCCTCCTGGAAGCCGCTTTTGCCTTCCGCACCGCTTCCCGCTTGGCCGGCGATTTCCGCCGCGCGCGCGTCCCACCACCGGTGCCGTTCGAGCTGCCGCCACGGGGCGCCGGGGCCCCGACACTGAGCGCGTGCACGGCGAAACCCGCTCCCTGAGGATCGACGCACATAGCGATGCGGGCGCCGCCAGGAACATCCATCGGGCCGGTCAAGACCTTGCCGCCGCCGCGCTTCACGGCGCTCGCGGCAGCATCAATGTCGGCGACACGGATGTACGTGAGCCAATGCGGATGTGGCGGCATGCCGGGCTGCAGCGAATAGAATCCCCCGGCCGGCTCCTTTTCCCCTGGCGTTTTGAAAATGAAATAAATATTCCCCGGGCTCATCTCTAATGATTGCGCTTCGGACCAGCCGAACAACTTCGAGTAGAAATCCCAGGCCTGCGTCCAGTTGGGGCTCACATGCTCGTGCCACACGAAGTCGCCCGGGGCGCCTGGTCCCGTGGACATCGGCTGGTTCGGCTGCGGCGCGGGTTTGAACAGCGAAAATCCGGCGCCCCACGGATCAGCGAGGGCGGCAAATCGTCCCGGCGGAATATCCATGGGGCCCGCATGTAGCTGCGCACCGAGACTCTGCGCCTGGCGAACCTTCTCATCGACGTTGGCGACGCTCACATACAGCATCCAGCCCGGCGCCGCCCCCATCGCGCGCGCTTCCTCAGGAAGGCGCATCAAGCCGCCCTTCTGTTGCGAGTTGAGCGTCAACAACCTGTACGTCGGGTCCTGATCGTACGCTTCGGTCTTCCAGCCGACGACCTTGCCATAGAACGCCGCCGCGGCGTCCGGGTCGGTGGTCGAAAGCTCATGCCAGACAAAGCGGCCGAGAGGCGGGTTGGGCATAGACGCGACTCCGTTCGAGATCGAATTACCGGTATCGTAAGAAGATACAGTCATCTGGCGGCGGGTGAAGCGCCAGGGCCCGGACGGCCGTGGTTTGCGGCTCGACCGACAACCTGGCGCTGCAGGCTTTAATGACCATCGCGTCGCTCCGTACCGGCACCGGCACACTGTCCTGAACGCGCTTACCAGAGAACCCTACTACTGATCGAAAAAGGAATTAGTCCCGGACGCATCTGAATAACATGAACGCTCCGGCGATCGGTGACCGCCCATTACCGCCCGTTCCCGCCCTATGTACTTTCCCCCTCCCAATGCACGGACTGATCTCCCATCCGGTCAACCGGGTCGCACTCGGTGGCGCGACACGCTACGAGAACGGCTTGCTCACGGTCGACGAGCGGGACGCGCAGGTTGCGTTCCGCGATGCCGCGCTCGCGAGCGTCCGCGTCACGTGGGCGTCGCCGGGCGACAGTGTGCGCATAATCAAGGTGCTCGATGCCGTCGAGCCGCGCACCAAGGGCCCGGGCCCCGATGGCGGCGGGATCTTCCCCGGGTTCGTGGGACCTGCACGACCGCAGTCCGGCGGCGCGCCCACGCACGTGCTCACAGGTGTCGCGCTCATCACCGCCGGCTACCTGCCCCGCGCGCAAGAAGGCTTGATCGACATGTCGGGTCCCGGCGCGGACCTCTCTCCCTTCGGCAGCACCCATAACCTGGTGATCGAGTTCACGCCCGCCGCCGGAGCGTCGTGGGAAGCGGTCGACGTCGCGCTGCGAACAGGATTGCTCACGCTCGCGAACCGGATCGCTCAATCAGCGCTCGGTCCTTCACGATCCGACCATCCGCCGGTCCGCCCATCCGCCGCCTCTCTCCCACGCATCGGCGCCATCACCAATCTCCAGACTCAGGGCACGTTCAAGGACGTCTTCGTTTACGGGAAGAGTTTTGCTCGCGAACGGCCCCTGCCTATCGACGCGCACGAGCTGTTCGCAGGCGCGGTCGTGAGCGGGCAGTATGGACATCCCGCGCTCAAGAATCCCACATACGTGCACCAGAACAATCCGGTAGCGACCGAGCTGTTGAAACGCGACGGGAAGGATCTCACGTTCGTGGGGGTGATCATCTCGCCGGAACCAGTGGATCAGGCGGCGAAAGAACAGATCTCAGCTCAGGCGGCACAGCTCTGCGCCGACCTGAAGATGGACGGCGTGGTGCTGACCAAGGAGGGCGGTGGCAACGCGGACGCCGATGTGGCACTCAAGATGGATGCCCTCGATACGCTGGGCATCGCCAGCGTTGGCCTGTTCGCCGAAATGGGTGGACCGGACGGCACCGCGCCGCCGCTCGTCGTGCCGCCCGACCGGGCCACGGGAATGGTGAGCACGGGGAATTACGATGAGCTCGTGACGCTTTCGGCCATGGAGCGCGCCCTGGGGGGCGAAACCGTCGATGTCCTCAGCGCGCCCGCGACCGCGCCGCTCACCGCTCCCACGGCAGTGATCTACTGCTCGCTCTCCCCCATGGGCGCGGGACGGCTTACGTGCCGCGAGGTGGTACAGTGACGGCGCGGGTGGTGCATTACCTCAATCAATTTTTTGCCGGGTTGGGGGGCGAAGACAAGGCCGACACGCCACCGGGCGTGAAGCCCGGCGCGGTCGGGCCCGGGCGCAAGCTGCAGGAGCTGCTTGGCGCCGACGCGCAAATCGTGGCGACCGTGTACTGCGGCGATGACCATGCCGCGGCGGAACGCGGCGCTCCCGCGGCCATCGTGCAGCTCATCGCCAGGGAGCGTCCCGACATCGTGGTCCTCGGGCCGGCGTTCACGAGCGGGCGTTACGGTGTGGCGTGCGCGCTCGTCGCAGCCGCGGCGCAACGCGCGGGGATCCCGGCCATTGCCTCGCTCCATCCCGACAACCCGGGATTGGACGACGCGGGCGCCGCCATTGTCATCGCCTCGGGCGCGTCGGTGCGGGAAATGGGGCCGTCGCTCGAGCGGATCGCGCAGGCCGTTCGCAAGCGCCTCGCGGGCGAGCCGCTCACCGACGCCGATGGCCGCATCGGCAAGACGCCGCGCAAGAACGTGCTGGCGACGGACCGCTCCGCCCTGCGCGCCGTCGACTTGTTGCTGGCGCGGATGAAGGGCGACAAGGGACGCACCGAGGTTCCCGTACCGCGATTCGACCGGATCACTCCGGCGCCGCCGGTCGATCCCGCCAAGGCTCGCGTCGCGCTGCTCACGGAAGGCGGGCTCGTGCCGCAGGGCAATCCCGATCGGCTCGAGTCCGCCCGGGCCACTCGGTGGCTGCGCTACAAGATTGGCGAGAAGACCGGGCTCAAGTCGGGCGAGCACATGTCGGTACATGGCGGCTTCTCCACGGTGTGGGCCAATCAGGACCCGCACCGCATGCTGCCGCTCGACGTGGCGCGCGAGCTGGAGAAGGAAGGTGCGATCGGCGAATTGTTCGGGGAATACTTCGTGACTACCGGGAATGGCACCACGGTCCCGAACGCTCGGCGCTTCGGCGTCGAGTGGGCGGCCGAGCTGAGGCGGGCGGGCGTACAAGCCGCCGTGCTGACCGCCACATGAGGGACCGGAACGCGTTGCGGGTCAACGCTAGCGAAGGAGCTGGAACGCGCCGGGATTCCCACTGCACTGCTGTGCAATCTCGTGGGAGTCGCGCAGCGCGTGGGCGCGGCGCGTATCGTCCCAACGAAGGGGATTCCGTACCCCGCGGGAGATCCCAATGCGTCACCCGAAGCGGAGCGCGCGTGGCGGCGATCGCTGCTCGAGCGCGCGCTGCGAGCGCTCACCACTCCGGTGAGCGGGCCCACCGTCTTTACCGAGACAGCCGCATAGATGACTAGAGGACCTGTGATCAGTGCGGCAGTGCAGGTACTGGCGCACGTGCCGGGCATGGCGCGTCATGGATCGAAGCCGCAGCGCGAGCTGGCGCGCGATCCGTCGCTCGAGACACCGTTCCGGAGCGCGCTGCGCTCGTTCGCTGCCGCGGTCGCGTATGCGCCGCATCAGGCGTTCATCGGCGCGATGCACCCGCGCGCGTTGCCCGAGCGGCCCTGGGCAACCCCGGTTGTCCCTCCGGCGTTGAGTCGCTTCGCGCCCGACGGCGAGATCATGCCCGAAACCGAGTTCCTCGGCCTGCTCGCGGCGATCGATGAGTTCGGGCTGCTGCATCTCGAGCCGGACGTAGCCCGTCGCGCGGCGACGGCGCTCGAGCAGCACCCGCTTGCGGCTCGGCTCGACCTTTCGCGTATCGGGAAAGCGGCTGCCACCGGGCACTTGGAACCGGGTGCTCTGCCCCTGTGCGTCGACCACGATCCCGCGGGCTTCATGATGCGGGCGCACGATCAGGACGAATCGCTCAGCGCCGGCGTGCTGCTCGAGAATCTCTGCTCCAAAGGCACGGCCACGCTCGCCCTGCTGCATTTATTAGAGGATCGCGGGATCGATCCCGGATCCATCGACTACGTGCTGGGGTGCGGCGAAGAAGCGATCGGCGATCGCTATCAGCGCGGCGGTGGCAATCTCGCCAAAGCCGTCGCGCAGTCGGCCGGCCTCACCGAGGCCTCGGGGGCCGACGTGAAGGATTTCTGCGCCGCGCCCGTTCCCGCGCTCGTCATCGCGGCGAGCCTCGTGAGCGCGGGCGTGTTCAAGCGCGTGGCGGTGATTGCCGGCGGATCGCTCGCCAAGCTGGGCATGAAATTCCAGGGTCACCTGGCGAAGGGATTTCCCGTGCTCGAGGATGTGCTGGGCGGCGCCGCGGCGCTGGTGGAGGCCGATGACGGCCGTTCGCCCGCGATTCGACTCGACGCGATCGGACGCCACCGGGTCGCGGCCGGAGGGTCGAATCAACAGATTATGGAAGCGCTCGCCGTCGAGCCGCTGGCGCGGGTCGGTCTCCCGCTCACCGCCGTGGACGACTACGCCACGGAGCTGCACAACCCCGAAGTCACCGAGACGGCCGGATCGGGGAACGTCCCCGACCGCAATTACCGCACGATCGCGGCACTCGCCGTGCGGAGCGGAGCCATCACGCGCGATGGCATGGACGAGTTCGTGCGCACGCGGGGCATGCCGGGGTTTGCGCCCACACAGGGGCATCTCGCGTCGGCGCTGTGCTACCTGCCGCATGCGTTGCGCCGCTTGACGTGTGGCGAAGCGGAACGAGCCTTGCTGATCGCCAAGGGGAGTTTGTTTCTGGGACGGATGTGTCAGCTGTCGGATGGAATGAGTGTGCTACTGGAAGCGTCAGGAACGCGGAAGTCGGAACGCGGAACGCGGAACTGACCTCAAGCGTTCGAGTCAGAAACCCACACCGTCAATTCCGCGTTCCGCATTCCGCGTTGGGGAGGGGTTCATGTCTGGTGCTGTAGCCGAGGCGACGAAGGAGAACTTCCGAGATTTGGTGGGGACGGGCACGGTTCTGGTGGATGTCTGGGGTCCACAGTGCCGTCCCTGTATTGCGCTGATGCCACATGTCGAGCGGATCGCGGCCGAGCGGCCCGAGCTCAAAGTCGTGAAGCTCGACTCGTCGCAGAATCGGCGGCTGTGCATGGAGCTGCGATTGATGGGCCTGCCGGTATTTCTGTTGTTCCGGGATGGCAAGGAGATTGCGCGGTTCGCGTCTCCGGAAATGACCGATCTCGATCTCGAGCGTTGGCTCGATAAGACCCTGAAGGAGGTGAGTCGACCGTCATGCTGAAGGACAAGTTGGTCGTGGCGCTGGGGGAGCGCGATGGAATCGCCGGTCCGGCGATCGCCGCCTGCGCACGCGCCGCCGGGGCCACGGTCGCGTTCATCGCCACCGAGTGCTTCGTCTGAACGGCGTCGGGCGCGATGGACGTCGGCAGCCAGGAGCAGATTAAGCGCCTGGCGGAGGAACACGGTAAAGACAAGCTGCTCGTGTTGCTCGGCGCACCGGATCCCGAGAGTGCCGAGATCGCCGCGGAAACAGTCGTGTTGGGCGATCCTTCGTATGCCGGTCCATTAGCCGGAGCCCAGTTGGGGCTTGCCGTCTATCACGTATTGGAAAACGAAGTGAAGCAGGACATCCCCGCAGCGGTGTGGGAACAGGAAATCGGTGTGATGGCGGATGTGCTGGATAGCGCGAAGCTGGCGGTGGCAGTTGAGGGAATGAGAAAGAAGGGACGTTAAGAGACGGAAAGAGACGGGAAGGTCCGTCACTCTCCGTCTCTTTCCGTCTTAGATCCCGCGATACGCCTCCCCGAGCTTCACCGCGAACTCCTCCAGCGACGTGGGGGTCGAGTTCCGGACATTGCGTCCCTCGAGCGTCTTCACGTTGCTCCCGATGCCCTTTGCCATCTCGACGAACAGCTCGGCCGCGCGCGGTGAGAATCCCATTCCCATGAACGCCTGTTTTACGCCGTCGTCGGGGAACTGGACGTATTGCAAGTCCGGCTTGCCGATCTTCTGGCCGATGATCCGGGCGGCCTCCGCCATGCTGTAGTCGCGCGGGCCGAGCAGCTCGCGGGTGGTGAAGCCCGGCGCCCCGGTTTTCTGGAGCTCTTCCGCCGCCACGGCGCCGATATCGTGGGTGGCCACCATCGAGATCGGCACTTCCGGGGGCGTCGCACCGCCCATGATTCCCTGCTGTTTGATCATCCCCAGCATGCCGAAAAAGTTTTCCATGAAGAAGCCGGCACGGAGCGACACGGTCGAGACCTCGAGCTGCTTGAGCCGCTCCTCCACGCGATGCAGGCCGCCGATCAGGCCGCACCCGGCGGGTCGCTCGGCGCCCAGGCTCGACAGCAAGACGAGCCGCTTGACGCCGGTTTTCTTGACAGCGGTTTCCACCGCGGCGCCGACCTTGTCGTAGTACGCGAACGGATCGGACTGGCCGTAGTCGGGCGGCACGAGCACATAGATCGCGCTCGCGCCCCGAAACGCGTCGGTCAGAAACGCCGAGTTGGTGGCATCGCCAATGGCCGGCGTCGCGCCGCGTTTGACGTACGGCTGCAACCGCTCGGCCGAGCGGCCCAGCACGCGGACCGGTTGTTTGGCGGCGAGCAGCTTGTCTGTAGTGGCGCTACCGGTGTGGCCGGTAGCGCCCATGATAGTGATCATTCGGTGAGATCCTCCCCTTCTTTATACGTATCGCGCCACGGCCATCGCGCCCACCGCGACGATCAGGCAGATCGCGGCGAGCCGCGCCCCAAGCGCGTTCCGCGCCTGAAGCGTCGCCATCTCGCCCGCCTGCGCCGGGGACGGCGGGCCACTGGCCGCCATGAGCTTTCCCAGTTTGGCGGCGGCCGGCATGCTCACCGCAAA
This sequence comes from Gemmatimonadales bacterium, assembly GCA_035517615.1. GTDB lineage: Bacteria > Gemmatimonadota > Gemmatimonadetes > Gemmatimonadales > GWC2-71-9 > AG25. The sequence goes on from DATIYM010000051.1 coordinate 10,216, forward strand.
GCCTACGACGAACGCAAGCAGGGCCGCGAGCGCGCCGATGCCGAGGGCCATGCCACGGGGCGAGTGCAGCAACGCGCCCAGCTGGCCGAACATGATGAATCCAGAAATGATTGTAAGCAGGCTCGCAACCCCGAGCGTCGGGCCGATTCTCGGGCCCAGGCGGGACATGAGCGCACCCGCGGCTGGACCGGCTGTACGGGCCGCCGGAAGAAGGAAGAAGGCACTGAAGATCGCGGCCCCGGTCCAGAAGGTTCCGAACACGATGTGGATCAGGCGAAGCCAGAGCACGGTAGGCTCCCGGTTGAGTTATATTGACTATACAATGTGTACAGCGAAAGTGTCGCGAGCAAGAGCCCCGCGGCGATGAGCAGGCGACGCTACCGGCTCGGCGAACGCGAGCGGCAGGTCGAAGCCACGCGCACACGGATCCTCAAAGCCGCACGCGCCCTGCTCATGTCTCCCCGCGTAGCGGAGTTCTCGATCGACGCGGTCGCCCGCCGCGCCAAAGTCACTCGGGTAACCGTATATCAGCGCTTCGGAACACGCACCAGGCTGCTCGAGGCGCTGTTCGATGAGTTGGCGCGCGAAGGAGGGATGCTGGAGCTCGAGGCCGCCTTCCGCGAGGCCGATCCCGAGAACGCGTTGGCGGTGTTCGTGACCACGTTCGCGCGCTTCTGGACGGCGCATCGCGCACTGCACCGCCGTCTGCGCGGGTTCGCGGCGCTCGACGCGAAGCTCGGGCGGACGCTGCATGCGCGCGAGCATTGGCGCCGCCAGGGGCTGGAGGTGATTGTAGATCGGTTCGGACGGCGGGGTCGGCGGGAACAGCTGGTGAATCTGCTCTACGCGCTCACGAGCTTCGAGCTGTTCGATGTGCTGGCGGGCGGTGAGCAGAGCCCGGAGGACGTGCAAGACGAAGTGCTCGGACTTGTGAGGGCGGCGCTCAACCGGGCGCTGCCCCGGGGTTAACCCATCCTGACAGGAACTCCGAGCCCCAAGCACACGTTCTCCTTCCATTCGCCTTCCTTCATAACCATGCTGGAGTGTTCCTATGGCTGCCCTAGCCCCCGGAGCCCAGGCTCCTGATTTTGCCCTCGAGAAGTCCCCCGGTGCCACCGCGACATTGCGCGATTTCCGCAACCGCCCCGTGGTGCTCGCGTTCTATCCGGCCGATTGGAGCCCCGTGTGCGGCGACCAGATGGCGCTGTACAACGAGGCCCTCTCGGAGTTCGAGCGCTATAATGCCCAGCTGTTCGGTGTCTCGGTGGACGGACCCTGGTGCCACGCCGCGTTCGCGAGAGACCGGAAGCTCGCGTTTCCGCTGCTCGCGGATTTCGAGCCGAAGGGGGAAGTCGCCCGGCGCTACGGCGTGTATCGGGAGGATGGGACGAGCGAGCGCGCGTTGTTCGTCATCGACGGTGATGGCGTGATTCGCTGGAGCTATGTGTCGCCGATCGAGGTGAATCCGGGAGCGGACGGCATTCTGCGGGCGCTGGATGAGATCGCGGGAGCGCACGTCGCCCGTTGAGCGAAACGCACGCCTTGGTCGACCCCGTTTCGGGTTCCGACCACACTGACGGTCTCGCCGACGCGGCGATCACGCTGGTCGAGTACGGCGACTTCGAGTGCCCGTTTTGCCGCGAAGCGTACCCGATCGTCAAGGAAGTGCGCCGCCGGCTTGGCTCGCGGCTCCGGTTCGTGTGGCGCAGCTTTCCCCTGAAGAAGGTCCACGAGCATGCCGAGCACGCGGCCGAGGTGGCCGAAGCAGCCGCGGCGCAGGGCAAGTTCTGGCCCATGCATGATCGCCTGTTCGAGCGGCAGTTCGCGCTCGACGACGAGTATCTCATCGAATACGCGGGCGAGCTGGGGCTCGATGCCGATCGCGTGGCGCGCGAGCTCGACGCGGGGACGTATGCCGACACGGTGCGCGCGTCGTTCATCGGAGGAATCAAGAGCGGAGTGAACAAGACGCCGTCATTCTTCATCAACGGCGAGCGCTACGACGGAAAGTGGGACCTGGAAACGTTGACGGCCGCCTTGTGCACGAATTCGAAATCGTCCTAGCTCTCCTCGTCGCCGTCGTGTTTGTTTCGCTCGCGGCACGCAGGTTCGCGATTCCAGCTCCTGTTCTGCTCGTGGTCGGCGGGCTGATCATCGCGCTCATCCCGGGGTTACCGTCGATCGAGTTCAATCCGCAGCTCATCTTTGTCGTGTTCATTCCCCCGCTCTTGTATCGGGCCGCGCTGGTCGCATCCTGGCGCGATCTGCGGGCAAACCTGCCGTCGATCACACAGCTCGGCGTGGGACTGGTGGTGTTCACGACGATCGTCGTGGGCGTCGCGGTGCACGAGGTGGTTCCCGCTCTCCCCTGGGCCGCCGCGTTCGCACTGGGCGCGATCGTGGCCCCGCCCGACGCGCCCGCCGCCACGGCATTCCTGCGCGAGCTGGTCGTGCCGCGCCGGCTCGCCACGATTCTCGAGGGCGAGAGCCTCGTCAACGATGCGACGGCGATCGTCGCGTACCGCATAGCGGTGGCCGCGGCCGTCACCGGCGTGTTCTCGCTCGCCCAGGCAGCCGAGCGATTCGTCTTGATCGCGGTGGGCGGCGTGGCGGTGGGGCTCGCGGTCGGCAGCGCGATCGGCTTCCTGCGCCGTCACGTACACGCGCCCGAGATCGAAGCCACGATCTCGATCCTTACACCGTTTGCCGCCTACTTCCCCGCCGACTTACTCGGCGTCTCGGGAGTGCTCTCGGTCCTGACCACCGGGCTGTTTCTCGCTCGCCTGGGGCCGCGCCTGCTTGCCCCGGATTCACGCCTGGTGTCCGAAGGCATGTGGCAATTCGTGGTGTTCGTGCTGGAAGGGCTCACCTTCATTTTTGTGGGCCTCGAGCTGCGGATCGTGCTCGGCGCACTGCGCGGATACCCGAAGGGCGAGCTGTTGCTTGCCGCGATCGCGATTTCGGCGGCAACGATCATCGCCCGCATGGTATGGGTGTTCGGGTCGACGCACCTGCGGCATCTGGGAGTGCGGCTGTCCACGCACTTCCGGCGTCTGGCGCGGCAGGCTAGCCCAACCAAGCGGCGTACAGCGCTTGATCCGCTCGTGTCCTGGCGGCAGATCCTGCTCGTCGCGTGGGCCGGGCTGAGAGGCGCCGACTCGCTCGTGCTCGCACTCGCCCTGCCGCTCACCACCCTCTCCGGCGCGCCATTCCCCGGCCGCAACCTGATCATTTTTCTCACCTACGTCGTGATCGTCTTCACGCTGGTCGTGCAGGGCTTCACGCTTCGCCCGATCGTCAACAAGCTCGGCATCTGCGACACGGGCGCGACGCAAAAACTCGAGGAAGCCCACGCGCGCCAGCAGGCCGCCGACGCGGCGCTCAAGAAATTGGACGAGCTGGCGCCGAAGCTCGACGCCGAGACGCTCACCGAATTCCGGTCGCGCTACAATCACCGCCACCAACGCTTCAGCGCGCGCGTGCGCGCCGAGCGAGACAAAGAAGAAGAGGCGCTGGTCCGCTCACGCCGCGACGTGCTGCGCGAATTGCTCGGCGTGGAGCGCAGCACGGTGATCGGGCTGCGCGACCGGGGGATGATCGGGGACTACGTGATGCGGCGGGTGCAGCGGGACTTGGATCTGGAAGCTCTGCTTCTCGAATCGAGATAGCATCCGACCCGAGTGCATTAGAGACCGACCGTGAAGGTCAGGTAACCCGAGCGTCCGATGCTCGGGATGATCCCGGGGCCGGGGTACTCGGTGGTTCGGATGGTGAAGTAGTGCTCGTCGGTCAGGTTATTGATGCCCGCCGTGAGCGTGGTGCGGTGCGGCAGCTCATAATGGGCCGAGAGGTCGAGCACGTGGTATTCCGGAATCACGCCCACCAGGGCGTCGGGACTGGAAACCGTGTTGTTCGCGTCGGTGAACTGCCGGGTCACGATGCTCCATTGGAGCGATGCCTCCCAGGGTCCATGCCCGACCGACCCGCCCAGGCGATTCACGACCTCGGGAGCATTCTCCACGTAGTTGCCGCTGAACGGACCGTCGGTGTAGCGCGCGTGGGTATAGCCGAGCGCGTCGAACACGCGGAACGTGGTGCGCCGGGATGACCCGCCGAACAGGACGAGGGGCTGGATCTCGACGTACACCTCGGCGCCCTTGTGTACGCTCGTGGCCACGTTGGTGAACTCGGTGTAGTCACCCGTGGTGTCGTGACCCGAGACGATCCCCACCCGGTCGCGATACAACAGATAGAACAGGCCGAGATCGAATCTGCCCCAGCGTCCCGCCGTGCCGCGCCAACCGATATCCGCGTTGTATCCCTTGGGGTCGCGCATGTTGGGATCCACGCGCGTGACGCTCGCGAACGGCGTCAGAAACGAATACTCGATCGGGCGATAGGCCTGGGTGATGTTGGCGTAGAAATCCGAAGCAGACGAAACCGTATAGCGCATTCCAATCCCGGCGAGGGCGAACGTCCGGTCCTTGCTCTGCGGTACAAAGGTGGTGTCGGTGTGCCCATCGGCGGTCGAGTGCAGGTACTCGAACCGCACGCCCGGTGTGATCGCGAGCTTCGGGCTGAGCGTGAACATGTTCTCCGCGAACAGCGCCACGTTGTCGCTCCCGAAGTGCACGTCGGTCCCGTACGGTCCGGTTACCGTCATGTCGAAATCCGAGCCCGTGGTCCCCGGACCGTCTTCCTGGCGGTGCATGGTGCCGCCGAATACCCGGAATCCCGTGGCGAGCGTGCTGGTTTTGCCGAACAGCGGATAGGAAACGCGCAGCCGCGTTTCGTCGGTGATGTTGCTGAAGTACTCCCACTCCACTTCGCGCGGGATGTAGGTGAGCGTGACAGGGTCGATCGAATCCGCCGCTCCCGGGCCGCCATCCTCGTTGCGCCAAACGAGGTAGCGTTGGCTGAACAGTCCCGAGAGCGTCGAAGTCAGTTGCGCGCTGGGCGAGAGCGCATAGTCGACCGTTCCCGCCACGATATTCCACGGGCTCGCGAGCCAATTGCGGGAACGGAACGACTGATCCGGATCGGCCGCGAAGGCGGAATCGGTGAGACCGCCCGGCATATGAATGCGATTGCGCAGCAAGGTGTACTCGAACCCGAAGTGCAGCCGCGGGCTCGACTCGTAGCGCAGCCGCACCGCCGCGGACACTTCACTCAGGTCCGAGTTCGGCCGCCAGCCTTCTTCGGAGCGGTATTGCACGAAACTGAAGTAGCTGAGGCGATCCGTGCCGCCGGCGAGCGACAAGTATGAGCCGAACGTGCCGAGCGTGCCGCCGGTCTCGCGCAGCGTGAATGCGGGCGGCGTGTGCAGCTGGCCCTGGCGTAGCACGTAGTCGATCACGCCGCCGAACTGTGGGCCGAACTGCAGCGACGAGCTGCCGCGGATCAGCTCCTCACGCACCACCGCTTCCGAGGGCGGCGCGTAGTACGTCTCCGGGTAGCCGTACAAATCGGCGACGATATTCACGCCGTCCTGCCGCGTGTTCATTTCGACCGACTGCGTCGGGTTCAATCCCCGGAACGCGATCCCATTGGACGGAAAGCCTGAACCCTCCGACTCCGAGACGTTCAGGCCGGGGACTCGGCCCAGGATCTCCCGAGTGACGTCCTGCGTCTTGTTCACGTGCAGGCTGTCGAGCCGCACGACTTCGGTCTTCTTGCCGCTGTAGAGATATGCACCGCGCACCTCGGGCAGGGCTCCCCGCGCCGGCTGCTCCGCCGGCGCGGTGACCACCACCGGTGTGAGCGACTGGGCCGGCCCAAGCGAGTCCGCGATCACGACGTCCACCGCGGTTTCGCGTCCAGCCAGCACGGCAACGGAACGGCGCTGTTCGATCGTTGCAGCGCCGCTCACGACGAGGGTGTAGACTCCGGGCGGGACATGGACCAGGAGAAACGCACCGAGTGTATCAGTGGTCGCCGCGTACGGCGTAGCGTCGAGCCGCACCGGAATGCCCACGTATGGCACGCCCGCCGAGGTATGGACTCGGCCGCGTACGCTGCCGGGCTGGCTCGGCTGCTGGGCTGCGAGCGGCACGGCCAGCAGGCTCGCGATTGCGAGCGTAAGGATTCTGGACCCGATGAGATAGTTGCGGCGCGAACAGGCGAAGGTCATTTTTGCGACTGTTTCTGTCGGGTTTATGGGTATTAGTTGAGTAGTTCTGTCGGGATTGGGCGAGATTCTACCGGTTGGGCGCCATTCGGTCAAGTCTCCAGGGAGAAACACATCGTCAGGGCGATCGGCTGCTTCATTCCCTTCCTTTTCTGTGCGACGATCGTCTGCGCTCAGTCCGACTCGGGCACGGTGCGGGTCCTGGTGCGCGCCGAGCATCGGACGCTCTCGGAAGCGGACGTCCACGTGGGCACGGAGCGGCATCGCACCGGAAAGTCGGGCCAGGTCGCCTTCCGCCTCGCCGCGGGCCCCGCCACGGTCACCGTGCTGCACGTGGGGTTTCGCCCGGACACGATCAACCTCGACGTGATTGGGGGGCTCGATACGCTCATCACCGTCGATCTCGTGGAACAACCGCAGGAGATGGAGAGCATCGTGGTCACGTCGACACGCGTGGCGCACGCGGTGGAAGACGAGCCCACGCGAGTGGAGGTGCTGGGCGGCGAGGAGATCGGCGAGAAGACAGAAACGCACCCGAGCGACCTGACGCAGCTGCTGCTGGAAATGAGCGGCGTGCGCGTACAGCCGACGGCGCCAGGGTTCGGCACGGCGAGCATCCGGATTCAGGGTCTTCCCGGCGAGTACACCAAGGTGATGAACGACGGGCTGCCGCTCCTGGGCACGCAATTCGGCGATTTCGGATTGACGCAGGTGCCGCCGCTCGACCTGCGCCAGGCGGAGGTGATCAAGGGCCCTGCTACCGCGATGTACGGATCGTCCGCGCTCGGCGGCGTGATCAACCTGTTATCGCGCCTGCCCGACAACGAGAATGACCTCGTGGTGAACCACACCTCGCTCGCCGGCAACGACGCGGTACTGTGGCTCGCGCCCAAGTTCAACGATCACCTTGGCATGACGCTCTTGACCGGCGTGCACGACCAGCGCGAAACCGACGTGAACAGCGACGGGTGGGCTGATGTGCCCGGCTATCGTCGCGTCGAGTTCCGACCGCGCGTGTACTGGACGCCGGGAGGCGGCGTGTCGGTGTTCGGCACGATCGGCGGAATGTCGGAAGCCCGAACCGGCGGCACGATGCCGGGCGCGGCGCTCCCGAACGGCCAACCGTTTCCCACCGCGGCGAACACGAACCGCGTGGACGGCGGGCTCGTGGGCACCGTGCCGATTCACAACGACGTGCTCACGTTCCGGGCCTCGCAGACGACGCAGTGGGATCGCCAGGATTTCGGGCCGACAACGTGGTATTCGACGCAGAACGGGCAGCATCAAACGCTGTTCAGCGAAGCGACGTTCACCGTGCCGTGGGGAGCGAGCACGTGGGTGCTCGGGGGTGGATACGAGCAAGACAAGTTCCACTCGCCCGACTTGATCGGTTTCGATTACACGTTCGATGTCCCCGGCGCGTTCGTGCAGACCACGGTGGACGTCAGTCGCCACGTGAGCCTGGGGCTCGCCGGCCGGTGCGACTGGCACAGCCAGTACGGGACGTTCTGCAGTCCCCGCGCGTCGCTGTTGGTGCGCGCCTCGAAGTTGTGGGCGTTCCGGCTGGCGGGCGCCACCGGGTATTTCCCGCCCACGCCATTCATGGACGAGACCGACGGCGTGCCGCTGGCGCGGCTCGTGCCGTTCAACACTCCGACGATCGGCACGTGCTCGGTGTCATTGTGCGCCAACGACTCGGGTCCGGTGCAGACGACGAGCGCATTTGCGCTGCAGGCGGAACAGGCGAGATATGCGTCGCTCGACATCACGCGGCACACCGGCGTGCTGGACTTTACCGCCAGCCTGTTCGCCTCACACGTCGAGCATCCGGTATATCTGTCGGACCTGAACGTGTTCGACGAACGCCCGCAGCTCCTGAATGCCCCAACGCCCACCGATATCCGCGGGCTCGAGCTGTTCGCGGTGTACGCCCACGAGCCCCTCGTGGTACTACTCGAATACGCGTACCTGCACTCCACCAGCTTCTCGCCGTTCAGCAACGAGCCCACGGAGCTGCCGCTCACGCCCACGCATAGCGGGGGACTCGACATCGCGTGGGAGAGTGACGAAACCAACACCCGCGTCGCGATGCACCTGTTCTATACGGGAGCGCAGGCGGTGATCGACGATCCGTATCGCACCACCACGCCGCCGTACTCGACGCTCGGCCTCTTGATCTCGCAGCGGTTCGGGCGGTTCGACGTGTACTTGAGCGGAGACAACCTGACCAACCTCACGCAGACACACTACGATCCTATCTATGCGCTGTCGCCTGGAGACGAGGTGCAGTGGACCACGCCGCAGTGGGCGCCGCTCGATGGTCGGACGCTGAATGCCGGCGTGAGGATGCGGTTCTAGGGAGGCGCGGAGTCCTCGCCCGCCGATCTGTCTCGCTTCACGCCCTGATTACGTTCTTTGGCTGCTGTGCGCCTTGCGTGTCGGTCCTCATCACCTGTCCCTCTTTCGCTTCAGTCCTCACCCCCTGGCCCCGACGCTCGTCGTTAGTCCCCCCTCTCCGGAACGGAAAGGGGGTCAGGGGGTGTGGACAGAAAGGGACGTGGGGCAGTGAGAACAAATCGTCAGTTCCCCTTCTCCCGAAGGGAGACGGGCTCAGGGGATGAGAACCGATGCGTAATCGCCACGAGCACCACCACCAGGCACGCGATGACCAGCGACGACGTTATGCGCCCGAGCGCCAATCCTCCCTGGGCAACCGGCTTGGTCAATGTGTCGCCCAGTGTCGCACCCAATGGGCGCGTGAGCACGTACGCTGCCCAGAACAGCACGCTATCGGCCGCCGCCTTGAAATAATGAAGCAGCGCCACGAGCACGATCAGGCCGGCGAACACGAGCGCGCCGCGCTCGAAGCCGAGTCCGAGATCATCGGCGGTGAAGTCGCCGAGCGCGGTGCCGAGGGTGTTCGAGACGAGGATCGTCACCCAGTAGAAGATCTCGTCCTTGCGGTTCGTTACCTGATTGAACGCGATGCGGCCCTGCGTGAAATGCCAGGCGAGCAGAATCGCCAGGACCAGACAGAACAGAATGATCGATGACTTGATGTAGCCGAGGCCGAGGGTGCGGTCGAAGTAGTCGGACGTGGTGGTGCCGACGGTGGTGGTGGCGACGACCACGGCCCAGTAATACAGCGGATGATAGCTCCTGGCGGAAACCTGCGCCGACAGCGTTACGACGAAGAACGCGAGGAAGATCAGCGTGCTCACGGCATAGCCGAGGTTGAGCGTCATCGAGACCGCGTCGCCGCCGGTCTCGCCCAGAGTGGTGGCAAGGATCTTGATGACCCAGAAGCTGAGGGTGATCTGGGGAACCTTGTTGTGCAGGATGTCATTCATGAGCACAATGGACGGTGTCGAATTCCTGCGGCGACGCTGCCTCGAGCCGCGCCTCGAGCACACACCGATCGTGGTGATCAGCGGTTGGGTGGGGAAGATTTCGTGGGATGAAGTGCGCAAGCACACCGACGACATCCTGAAAAAGCCGCTCACTCCGGACAATCTCGAGATCCTCGTGAAGCGGTACTGCCTCGCTCCAGCCGGTGGGCAGCAACAGGATTAATCCCGGCCTTCGACGCGCCGCTCGGCTCAACCCTGCTTCGGTTCTGCTTGCTCGCCCTGCGGAATCTTCTCAGGCGGCAGGGCGTCAAACCCGTCGAGAAACCGACTGATCTGGCGTCGTTTCGCGTCGGGAATGACCTGGACGAACAGCACCACAACCACACCGGTCCAGAGCGACAAACCGAGCGACTTGAGCAAGTCAGCCACGAGTCCGAGGAGCCCGCGCGGCGCAGACGCCATGAGTACGTAGCCGCCGATATGAGCAGCGAGACCAACCACGACGCCGAGACCAAGGCTTTGGTACAGCAGGCGCTGGCCGGAAAGGTACTTTTGCCGCAGCTCCGGCAGATGCTGTTCCATCCAGGCCCGCATCGGTTCATCGGTGAGCCTAGGCGAGGAGCTTTTCGGTTGCTTACTCATGACGCCCCGATCAGTGGATGAGCTTCGCGATCCCGAGTACGAGGCACGCAGTTGCCACGGCCTGGGCGATCCAAAATCCGAAGAGCCGCTTGGTGAGACGAGTCTCGAGCTTGGCCATGCGCGCGTGCATCTGGGACGTCAGCTGGTCGATACGCCCATCCGCGTGCAACGTAAGCTGGTCAATACGCGCGTCCAATCGAGCGAACCCTGCCTGCATTTCGGCGCGCAGTTCGGTCCGCAGCTCGGCAAGCCGCTGCTCCAGCTTGGCGTCGAACCGCGCGAAGTTCAGCTCGTTCAATTCGCGCAGGTCGGCGCGATACGTCGCATCAACCATGTTGAACCAGTCCACCAGCTCATCGGCGACATGGTCGCCGAGCTTGTCGTACAGGGCCCGTGAAAGTTTCGCGGTGACCGGCATGGATTGGCTCGATGATGAAGGTCGCCGCGAGCGCGGTGAAGCTCTTGGTGGTGGAGCCGTCGCTCAGCGGCTGCCGTATTCCGTAAACACGTAGTCCCGCTTCTGCACGATCGTGTGGCAGGTGAAGCCGCACTTGGCGTCGTTGCCCTGGGGCGGCTTGTCTTCCAGCGATGCGGGGCGCCACGTGTTGGCGGTCGTGTCGTGCTCGAACGCGGCCCAGCCCCAGCCGCCTGAGTCGCCGAAGCGTTTGCTGTCTTTCACCATGAAGTCGACGTCATGCTGCTGGCCGGGCACGGTCGCGGCGGGGAAGGTTTCGAGCTTTTTCGGGATCCAGTGGATCTTGGCCATCCGGGAACCGTCGGGGAACGGTTTGCCGTTGGCGGGAACGCCGGCCCTGTAGGCGTCGATCATTACGGCGTTGGCAAGGATCGCCGCGATTACGCCGTTGTCCTCGCTGATCGAGACCAGCTGCCACGCCTCATATCCCTTGAATTCGGAGAACGCGAGTCCGCCGGGCACCTTGAGGGCTGATCGGTCCTGCGCGGACAGCGCGGCGGCACCGAGGAGCATCGTCGCAATGGCGGTCGCCCAGACGCGATTCGTCGGCATACGCATCTCCTTTGAGTCAGAGAATTGAGGCAAGAGGACAGTCGAATTCGGGAAGGACCGCTTCGCCGTTCAGTTGCTGGCTCTCGGTGATGATGGACTGGGAGCCGTCCGCGCGGTACACGCGCGCGAGCCGTCGCTCGGGGTCGATCACCCACACGAGCTGTGCGCCGGCCTCGAGCCAATCGCCGACCTTGGCGAGCGTTTCGCCTGGGCGGTCATCCGGTGAGAGTACTTCCACCACGAGATCGGGCGCGAATTCGGGGAATCCCGCGGTGGCCGGGTCCGGGAGCCGCTCCCGCCGCACGAACGCGATGTCGGGCGCGCGCACGGTGTCAGGCTTGCGAGCGAGTGTGAATCCGGTCTCGGCCGCGAGCAGGCTCCCCGCTCCGGTTCGATCGAGGTACTGGAACAGGCGACCCGCGAGCTGCATCGCGACCAGCCCGTGGCGCCAGCCGGCGGGCTCGCGCACGACCAGCCGGCCGCGAACGAGGTCCGTGCGCTTGTCGGGAATGCTCGTGTGGAGCAAATCCTCAACAGTCATCAGCGGAGCGGTCATGTCGGGAACGTATACACGCTTTTCGGGCATGGCAAACACAATGTGCGAAGCCGGTCAACCAGGGATCATCGACGGAGTGTGGCCTGCAACTGACGCAGCACCTCTCCCAGCCGCGTAACCTCCGTTCCGTATCGTGCCCAGTCGCCGGCGCGCTCGGCCGCCAGGGCACTCTCATACAGCTGGACCGCCTGGCTGGTGAGATCAGCGGCGTGGCCGGTGGCGGGTCGGGCGACAGGAGACGGCTCGGCCGCCACCGCGGCGGGCTCTCGGGCACCGCCGAACAGTCGCGCTAACCCGGCCTCGAGCGTCTCCTCCATCACCACCTGGTTCTGGTAGGCGACGACGACGCGCTTCAGCTCCGGAATGCCCCCGCCCTCGGCCCGCAGATAGATCGGCTGGACGTAGATGAGCGACTCCTCAATCGGGATGACCAACAAGTTGCCGCGGACCACTTCGGAGCCGTGCTGGTCCCAGAGCGAGATCTGGCGGGAGATGTCGGGGTCTTGGTTGATCCGGTTGACGATCTGGGCAGGCCCGTAGACGAGGCTCTGCTTGGGGAATCGATACACGACCAGCTGGCCATAGTGCTCCCCGTCATTACGCGCCACCATCCACGAGGCCAGGTTGTCCTTGCCGCGGGGCGTGAACGGGGCCATGAAGATGTATTCCGCTTGCCGCTCCTCGGGCAGCCGCAACACGATGTGGCGCAGGAAGGGATCCTGCTGTTCGCCCGACCGCGACAACTGCGGCCTCTGCCACTGGTCCTCCCGGTGGTAGAAGATGTCCGGCTCCGCCATGTGATAGCTCGCGTACATGGCGGTCTGCATCCGGAACAAGTCCTCGGGGTAGCGCAGGTGTGCGCGCAGATCCCTGGGCATCTCGTCGAGTGGATGGAGGATGCCAGGGAACACCTGCGCCAGGGTGCGCGCCAGCGGGTCGGCCGGGTCAGCCAGGTAGGCCGTGACGGTGCCATCGAAGGCGTCGATCACGACCTTCACGCTGTTGCGGACGTAGTTCGTGCCGTCGGCAACCGGCTGAGCGTAGGGGTAGCGGCTGGTCGCGGTGTAGGCGTCGAGGATCCAGCGGAGGCGGCCCGAGTCCGCCACCACGAGATACGGATCACCGTCGAACAGCAGGAACGGCAGCGCCGTGTGCGCCCGCTCCCGGATGTTGCGGATGTACAGCGCGCGGCTGTCGTCGGTGATATCGCTCGACAACAACACATTCAGGGAGCCGAAGTAGGCCGCGAGCACCAGCCGGCGCAGGAACGAGCCGACCAGGACTCCGCCCTTGCCCGCATAGGATGTGTAGATGTTCTCGTCGCCCGAGGGGTAGTCGAACTCCTGCTGGTGGGTGTGCGCGAACACCCAGGAATCGGTAAGCTCGCCGTAGTAGATCTCCGGGCGCGTCACCCGTAGCGACACGCTCGAAGCCGGCGGCAGGTTCTTGATGAACAGGACCGGCAATCCCTCCGGCGTCACCTGGTTCACCGGCCCGAGCGTGAGTCCCATGCCGTGCGTGAAGGTGAGCCGCTCGTTGATGAAGGTCCGCGTCGGCAGCGAGCCCGAGTTCAGCTCGCGCGGTGAGAGGAGCACCTGGCGGTACTGTCCATCGATCCAGTAGCGGTCGTCGTCTACTGAGACGAAGTCGTAGTACGTACGGATCTCCTGCAACTGCCCGAATGTCTGGAGCAGCGGCTCGCGATCCCACAACCGGACGTTCTGGATGGTCGGCTGGTTCGCTGCGATGTCCCGCTCGGAAAGCCCGATCTCTCCGGTGAGGTCGCGGGTCACGACCCCGTCCAACCCCCAGGCCCGCCGGGTCGCCGCGATATGCGAGGCGAGCTGCGGCGTTTCCCTGGCCAACTCGTTCGGCGCCACGAGCAGTTTCTGGAGGATCGCGGGGTACAGGACAACGCCGAGCAGCGACACCCCAAAGTAGATCCCGAGCGCGAGCAGCATGGCCCACGCCAGACGGTGGGTCCGGGTACCCCACAGCACCAGTGCGCCACTGACCAGCGCGGCCAGCCCGGCGAGCCGGAGGCCGGTGAGCGTGGCATGGAGGTCGGCGAAGCTCGCTCCCACGAGCGGACCCGTCGTCGAGTACAACAGTCCCGGGACTCGGACGAAATACGCCCGCAACGCCGTCAACAGGAATAGGAGGGCGATCAATCCGGCGAGGTGCCATTGCGCCGACGGCTCGACCGTGACGCGGCGCCCGAGCAGGACGACGTCCCGGCGCAGTACGTACAGTACGAGGGCCGCGAGCAGCGCAACCGTCGTCAGCGCCGTGAGCATGGCGATCGCGCTCGCCACCACCGGCACCGTGAACACGTAGTAGCCGACGTCGCGGTGAAAGACAGGATCCGATACGCCAAACGGCGTGCGGTGCAGGAACTGGAGTGCGTCGAGCCACCCACCCGCGGCCGCCAGGCCGAACAGGAGCGCCAGGCCGACCGCTGCGGGCAGGGCCAGGCGGCGCACCAACCGCGTCACGTCCAGGACGGCGGCCCCCTCGTTGGACCGAAGGACCACCGCGTCCGGAACGACGCCCCGTTGGGCGAACCGCAGGTTGGTATAAAGAAAGGCGAACGCCACGACGCCGACTGCGACACCCAGCAGCGCCTCGGCCACGAGCCGGGTCGCGAACACCCGTTCGTAGCCCAGGGCGTCGAACCAGGGCCACTCCGCGCCGAGCGTAACCAGACTGGGCAGGAACAGGAAGAGGAGGAGGGCCAGGAAGCCTACGACGAGAAGGCCGCGACGGCGCCGCCCGGGAGGTCTCAGACGAAGCGCCGTCGGGTACCCGGTCATGGATGGAAGCTAACCCATTAACGACCCGTTAAGCGTCTCGCCAATTCGTCCAAGTCCCGCTCGTGCTGCGTGACAATTCCCTGCCCCACGGCCTTGAGCTGCTCGAGATGCGCGGGACTCGTGTCGTCCATCGCACCCTGATCGGGGGTGAGGGGAGCCTGGAAGCGAAAGTGCCGCTGCAAGTCCTCACCCCCTGACCCCGAAGCACGCGACAACAGCTGCTCCATCTGGTAGTCGACCGTGTCGCTCACCCCATCGAACACGACATCGAGAATCGG
>DATIYM010000052.1:0-30054 GCA_035517615.1 Gemmatimonadales bacterium
ATCTGCCGCAAGGTCATTTCCGACCCGCCTGCTTCCACCGCGAGCACGAGGACGTCGATTCCTGCGCGATTCAAGTGCGTCAGGTACGGCTCGATGGAGAAAATGGCGGGGATATAAGGATCTTCCTCGATAACTTTGCCGCCCAGGGCGACAAATTCGGAGCGGAACGTGTTACGGAAGCCTCGTCCATACGCATTGCTCGTGAACAGGATCCCGGCGCGCTCGGCTCCGAGCGACTGGCGCGCGAACCGCGCCAGGGCCGTACCGTAACGGATGTCGGTCGGGCAAAGGCGAAACACGTAGGGACTTACTCCACTCAAATCAGGGCTCGTCGCCGACGGGGTCACCATCACCAAGGGAGTGGGATCGGCGCCGTAGACCTGTGCCGCGCTGAGCGAGGTTCCCGATGCCAGATGTCCAATCACGGCCACCACGTCGCGATTGGCATAGAGTTGCTGCGCCACGCGTACCGCCGTGTCCTCGCTGCCCGAGTCGTCTGCCACGGCGAGCTCGAGCTGGCGACCCCGAACGCCACCCCGGGCATTCAGCTCGGCTAGCGCGAGCTCGGCGCCGTGTCGCATGGCCGTCCCTCGAGCATCGCCGAACGGGCCGGCCAGGCCGATCTGGATTGGCCCCCGGGACCGCGAGCATGCCGCGGCGACGAACCCCATCCCGATCAGGGCAAGAAGTCTTCCGATGTGCATTTGTGTGGAAGAGTGCGGGGCAAGGTTAAGACTCAAATACCAGAATTGCAACGGATCAGGCCCTCCCGGGCAGGTTTCCACCGAGTTTTCCATATCATGTGGAGAAGTTGGAAACTGGTTGCAGCCATCCGGCCGCCCCTCGCTGTCGGCCCAATGTGGGGTAATTTCCACTCATGGAGAATCGAAGCGCGTCACGGCTGCTCTGTCGCCTGGTGGGCGGGTTGGACCAATTGCTCACGGCGCGGGATCCGGCAGAGTTCGAAGCCGTCTGGACGCGTGAGGGATTGGGACAGCTCGGATGGGAAGCATTGACCCTCGCGCGGCGCGCCCGCGCGGAAACGTTGGAGCTCACGCTGGCGCAGCTCGATCGCCGCCTGCTCGTTGTGCTCGAACGCAGTCGAACCTTTCTCGACTCCCATCTCGCGACCTTCCGGGTGCCCGAGCTCGAACGGTGGCAGCACGCCGCCGCCGCCGCCCTGGTGGGCGCCCGCTGGGGGATTGCCGGACTCAGAACCGTCATCGCGGATACGCAGGCCCCGCTCGCCCGTCGCTACTTCGCGTTTCTCGGGCTCGCGGAGCGCCATCCGCCGGGGGCGTGGCCGGTGTTCGAGCGCTACATCCTGACGCCAGGCGCGCATCACGCCTTTGTAGCCGCGGCGGTCGAAGCGGCGCGTTACTATCCCGGGCATACGGACGCGCTACTCGCGTTATTCAATCGCATTCGCGGCGACCAGATGCTCCGGCGCTTTCTCGGGCCCAAGATCCTCGAGTCGCTGTATGTGCTGGGCGACCCGCGCAGCTTGCCGTTGCTCGAAGAGCTGCTGGTCGCGGGCCACACCGATCCCGACGGCGACCGGTGTGAAGTCACGCGCGCTCTCGTCACTGTCCGCAAGCTCACCGGGCGGGTAGCCGCGAGCTCAAAGTTTGGCGATGGCGACGCAGCGGGCGTGCGACATATGCTCGATACCGCCGAACAGCGGTTCGAAGCCGAACGGGATCAGATCCTTTCGGTCACGGTAATCTGAAGCACCGGGCAAGGGCATAGCGACGTATAGCGTTCTTTTTATCTTAGTGCGTGCCAACCCAGGTTTCCTGCCCTTCCTGCCGCTCCGACATCCCCACAGGGGCCGCATTCTGTCCTTCCTGCGGTAATCCCTCGCCTACCGTCATCTCGAGCGAGCGGCCGGCGGCTCGTACGGACGCGCCGGCGGAGGATGCCAGCGTCCGCTCGACGGTGGATCGCCTCGCGCGAGCCCTCGGCTCGAAATACCAGGTCAAACGTCTCATCGGGCGAGGAGGCTTCGCGGAGGTCTACGAGCTTTGGGATGTGGACCTGGATCGCAGGCTCGCCTGCAAAGTGTTGCTCCCCGAAATCGCCTGGACGCCCGGAATGATCGCACGGTTCCGTCAGGAGGCCAAAGCGCTGGCGCGCCTCCAGCATCCCGCGATCCTATCGATCCACTTCGCCGGTGACGCGGAAGGGCTCGTGTTCTATGTCATGCCGTTCATCGAGGGCGAATCACTCGCTGAAGCGCTGCGCCGCCGCAAAATGTTCTCCGTGTCCGAATGCCTCCGGATCATCGATCCGATCCTTCAGGCGCTCGAGCATGCACACGCGCAGGGGCTCGTCCACCGCGACATCAAGCCGGACAACGTGATGCTCGAGGCGAAATCCGGGCGTGCCATCCTCCTCGATTTCGGAATCGCCAAGCTGCTCGATCCGGGGGAAGGGGCCGCAAAGACGGCCACAGGATTTACGGTGGGAACGGTGCAGTACATGAGCCCGGAACAGGCGCTGGGGCAGGCCGACCTCGACGGTCGCAGCGATCTGTACTCACTCGGAGCAATGCTGTTCCAAATGCTGACGGGATCGCCACCGTATGACGGCAAGTCGAGCGCGGAGATCGTTGGCAAGCATTTGGCCGACCCCGTGCCGGTGGCGAGCGACGTCAACGCCAGAATTCCGCGCTGGCTTTCCGATGTCATCCTTCGCTGTCTCGCCAAGAAACCGGACGAGCGGTTTCAGAGCGCGCGGGCGGTGCTGGACACGCTGCGCGCGACGCGGGCCGGAGGAGCGGCCGACGGCGATCTCGTCGGACTCGCTACCGTGGAGCGCAAGGTTCGCGAAGCGTCGACCGCGACATCCCGGATTCGGGCGACGACCCTGTGGATCTCAGGTGTGCTCGTCGGGATCGTGGGGCTGTGGTGGGCGGGGCGCGAGGGATTGGTGGGCAGGCCGCTCGTGCTGGTGCAGAACGGGCTGGTCGAGCCGGTGGAGATTCTGCGCAACGGTGTGCCGGTCGACACGATCGCGCCCAATCACGTTGTGCGGATGCGCATCTGGCGCGAGAGTGCGGCGTCCGCGCGGTGGCGGCTGATTCGACCCGGCAACCCGCCGATCGGCGAGCCCATGGAGGGTGATCTCACGGGTCCCGCGCCGCGATTCGGGCGGCAGACGTGGCACATCGAGGCACAGGCCGGGGGGCAGGCCTACTTCGCACCGCTCGTGACGAACACGACCCCTTCAGATATCACGGTGGAAGTCAATCCGGGCACCCGGGCCGCGGTGCGCTGCAACTGTCTCGTCCCGCGAGGAGCCGTCCGGGTCCACGTCGGCTATTATCGGCTGTACGCCAATTCCGGCTTGGCCGCCTACAATGCCGCACACCCCTACACCGGTCCACATGCGGACCAGACAGTATCGGGCTCCAGGGTTGCGGCGAGCGGGGCGGTGGTGGTGACCTACTGACCTAACGCTGCTGTTTCGAGGCGGGCACGTACTTTACGATCCCGTTCAGTACGTCTTGGTCCGTAAGACTCACGTAGATCCATCGAGCCGAGCCCCGACCCCGCCACGTCAGCCGTGCAACTCGTTGCCCGTTTTTCCATTCCCAGCTGCTCTGCCGTCTCGTGCTCACGGTGCCAAAGCGGCGAGCCAGATCCTGCTGGGTGCGCGCGACGAGGCGGGAATCCCCCGAGTCGCCGAACGACAGCATCATGATTTTTCCCTCGAGCACGTACGCGCTGAGATAACAGCGCGCGTTGTCCGCGGGGTCGCGGATCGTGACCCCGCACTCCATGCGCTTCGCGGTGTTGGCTGCGGTGTTGCAGCGAAACACGTCGTTATCGGAGAGCGCGCGTGCCCGATCGGCGAACGCGCGGTAATCCATGCCCGGAGTGAAACCGTGATACGCGTAGGGATTTGAGATAGCTTGAGCGTGAAGCAACGACATACAAGCGAGCGTCACGAGCGGCGGGATCGACAGCCGGTGCATGGGACTAATATAAGGTTCCAGAAAACGAAGCGGGCCCGGTTAGGCCGGGCCCGGTCGTACTTCGGATGGAATCAAACCTTGCGAACGTTCTGCGCTTGCAAGCCCTTGGGACCCTGGGCGACTTCGAATTCAACCGTATCGCCCTCGGCCAGGCTGCGGAAGCCTTCGGCCTGGATCGCCGTGAAGTGGACGAACACGTCCGGACCCGACTCCTGCGCGATAAAGCCAAAGCCCTTTGCGTCGTTGAACCACTTCACCTTACCCTTTGCCATATCTGGTCAAACTCCGAACTGAGGGGCACGGCCCCGGAATAGAACGGCTCTGATCACCGCGATCAGAGACGGGCTCAAACAAAAAACCGCGAGACAGGTGGTCCTCGCGGTGCGCAGACAAACCGGTGACGGTGCCACGTATTGCTTGAACCGGGGCCAAAAGTAGGTACGCCCTAGGAGGGTGTCAATAGCACCTCTACCCCCCTAAATCGTCAGCCGAGAGCGCCTTGCCAGCTTCTATACAGCATACGGTCAGTGATTTGGCAAACCCATGGCGCTACGGTAGTCCCGCAACGCGGCCTCGTACGCCTTCAAGACATCGACCAGCCGATTTGCCGTTTCCTTCGGCTGCTTCGTCGCGGCCGACTCGCACGATGGGATGGCGCGAACCAGCGTATCGATCTGGGCGTTCAGCTTGCGCGCTTTGAGCGCGGTCGAGTCTGCGTACGCGCTGGGCGACATTTGCCCCCGCCCGCGGATCAGGAACCCCTGCGCCGCACCGCACAACGCCGCCAGCCGCTGGCCTGCCTGTTTCAGGCGCACCGAATCGCGACCCGCGCTCGCGACGTGATCGATGCCATCCTTCAGCTGCGCTACGCCACGACCGGTGGTCTTCAGGCCCTGGCGATATCGCGCCTGCGCGGGTGACTCGACCGGAGGCTGAGGAGCGAGCAACTTGACCCCGGTGTCTGGCGGGGTTGTGTCTACGGGACGCGTGGGCTCCTGCCCCTGGCTGGGTACCACGGTGGCGAAGAGGAACGTGATAGCCATCACCAACCCGCGCATCGACGAACTCCTCTGTCTGTTGTTTCCGGCTTGGGTTATAATGCTCGAATGACGGTTCCCGCAACCTCACGCCAGATTCGCACCTTCGAGGACCGTGCTGAGGCGTTGGCGCATTTCTTCTCTCGAGCCGGCGCCGCTCCCCGTTTGATCGCCTACGACGACATGATCGGATGTCCGCTCGATCAGGGCCTTGCCGCAATGGAATGGACGGAGGCCGTCGGGATTCTCGAAGAAGGTGATCTCATTCACGCCGCTCGTCTCGGGAGCGAGAGCGCCGCGGCCGTCGTCGAACGCAAGGACGGCGATCAGCGCGTCTACATCTATTTTGGTCCACGCATGGACGCGCCTCCAGCCGATCCGTACGAAGGCTCGCTCCTTTACGACCAGCCCGGAGTCCGGGCGTACATCTTTCAGCAACGCGTCCACGCTATCGCGCACTTTCTTCGGGCAACGCTGGGCGCTGGAGCGCTCGTCGCGATGCTCGGCCGCCGCGCCCCCGAGCTGCGCCACATCCGCCGCTGGTTGCGCGCGTTGTTCAGCGAGCACACCGCCGCCCGCTCCACGCAATTACTTGGCGGCTGGTTCTCCGCGGGTGGCGCTGGCTGCCTGTTCCTCCCTCCCCACACCGACGAGTTGTACCGCTACGACGAAGTCGGCATCGACACCTGAACGGTTTTTACACGCTAGTCGTCGTTTGGAGCGCGCTCGCCGCGAGAGGAGTGCAGGCGCCCGATAGCGCCACTCGCGCGCGGGCATTGCCTGCGCTGCGAGCGCTCGACCAATCGCTCTCCGCGTTGGACGCGGCGACGAGCGCCTATCTGAGCGACCTCGCGAACGCATCGTCGGAGCTCGTTCTCGCCCGCTCCGACCGGCTCCGGCACCGCTGTGCCGCGGCGGACAGTTCCGCCGCTACCACACAGCCGCTCGTGACCATGTACCGAGACGTACGCACTTCACTTGCCGCGCTCCGGTCCGCGCTCGCAGAGTGCGAGAACCAATTCACGACCGTCCACGGTGTGTTTGGTGCGGACTCGCTGCGCGCATGGGCGCCACACCGCCTGGCGCACCTGGGTGACGTGACCCGTCGCTACCGCCTCGCCGCACAGCCGCTTCTCCATTAGACCCTCAAGTCGGCGAAGTGGAAACGTGCACGCTGTGGATACACAACTCCACATTCCTGTGGACTGCCACGCAACGGCTAGCGCTCCCGCACGTTAGTGTCCACAGTCGATGCACATGAAATGAGCTAACCCGAAGGAACATCGGCACTTGCGGGCTTTCGCCCCGGCCGTATATTGTCCCCCACGCGCCGAACGAGGGAAGGGTTTCGGACCTCGCGTCCAAGCCACGCCTCAAAGGCGAGTCCGAGCGGAAATTCCGGGGAGGCCGCCGACGCAAACAAGGGCTCAGGCGGCCGACGATCCGGGAGCTGCTCTCCGGCTCGGATCGATGGAGCCAGTCGCGTGTTCCATCCACGCCGAAGTGGTGCCTCGGCGTGCAGTGCGGAAGGTCGGTCCGCGACCCGATCTGACCCGTAGCACTCATACTGGTGAACCTTGTGGCCTGGCCAGGCTGCATGGGGATGGAAGCCGGAGCTCCTGTTCGCCCTACCGAGCGACGCATCAGTCAACCGGCGGCGGCAGGATGAAGAACGGAGGGAGCAATCCCCCGGCTCCGGGTAGCCGGTATGCAGAGCCCCCGAGCGGCCCTTGCGCCGCCTCGGGGGCTTTGGTTTTCCCGCTCAAACATCAGCTCGCGATTCCGCTTTCCTTTTTCAACTGCGCGTATCCCATGCCTTTCAGGATCGCGATGCGCTTGTTCATCGGGGGGTGCGTCGCGAGCACATCGGCTAGAAATCCTTCGTGCGCCGTCACGCGCCTGCCAAGCGGGTCCGCGATGCACATATGGGCGGTCCCCCCGGTAATATGCGTCGTGGGTTGGTCCGCCGCTTCGATCTTTTGAAGCGCGCTCGCGAGCGCCAGCGGATTGCGCGTGAACTGCGCTCCCATCGCATCCGCCAGATACTCACGCTTGCGGCTCACCCCCAGTGCGAGCAGCTGGGTGATGATGGGGGCGAGAGCCCAGGACACGAGCCAGAGCACGATGAGGACAATGACGAGCGGGCCAAGATCGCCCTTCCGCGATCGGGTGTCCGCCGAACTCCGTCCGGGAAGAAAGTAGCGTGTGCCATCGCGCATGAGCAAAACCGCTCCGACCAGCGCGGCAAGCATGGTCATCAATCGCACATCCAGATTCTTGATGTGACCCAGCTCGTGGCCAATGACCGCCTGCAACTCGTCTCGATTGCAGAGGTCGAGTAACCCCTGAGTGACCGCGACGTGCGAGGCCCGCGGGTCCGTTCCGGTCGCAAACGCATTGGGATCCCGGTCGGGGACGATCCAGATGCGCGGACGCGGCACGCCGGCCGCAATCGCCATTTCCTCGACGACGTTCACGAGCTGCCGCTGTTTGTCGTCCGCCGGCTCGCCAAGCTCCTGCGCATCGGTGGCCCACAGCACCTTTTCCGGCCCGGTTTGGTACGCGTAGGCCGCCACGACGGCCCCCACCGCGCACATCAAGATGCCGAACCACCAGACATGGTGTTGCGCCGGTGGAGGTGCGTGCGCCGTGTAGAGCGCGTAAATCAAGTCGCCCCCGAAGCCGAGCCACGCGAAGAACAGCACAAAACCCGTGATCAACCACACGGTTCGCCGGCGGTTCAGCTCCTGCTGCTGAAAGAGATTGAGCGACGTCTCGTCCGTGCCGCTCACCTATTTCGGCTTGGAGGTAAGATTGACGACCGGTACGTCGCGATCGGCGCGATCTTCGATTTCCCAGAGATCCGCGCGTTCGGCGCGCGCGAATCCCGCGACGAGCGATGCCGGAAACTGCTGCTGGCGGGTGTTGTACAGCGTGGCCGTGTCGTTGTAGAGCTGGCGGGCAAACGCCACCTTGTTCTCGGTCGTCGTCAACTCTTCCTGCAGCTGCGCCACGTTCGCCGTCGCCTTGAGCTGCGGGTACTGCTCCACAACTGCCATGAACCGGGTCAGCGCGCCGGACAGCGCGTTCTCTGCCTGGCTGATCTGCTTGACCGCGTCGGGGCTCGCGGCGCTCACCTTGACCGCCTGGTTCCGGGCTTGAATCACGGCCTCGAGCGTGTCGCGCTCGAAATCCATGGCTCCTCGCACGGCATTCACGAGGTTCGGAATCAAATCGTGCCGTCGCTTGAGCTGCACGTCAATTTGTTTGAACGCGTTGAGCGTATCGTTCTTGAGCGATACCAAACCGTTGTACGCCATCACCATCCAGAGAACGATCGCGCCGACGACGAGCAAGAGGATCCAGGACGGCATCGGTCACTCCGGGTTGGGGTCGTGGAAGGAAATCAGGGCGAGGCCGCGGTGGGAAGAAGTCGGTTGATCGCGTCGCGAAACGCCGCCGCGATCGCCTGGTCGTTCGGGCCCACCCGGGCAAGCGGATGCGCGGCGTCCACGTGCAGCTCCACGCCGCGCCCGAGAGGGATGCGGCGCCAGGTCGTGGGCTCGGCCGTATCGCGCACCGCATCGCGGGCCAGCCAGGCGGTGAGCGCCCGGCCCGACCGCCCGCGCGGAGGGCCTCCCGGACTGCGCAGAGGCAGGCGATCGGGAGAAAGCAGCGAGCTGCCGAGCACCTGCGCCGCACGCCGCTCGAGCACGTCGCCGGTCTGATCTTGCATGTCCTTCGTAATCTGCGCGAGCGTCGCGCCTTCCATCTGGCGCAGCTTGATGCACAGCAGCTGGAGAAAGTGCCGGTAGGAGTACGTTGCCGCCGTGCCGCGGCCCTCAGGCGGGCTCACGAGTCCGCGCGTCACATAGAAGCGGATCGTGCGCTCACTCGGCTGAGCCCGCGCGGCGGCGTTGATCGGGGTGATGGCGGACGCGTCGAGGATTGCTCCCACCAGGGCCGCCAGGTCGCGCAGATTCCACGGGGCCAGGCTGCGGTACTCTCGCAGCACATGCAGGGGATCCGTCGCGGGCGCGCCGGATACGCGTTCAAGCGTTGCCAGTTTCCCGCTCCCGAATTTGCCACAGGTCGAACAGCCAGCGGCTAATTTCCCGCAAGTCGAATGGCTTCCGCAGCAGCGTGCAGTGATGCTGTTCGAGCCACGCCCGAACCTCGGCCGCGTCCGCGTCGCCTGTCATGATCGCGACACGTCCTTCAAACGCCGGCCACTCGTGCACGATCGTGAGATACAACGCGAGGCCGGACATGGTCGGAAGCTGGATATCGAGCAACACGGCGTCGATCATTTCCGACTGGAGCAGCGAGCAGGCACCTTCGGCACTCCCGGTGCTCAACACGCGGTACCCCTCTCGCTGCAGTGCCCGCTCGAGCACCCGACGCAACGATGCTTCGTCGTCGATTATCAGAATGGTGCGATCGGACGGCGTCCCGCCCGACGGCTCGTGGGCGGAGGGCTCCGGCCCGAAATCCCGGCGCGGAATGGCGCGCTCCCCGTGATCGGTCACGATGCGGCTGGAGCGATGGCGTTGTCTCGCGGCAGAAACCGCTGCACCGCCCGCGCGAGCGCCACCTCCGGGGTAAGCGACAGCCGCATCTCGCCCGCTGTGAGGCCGAGGTACGTGCGCGCGTGCTGTTGCAGCGTTTTTACTTGTGCGTAGCCCAGTCGCTGGGCAACGTCCTCGACGGTGAAGCCAGGGTCCTGAAGCAGCCGGTGTGCGTACAGCACCCGGGCTACCGCGAGAAAGTGCTTGGGACTGGGGAGGCCCAGGCGCATGAACCACCGCTCGCAGGTGCGCCGGTCCACCCGGGCCCGTTCGGCGATTTGTCCGACCGTCTGCACCTCATCCGGGGCTTCGAGCGCCTCCTCGAGCACCCAGCGCAGCTCGCTCGGCAGGGGCACGAGCGCGCCCGAGAGCTGCTCGAGAAAGAGTTGCGATGCGGTTTTCGCTTCCTCCGACCCGAGCACTTCCTGAAGTCGCACCGGATGGTCATCATAGCGTGCGAATACCACATGACGGATGCCACGCTCGCCCAGCGCCAACATCACGGCAGCCGTCCCGGGCGAAAGAGTCGTATAGAGAATGAGTGGCAGGGAAGGAAACAGAACTCGCAGCCGCTCGATTTCCCGCGAGCTCGGGGCTCCCCCGAGGAGGGGGTCGACGACCGCCAACTCCACCGGGCGACTCCGAATCGTGGCCAGAGCCTCGCCCCAAGTCAGCGCCCGCACGATGCTGAAGCGTTCCGGAGCCGCGCGGCGCAGCTTCTGGAGCTGGACATCCGGAACAGCGCCAAGAATCAGCATAAATGTCGCAAAATCACCCCTCGGTGCCGCAAAAACGCCCTAAAAAGGAAACCCCAGGCGGTCCAAGTTTGGGCGGGCTACCGTCCCTCTAACCAAGTCTTGCAACCGGAGGTCTCAAATGTCACGCGCCCTACGTCACCTCGCTGCGCTCGTTCTGTTCGCCTTTGCTATCTCCACCGCGGCCTGCGCTGCTTCAGCCACTGGTCCGCGTCCATCCGTCAGCATGGGCCAGTGCGATGTAACGAACTCGAACACCTGTCGCTAAGACCTGTCCGCTCGAGCGCCTGAATCGAGCCTGTTGAAAGGCTCGTTCGGGCGCGGTCAGGCCGGTTCGGGAATGAGCTGCGCGAGTGACGCCGACACCTCGCGCAGTTCCTCGCTGTCCACCAAGGTCTGATCCTCTTCGAACGCGGTCCCGACCGCAGCCTGTTCGCAGGCCGGGAGTCCGGCCTTGATGCGTTCGACCGTAAAAACCAGTGCGTTTAGCCCGGCCTTCTCTGCGATTTCGAGGCTCTTTTCCAGAGACGCCGCGGCACGGCGGAACAATCCGAACCGCGCCTCGCCGATACCCACCTTGAGGTAGTAGTCCGCGAGGATGTTCGGCGGCATGTTCTGCTTGATCTCTTCGCAGCGGCTGCGCCAGCGCTCGAACCCAAACCGGTCACGCTCATAGGAAGCGCAGTGCATCAATTCCACTTGGGCGTTCGCAAGAGCGTCTCGGGATTTTGCGCGCCGCACGACATCCTGCAAGGCTCTGCGCGCGGCCGTCGAGTCGCCGAGCATCAAGAGCATGAGGCCCACGTCGGCCAGGGCACGAACCTGCGACTCGCGTTCTTCATACAGCTCGAAGGCGTTCCACAGATGCTTCAACGCCAGGTCAGGCGATCCGCGATACTGGAGTACGGCGCCCAAGCCGTGCTCCGCTCGGGCTTCGGCCTCTCGCAACCCCGCCTTGTGCGCGTCGCGCAGTACTTCGGTGAGCTGCCGCTCGGATTCGGGGAGATTGCCGCGCCCCAGGAACGTGTTCGCCCGTCCGATGCGACCCAGCAGCTCCGAGTACCGGTCGTTCGCGGCGCGGGCGCGGGTGCAAGCTTCGAGATACGAAGCCTCCGCAGAATCGAACCGATTCATCTTGCGGTTGACACGGCCCTCGCGAAGACACAGCGCCACCGCATCCGCTCGGGATAGGCGCTGTCCGGCGATGCGGCGCAGCGTGTCGAGGACGTCCAGTGCTTCCTCGAGGTAGAGCCCGTCTTCGAGGAAATGGGCGTAGGCAAAAAAGGCCGGTGTCACGAGGCTGATATCATCGCTGCGATAGGCCGCGATGGCGCTCGACACGAGCTCTCGCAGGTGCGCGCTCTCGGTCGAAGGCGCGAGACCGCGGCAAAACCGATCGGTCGCGGTCCACTGGTACTCGAACGCGTCGGGATGCGCGATGCCGCTTTCGGGACCGAGCAGGTCGATCAGGCGAAGGGCCAGAAAAGCACCCTGGCCCAACCGCGAGTCGCTGGCTTCGGGAGAGCGAGCAGCGGAAACCCGCCGCAGGAAGACTGCGTGCGGAAGTGTATGCAGTTCGGCGCTTACCGGCGGCATTGAGAGTTTGCTCCTCCCCCCGAAAACGTCAGACTGCCGCGATGTTTGCAGCCCCCATGCCCCTGTGCAACCTACAGATGCGCCACAACATAGCGTTTTCCGACCCAACCCGTTAGGCCGCAAATGTCCGCGCTTTCTGGTATTTCGCCAGCGACGTTCCGATGCCACATCCCTTGAAAAGAGGCCCACTTTGGCCCCGTGCGGAACGGCCATTCGCTGCTCGAGCTCGTTGTTGTGCTCACGATTGTGAGCACGGTCACCGCCCTTGTCACGCCAAAAGCCGCTGCGTGGCTCGACTGGATCGCGGTTGAACGCGCGGCGCAAGACTTCATCAGTGCGGTTGCGGTCACGCGTCATCGGGCGGTGCTCTCCGGATTGCGCACCCAGCTCGACATTGCACGCGACTCGTTGCGGTTCTACGAGCTGAGCGACACCGGGTGGGTCGCGGGTGGTGGCTGGGTCGGACCGGGGCAGTTCGGGGTCGCTGTCACCGTTTCAAATCCAACCCTGGCCTTCGACCCGCTCGGGCTGGCGGTGGGGCCATCGAATACCAGGGTTGTCCTCGAGCGAGGGTTGCAAGTCGCAACAATTACCACCTCGCGCCTAGGCCGCCTCAAGCGCTGGTAATGCGACCCTCCGAGATGGGCGGACATCTAGTACAGGTGAGGGAACCAGCGCACCCTCTGCTTCAAACGTCGGACCCCTGTTCGGCGTAGATATGAGGAGCCACAACGGGCCGCGGTCGGAGTGTGACGGCCACTTCGCCCGGCCAGCCAACCCGGGGAGCTACTAGCCCCGGGTTCGGTGTTTTAGGAACCGATTTAGTCCCGCTTCGAACCCCATCGGGCGCACCCCGAACACAGCCTCGATGGCGTTGCTTGGTGCAACGCTGCCTTCAGTCAGCATCTGCAGCTGATCGCTCGTGATTGGCGCGCGCGGACCAAGACGATCGCCCACCCGTGCGAGCACCCGGACAATTGGGAGCGGGACGTGGACCAGAGGACGAGGGTGGCCCGAAGCGCGCCCAATCATCCTGACGAACTGTTCGAACGTGAGTACCGCGGGACCGCCGATCTCGAAGGTACCGCGAATCTCAGTGTCGATCGCAGCGCGCGTGAATGCCTCGGCCACGTCTTCGATCCAGATCGGCTGCAGCGGAAATTTTCCATCACCGAAGACCGCCACCACCGGCAGGTAGCGGTGAAGGTGGATCAGTAGCCCAATAGGCTGGCTTTCCGGCCCGTTGATGATCGTCGGACGGAGAATCGCATGCCCGATCCCAGAGCGGCGCACGATCTCCTCACCCTCCCACTTGGTGCGATGGTACGCGGTGGCGCCCGGATCGGGGCGCGGCCCGATCGCGCTCATGTGCACGAACCGAGGCACCTCGGCGCCTTGTGCTGCACGCACGACGGCCGCCGTCCCCCTGACATGGACGGCTTCGAAGGTTGCCCCGCCGTGTTCAGCGATGATGCCGACGAGATGAATCACCGCGTGCGCGCCCTCGACGAGAACAGCCAGGGCCTTGGTGTTGCTCAGGTTTCCGGGAACGAGTTCGAGGGCCTGCGCTCGAGGAAATGGCAGCTGGCGAGGATCGCGCACCAACGCGCGAACGGTGTGGCCGAGCGTAACGAGGTGCTGCACAATGTGCCGGCCAACGAATCCGGTACCGCCGGTGACGGCGACGCGCATGGCTTCGCCGGGAGGCTAGACTCCGGTTCCCTCGTCCAGGAAAATCAGCGTCCGCCGGCGGCCGACGACGGCGCGGAGTGCGTCCAGGACTTTCGGATCGAGGACGGTGCCGGACAGCTCAGCCATGCGCTCGACGGTCGCTTCGGGAGTGAGCTTGTCCTGGTAGGGCCGCGATGTGCAGAGCGCGTCGTAGACTTCGGCGGCCGCAATGATTCGCCCACCCAGCGGGATCGCTTCGCCCTTCAGGCCGTCGGGATAGCCGGTGCCGTCCCAGCGCTCGTGATGCGAGCGGACCATCGCGATGATGTGCTCGAGATGCGGAAGTGGCTGGAGAATCTGTGACCCGATCAACACGTGCTGCTTGACATGCTCGAATTCTTCGGGCGTGAGCGGACCCTGCTTATTCAGCACGGCTTCACGCGTGCCGATCTTTCCCACGTCGTGCAGCCGGCCCCCCACCCGCACATGCTCGACCTCCTCGTCGTTCAGGCCGAGCTGGGCAGCGATCGTCGCGGAGAGGTCCGCTACGCGGGCGGAGTGCCCACGCATGTAGGGGTCCTTGGCTTCGAGGGCGTTGACCAGCGCTTCGAGCGTAGCCACTGAGATCCGTTCGAGCTTCTGCCGTTCGCGTTGCAGCTCCACCGTTCGCGTGGTCACTTCCTCCTTGAGCCACCGGTTCATCTCGCGGCTTTCCAGCTGCGATTCGCGGCGCTTGAGCGCGCGCTGCACGGCCCGCCCCAGATCCGCGAGCTCGATCGGCTTGGTGAGATAGTCCATTGCTCCTCGCTGCATGCACAAGGCCGCGCTGGTCGCGTCGTTGACGGCGGTGAGCATGAGGATGGCGAGATCCGTCTCGATGTCGATGGCTTGGGGGACAAGATCGACGCCGCTCGTTCCCGGCATGCGGATGTCACACAGCATCAGGGCGATCTTGTGTCGACGGAGCAGATCGAGTGCCTCCTCGCCCGAGCCGGCAGCATAGACCTCGAACTGCTGTTGCTGGAGGTATTTCTTGAGCGCGTTGCGGATCGGTTCTTCGTCGTCGACGACCAAAACCGAGACGTTGCCATCGAGAACTGGTGCGGACACTAGATCGGGCTCCTCGCCTCAGGCGAGGCCTAAAATGCGGTTTGGGGCATCAAGACGCCAGCGTTCAGTCCACTGCGCTGACGAAGTGCACTTCGATGGCCTCGGGAATGATCCCGGCGCCGGCGGCGCGGGTCAGCAGCTCGGTCACGGCGCGCCGCCCGGTGGGGCCATAGTCGACCGTAAAGCGGTTCACATACATGCCTACGAAGCGGTCGGTATCGCGCAGGTCGAGTCCGCGGCTGAACTGGCGGGCATGAACGAGGGCTTCCTGCCGGTGTGCCAGGGCGTACTCGATGCTGGCTTTCAGGTCGCGTGCGATCTCGCGCATCAGGTCGTCTCCGAGGTCGCGGCGGACGACGTTGCCGCCGAGCGGTAAGGGAAGCCCCGTTTCCGCATACCACCATTCGCCCATATCTGCCCAGAGATGGAGACCACCCTGCTCGTGCGTGATCTGTCCTTCATGAATGAGCAGGCCCAGATCGGCCTTGCCTTTTGCAACGTAGTCTTCGATCTGGTCGAACGGCACCACCACGGGCTCGAACTCCGGCTGATAGAGTCGCAGCGTCAGGTACGCAGTCGTCAGGACTCCCGGAATGGCGATGCGCAGCCCCGCGCATGCGGCGCGCGCATCCGGGGGGGCCTTTGAGCGCGCGACGAGACGCGGGCCGTACCGATCGCCGATGCTGGCGCCATGGGCGAGAAGCGCGTAGCGCTCCGCCAGGTACGCATAGGCGTGCAGCGACACCGCACTGACCTCGAGCTCACCGGTGCGGGCCCGCTGGTTAAGCGACTCGATATCCGCGAGCTCGTGCACGTAACGCCGTGCCCCGGTGTCGATCCGGCCTACGGCAAGCGGCCAGAACATGAACGCGTCGTCCGCGTCGGGGCTGTGAGCGACTCGAATCGTGCGCGGCCTAGAGCGATCGGCGGAAGTAGTCATGAGAACGGGGAATCTAACTGGCAGGATTGCGCCCGCGAACGTAGAGTATCGCTCATGCGGCCTACGGCTCTTGGCTCATGACGGTCCCGTTTCCAGGTCAGGAACGAGCCCGGCACATGGGTGAGCTGAAGCGCGGTGCAGCGCGGTGGAACGTGTTTCTCGAGCTCGAGCCCGATGCGGCAGTCGGGGGCGTGCGCGGCCGCGTCCATTTTGTCGGTGCCGACCGGCACCGCTCGACCGCCTGGGTGTTTCTCGAGCCCACCGAGCGCGAGGTGCAGGATCGGTTCTCGGAGTTCTCCGCGGTCGAGCTGTGGCATTTCGTGGCGGCGCTCGAGGAATCGCCCGCCGCGCCATCGGCGTCAGTTGCTCCGCCGCCCCGTCCCGCAACGCCTCCCGCCTCCCGGCCCTGAGCTTGGCGGCTTGCTCCCGCCGTGGCCGTTACGTGCTTCTTGCGGTCACGGCCGTGGCCTGCGCCGGCCCCTCCCGCCGCGGTGACACCATGGGGGTACAAACGCTGGGCCGTTGGGAGTGGTACGGGCGGATCACGTTCGAGCCTGATTCGCAACTGACCATCATGCGACTGGGGATCGACACGGCGCCGCGACCGAGCGGCGCCCAGGCCGATGCCCATGAGGATGTCGTTCTCATTCGCTACGACTTCGACCCGTCGCCCGCGCTGGGAGACGAATACGCGCTGACTCTCGGACTGAGTTTACGGCGCGCGCGCGACCTGAAACCGGGAGTCGCGTATTCCTTGGGCGGCGACGGCGCCCCGATTCCCGCGCACGCGACGGTGACGTGTTTGTGC
The DNA here is from genome assembly GCA_035517615.1 of Gemmatimonadales bacterium. Lineage (GTDB taxonomy): Bacteria > Gemmatimonadota > Gemmatimonadetes > Gemmatimonadales > GWC2-71-9 > AG25. Next base: position 16,465 of record DATIYM010000052.1, read on the forward strand.
GCTCCGCTGCGCGAAGACTCGGTGCGTGGAGCACTCACGCTTGCGACGCGCGGTATGCGGCAGCTGACAGGCCGAGTGGACGCGGTGGTGTATTTTACGGAATGGAACGACGGGTCGAGGCATCGCACCTACTTTGTCCACCAGCGCTTTGACGCGATCAAGTAGAGTTCTCGCCTCAGCGGCGTTCCTGCTCGCTTCACTGGCTCGTCCCCAGATCGGTCAGAGCAGCGGCGCGTTGCAGCCGCCTGCCGCCCCCATCATCGACACCGTCATCGTCATCACTCACAACGTTTTTGAAAGCAGCGATTTTCAGATCGGATTTTTGACGAGGATGGCGAACGCGATCCACGTCAAGACGCATTCGTCCATTATTCGTAACACGCTGCTCCTCAATCCGGGCGAGCCCTATGACTCGGCCCGCGCCCTCGAAAGCGAGCGTGCACTGCGCGGATTGAATGTGTTCCGCGACGTCAAAATCGATACGGTTCGCGTAGGTGAGAAGCTCGCGCTCCGGGTGGAAACGGCGGACGGTTGGAGCACGAAACCGCAGGTCAACATCGCCTCCGCCGATGGTGACGTCACCTGGCAGCTCGGCATGATCGAGGAGAACCTATTCGGTACGGCAACCTCGTTCACCGCACTCTATACCAACACGCCGGATCGGGATTACACGTCGTTCCTCTACCAGAACCCGCATCTGTTCAGCTCCCGAATACACGTGCTTGGTCTCTTTCAATCGCTGTCCGATGGCAACCGGGGTTCGTGGGCGATCGGGCTGCCCTTCTACGAGACTTCTGCGCCCTGGGCGGCCGGAACGGGGGGCGAGGCGGCGACGCAGCGCATCCTGCAATTTCGGGACGGGCAGCTGCTCGACTACAGCGGCCGGTACGCGGCTGACGTGGCTGCGCAGGGTGAGCCTGTCGTTTATCTCGGACGCCACGCACTCCGCTTCGGCCTCGGAGTTGGCCACGCCCTCCACGCGACCACGCACGACTACACGCGGCTCTGGGTGAACGCCGCGTGGAGGCGGGAGGACTTCGCTCCCGAATCGGCATCGGTGGTCCCGTACTCACAATTCGTGACGGTGGGCGCAGGCCTCGAGTTTGCTCGGGCGCGCTACGCCATTTTGCAGCGCTTCAACACCTACGGCCGGCGCGAAGACGTGAACCTCTCGACGACGTTCCGGTTCGGCTTCTGGGCGGCACCGCAAGCGTTCGGATACCCCCAAGGTCAGGCGGGAGTGGGTGCCGAGGCGAGCGGACAGTGGAGCGGGGTATGGCCCGGCGGATTCGCGCTGTTCCGCGCCGCAACGAACGGCGTTTACAATGGCAGCGCCGTCGACTCGAGCCGCGTCCACGGCTCGATCACCGTGGCGAGCCAGAACTTCGAGCTGCAGACGATTCTCGTGCATTTCGAAGGTGGCCTGCTCCGCAAACCCAAGCCCGGCGGGGAGTTCGATCCGTGGGTCGATCAGACTGGTCCCCGGTTGTTCGGGGCGCACGCGTTTACCGGGACGCGCACGGTGTGGCTCGCGGTCGAAGATCGCTTTGTCATTGCGGACGATTTCATGGGGCTCGTAGGGGTGGGGATCGCCCCGTTCTTCGACTGGGGCGGCGCCTGGTTCGACGACGAGGCCGCCCGGACAGGGAATGATTTCGGTCTGGCGCTCCGACTCGGGCCGACGCGCGCCGTGCGCGGCGACGTCGTCGAGTTTGCCTTTGGCTGGCGGTTCGGCCCTGACGTGCAAAACCACATCGCCCTCTCGATTCGGCGTGGAATAGGCTTCTAGACCCCCCGTTTCGTCTTCTTCACCCGTTGTTCACGTCGGCTTCCCCCGCTCGCCAGTGTGTTGAAACCTGACCGCGGTCATTGACGTTGTGTATCGAGTCCAATATTATACCGCATCCAAACTTGACCAGGGTCATAAACATGGCGGTTCCGGAAGTCTCGCGCCGAGAGCGCAAGAAAGAAGAAACGAAGGACCGGATCTTTCAGGCGGCGTGCGCGCTGTTCAAGCAGCGCGGCGTCGAGCAAACGACGGTCGAGGAGATCTGCGAGAAGGCCGACGTCGCCAAGGGCACGTTCTTCAACTACTTCCCCTACAAGGAAGCCGTGCTCCGCTACGTCGCGGAAACATGGTTCGGACAGGCGCAGGAAGAATCCTCCGCGATCTTCGCCCGTCCCGGCCGGCTGGCGCCGCAGCTGATTCGGATGTTCTCCGAACTGGCCGCGTTCTACGAGCAGGAGCGGGCGCTCGCCCCGCACGTGCTGCGCGAATGGATGCAGAACCAGTACTCCGGCGACGACGAGATGTGCGAGCGCTGGGACGAGTTCGCCGTGACGCTCATCAAGAAGCTCCAGGCGTCGGGCGAGATTCGGGACGACGAAGACGCCGAGCGGATCGCCCGCGTGCTGCAGTCGGTGCACCAGGTGACGATTCTCGAGTATGTGGCAAGTCCCACCCCGCCGTTTCCGCTGCGCAACGAGCTGCGGCGCCGGTTGACCCTCGCCCTCGAGGGTCTGGCATCATCCAAAGGGAAGTGATCATGAACCGCATGACACCGGTGTTCTTCATGGTGGCGGCGTTCGCAGGTCGAGCCGCCGCGCAAGCGCCAGCTGACACGATACGAATGACGCTGGCGGATGCCATCAATCGCGCCCAGGAGCAGGCGGTCGACGTGCGGATTGCGCGTGCGGATGTGCGCGATGCGAACGGCCAGGTCCGCCAGGCCTTTTCCGGTGCGCTCCCGCAGGTCACGGGCACGTTCCTGTACACGCGCCAGTTCGCCTCGATCTATTCCGGTCTGGGCGGCGCCAACGATTCACTCGCGAACCTGTTCAAGGACACGCCTTTCGGCGCACCGAATAACTGGAATTTCCAACTGCAGGCGACGCAGTTGTTGTGGTCGGGCGGCAAACTGGGCGCCCGTCTCAAGGCGGCGAAGTCGTTCCGCGAAGCTGCAAGCAATCGTCAAGTCGAGACGGAGTCAGACGTCACGCTGGCGGTGACGCGAGCGTACTGGGAGGCCGCGCTCGAGAAGCGCATGCTCGCCATCGCCGTGGACAATCTCGAACAGGCGCAGGATCACCTGCATCAGGTGTCGCTCTACCGGCAGGCAGGCACGCGCGCGGAGTACGACTTATTGCGAGCGCAGGTCGATGCCGCCAATCAGGAACCGTTGGTGGTCCAGGCTCGCAACCAGCTCGACGTCGCCGTACTCGACTTGAAGCGCCTGCTCAACATCCCGGCCGAGCAGCCGCTGGCGCTCGCGACGGCGCTCGAGTCGTCGGACGAAATGATTCCCGTGCCGACGGTCGACTCACTCGAGAATCCCGCGCGACCAGGTCTGGCGGCGGCCGACGCGACCGTGCGTGAGCAGGAGCAACTGCTCAAAGTCGCGCGCTCCGACTACTGGCCGACGCTGTCCTTGACGACTACGTACACCCAACAGGCATTCCCGCTCGGCGTGTCGCCGTTCGGCGCGCAGTACCATGAAGGATGGAACGGCGAAGTACGGATCACGATTCCGATTTTCAACGGGTTCCGAACCGGCGGCCAGGTGGATCAGGCACGCGCCAACCTGGAGCGTGCCCAGGCACAGCGCGACGGACTCAAGCAGCAAATCAATCTCGAAGTGGCGCGAGCATGGGGAGAGCTCGAGCGCGCGCGCTCGTTGCTCGCCGCCCGGCAGCAGACCGTCCGGCAGGCGCAGCGCGCGCAGTATCTCGCCGGCGTGCGCTATACCAACGGCATGGCGACGCAGCTCGACGTGAGCGATGCCCGTGTGTCCGCGGCGCAGGCCGAGGTGAACCAGGTGCAGGCGACGCGGGACTACCTCGTGGCGCTGGCGGAGCTCGAGCGCGCGCTCGGCCGGCCGTTGCCGGTCGAGCGGCAGCCGATTGAACACGTGGCGGTGATTCCCAACCAGAAGGAAGCCAACCCATGAAGCGCTATTTCGTGGCGGGCGCCTTGGTGTTCGCAATCTTGTTCGGCGTGATGGTCGTGCGTCGCGGCGAGCGCGCCCGCGCGGCGGATTCCTCCAGCGCCGATTCCCTTCCTACCGCCGTGTTGAGCGGCAGTGACGTGGCACAGGCCCGGCGCGTGGACCTGATCGCCGGCCTGCCCGTCTCCGGCACGCTCGAGCCGGGCGTCATCATTCGCATCGCGTCGCCCATTCCGGAAGTGGTGGAGGAGGTCTACGTGAAGGAGGGCGAGGCGGTACGGAGGGGACAGGCGCTTGCGCGGTTCCGCACCAATGCGGCCGCACCCGCGGCGATATCCGCCGACGCGCAACGGCGCCTGGCCGCGTCCGACTACGAACGCATGCAGAGTTTGTACAAGGATGGCGCCGTCTCCGAGCGCGACGTGCAGAACGCCGAAGTGACGCTGCGCGCGGCCGAAGCCAATGCGGCCCTCGCCCAGAAGAAGCTCGACGAATCCACCGTCCGCGCCCCGTCCGCCGGAGTGATCAGTCAGCGGGCCGTCGATTCCGGCGACCGCGTGAAGGACGGCGACCTGCTGTTTCAGCTCGTCAATACGACCGAGCTCGAATTCGAGGCCACGGTGCCCAGCGAGTACGTCTCGCAGGTCCGGCCCGGAGCCCCGGTCGCGCTCACCGTTACAGGTGTGGCGGATCCCGGACTCGGTGGCCGCGTCTCGCGCGTGAACGCCACCGTCGACCCGGCCACGCGTCAGGTCAAAGTGTACGTGGCTGTGCCGAACGAGACCGGACGGCTGGTCGGCGGGCTCTATGCGTCGGGCCGGATCGTCCTGAACCAGGTGAAGGGCGCCATCAGCGTGCCGCTCACCGCCGTGCGGCGCGATGGCGACAAGAGCTACGTGCTCACGGTCGAGAACGGCCGCATTGCGCGGCACGACGTGACCACGGGGGCGCGTGATGAATCCGCGTCGCTGGTCGAAATCATGGATGGCCTGGCGGGCGGAGAAACCGTCGTACTGGGCGCCGCGAGCGGGCTGCGCGTTGGTGTGCCGGTGACCATTACGGGCGTGGAGGGCTGATCTCGTGTTCCTGAGCGATCTGTCGATCAAGCGACCGGTGTTCGCCACCATGATGATGGCGGCGCTCGTCGTGCTGGGCCTGTTTTCCTACCGCCGCCTGAACATCGACCAGTTCCCCGACGTCGAGTTCCCGGTACTCGTTGTTCAGACCCGCTACACCGGCGCGAGCCCGGAATCGGTCGAGCGGGAAGTGACGAAGAAGATCGAAGAGCAGGTGAACACGGTCGAAGGCGTGAAGCAGATCCAATCGACGTCCACCGAGGGCTTTTCGACGATCGTCGTGCTGTTCAACCTCGGTACGAAGGTCATGGACGCGCAGGCCGACGTGCGCGCCAAGATCGACGCGGTGCGCCAGGATCTGCCGAAGGACATCGATCCGCCCGTGATCTCGCGGGCCAACCCGTCCGACCAGCCCATCTTCGTGCTGTCGGTGCGGGGCGATGGCTGGGAGCTGCGCGACCTCACCCGCATGGCCGACGAAGTCGTGAGCCGCCGCATCGAGAACATCTCGGGAGTCGGTAGCGTCACCCTGGTGGGCGGGTTGAAGCGCGAGATCCACGTGCTCCTCCTCCCCGACCGCATGAACGCGCTGGGCGTGAGCCCGGACATGATCACGCGCGCCGTGCAGCGAGAAAACGGTGATGTGCCCGCAGGCCGGGTGGAGCAGGGAAACGCCGAGAATCTCGTCCGCGTGGCGGGCAAGATTCGCGACCCGCAGGAGTTCGCGACCCTTATCGTCACGACGCGCAACGGGATTCCGGTGCGTCTCGGCCAGGTCGCGCGCATCGAGGACGCTCAGGAGGAGGAGCGCGATGCCGCGTACGTCAACGGCGGCCGCGCCGTCGCGCTCGAGATCCGCAAGACGTCGGGCGCCAACACGGTCGCCGTCGCCGATGGCGTCAAGCGGGTCATCGACGAGCTGAATCACTCGCTCTCGAACGGCGTGACGTTGTCCACCGTCCAGGACAATTCCACCTGGATCAGGAATTCCGTGGACGACGTGCAGAAGACGCTGCTCGAGGGAGCGGCACTGACCATCTTCATCGTCTTCGTGTTCCTCAACTCGTGGCGCTCGACGGTCATCACGGGGCTCACGCTCCCGGTTTCGGTGATCGCCGCCTTTCTCGCGATCTATGCGTTCGGCTTCACGCTGAACGTGATGACGTTGATGGGCCTCTCGCTCGCTATCGGCATTCTCATCGATGACGCGATCGTCGTGCGAGAAAACATCGTACGCCACGTGGAACGGGGAGAGGATCACCATACCGCCGCGCAGCGGGGCACGTCCGAGATCGGCTTCGCAGTTCTGGCGACGACGTTGTCGGTGATTGCGGTGTTCATTCCGGTCGCCTTCATGAAGGGCATCGTAGGACGCTTCTTCTTCCCGTTCGGCATCACGGTCGCGTTCGCGGTGCTCGTGTCGCTGTTCGTCTCGTTTACGCTCGATCCGATGCTGTCGTCGCTATGGTACGATCCCCAGGCCGAAGGCGGCGGCCCGCGGGGGCGGATCGGTCGGGCGCTCGAGCGGTTCAACAACTCGTTCCACGGATTGGGACAGCGCTACCGCAAGGTCATTGCGTGGGCGCTCGATCATCGCCTTGCGACCATGGGGCTCGCAGCCGCCGCGTTCGTCGCGGCGATGAGTCTGTTCGCGCTGGGGCTCGTGGGCGGACAATTCATGCCGAACTCGGATAACGAGCAGACCGGATTGTCGCTCGAGACCCCGGTGGGTTCGTCCGTCAGCTACACGTCCGACAAGGCGCTTGAGATCGTGCGCTATCTCGGCCAGCAGCCCGAGGTCGAATTGACGTACGCAACCGTAGGCGGAGCACAGCAGAACAACGCGGTGAACAAGGGACAGATCTATGTAAAGCTCGTCCCGAAAGCACGGCGCCACCGGTCGCAGCAGGAGTTCGAGGCAGAGCTGCGTACCGTCCTGCCGCGCTTCCATGGCATCACTGCCCGAGTGCTGCAGATCGGCGCTGCGGGCGGATCCGAATACCCGATCCAGCTCAACCTGGAAGGTCCCGAGATCAGCCGGCTCCAGGAAATCTCGGACCACGCGCTCGCGTCGATTCGCACCGTGCCGGGGCTCGTTGACCTGCGCTCCTCGCTCGAGGGCCGAAAACCCGAGTTCGTCGTGGACGTGAATCGCGATCTCGCGGCGGACGTGGGTCTCTCGATCGGCTCGATCGGCGACGCGCTGCGCCCCGTACTGGCTGGGCAGAAAGCCGGAACGTGGGAGGACGAAACGGGCCTCGCGCATGACGTCGTGGTGCGCCTGGCGCCCGAATTCCGGCAGACCGAGATGAATATCTCGGGCATTCCCCTGGCCTCGAGCCAGATGGATCGGAAGACCAATACCCCGGTCATGGTCCCGCTCGGCCAGGTGGCCACGATCAGGCTGTCCGGTGCCCCGAATGAGATCAAACGCCTCGACCTCGAACGGGTGGCCACGATCGAAGGCAACTATCAACAGCGGCCACTGACCGATGTGACGCGCGACGTGCGGACCCGCCTTGCCAAGCTGAGCCTGCCGCCCGGATACCGGTTCGACTTCGGCGGCGAGCAAAAGGACTTTGCCGAGACGGTGGGGTACATGCTCGAGTCGCTCACGCTCGCGATCGTGTTCGTCTATCTCATTCTGGCGTCGCAGTTCGGCAGCTTCCTGCAGCCGCTCGCGATCATGCTGTCGTTGCCGCTCTCGCTCGTAGGGGTAATGCTGGCGCTGATGCTGACCCGCGGCACCTTCAACATCATGAGCATGATCGGCGTGATCATGCTGATGGGTCTGGTGACGAAGAACGCGATTCTGCTCGTGGACTTTGCCAATCAAGCCCGCGAGAAAGGGAGTGACCGGCGCGCGGCGCTCATCGATGCGGGCGAGCTCAGGCTCCGGCCGATCGTCATGACAACGCTCGCGATGATTTTCGGAATGCTGCCGACGGCCCTGGCACTGGGGGCGGGTTCGGAATTCCGGGCTCCCATGGCCCACGCGGTGATCGGCGGCCTGATCACGTCGACCTTGTTGACGTTGATCGTCGTGCCCGTGGTGTACACCTACCTGGACGATTTCGGGCGGTGGGCGGGTGTGTGGGTACGCAAGTGGACGTCGGCGCCGGCCGCCGCTCATGGTCCGGCCGACGTGCCGGCGGATTGAGGTCAACCATGCGTCGTCGCATCAACGTTATCGCACTCGTCTGGGCTCTGTTCCACGCCTACATCGGCGTGCGGCTCCTGCCCCCCCTGCACCTGCCGCCGGTCTGGCTCGGGGCCGCCATTGTGCTACTCGTCGCCATCGCGGCCGCGCCGTTCACCGCGTTTCTCGGATGGCGGAGTGACGATCGACCGCTCGGCCGCGCGGCGCACTGGATCGGATACACGACACTGGGATTCTCGTCGATTCTTCTCGTCCTCGTGCTGGCTGCCGATCTGACATTCGTCAGGCTCTGGGCAATTTCGGGTGAAGTGTTGAGTCCGGCGTTGATCGGCTGCGCGGCACTGCTCACAGCCGTTGGACTCTGGGGAGCGCGGCGGCCACGGGTGGTTCGGGTGGCCGTGCCGATCTCCGGGCTACCGGCTGATCTCGAGGGGTTCCGCATCGTGCAGCTGTCGGACCTGCATGTGGGGCCAACGATCCGCCGCCGCTTCGTCCAGACCGTGGTCGATACCGCGAACCGGCTCGATCCCGACGTGATCGCGTTCACCGGCGATGTCGCCGACGGCAAGGTGCCCCAGCTGCGCGCGGAGGTGGCGCCGCTCGCAGCGCTCGCGGCCCGGTACGGGAAGTTCTTCGTCTCGGGAAATCATGAGTATTACTGGGACGCGAACGGCTGGATGCGGGAAGCCGAACGGCTCGGCTTCAACGTGCTGACCAACGCTCATCAGCTGATTCAGCGCGGCGAAGGACGGCTGCTCGTGGTCGGCGTGACCGACGCGTTCGCGAGCCGGGGTGTGCCGGGGCACCATTCCGATCCCGCGGCCGCGGTTCGCGGTGCGCCGCCATCGCATGTGAAACTGCTGCTCGCGCACCAGCCGCGCAGCGCGTACGCGGCGGATGAGATGGGCTTCGACCTCCAGCTGTCCGGCCATACCCATGGGGGCCAGTACTTCCCCTTCAACGTTCTCGTGCATTTCTTCCAGCCATTTGTGGCGGGGCTCCATCGGCTCGAGCGCATGTGGCTGTACGTGAGTCGAGGGACAGGGTATTGGGGGCCGCCGCTTAGACTTGGGGCGCCGGCGGAAATCACGCTGATTGAGTTAAGGGGCGGATGAGACGTCGAGGCAAACCGTCAAGGAGAGACGTAGGCAAATGCAGACGACCGACGAACTATTCGATGCGGTGCGGGCAGGTGACATAGCGCGAGTTCAGAAGCTTGTCGGGGCAAATCCGGCACTGGTCAACCAGCGCAACGAACGCGGGCACTCGGTTGTGCTCATTGCGCAGTACCATCACAAGCACGACGTGGTGCAGGCGCTGCTTGCCGCCCATCCTGAGCTCGACATCTTCGACGCGGCGTCGGTCGGACGCACGGAGCGGCTCGCCGAGCTGCTGGATGCGAATCCCGAGCTGCTCAATGCGTACTCGAACGACGGCTTCTATCCGCTCGGCCTGGCGGCCTTCTTCGCGCAACCGGAGGCGGTGGCACTGCTGCTCGCGCGCGGCGCGGACGTCCTCCAGGTGGCGCGGAATCCGATGCGCCTTCAGCCGCTCCACGCGGCCGCGGCGGGTCGCAGTATGGCGGTCGTGCGAATGCTGGTCGAGGCGGGCGCTCCCGTGAACGCAAAGCAGCAGGCCGGGTTTGCGCCGCTCCACGAAGCGGTCACCCGCAACAATGCCGAGCTGGTTCGCTATCTGCTCGATCACGGGGCCGACCCACGGCTGCAGAACGACGCCGGTACGAGCCCGATCGGGCTCGCGGCCGAAAAAGGGTTCCTGGAAATCCTCAAGCTGCTGAAGCGCTAGCGACCCGCGCACGTCGGGGTTGCTGTGCCGCTGCGGCATATCGCGCAGCGGATCTTCGCGTAGGGTATGCCGGTTTTGGATTCGGGGTTAGTTTCTAACCCCACGGCGCCGTAGCCAAGTGGTAAGGCAGAGGTCTGCAAAACCTCGATTCGTCGGTTCGATTCCGACCGGCGCCTCATTACAAGGCAACGACTTAGCGCTCCCTAAATGGGGGCGCTTCGTTTCTGGGGGACGTTTTGGGGGACGAATTGATGGTTCAAGGAAGACGACTGGATCAGGGGTTAGGTGGCGGAGGGCCTAGGCAACGGGCAGGCATCACCAAGATCAGAGCGCGGCGTGCGAGCTCGTCTCGAAACTTCTTGTCCTTCTTCGACCCCACGACCACGATGTGTGCAGGGTTCCCTTCTTCGGGTTCTCTGATGAGCTTTTGGCCACCAGCCCGCAGCCAATTCGCTTCGATGACTGCGATGCCGTAACTCGGGTGTCCATTTAGAAGGACGTGTGTGCCCGGCGCTTCGTTGGCTATGGTAGCCGATAGCGGGGAGCCATCCTTGTCGTCATTGAAGGCATTCGAAGTTGGTCGCCTCCGTCCTAGGTTTTGATCCATAATGCACCAATCCGGACACAGCCGACGCCAGAGTTCGGCCGTGCCCGGAATGCTTATATCATCAGGCACCTCATCGTAATTTTTGGGCGGCAAGGTGCCGTTCAGTTCCTATCGCGTGTCAGCCATTCAATGCACTCGAGCCAAGACCGTGCGGAGGTTACTAATAGCCTCTGGCGTGATGTGGTCAATTTCCCATGGAGGCCCCTCGACAGCCTCATCTCTTACATAGGCTGACGCGCCGCCCGCCGGTGTGACATCTATTTCGATGTCCAACCCGTTTTGATGCCACTCGAGTTGGATCCCCCCCAACGACGTCGGGACTACCATCGGCGCAACCCCGAGAGAGCCAAGGGTACGCGATAATAGCCGCATGGCTGTGAGAACGGCGGCGTCCTGTATCCGTGCTCCGCCGTAGGAGTCCCAATTAGTGGGCAGTGCGACCACGTGTTGAACGCCCTGGAGAACCCGATACAACCAACCCGGCTCTGGACCCGTGACTTCAATCCTCATGAGGCCATGGGACAGAGGGACATCGAAAGTTAGTTTTTGCTCTTGGCTGAGGAGGGCCCGTTCGCCAACATTCCTAGGCGGCGCCACCTTCCACAGATCGTTACTGCTGAGCAACTCGTGACCAACGTCGATCAGCGTAGCGTTCATTTTCTTCCCCAGAGTCGGTGCTTATCCTCAGTGGTAATGTCGGCAAAGGTCTGAACGATCCATCGGTGGGCTCGGTCCAGCGATCTCACTGCGCCTGGCAGCCCTTCCCCCTCCGGCGCAGCCCTACCCCTTAGCTGGAGTACGTAAACGGGGGAATTGTCTGCAAAGCGATAGGACGATTCCAGTTGGATGTAAAGACGGCCGCGCGGCGTTTCGCCGCCGTCATACATCACATAACGCGCCGCAAAGCCGACCTCCTCTGCTGGCGCGGCAAGCAACGTTCCGGTGGGCTCGCCGCCCCATAGTTTTGTAAGTCGAGCTACGTCCTCCCGCGGCCCCCCCGGTTGCCCCGCAGGGATATGATTCAGGTATGTGAGCTCGACCTGATCAGGAAGAGGAGCACCTAATCCAGCGCCCTGTAGAAAATCCTCGAATCGCCAATACTCGTCCACCAATCGCTCACGCAACTGTCTATAGTGAGGATATTCCTCGTCGTCGCGCTCAAGTTTCCGCCAATTGAGCGTGAAGCGGTCGTGTTGCACCTGCAGGAGTTGGGTGCCATTCTGATTGATAAACCACCATCGAAGCAGTTGGAGCGGTGCCTGTAGTTGAAAGGACATCCGGGGAGGCGCCGGCAAATCAAATCCCTCTAGTTCATGCGGCAAAGGCGGATGCTGCTGAACGTCTGGGAAACGATCCTTCAACTCGGAAGCGAGAGCGAGCAGTCGAGTCGTGTCCAAGCCCTCTATAGGCTTGAATTGAATAGAACATGCGACTTCAATGACGGGCGGGTTGCTGAACTCTGGAAGATTCGTGTCCGCAAGGGGAGCGATGAGGGAAGGAGCTGCACGAGCGCGAGGTTTTGACAGGTTGAACGCGACCCCCTTCTCGCCGCAAGTAACGCCCGCACGCTGCATTGGTTCCACTACCGCCCGACCGACCTTGTGAGACTAATCACAGATCACCCGCCTCGGCAACCTGCCTGACGCGCCCCAATATGAGGCGTTTCCGACACGTCGCAACTGGGTTGGGAGTGGAGAGGTGGGAACGGGTCACGTCTCTAAACCTGCCTATTTCCCCATCCCGGTAGCAATCCGCGGCCTTGAGACCACTCCGCACCGTCCTCCTATCATTACAACCTGCTCGTTCTGGATAACCCAGCTCCGCAACTCGCCGACCACAAACACGAGCTCGCCCTCAAGTTTCCGGTGTGGGATACGGGCACTTGGTGCCTTCGGGCCGGTGTGCCGCCATACCCAGGAACGCGGCCGGCCGAGCGCCTCGCACAATTCCGCCACCCCGATGCGCGTGTCTGCCGCGGCGGTCCACAGTCGCTCGCGCCATGACGGTGGCACGGGCTCTACGACACTGGTGCTCAGCGGTGCCGATGCGTTCGCGATCTCCTTCGCGATAGCGGCAGCCTCGAGTAGCGTCCCCGGGGGCGCCGCATGAAGCCACGCGACGAGATCACCAAGGGATCGCTGGCGGCTGGGCTGGGACGGCATCACGGGGCCGCCTCTGAATGCTCGGTGCTCGGCGGGGCGGTGTACGCGTTAATACGCGTTAACGCGTTATCTGCCCCGTCCCGCGAATTATCGCGTTTATCGCGTTTATCGCGTGCCCGTACCCAGCGCTCGGCGGGGCGTCCCGGGCCCGTCGGGGGCTGTCGTAGGCACTCGGCGCGCGCTTGGCCGGCGAGGACGGTCAACGCCTCCGTGATCTTGTCGCGGGGTACGTTCCGGCTGAGGGCGTCATAGATCTCCGTCCTCGTCATACCGCGGTCGGGATCGAGCAGGCCGTACAGGCGTTCCACCATCGGGTCGCCGTTCTTCTCTCCGAAGATGAAAGCGACTGAACGTTCCGCATACCGCCACAGGGCCAGCGCGGCCTCGAGGTGTACGCGCTTGATCAGCGCGTACCCGTCCGACAAGGCGTAGAGCAGTGAGAGCCGCGCCACATGCGCCTCGGCGCGCGCAGTGAGGCTTCCGACCAGCCCCGGGCGCCCTTCTGACAGATCCGCGTACACGTGATGCCAGAGATCGCGGGCCTCATCGTCTCGGCGCAGTTCCGTCCGGGTGCGGGCCGTGGTGACCGCAACGCGCAGCATATGCAGCAGGGGCCGGAGGAGGTCGTCGGGGACCTGCCCACCGTCCGGCAAGAGCTTGGATCGCCGCACGGCCAGCACCAGAAACCGGTTCGCGAACCCGTTGGCCGCGTCCGTCATGGTCAACTCACGACGCAGCTCGTCGGCGGTGATATGGCCGATGATGCTGACGTGCGCGTCCGTCGCCCGGGCGGGGCTGTTCTTCGTCATCGTCTGCAGGTGCCCGGAGTCCCATG
>DATIYM010000053.1:0-33927 GCA_035517615.1 Gemmatimonadales bacterium
CGCTGGTGAACATGCAGCTCGGTGAGGTCGTGTTCGGGGGGGTGGGCGCGGGGCTGTACGGCATGCTCGTGAACATCATCCTCACGGTGTTCATCGCCGGCCTGATGGTCGGTCGAACTCCGGAGTATCTGGGCAAGAAAATCCAGGCGCGCGAAGTCCAGATGGCCATGCTGTACGTGCTGGTGTTCGCGGGTGCGGTCCTGACGTTGACGGCGATTGCCGCCGTCACGCCGGCGGGGTTGAAGGGGCTGAACAATTCCGGACCCCACGGGCTGTCGGAGATCCTGTACGCGTTTACCTCGACCGCGGCCAACAACGGCAGCGCGTTCGCGGGGCTCACGGGTTCGACGTACTTCTACAACACGCTGCTCGGGTTGAACACCCTGATCGGCCGGTTCGCCATGCAGGTGCCCATGCTCGCGCTCGCGGGATTCCTGGCTGAGAAGAAAGTGGTTCCCGAGTCGAGCGGCACGTTCCCGGTCACGACACCGCTGTTCGTGATTCTGCTCATCTCCGTGATCCTCATCGTCAGCGCCCTCACGTTTTTCCCGGCGCTGTCCCTCGGTCCCATTGTCGAGCATTTCCTGATGCACGCGGGGAGGCTGTTCTAACATGCCGCTCACGAAGCGACCGCTGTTCGATCCACCGATCGTCAAGCAGGCCACGCGCGACTCGTTCGCGAAGACCGTGAACCTCAGGCACATGATTCGGAATCCGGTCATGTTCGTCGTGCTGATCGGGAGCGTGTTGACGACGCTCGTGCTGATCCGCGACGTCGCCACGGGAGCAGGGAACGTCGGATTCACGCTTCAGATCACGCTGTGGCTCTGGTTCACGGTGGTGTTCGCGAACTTTGCTGAAGCGATGGCTGAAGGGCGCGGCAAGGCTCAGGCCGAGACGCTGCGGAACTCGCGCCGCGACACCGTGGCGAAGCGGCTACGGAATCCACGCGACCGCTCGGCGTTCGACGCGGTGGCCGGCTCGGCGCTCCGCAAGGGCGACGTGGTGCTCTGCGTGCCCGGCGACATGATCCCGGGCGATGGCGAAGTCATTGAAGGCGTGGCGTCGGTCGATGAGTCGGCCATCACTGGGGAGTCGGCGCCGGTCATCCGCGAGTCCGGCGGTGATCGTTCGGCGGTCACCGGGGGCACGAAGGTGCTCTCCGACTTTCTGATCATTCGAATCACCGCCAACCCCGGCGAGACGTTCCTCGATCGGATGATCGGCCTCGTTGAAGGGGCCAAGCGCCAGAAGACCCCGAACGAGATCGCGCTGATCATCCTGCTCTCCGGCTTGACGATCATCTTCCTGTTCGCGGTGGTCACGCTCCAACCGTTCGCGATCTACTCGGGCGGCTCGGTGTCCATTCCGATTCTCGTGTCGCTGCTGGTGTGTCTGATCCCGACCACGATTGGCGGGCTCCTGTCCGCCATCGGCATCGCGGGCATGGACCGCATGATCCAGCACAACGTGATCGCGATGAGCGGCCGAGCGGTCGAAGCGGCGGGAGACGTGAACACCCTGCTGCTCGATAAGACGGGGACGATCACGCTCGGCAATCGGCAGGCGGTCGAGTTCGTTCCCGCCCCTGGCGTCCAGCAGGAGTACCTGGCCGACCGTGCGCAGATTGCATCCCTGCCGGACGAAACCCCTGAAGGCCGGAGCATCGTGGTGCTGGCCAAGCAGTTCGGGCTGCGGGCGCGGACGCTGTCGGAAGGAAAGAAGGGCATCACGGGAAAGGACAACGGGCCCGGGGCGGAGCAAATGCAGCTCGTCCCGTTCTCGGCCACGACCCGCATGAGCGGCGTCAACGCGGGCTCGCTCGAGCTACGCAAGGGCGCGGCCGATGCCATCGGCAATTGGGTGAGAGAGCGAGGCGGAGAAATGCCCAGCGCGCTCGTCACCGAGGTGGAGCGGATCGCGAAGCAGGGAGGCACCCCGCTCGTGGTTGCCGAGCGGCAGAACGGCACTGCGCGGGCACTGGGCGTGGTCTACCTGAAGGACGTCGTGAAGGGCGGCATTCGCGAGCGGTTCGGCCAGCTCCGGGAAATGGGCATCCGGACCGTGATGATTACCGGCGACAATCCGCTGACTGCCGCCGCGATTGCCGCGGAGGCCGGTGTGGACGATTTCCTGGCCGAGGCGACCCCGGAAGACAAGATGACGTTGATCCGGAAGGAGCAGGCGGGCGGTCGTCTCGTCGCGATGACGGGAGACGGTACGAACGACGCCCCCGCGCTGGCACAAGCCGACGTGGCCGTCGCCATGAACACCGGCACTCAGGCGGCGAAAGAGGCGGGAAACCTGGTCGACCTGGACTCGAACCCGACGAAGCTCATCGAGATCGTCGAAATCGGGAAGCAGCTGCTCATCACCCGGGGCGCGCTGACGACGTTTTCGATCGCCAACGACGTGGCCAAGTACTTCGCGATCATCCCCGCGATGTTCGTGGCGACGTATCCCGCGCTGCAGGCGCTGAACGTGATGCGCCTGCATTCGGCGCAATCAGCGATTCTCGCGAGCGTGATCTTCAACGCGCTGATCATCATCGCCCTGATCCCGCTGGCGCTGCGCGGCGTGCGCTACAAACCCGCACCCGCGGCGTCCATTCTGCGCCGCAATCTGTGGATCTACGGCGTGGGCGGCATCATCATCCCGTTCATCGGCATCAAAGCCATTGACGTTCTGCTCGTAGTTGCGAGGCTCGTCTAACCATGCTCAAGCATCAGCTCCGTCCCGCGATCGTCCTGACTCTCCTGCTCTGCGTGATCACGGGGCTCGTGTATCCCGGGGTGATCACGGCGATCGCGCAGATCGTGTTCCCTCACCAGGCGAACGGCAGCCTGATCTCGAGGCCTGACGGCTCGGCGCTGGGGAGCGCGATCATCGGGCAGTCGTTCGCGAAGGCGGAATACTTCCATCCCCGCCCCTCGGCCGCGGGTGCCGGGTACGACGACACGCTGTCGTCGGGAACGAATAAAGGGCCCACGGACCTCAAGCTCGCGGACACGTTGATTGCCGGCGCGGTGGATAGCGCGGTGAAGCTCGATGGCGCGGTGAAGGGCAAGGTGCCTGCGGACCTGGCGACGTCCTCCGCCTCGGGTCTCGACCCCGATATCTCGCCGGCGAGCGCGTTCCTTCAGGTCGCCCGTGTGGCGCGGGTTCGACAGCTCGACAGCGCCACCGTGCACGCCCTCGTGACGAGACATATCGTTGGCCGGCAGTTCGGATTGTTCGGCGAGCCGCGCGTCAATGTGCTGCAGTTGAATCTCGCGCTGGACAGTCTGTCGCAGGGACACTGACGTGCGCCCCTACCTGCTGGTATTGGTCGGGCTGGCTCGGCTCACGCCCCTCTCCGCCCAGGCCGCCGCCCCAGCTCCCGACACCGGCAAGGCCGCGCCCGCTGGTGCAGCGGCGGCTCCAGCCGCCCCCGCACCGGTGATCACGCTGTCGGGCTACGTGACTGCGTCGTACTTCTACGCTAGCAAGCCCACCGACAGCATGATCGTCGGACGATTGTACGATCGGTTTCATAATCGCGTGATCATGAACGCCGCGCGCATTAGCCTCGACAAAGCCGTGGCGACGGACAAGTTCGACGCTGGCGTGCACGTGGATGCCCTGTTTGGAGAGAACGCGCCACCGCTGCAGTCGGTCGGGTTCAAGATCGGCGACCAGGGCGATCTGCCCCAGGCGTACGTGACGCTCAATGTGCCGACAGGCAAGGCAACCTATGTGCAGTTCAAGGGCGGCAAGATGTGGACGCTGCTGGACGTGGAAGTCGTGGATGAAGTCTCGAATCCAAACTTCTCACACGGCTACGAATACATCTACTTGACGAACTTTACGAATACCGGGTTGGGGATCGACGCCAAGTTCTCGCCGAAGGTCGATGCCGAGTTTCGACTCATCAACGGGTGGGACGTCGTGGTGGACAACAACACCGGGAAATCGCTCATGGGGCGGTTGGGCATCACGCCGAGTGACCCGGTGGCACTCGCGTTCTTCGGGTACTACGGGCCCGAACAGGCGGGAAACACCAGCAACCAGCGATACGGGGGCGAGTTCGTCGGCACGTTCAAGCCCCACGCCAATACGACGGTCTATTTGCAATATGACATCGGCGCGGAGCAGGGGATTGCGCCAGGTGGAGGAGACGCGCATTGGTGGGGCGCAGGTGTGTGGGGGGTGTTCGATCTGAGCGGCAGTCTCCAGCTTGCGCTACGTGGCGATTACATGAGCGACGAGGACGGCGTGCGCACCTCCGGCGTACTGGGTTTCCCCGTTGCCCCGAATCGAAAACTCCAGAGCGGCACGGTGACCTTCAACATTAAAGCCTGGCCGCACGCGCTCGTACGCCCCGAAATTCGGTACGAACACTCCAGCCGCGACGATTTCGGGAACACTGGATCTGCGGGTCCCAACCAGCTCACAGGCGGCCTCGCGCTTTCGTATCAGTTCTGAGGCGGTCTTTCTCACGACGCGCGCGGCAGGTTCAACCCCCTCCACTCCGCATCGACTGACCGCCTCCGGGCCTCCCGGGCTTCCCGCTCTACCGCAAGCCGCTTTTGCATTGCCCGCTGCTTACGCTGGTATTCCGCGCGCCGCTCGCGGTGGTGAGCGTAGTACTCGCGCTGATACGCCTTGCGCTCGTCCTTGTGCAGCTCGTAGTAGCTCGGCGCCTTGTCGCTGCCGTCCACCGGGAGTCCTCATGTCCTGATTCGCGAGGAACATAGGAGTTACGGCGTAAGGACGGTGTCAAAAAATCCGCCGGGCTCATCGCGCAGGGGTCTGGGTGGTATTGCTCGGCTGGCCCCCGCCCACTGACCGGTTTTGATAATTGGCGGCGGGGTGCCGGTTCAGGTACCAGACCGTCAGGCCCAGCGCCATGACGATCGCGACGCCCAACCCGACGCGCGTGAGAATCCAGCGGGTGCGCACCGACTTGGTGCTGCGGGGGCGCAACGCCGCCGCGCGCCCCACCGGCGTGACCCGCATGGGGTCGCGGAGATCCGCGGCGATCTCCGTGGCGGTGGCATAGCGATTTCCCGGCGCCCGGTCGATCGCGTGGAGGATGATCTCCTCCAGCACCGGGTGCAGATCGGGCCGAACCTGGGTGGGGGGAATCGGATCCGATCCGAGCTTGTTGCGCATGAACGTCTGCGGATCGTCTCCCGGAAACGGCAGCTCTCCCGTCAGCATCTCGTAGAGCATCACGCCGAGCGCGTAGATGTCGCTGCGCTCGTCGCCGCGCGACCCCTTCACCTGTTCGGGAGCCATGTATTCGGGCGTGCCCTGGGCGCTCGACCCCAGCCAGTTGAGCCGGCTGCCGCGATTCTCGACCGCGATCCCGAAGTCGATGATCTTCACCTGCCCGCCCGGCGTGATCAGGATGTTCTGGGGCTTCAAATCCCGATGCACGACGTGCTGGCCGTGCAGGTAGACGAGCGCGTCCGCGATCTGCCGTGCGATGTTCAGCGCCTTTTCCGTGTCCAGCGGTTGATGCCGCTTCATGATCGACCGCAGCGGGACACCGGGAACGAACTCGGTGACGATGTACACGCGGCTTTTCTGTCGCGGGGTAAACACCTTCGCGATGTTGGGGTGGTTCAAGCGACGGCCGATTTCTTCTTCGCGCAGGAACTGCGCGTGGAACGCCGGGTCGCTCTCGAATCGGATGAACGGCAACTTGATCGCGACGGTCGTGCCGGTGGTGCGATCGACGGCCTTGTAAATCGTACCCATCCCGCCGCGCGCGACGACTCCGCTGATGCGATACTGATCGAGGAAGTCCCCGATCTTGACTTCGTCCACGCGCGCCGCCGTTCCTGGTCAGCTGGAGAGCGCGCGAAACGTAGTCCCCGCTCTGGGGAGGGTCAATCGAGGATGTTCAAAAGCCTCGAAAGCCCCGACCGCCAGGCGCCGCGCTCCGGTGCGGATCGCGTCACGTCGTTCACGACCACCACGGCGATCGTGAGGTTATCCCGCGGATTGCGGCGTTTGGCCGCGGCCACCACGCTGCGGCACGCGGCTCGCGCACTCTGCCCGCGGCAGTAGCCGAGAATCTCCTGATCCTCGATCAACGTATGAATCCCGTCGGTGCAGAGCACGAGGCGGTCGCCTGGCTCGAGCTGAGCAGACAGCCGGTCGACGGAAGGCACGAAGCTCGCGCCGAGCGATCGGGTGAGCAGCGAGCGCTCCGGATCCTGCCGCGCCGATTCCGCGCCCTGGAGATGCAGCCGAACCCGCTCCGAGGCGACGTTGTGATCGCGCGTGAGCGGACGGATGGTTTCGCCGCGGACGAGATAGAGCCTGGTGTCGCCGACGTGCACCGCCCAGAGCAGGTCGCCCCGGACAATCACTGCCGTGAGCGTCGTGGCCATGCGCGCCAGCGCCGGCGTGGCGAGTGCGTCGTCGTGAATCGCGACGTTCGCCTGGCGCACGGCGTGTCTCAGGAACTTGCCGGGATCTCGTCCCGCCGGCCCCGCCCGATACAGTCGGATCGTCGTTTCGATCGCGAGGCGGCTCGCCACGTCACCACCGCCGTTTCCGCCTACGCCGTCCGCGACGGCGACCAGAACCTCGTTGTCATCCAGCTGACACTGGCCGCACGCGTCCTCGTTCCCGGGCCATCCTCCGCCCAGGTCCGACAGCAGGCCGACTTCAAAGGGAGCATCGCTCATGGAAGAAAGGTCCAGGCGGGTGCGGCCTGCGTGCCCGCTAACCCGCCTGCCCCTTGACTTGTCGCTACGCTGTCGCCTTGGCCATGATCGGCTTGCCGGCGCGTTTGGACGTACGCACGAAGTAGAACACGCCGTACAGGCCCCACACCGCCGAGAACGCCACGGCCAGGAGCGGCTCCTTGACCGACCCCAGGCCCTCGAGTGGGCCGATGATATAGAACGCGAGGCACGCGAAGTTCGCGATGGTCCCGAAGATCGGCACCAGCATGTGCTTGAAGCCGTGGAACATGTGGTGCTCACGGAACGCGACGATGCAGACGATGTTCGTGAGCCCGTACAGCACGAACGTGCCGAAGTTCGAGATCAGTGTGATCAGCAGCAGCCCGTTCGGCAGCTTCGCGAGCGCGTCGTGCGAGCTCATCCCGAACGAGTACCAGAACGAGTGCGGCAGGCCGCTCATGGTCTTCGGGTCAGGCGCCGCACCGCCCGCGAAATAGTAAAGAGCGCCGTAGGCACCGAACACGGCGGCGATGGTCCCGAGCGTCCAGATGGCGCGGTAGGGCGTGAGCTTCTCCCCGTGCAACATGCCAAAGTGCTCCGGGACTTCCTTGTCGCGGCCCATCGCGTACGTCACCCGCGCGCCGGTGTTGATGCAGCTCAACGTGGTCCCGATCAGCGCGAGGAACACCGTGAACGCCTCGATCAGCATGAAGGCGCGGCCGCGTCCACCGAGCATCGCGTTCCCGACCAGCACCATCATGTCTCCGACCGGTGCCGCTGAACCCTTGGCGGTGGCGAGACTGTATCCCGAGCTCATGAAGTAGTTCGCCGCGAAGTACTCGATCATGTAGCAGATGAGCCCCTGGATCGTGAGCGACAGGAGCACGCCGCGGGGAATGTCCTTCTTGGGATTTTTCGCTTCCTCACCGAGCGCGGTGACCGACTCGAAGCCGACGAGCAGCAGAATCGCGACCGTCGCCTGGAGCATCAGCCAGTCGAACCGGTGTGGCGCGATCACGGAGATCGCGCTGGGATGCGAGACGGCCAGCGTGTCGGTCAGGGTGTAGTGCAGTGTCGCGGCAACGACGTTGCCGTTCGGATCGAGCGTGAGCCCGGTCGAGCCCTCGGGATGGCTCAAGCGGAAGCTGATCGCCAGCGCCGCGAAGAACAGCAGGGCGACGATCTGGATGACGTTGATCGCGACGTTCACCCGCGTGGACGACGTCACGCCGCGATAGGCGATCCAGGACACGGCGTACGCGAACACGATCGCGATGCCCGCCATGAATACCGGTCCGGGGATGCCCGCGTTCATGAAACTCGGAAACACCGAGCCGAGGATGTACCCCAGCATTACGCCCATCATGGCGACCATGACGGCAGGGTAGATCCAGTAATAGAGGTGGGACGACCACCCGATGATGAACTTCGCGACGCGTGCGAATCGCGCAGCCTTTGCCTTCCCGAGGAATGCCTGCTCGGCGAACAGATACGAGCTGCCCGCGCCGGGATAGAGTTTGGCGAGCTCCGCGTACGAGACTGCGGTGGCGTACGCCAGGACGAGTGCTACGGCGATTCCCCCCCACATGGCCACACCAGAGGGGAACGCATACCCGGCCTGCACGGCGAAGGTGATCCACAAGAATGCTCCCGGAGCGATGAGCGCCATGGCGTTCATCGTCACTCCGGTAAGGCCGAGACTCGCTTTCATCTGTGGTTGGCTAGACGTGGCCACATGTCCTCCCTCGATGAGCATTCCCGTTGCTGGTGAACGGCTAGGGCACTGACTAAACTGCGCGTAACCTACCCCGTGACTGCAACTCGTCAAGGATAATGTGCACATTTTGCACCACTTTGCATAAACAGTCGCTGTCGGAGGCGCGTTTATTTCACAAGCGTGCCAGAAAACGTGCCCAACGAGCACGAATAGATTATCGCGCGCAATGCGTAACATCTTTTACTCGATGCACTTGCACTGGTTGCGTGGTTTGCCGGTCGACGATGCAGAAATTGAGGGTTATGGCAGTACCGGCGCGGCCTTTTGGGGACCAAATCGCACAGTTTCGTTGACTGGGCGTGGATTATGGTCTAGGTTGCACCCCCAGCAAGCGTGACCACGACAGTCGAAAAACCCACCGCCGCATCCGCGCGCGACATCCTCGCGATGTGTCACGAGCAGGGCGTGTCGTTCCTGCGGCTGCAGTTCACCGACATCCTGGGCGTGAACAAGAACGTCGAGGTGCCGGAAAGCCAGTTCTCGAAGGCGTTGGCGGGCGAGGTCCGGTTCGACGGCTCGGCCATCGAAGGATTTGTGCGCGTGGAAGAGTCGGACATGGTATTGAAGCCCGACTTGAACACGTTCGTGGTGCTTCCGTATGACGACGAAGGCGGCCGCGTGGCGCGGCTCCTGTGCGACATCTACAACCCGGACGGCACCCCGTTTATCGGCTGCCCCCGCGGGGCGCTGCGCCGCCAGATCGCGAAGGCCCAGGCGCTGGGTTACGAGATCATGGTCGGGGTGGAAGCCGAATTCTACGTCTTCCAGCTCGACGCCAACGGCCGGCCCACCACACGCACGCTCGATTCGGGCGGCTATTTCGATCTGACGCCGGGCGATCGCGCGGAGGGGATTCGCAGTCTGATCGTTCGCGATCTCGTGTCGATGGGATTCGAAGTCGAAGGCGGGCACCACGAAGCCGCGCCCGGCCAGCACGAGATCGACTTCCGCTACGCGAG
Organism: Gemmatimonadales bacterium; assembly: GCA_035517615.1. Classification (GTDB taxonomy): domain Bacteria; phylum Gemmatimonadota; class Gemmatimonadetes; order Gemmatimonadales; family GWC2-71-9; genus AG25. The sequence goes on from DATIYM010000053.1 coordinate 9,420, forward strand.
CGCGCTGCAAACCGCGGACAACGTCGCCACTTTCAAGTTTGTGGTGCGCAACGTGGCATATCGCCACGGCTATCTCGCCACGTTCATGCCGCAGCCGATTTTCGGGCAGGCGGGCTCGGGCATGCACACGAGCCATTCATTGTTTCAGAAGGGCAAGAACGCCTTCTACGATTCCAAAGCGCAGTGGGAGCTGTCGCAGACCGCGCTGCACTACGTCGCCGGATTGTTGCGACACGCGCGCGCCTTCTGCGCGGTCACGAATCCGCTGGTGAACAGCTACAAGCGCCTCGTGCCTGGTTACGAAGCACCGGTGCACGTCGCCTGGTCGATGCACAACCGCTCGCCGTTGATCCGGATTCCGGATCGGCGCGAAGACGGCACGCGCTGCGAGCTGCGCATGCCCGACCCCTCGGGCGATCCGTATCTCTCACTGACCGTGCAGATCGCCGCGGGGCTGGACGGCATCAGGCAGGGGCTCACACCGCCCGATCCCGTGAACAAGAACATTTTCGAGATGAGTCACCGGGAGCGGCGCCACCTGCGGATCGACGATCTGCCGCGCGACCTCCACGAAGCGCTCGAATACCTCGAGAAGGACGACGTAATCCGCGACGCGTTGGGTGAGCACATCGTCGAGCGATTCTTGGAAGCCAAGGAACGGGAGTGGCGGGAGTACATCGGCCGTGTGAGCGAGTGGGAGCTGAACCGCTACCTGGGCCTGTACTGACCCCTCTCAATCTCTTCGGGTTGTTCGCCGTAAGCGCAATGCTCGCATGCTATGCCCTCGAGCGCCGCAGTCCGTGGTTCATTCTGGGATTTGCCGCTGCGTGCGCGCTCGGGTCGGCGTACGGCTTCCTGCAAGGGGCCTGGCCGTTCGGCCTGGTGGAGGCGATCTGGGCGATCGTGGCCGTGCGGCGCTGGAAAATCACGGCGTTTCATTAGTAGTTCATCAGACTTTGATGCCATCTTTATGATTGCCGGTCTACTTTCTCGAGGTAGTGTGGCCTCACTCGAGGAAGGCTCGTGGCTGTTCGCGGCTATTCCGTCCTACGTGTCTATCCGCATGCCTCATCCGCCGGCGCGTCGGTGGCTCGCGTCCTCCCGTTGCGCGCGCGGCGCTCCGGGGGCGCTCGCTCCACGCCGTTCGGGCCGTTCGTGGCGATACTCGCGCTTCTCGTCACACTGGCTGCGGCCGTGCTCACGGGACATATGGAGCGGACTCCATCCATTAGATATTCGACCGCGCTCGGTTTGCCGCACGCCAATCGGTGAGCGACCTCGCGGTCGGTGATCAGCTGGATCAGTATCGCATCACCGGGATCATCGCCCGGGGGGCGACCGCGTCAATTTTCCGGGCGGAGGATGAGGCCAGCGGTTCTCCGGTGACGCTCAAGGTCCCCCACGTGAGCTACGAAGGAGATCCGCTCTTTCACGCGAACTTCGAGCGCGAACGACGCCTCGGGCAGCGGCTCGCGCACCCGAACTTGCTGCGGGTGTTCGAGCCCGCGAAGCGCAGCCGGCAGTACCTGGTCATGGAATGTGTCGCGGGCACGCCGTTACGCGTGCTGCTCATTCCGGGACAGCCGCTGGACACGTCCCGGACGCTGCATCTTATGCGGCAGCTCACGGAGACCGTCGCGCACCTCCACGCAGAGCACATCATTCATCGTGACCTGAAGCCGGACAACGTACTCGTCCTGGCGGGAGATCGCGTGAAGCTGCTCGACTTCGGACTCGCGCTCGAGCGCCCGCGCCGGCGTCTGGCCTGGCTGGGCTCCACCATGACGGGGACGCCCGATTACATGTCGCCCGAGCAGGCGCGCGGCCTCGCGGGCGACGAGCGCAGCGACGTCTACGCCCTCGGGATCATGCTGTACGAGATGCTCACGGGGGCGCTGCCGTTTCCCGCCGGCGGGCCAGCCGACGACCCGCTCGTCGTAATGCACGCAAAGCGGGAGACCGATCCCGTGCCACCCCGGTTCTTCCGTCCCGATCTCGATCCGCAGCTCGAGGAAATTATCGTGCACGCCATCGAGCGCGCGCCGCGTCGCCGCTACCAGGCCGCCGCGGAGCTGCTGCGCGACTTGCGCGCGCCACAATCGGTGGTGGTCTCCGGGCGCGCCGCACGGCTTCATCCCCGAACGCCGCGCGAGCTGCTGGTCAGGCTCATTCTCCGCTGGGTCGGGTTTGCGATCGGGGTGGTCGTGGCGCTCGTGCTGCTGGTGTGGCTCGCCAACCGCTATCCTGTCACTCCCACTCGCGCGCGCTAGCGCCGTTTGCCCGCCAGCCCCCGAGTCGTAGCTTTGGTCCCGCGATGAACGAACGCCCCAGTCCCGAAGCGATGCTCGAGCGGGTGCGTGCCGAGGAGGCGCGCGCCGGGCGGGGCCGTCTCAAGATCTTTTTCGGTGCGTCGCCGGGCGTCGGCAAGACGTACGCGATGCTCGAAGATGCGCGGGCCAAGAAGCGCGAAGGCGTCGACGTGGTCGTGGGAATCGTCGAAACGCACGGGCGCGCGGAAACCGCGGCGCTGCTCGAGGGGCTCGAGGTGTTGCCGCGCAGCGCGATCGAGTATCGCGGTGTGGCGCTCCGTGAGTTCGATCTCGACGCCGCGCTCGCCCGCAAGCCGGGGCTCATTCTGGTGGACGAGCTGGCGCACACCAACGCGCCAGGCTCACGCCACGCGCGCCGCTGGCAGGATGTCGAAGAGCTGCTCGCCGCCGGAATCAACGTGTCGACCACGCTGAACGTGCAGCACCTCGAGAGTCTCAATGACGTGGTCGCGCAGATCACGGGGGTTCAGGTCCGCGAGACCGTGCCCGACACGATGCTCGACGAGGCCGACGAAGTGGAGTTGGCGGACCTCTCGGCCGACGATCTGCTGCGCCGGCTGCAGGAAGGCAAGGTCTACGTCCCGGATCAGGCGGCGCGCGCCATCCAGGAGTTCTTCCGCAAGGGCAACCTCATCGCGCTGCGGGAGCTGGCGCTGCGGCGCACCGCCGAGCGGGTCGACGCGCAGATGCGCGGCTACATGCAGGAGCACGGCATTCACGAGACCTGGCCCGCGGCGGACCGGCTGCTCGTGTGCATCGGGCCGAATCCCGCCGGTGCGCGCCTGGTACGCGCGGGCAAACGGATCGCCACCACGCTCAAGTGCGATTGGGTGGTGCTCTACGTCGAGGCGCCGGGGCAGCGTATCTCGGCGAGCGACCGGGAAGCGCTGCAGCAGAACCTGCAGCTCGCGCAGGAGCTCGGGGCCCAGGTGGTGAGCGTGTCGGGAGAAAATGTCGCGGATGAGGTGCTCGCCTACGCCCGCGCCCACAATTCCACGCGCGTGGTGGTCGGCAAACCGACGCACGCCGCCTGGCGCGACAAGCTGTACGGGTCGACGCTCGACAAGCTCGTCCGGGGCTCGGGCGACGTCGACGTCTACGTCATTTCCGGTGACGACGCCGAGGAGAAATCCCCGCGCCGCGTGCCGCTCGCCGTACGACCGTCGCCCTGGAGCGAATACGCCCGCGCTGCCGTCGTTCCGCTCATCTGCACGGCGTTCGGCTTTGGGATCATGCGCGTGCTGTCGCTTACCGACGTCGCGATGGTGTTCCTGCTGGGCGTCGCGCTGGTCGCGTCGCGCTACGGCCGCGGTCCGACGGTCTTCGCCTCCTTCCTGTCCATCGCGCTGTTCGATTTCTGCTTCGTTCCTCCCCAGGGCACGTTCGCTGTTTCGGACGTGCGCTACGTGCTCACGTTCGGGGTCATGCTCGCAATCGCGCTCATCATGAGCAATCTGACGCTGCGCATCCGGGCGCAGGCGGAAACCGCGCGCGAACGCGAGCGGCGCACGGGAGCGCTGTACGCGATGAGCCGGGAGCTTGCGGCTACCCGGGAACAGAGCCAGCTCGTGGCGACCGTCATCGCACACGTGCGCGACACGTTCGGGACCGCGACGTCGATTCTCCTGCCCGATGAAGCGCGGCGCCTGGCGATTCCCCGTGGGTCGCCCGCGGACGTCGCCATTGACGACAAGGAGCGGAGTGTCGCGACATGGGTGTTCGAGCATGGCGAGTCCGCCGGCGCCGGCACCGACACGCTGCCCGCGTCCCAGGGACTCTATATCCCGCTCGTCGCCGCGAGCGGGATCATCGGCGTGCTCGGGCTCAGGCCGTCCGACCCGCGCCGCTTTCAGGATCCCGCGGTGCAACAGCTGCTCGAAACCTTCGCCGGTCAGGCGGCGCTGGCGCTCGAGCGCGCCATGCTAGCCGAGCAGGCGCAACGCGAGCAGGTGGAGATCGAGGCGGAGCGGCTGCGGACTTCCCTGTTGTCGTCGCTGTCGCACGATCTCCGCACGCCGCTTGCCGCCATCACCGGGGCGGCCTCGAGCCTGCTCGAAGGGCGCGTGGAGGCGGAGGCCACGCGCACCGACTTGCTGCAGGCCATTCTCGAAGAGGCGAGCCGCATGAACCGGCTGATCGCCAACCTCCTCGACATGATTCGCGTGGAGAGCGGCGCGCTGCAGGTGCAAAAGGAGTGGCAGCCGCTCGAAGAGCCGGTGGGCGTGGCGCTCATCCGGCTCGAGGAAAAGCTGCGAGGACGCTCGGTGAACGTGCATCTCGGGCCGGAGCTACCGCTCGTTCCGGTGGATGCCGTCCTCATCGAGCAGGTGTTCGTCAACTTGCTCGAGAACGCAGTCAAATACACGCCCGCGGGAACGCCCATCGACATCGCCGCCAATGCACGCGACGGCATCGTGACCGTCGAGGTGGCCGACCGCGGACCCGGGATCCCCACGGGCGAGGAAACCAAGATCTTCGACAAATTCTACCGCTCCTCGTCAGCCAGCTCGGCGTCGGGGGTGGGTCTCGGGCTCACGATTTCGCGCGGGATCATCATGGCGCACGGGGGGCGCATTACGGCGGAGAATCGCGCCGGTGGCGGCGCCGTGTTCCGGTTCACGCTGCCGATTACGGGATCGCCACCTCCCGCTGTACCCCCGGAGCCAGCCGAGCGCTAGTTTCGGGCGCATGGTAGCCGCCGCGCTTCCGCCGCCCGTTCCCGGGGTGGCGCCGCTGGTCCTCGTGATCGAAGACGAACCTCAGATGCGCCGCTTTTTGCGCGCGGCCCTCGAGAGCCACGACTATCGGTTCGTGGAAGCCGCGAACGGGCGCGAAGGCACCGCGCAGGCCACCGGCCGCAATCCCGATGTAATCCTGCTCGATCTCGGCCTGCCGGACGGCGACGGCATCGACCTCACGCGCCGCCTCCGCGAGTGGTGCGCTACGCCGATCATCGTGATCTCGGCGCGCGGGCAGGAGCAGGACAAAATCGCGGCGCTCGATGCGGGCGCCGACGATTACCTCACCAAACCGTTCGGAACCGGTGAGTTGCTCGCCAGGTTACGGGTGGCGCTGCGTCACTCGCAGCGGGTCGGCGACCGTCCCGAGCCCGTGTTCACGGTGGGCGAGCTGCAGGTGGATCTCGGCGCCCGACGGGTGTTTGTCGCCGAGACCGAAGTCCATCTCACCCCGACCGAATACAAGCTCCTCACCACGCTGGTGCAGCACGCGGGCAAGGTCATCACCCACCGGCATCTGTTGAAAGAAGTTTGGGGACCGAACGCCACGGAGCACACGCATTATCTGCGAGTGTACATGACCCAGCTGCGTCACAAGCTCGAACGTGATCCGGCGCGCCCGCGATACCTGCTCACGGAACCCGCGGTCGGGTATCGCCTCAGCGTGGACTAGCGTCCGCCCGTCCGGCCATCCGCGCGCCATCCACCGACGCAGCGCCCGCTCCGCCGATCAGGAGTGTCAGCAAGCCGGCGATGAACAGCAGATTCACTTCATAGCCTGGAATACCGAACACCGGCCCTGTGGGACCCATCCCGGTGATGTGCACGAAATTGTAGCCCGCGCCGAGATGGACCTTGTACATGGCGCCCAGCTGATGGAGGATGAGAATGATGCTCGTGACCGTCATGAACGCGCCGGCCAACAGGGCGATCCCGCCCAGCACTTCGACCAGTCCAATGATCCAGGCCATCGCCGCCGGAGCGGGAAGCCCGATGCCCTGAAACATTCCCACCGTTTGCTGATGGGCGCTAAACAGCTTGGGCCAGCCGTGGTAGATGAACGCAAAGCCCAGCATGAGGCGCAGCGGCATCGGCGCCCAGTTGTTCGTGGTCTGATTCATCGGATTCCCTCCGGCTTGGGTTCACTGCTGTAATAGACTCGTCCAACCCTGCGTCGCAATGAGCCAACCTTACTCACGATTTCAAGATGAATTCAGGCGCCGCAGTGCATTTTCTCCAGTGCAATAAGACGTTATCAAGGAGGCGTTATGCGTCTAGCGTTACTGCTCATCGGTTTGGCGCCGTTCGCGATTGGGGCATGCAGCAATCCCACGGCAGCTACCGATTGTGTGTACGACAAGACGGCTGCCGCGGCTCCGGGTAATCAGCTGTGCACGACGAGCCCGGTGATTCACAGTGAGCAGACGGCTGTAGCACAGTAGACCGAAGCGGTAGTGCAGGAAGTGGCGGCTCGGCCTTCCGCAGATGCGGCGCGCCAGGGGAACGCGGCCCGTTCACGGGCAGGGTCGGGCCGCAGTCTTATCCGACGGCCGCATTGCCGGTCGCGGCTTCATGGTCCGTCCACGGACTCCCGTCCGGCAACTCCAAAACGAACCCCATGTCGCGCACCATGGCGAAATCGGCCGACGGCGCCTGCCCCGGCGTGGTGAGATAGTCGCCCATGAACATGGAATTGGCGGGATAGAGCCCGAGCGGCTGCAGGCTGCGCAGGTGCACCTCGCGCCCACCCGCAATGCGCAGCTCCTGCGATGGGAGCATGAAACGAAACAGACACAGCGCACGGAGGCAGCGCCGCGGATCGAGCTCGGCGGACTGCTCGAGCGGAGTTCCGGGTATCGGAATCAGGAAATTCAGCGGAACACTGTGCACGCCCGCTTCGCGCAGCGAGGCGGCAAGATCGATGATGTCGTCGTCGGTTTCGCCCATGCCGATAATGCCGCCCGAGCACAGCCTGATCCCCGCGTCGCGCACGTGGTCGAGCGTCGCGAGCCGGTCGGCAAACCCGTGCGTGGTGCAGATCGCGTCGTAGTGGCGGGCGGAGGTATTGAGATTGTGGTTGACCGTGTCCACCCCGACCTCCGCGAGCCTCCGCGTCTGGTCCTCGTTCAGGAGTCCCAGGCACACGCACACCCGCATGTCGTGCCGCTGCCGGATTTCGGCGACCGCGTCGATCACCTTGGCGAACACCCGTTCTCCCGGAGCGCGTCCGGAAATCACGAGACAGAACGTCGCCGACTTGAGCGAGGCCGCGCGCTCCGCGGCCGCGAGGATCCGCTCGCGCGCGAGCATCGGATAGTGCTCGATGGCCGCCGTGGAGACCGCCGACTGGGAGCAGTAATGACAATCTTCGGGACACAGCCCGCTCTGGGCGTTGAGCAGGAAATGCAGCCGAACCCGATTGCCCCAATGATGCCGCCGCACGCGGTACGCCGCAGCGAGCTGGTCGAGCAGCTCCTCGTCGGGGGCGGCGAGCACGGCGCGCGCGCTTGCCCGATCGATCACCCCGCCGGCGAGCGCGACGTCGGCCAACGCATTCCAGTCCCAGCGGGTCATGCTCTAGTCTCCGTATTGCAGGATCAGTGCATCGAGGCCCGAGGCGTGGGCGGTTGCGCCCAGGTGTTCGATATCGCCGGTGCGCTCGGTCCAGGGAAACAATAGCAGGGGAACGCCCGGCGCGAGGGCGCGCAGCGCCTCAGGATTCGTTTCGGTCGCGAGGTCGCGTGCCGGCGTCACGGCGTTCAGCACGATCCCGCGCACCCTGAGTCCCGAGTGCGCCGCGGCTTCGAGCGTGAGCAGGACATGATTGATCGCGCCCAGCCGGTTTGCGGCGACGATCACGAGATCGAGTCCCCAGCGCAGGAAGAGATCGGCGTACGACAGGCGGGGCGCGATCGGCACGAGCAGCCCTCCGGCCCCCTCGACGACCACGGCATCCGCATCCCGCGTGACCCTCTCGAAGGCGGCATCGAGCGCGCGCATATCGACAGGCGTGCCGGCCCGTTCCGCGGCCATGCGCGGCGCGAGCGGATCGGCATAGCGGAAGGGGTTGACGTCCTCGAGCGGACGCTTGACGCCGGCCGCGCGGGCCAGGAGCCCGGCGTCGTCGGGACCACGCGCGGTGACGCCCGTCTCGATTGGCTTCATGGCCGCCGCGCGAATTCCGCGTCGGCCCATGAGGGTGAGCAGTGCCACGCTCAGCACGGTTTTCCCGACCCCGGTATCCGTCCCCGTCACGCCCAGACGAATCACGCAGGGGTTCGCTCGAGGAATTGCCGCACCACGTCGTAGGCCCGAGCCAGATCGTCTCGAGTGGAGCAGTAGGGAGGCAGGAGGTAGACCACGTTGCCCAGCGGCCGCAGCAGCACGCCACGCTCGAGCGCGAACGACGCCAGCTCGATACCGACGGGATTCAGGTAGCCTGCGCCGTCACCCTCGATGTCGAAGGCCGCCATCGTGCCGAGCACCCGGGAATTTCGCACGGCGCGATGACTGCCCAGCTTCGCGAGCTCCTGCTCGTGCGCGCATTGAATCTCGTGCCGCGCTCGAGTGCTCGCCTCATCGAGCAGCCGCAGGCTCGCGAGTGCCGCGGCGCAGGCGATGGGGTTCGCGGTATACGAGTGGCCGTGAAAGAACGTACGCCGGCGATCGGCGCCGAAAAATGCCGCGAAGATTTCCTCGCGCACCGCCGTCGCGCCCAGCGGGAGAAATCCCCCGGTCAACCCCTTTGACAGGCAGACGATGTCCGGCTCGACCCGGGCGTGCTCGCAAGCGAACACGGGTCCGGTGCGTCCGAACCCGGTGAGCACTTCGTCCACAATGAGCAGCACGCCGGCGGCTTGGGTCCGCTCGCGGATCGCGCTCAGAATCTCGGTGGCGTAGACTCGCATCCCACCCGCCCCGAGCAGCAGCGGCTCGACGATTACCGCGGCGAGGTCGCGTCCTCTTTCATCGAGCAGGCGGTCGAGCGCGCGCAACATCTGCTCGCGGTCGAAACCGGGGTCGGGAAGCCGCTCTACCTGGAACAGCTGGCCGGCAAACGGTTCGGTGAACACGCCGCGATCGCTCGCCGCCATCGCTCCGAACGTGTCGCCGTGGTAGGCATGCTCGAGCGCCGCGATCAGCGGCCGCCGCTCGCCGCGGTTGTGCCAGTACTGGAGGGCGAGCTTGAGTGCCACTTCCACAGCCGTCGAGCCGTCGTCCGAGAAGAACACCCGCTCGAGTCCGTGCGGGAGAACGCCGACCAGCGCCGCCGCGAGCTCCGCCCCCGGCTCGTGGGTGAATCCGGCGAAGATCACCTGCTCGAGCGTCGCGGCTTGCCGCGCGATCGCCGCGGCAATGGCCGGGTGCGCGTGACCGTGCAGCGTTACCCACCAGGAGGAGATGGCGTCGAAAATCGGCGCGCCGTCGTCCCGGTACAGATATGCCCCCTCCGCCCGGGCGATGGGGACGGGAGCGGCGGCGAGGGCGTGCTGCGTGTAGGGGTGCCAGACGTGGCGCCGGTCGCGCTCCGCAACCCTGCTCACGTCCGTGCCAACGCCTCGAGCAGCGCGTCGACCTGGTGCGCGGTGTGGGAGCTGCTCACCGTCAGCCGCAGGCGCGACGTCCCGGCGGGAACCGTGGGCGGGCGAACCGCGCCGACCAGAAATCCCGCCCCGCGCAGTGCCGCGCCCGCGCGCATCGTGTCGTCGTTCGATCCGATAATGACGGGAATGATGTGTCCCGTGTCGGGGCCCGCCGCGTGGCGGCCGAGCGCCTTGATTCCGGCGCGAAGCCGCCGGGCCGTTTCCCACACGCGACAGCGTCGCTCGGGTTCGCGTACGACAATCTCGAGCGCCTCGAGCGCCGCGGCCGCGAGCGCGGGCGGGCTCCCGGTGGTAAACACAAAGCTGCGGGCGCGATTCGAGATGTAGTCGATCAGCGTGGACGACCCGCCCACGAATGCTCCCGCCGTGCCGAGCGCCTTCCCCAGCGTGCCCATCCACACGTCGATGGCTCCGCGCACCCCACGCTGCTCGACGGCCCCGCGTCCCGTCTCCCCCAGCACGCCAATGCCATGGGCGTCGTCTACGTAGGTCCAGGCGTCATGGCGACGCGCGAGATCGGGTAGTGACTCCAGGGGATAAAGATCACCGTCCATCGAGTAGATGCCTTCGACCACGATGAGCCGGCGCCGATAGCGCTTGCCGGTTTGCTCCAGCGCGCGCTCGAGCGCCGCACAGTCCGCGTGCGGAATGATGTGCACCTCGGCGCGCGACAGCCGGCAGCCGTCGATCAGCGAGGCATGGTTGGCGCGGTCGGAATAGATCGCGTCGCCTTGACCTACGAGGGCGGGAATCGTGCCCGTGTTGGCGAGATACCCGCTCGAAAACAAGAGCGCACGCTCGACGTCGAGAAACGCCGCCAGCGCCGTTTCGAGCTGCTGGTGCAGGACGTGATGTCCGCTGATGAGCCGGGCCGCGCCGGCGCCCGTGCCCGCACGCTCGAGTGCGACAGCGGCGGCGCGGGCGAGACGCGGGTCGGACGCGAGTCCGAGATAGTCGTTCGATGCGAAATCGACCAGCTCCCGTCCGTTCTCATCCACCAGTGCCCCGTGCCGCGAGTCGAGCGGGCGCAGCGTGCGCCGCAGGCCCGCCTGGTCCAGCGCGCGCAGCTCGTCCGAGAGCACGTGATCGAGCGGCGGCATCAGGTGATCTCGAAGCGAATCGACACGGCAGGGGCGGAATGCGTGAGCGCTCCCATCGAGATGAGCGACACTCCCGCTGCGGCGTAGGCGCGCACGTTCTGCAGCGTGATGCCTCCCGATGCCTGCGTGGTCACGTCTGGCCCCGCGCGCTCCACCCAGCGCCGGACCCGATCCGGCGGCTGGTTGTCGATCAGGATGTGCCGGACTCGGGCGGCCAGGGCTTGCTCGAGCTGAGCCTCGTTTTCGACTTCGACGATCACGGGAACGCCGGGCGGCGCGCGTCGCAGCGCGTCGGCAAGGGAGAGGCCCGCCCGCTCGAGCAGCATCCAGTGATTGTCCTTCCAGAGCACCGCGTCGGCGAGCGAAGCGCGATTGTCCACTCCGCCGCCCAGCTTCACGGCGTAGCGCTCCAGCGCCCGCAGTCCCGGCGTGGTCTTCCTGGTGTGGGTAATCTGCGCCCCGGTGCCCCGGACCGCATCGACCGCGGCTCTGGTCAGGGTGGCGACACCGGCAAGGTGCTGGAGAAAGTTCAGCGCGACCCGCTCACCGGCGAGCAGGGCGCCCGCGCTGGCGCTGACGCTCGCGAGCGGCGTTCCCGCGTTGGCCCACTCGCCTTCTCGGATATGGGTATCGAGCCGGGCGTCGGGTTCGAGGGTTCGGAACACGCAGCCGGCCAGCGGCAACCCGGCCACCACGCAGCGTTGTTCCGCGAAAAACACGCCCCGGGCCGGGCGCGACGCGTTGTCCTGGAGCAGGGCCGTTGTGACGTCGTGCGCCGAGCCGTCTTCGAGCAGTGCAGCGCGAACCTCGGCGACGCCAAGCTCAGCCAATTGACAGCATCCGCTCGATCGCCCGGCGCGCGCGTTGGGCCGTTTCGGGGGGAACCCGTACCTCATACTGCATGTGGCGGAGCGAATCACGCAGATTGTCGAGCGTGATGCGCTTCATGTAGCGACACTCCGCGGACTCGAGCAGGGGCGCGAATACCTTGTCCGGGTTCTCACGCCGCAGCCGGTGCAATACGCCGGTTTCGGTCGCCACCACGAACGACCGGGCGGTCGATTCGCGGGCACGGCGCATCATCTGCTCGGTGGAAACGATGTGGCTGTCCTGATCGGCGTAATACATCACGCTCGTGACGCAGCCGCACTCCGGATGGATGAGAAACTCCGCATCGGCGTGCTCGCGCCGCTTCGCCTCGAGCGCATCGGGAGTGAGCGCGGCGTGTACGTGGCACTCGCCCATCCATAGCTCGAGGTCGCGGCCCGTGGCCCGCTTGACGTAGCTGCCCAGGAAGAAATCCGGCACGAACAGCACGGGCACATCGGGTGGTAGTGAACGCACCACCGCGACCGCGTTGCCGGACGTGCAGCAGTAGTCCGCTTCCGCTTTTACCGCCGCGCTGCAATTCACGTACGCGACCACGAGGCCGTCGGGATGCTGCGCGCGCCAGTCGCGCACGTCCTCGGCCCGGATCGTCTCCGCCAGCGAGCAGCCGGCGCCGAGGTCGGGGATGAGCACCCGCTTCTCGGGGTTCGCGATCGCCGCGGTCTCGGCCATGAAATGCACGCCGCAGAGCACCAGCACGTCCGCGGGGCTGGTCGTGGCGTAGCGCGCGAGCGACAGTGAGTCCGCCACGATGTCGGCGAGATCCTGAATCTCCGGACGCTGGTAATTGTGCGCCAAGATCGCCGCGTTGCGATCGCGCCTGAGGGCCTCGATCTCGGCCCTGACGTCGTTCGCGATGGCGATCATCGGGACGAGACCAAGCGCCGGGCGCGGACCCGGCGCGGGAAGTCGGTGCGCGCATGGCCGCCGCGGCTCTCGCGACGGCGGCGTGCCGCGCGCGCGATCATGCCCGCCACGACGAGCTGGTGCCGCGTCCGCCAGGCCTCGAGCGGAGCGGCCCGAACGAGCCGCCGGAGCGCCTCTTCCGCGCTCGACAGCGAGGCTTCGCTGCGCTGTACGCCGACGTGCAGCGACATGATGCCACGCATCTCGGTGCGAATCGACTCCGCGGCACGATCGGCCTCGCTCCCGTATGCGCCACTCCGGTCGACGCTCAAGCTGGCCTCGGGCGCCGGCGCCTCGGCCACGAGCGCGCGAGCGGCGCGGTCGGCGAACACCAGCGCTTCGAGCAGCGAATTCGACGCGAGCCGATTGGCTCCGTGCACGCCGGTGCAGGCCACTTCGCCCACGGCCCAGAGCCCCGCCCGCGAGCTGCGACCCTCCAGATCGGTGCTGATGCCCCCCATGGCGTAGTGCTGCGCCGGCGCGACCGGAATCGGATCGCGGGCGGGATCGAGCCCATGCTGCGACAGAATGCGGGTGACCCCGGGGAACTGCTGCTCGAACTGGCTCACCCTGCTCGCGTCGAGCCATGCGCCGCCGTTCGCGTCCGCTCCGGCGACCGCGCGGGCGACGATGTCGCGCGGCGCGAGCTCGGCGCGCGCATCGACCTCCGTCATGAAGCGGCGCCCGTCGCGATCGATCAGCACGGCTCCCGCTCCCCGGACGGCTTCCGACACGAGCGGCGCGGGATTCACTCCCGGCAACTTGAGCGCGGTCGGGTGAAACTGAAGGAACTCGAGGTTCTCGAGCTCGGCGCCGACTTCGCACGCCAGCGCCCAGCCATCTCCCGTTGCTCCCAGCGGGTTCGTGGTCACGGCATAGAGCTGCCCCACGCCGCCCGTTGCGAGCACCACCGCCTGCCCGAGCAGCGGCGCGAGCGTTCCGTCGGCGTGCCGCGCGAGAATTCCCGTCACGCGCTTTGCGGCCATGATCAGCCGGACCACTTCGCAGCGCTCGAGAATGGTGACCTGCGCGTGCGACGCAACGATGCTCGCGAGACAGCGCACCAGCATCGCGCCCGTCTGGTCGCCGCCGGCGTGAAGGATACGCGGCCGCGAGTGCGCCGCCTCGAGACCAAACCGCAGGGCACCGTTCGGGGCTCGATCGAAGCTCGCACCCAGCGCGATCAGCTGGCGGATCCGCTCGGGTCCTTCGCGGGTCAGGATCTCGACTGCACGTGGATCGGCAAGCCCGTCGGCTGCCGCCAGGGTGTCCACCGCGTGCAATGTCGGACTGTCGTTCGGGCCGACGGCGGCGGCAATGCCGCCCTGGGCCCACGCCGTCGCGCTATCGCCGATGCCGTGTTTGGTAACGACCAGCGCGTCGCGGCCCGATTCCGCGAGCCGCCATGCTGTCCACAAACCGGCAAGCCCCGTTCCGACGACTATCACGGGCTGCGATGCGGAGGATCGGTTACGGGTAGAAGAGCGGTTGATCATACTTCCCCATTGGTAGAGGTACAGTCGCTGAGGGGCCGATTGGGAAACGCCTCGGTACGCCGCAGGTGGCGAACCGCTCCCAGCGATGGGCGCGAACTACACGCGCCGAGATAAACATAACCTGAAATTGGGCTTGTCAATGCCACCGGCGTGACGGACCGACTGTGCCCCGCGAGGGGTACAAGCGCGTGAGCTAACTCACCAGGCTAATTCCGAGATGCAGATCCTGAGACGTGCCGTCGCTTTCGCAGCCCTATCCGCTTCCACCGCCTGCGCACACGCGATCAACTATCCCAGCCCGAACGGCCCGAGATACGTCGGCGGACCGGCCACGCCGCGAACCGTCGATCATCGCGAGCATCCCAATGAGCTCCGCGTGGTCACGTTCAACGCCGAGGATGCGGACCACGTCGACAGCACGATCCGCCTGCTGCAAACGGCGGCGCCCTTGACCGGCGCCGACGTGATCACCTTACAGGAAATGGATGCGCCCGCGACACGGCAGGTGGCCGATGCGCTTGGGATGTACTACGTCTACTATCCCGCCTCGATCGCGCGGAACCATCGGGACTTTGGTGAGGCTGTGCTCTCGCGCTGGCCGATCGTCGACGATGAAAAGGTGATCCTCCCCCACCTGGCGCGTCTCGACAAATCCGAGCGGATCGCGACCGGCGTGACCATCATGGTCGACACCGTCCCCGTGCGCGTTTACAGCATGCACCTGGGCACGTTTGTGGACGTGAGCCGCGGGTCGAAACGTGATCAGGCGCGCGCGATCCTGGCGGCCGCCGACTCCTACCCGCGCGTGATTATCGCGGGCGACGCAAACAGCCACGACGTGGGCAAGACGTTCCGGGACGCCGGATACCTGTGGATCACCGAGCACAATCCGTCCACCGTGCACTGGTGGAACTGGGACCATGTGTTCTCCCGTGGGCTCGACCCGTCCCCGGGCCGAGACATCCGCACCGGCGTCGAAGACGCGCGCGGGGCGAGCGATCATCGGCCGGTTTGGGCCGTGTTCAGCCTTCAGGCTCCAGCATCTGCCGGGATGGAGCGCGCCGCCGGTCAGTAGCGCCGGGTATGGACCGCGGCCTTGGCGCGCCTGGGTCGTTCAAGACAAAGCTGGCCTACTGGGCGCGGATGGCGATGGAGCTCAGCAAACCGTCGGATCCTGACCGGTGCAGCACGGTGTGAAGGGCATAGGGTGGTTACCGAACGAGTTTGAGCAGTAGCGCGCATCCCCCACGTCGGGCCGGCTTTCCATATATAAGAGGCCACCAATGAACGCCGCCCCGGCTGCCGTGATGAGCACCGCGGTGCGGACCGGCGACGACTGGTTGGCCTCGAGCTTGGTGGTGTTCGCCAGCGGAATCTGCTGCGGTTCGCCGTGCACCATGCCGGTCAGCGTGTCGCCGTTCCCGTTCACCAGTGGTTGATCCAGGGCCATCACGGATTGATCCTCGAGCGTCACCCACAAACGATCGGGCGCTTGCGTGGGCGTGAGTTGTGTCGGCGAAACCGCGCGAACGGTATGACAGGCGCCGAGCACGATGACGGCTGCGGCGCCCAGGAGGCCGAAACGTGAAGACATCAGGTCCTTTCTCTGTTCGCGATGCGTTCGACTGCTCGCACGAACCGGGTGGCAAGGATCAGGCCGTAAATCACGACGGCAAGCCAGATCACCACGCCGGCGATGCGCCAGCCGTGCCCGTGTCGACCGTGCCACATCGGAGCCTGATGATCGGAAGGGACGGTCGTCGTGGCGGTGCTGTTCGGCGCCTGACCTTGGATGAGATGAGTGGTTAGCATGGCTAACTATACTTCAAAACCGCGATGCCTGTTTGACTGGGGAGGCGGTCCCGAGTTCGCCATAGTCCGTTTCAGTTCGCTCTACTGACCCCGAGACCCTCGCACCTGTCTCAGGACACCAGCCGCATGTAGCGCGCGCGCCGTTCTTCCGCGACGTGGGCGTGCAGCACGCCCACCGCTTCGCCCACCCGGTTCTCCGGAACGAGCAGCCGGACCGGGCCTTCGCTCCGCACGCCCGCCCACCACGAGTGGCGGTGGCGATGATCATCGAGCAGAACCGAAATCCCTCGACGCTCGAGCGCCGCCCGCGCGGCAGCGGCGTCGACCATGTGGACACACGTCGCGATATGGGTGTAGCCGTGCGGATCGGTGCGCAGCGTGGAGGCGGCCCAGATGATGACCGCCAGTCCCGCGCCTACAGCCCCGAGGTACAGCGCGATCGCCATGATCGGGACGATAACGTCGGCGGGGGACCGGAGCTAGTTTTCAGCTGTGAACCTGTGCTTGCTGTGCGGCTCGAATGCCATCGGCGACACGGAGCTGTGCGCCGCGCACTCCGCTGACGGTCTCGACCCGTCGACCGATCCGCGGCATGCCGTGAATCCGGTCAGATGGCTCACCCTTTCGGACGTGGTACGTGAAACGGGAATCGACATCCGGGCGGTGCGGCGCCTGGTCCGCTCCGGCCGGCTCCGCGCCATAAAGCAGGGCCGCACCTGGGTGGTGACGGCCGACGCGCTCCGGGTCTATCTCGCGACCCGAAAGCCGGCGCCCGCGCCCTCGCGGGTGCGCCGGCACGCCTGGCGCCGCTAGCGCGGCAGCGGCCGGCGCCGCTAGTTGACCGTGATCGTCCCGGTCATGCCGGGATGGATCGTGCACCGGTACGCGAACGAGCCCGCCGTGGGAAACGTGAACTGGAACATCGCTCCTCCCGCGAGATTGCTGTTGAACGACGTATTGTCGTTCGACGTGACGGTATGAGCGATCGCACCGGTGTTCTGCCAGCAGACCGACTGACCATGAGTGATCGTGGCACTCCCCGGACTGAACGTCAGCGCATCGCTGGCCGAGATAGTGGCCGACGCGCCGCTCGACGCGCAGTTGGCGGCGGAGGAGGTTGAGCTCGAGCTGCAGCCGAGCGCGCAGGCAACGAAACCGAGTGTGATTGCGAGATAGCGCATAGCGACTCCTTCCGAAGGATCGTCATAGAGAACCCACCGGAAGAATGATTTCGGCAGAGCGGCGCCCCGGCGCCATTCCCTGAACGGGGAATGACTCGGCGGCCCTTGTCGCCGGAAGCGACGCCCCACATTGTGTGGGCCCATGCGGCTGCCATCGATCGGTTTTGTCGCGCAGTCGGCTCGAGCGAGCGCCGGGCGGTTCCCGTATGTTCTCGCCGCCAGCCTGGTCGCTGCCTACGCCGCAATGTCCCTCGTGAACTCCCACGGCGAGTCGGCGGACAAGGTTCGGCTCCTCCTGCCCGCTGTCCTCGGCCTGTCGCTCCTGTTCGCACTCACCCTGCTCGCCGAGCGCCGCGTGAATACGCCCCTCGCGCGGGCGGCCGCGCCCATGCCCGGGGTTCTCGTACTTGTCGCCGTTTGGGCGGCGTGGCCCGGCTGGTCCACGCCCGTACAGGCGCTGCGCTACGCGCAGCTCGCCGTGGCGTTCCATCTGCTCGTGGCGTTCCTGCCGTATGCCGGCTACGCCGAAGCCAACGGCTTCTGGCACTACAACAAGGGATTGCTGCTCCGCTTTGTTACCGCGGCCCTCTACTCGGCCGTACTCTATGCCGGCCTGGCCCTCGCGCTGGTCGCGGTTGATAAGCTGCTCGGCATTCACATTCCGGGCGAGACGTATCCGCGCCTCTGGATCGTGATCGCCTTCGTCTTCAACACCTGGTTTTTCGTGAGCGGCGTACCGCGCGGCCTCGAGCAGCTCGAAAGCTGGAACGAATATCCCACCGAGCTGCGCATGTTCTCGCAGTACATCCTGGTGCCGATCGTCGCGATCTATCTGGCGATCCTGACGCTGTACCTCGGCAAGGTGCTGATCACCCGGCAATGGCCGAGCGGCTGGATTGGATATCTCGTGTCGAGCGTCGCGAGCGTGGGGACGCTGTCGTGGCTGCTCGTCTATCCGCTCGAGGCCCAGCCGGAGTATGCGTGGGTCAAACGGTTCACGCGCGGCTTCTACCTCGTGCTCCTCCCGTCGATCGTGATGCTGTGGTTCGCGATCGGGAAGCGCGTAGCCCAATACGGCATCACGGAACCGCGCTATTTCCTCATTGTGCTGTCGGTCTGGCTCGCCGGGATCGCGGTCTACTACTCCGTGTCCCGCTCGCGCAGCATCAAGCTGATTCCCGCGTCGCTGGCCGGCGTGGCGCTGATCACGTTTGCGGGCCCGTGGGGCGCGTACTCGGTGTCGCGCGCGAGCCAGACGGGCCGGCTGCGAAGTGTGCTGGTGCGCAATGCGCTGCTCGCGAATGACACCCTCGTGCCCGCCACGCGCGAAGTCTCGTTCGACGACCGGCGTGAGCTGAGCGCGGGCTTCCGGTATCTGCTGGAGACGCATGGCCGCCGGTCGATCGAGCGGTGGCTCACGGACTCGCTCAAACGGGTCGTGGCGCGCGGCGGTAAGGGCGAGCCGGCCGCTCAGGCGCTGCTCGGTGCCATTCACGTCGACTACGTAAACCGCGGACAGAGTAACCAGGGCCGATATTTCGGCTTCTACGCTCAGCAACCGGCCGAGGCGCTCGCCATCACGGGATACGACTACGCCATGGCGGTGTCGCTGTGGCGCGTGAGGGATTCCCTGCGTATCGCGGGCACGACGTTCGTGAAGCTAGGCGCGGACAGCATGAGCCTGCGGGTGGTGCGGGATGGCGGGTTACTGCTCGAGATTCCGCTGGCGAGCGCGGCGGATTCCGTGACGGTAACGGGCGCACAGCCGAGTCGTGCGCTGTCTCGCGCCCCGCTGCGAGTGGAGGTGGGAACGGGCGACACGCGAGCACTCCTGTTCCTCACGCAGCTGAACGGAACTCGAGAGCCACGCAGAATGCAGGTGACCGCATTCGAAGGCGAGCTCTTCCTCAAGCTGCCGCAGTGATGCGTCCTCTACCGCCTCTCCATATTCTTGAGCGCGGCTTTCACCGGATTGCGCCGTGACAGACGGAAGTCCGTTGACGAGGCTCGAGGCCTTCAGTGATGCGATCTTCGCCATTGCCGCCACGCTGCTCGTGCTCGAGATCCGGGTACCGCAGGTGGTGCCGAACGCGCCAGTGAGCGAGCTGTGGAGCAGGCTCGCGGATCTGTGGCCGTCGTATCTCGCGTTCGTGCTGAGCTTCGGCACGATCCTGGTCATGTGGGTCAATCACCACAACTCGATTCGAATGCTCTGCCGCACGTCGAAGCCGTTCTTGTATGCCAACGGTCTGCTGCTCTTGCTGGTCACGTTCATTCCGTTTCCCACGGCTCTGCTTGCCCGCTACATCGATACCCCGTTCCGGGCCGTTGCGACCGTGTGTTATGCGGGCTACGCCGTGATCACCAATGGGGCGTTCCTGGTTTGGGGGGCGGCAATGGAGGCGCCGGTGTATCTGGGGCGGCCGGAGCTGACGAGGGACCACATCGCCAGGCTCAATCGACAAACGATCGCCGGCATGGCGGTCTATTTGGGTACGGCGGTGATCTCGTGGTGGCTTCCCGTTGTCGGGCTTGGACTGCTCGTCGCCCTGTGGATATTCTGGGTCATGCTCTCGATTGGACCGGCCGGCGGAGCCTGAGGTCGCGCCGTTGTTGATCCCCATCCGCGTCCGCTAAGTTCAACCGCTGTAGCGCCCGACCCGGTAGCTCAGTTGGTAGAGCAACGGACTTTTAACCCAACGTGGTTAATGGAGGAGTTTGCTTTTGTAGCTACGCGCTGGTGCTGGTGGTACGTCGTGGGCGTGGTGAACGTCAGGGAACGAGCAAGTGACGCGCAAGTGAACTCACCGGCGACCTTATCCGCCGGTGCTCTTTTTCAACCCGGGAACGTTGTCGAGCTCAAGCGTCACCACTTCAAGGAACGTAGCCGCGTCGGCGAGGGCCAGGGACGCCTTGAGGACGGAGGTGGCGGAAGACTGCTGCAAAATCGTCAAGGTACTCGCCAATTCGCTGGTCCAACCTGGCGCATTTACCTGCCACGAGTAAAACTGAGTGGAGGGACTCTCCGGTTTCGGCGGTGTTGGCTTCTCGTCAGCGGTTGTCATTTTAGGGGCCTCGCTTTTCCAACCGTTCCACTTTGTCAGCGACCGCGAGTATAGCGGCTTGCAAGCCTTCGGCGAATCTCTGTAGGTCTGTCAAACCGACCTTCGTTTGCTGAAATGCTAGAGTCTCACGTTGCCATGCTCTCAGGGCAATGTCGAGACCCGGAACTTTGGCGCGTTGCAGCTCGGGCAGGGGACGTCTGACAAAATCCCTCCCATTAATCATCGCCCTCGCGACGTATAACACGGCCCACGCGGTCACCGCGGCGACCCCAGTAATCGTCAACACCAAAACCCCGCCCACCGCTATCGTAAACAACCTAGCGACGAGCGGATGCAGGCTGAGCCAGCCGCTCCACCATTCAAGCATCGGCGGACCAATGTGGAGCGATCAGTGAGGGCCCTTCGGGCAGTCAGGGGTCAGGTCATACTCTCGAGTGCCCACTCGCGTGAGAAGAGCCCAGCGCTCGTGACACCTCGGACATTCGGCGAGAAGCACCTTGTCAACGCCTTCGGGGACGAGCACCCGAGATGGTTCCCGCGGACCCTCGCGCAAAAGTCGTCGCCACCAATGGATGATCCAGTCCATGCGTCTCCTGTCCCCCATTGCGAAGAGCGGCCCGCAAGGTGAATGATAATGCATGTCGCGACGTATCACACCATGATCGCGGTTCTCTCGTCGGAGCGCCCTGATCGTCGGCGGGCCTACAGTAACGTGCGTCGGATGTATTGTCCCCCGCCGTGCGGCGCGCAGATTCCGCCGAGCACAGAGTGGCCTGCACGTGGGATCGTGATCGCATTGTCGCTTGGGCAGGGAGACACGCAATGCGGGCAGTGCAAGCGACGACTCGCTATTGACCCGGTGCAACACACCCCGTAGAATTGTCGGCGGACAGACATAGACGGCCGCGCTCCTAGCGGTCGATCGCTTGAGGCAACCGGCGACACCAGGTCTCTGCTTTGAGACTTTGTGTCGCCGGTTTTTTTTCTGGTCGGAGGAGTGAGGCAATGAAACAACGGAGCCAACGCGATCATCGGCGGGCGGACGGCACGGCCCGTGGTAATCCGCTCTTGCCCGTGCGGTGGCCCGCGTGGCTCCTGCGCCGCCTCCGGGCCTTCGCACGCCACCAGCATGTGGGAGCTGGCGTCGTCGTGCGCGCTGCGGTCGTCCGATACCTGAAGGAGAAGGGGGTGGAGACATGAGCGTATACGAGAGCGTACTGGCCGAGCTCGCGGCCGCGAAGTACCCGAGTCTCGACCGCGAGCTCGCGGTAGGCAAGGCGCTCGGCGATCCCGCGCTGCGCGCTGCCGCAGCCGCCGTCGTGAAGGCGGTGCCCAACGCGAACCCCGATTTCGCGGACGAACCAGACGAGGCGATCACCCCGGACGAGTGCGCCGCCGAACACGGGAAGCGCCTCGCCAGGTTGCGGGCGAAGTATCCCGACGCGAAGCTCGAGGACCTGCATCGGCGAGCGCTGGGCGGCCCGTATCGCGGCCACGCGACCCTACTGGCGGCGTTCGACGCGGCCGGTCAGCCGTTCGCGAAGCGGCACGCCGCGACGGCCGGCGAAGCGGCGCGCATCCTGGCGGACGCCGTGCAGGTCGCGGCCCGCGGGGCGCTGGCGCGCGCCGAGCTCGGGAAGGCGCGAAATGTGGATCCGATCGACGAGCCCGTGCCCGGAGACTCCCGCAGCAAGTTTCACGGGCCGGCCGCTCGGGCGCTCGCTGACGTCAAGGCGCGGCACGCGAAAGAGTGGGCAGACTTCTCCGGTGGGGTACGAGAGAGACACCGGATGCGTGACCGGCATCAACGCGAGCTCGACGCCGCTCGGGCCAAGGCCGAGCTCGAGGCGTACCAGCGGAGTCCTACCGTGGCGAAGGCTTACATCGTCTATGACCGTGCCGTGAAACACGCGCGAGGAGAGGAGTAACCCCATGCCGAAAGCAAAAGCGGAACGCCACGAGGCCGATCACGTCCGGGCTGCCGCTGCGCGCTTGCAGGAGTCGCTCGTGGAGCTCGAGGCGGTGGAACGTCAACGCGCGCAGGTGCTCGAGCGCCTCATGCGCGCGGGCGGCACGCTCGAAGGCGAGCTGCGCCTGGCGGGCCTGGACGGCAAGCACGCGGAGTTGCCGACGCGCCTGTACCCGCTGAACGATGCCACGGCGGTGGCGTGGGGGGCGGCGCTCGACGAGTGGTGGACGCACCAGTCCAGTGAGACCCCGCGCCGACCGTCACTCTGGGAACGCTTCGGAGACGTGCGATTCTCTCCGCCGCCCCCGGCGCCCGCTCCGGCGCCAGCGCCGCCCCCGCCGTTGATGTTGTCGGGCGAGCCGCTGCCCGGATACGTCGTGCATCGGGAAGTCCGGCTCGCGGGCCTCAGGCTCCGGACGGGTGATGCGGTCCCCCGCGAACTACCTGACATCGTCGGCTCGCGGCGGTGGAAACAGCTGGTTGACGCCGGCACGGTGTCGCAAACGTCGCCCCTGCTCGGTGCGGCCAGTCGGTGATGACCAAGCATGACGATTCGGTGGCGGGGGCGTGGCGCCGCGTTTGTGGGCGGTCACTCCGCGCCGGCCGGAACCTGGCAGCGGATCCGGAAAGTGCCGCAGGGACCACGTGGCGGCGCTTGTCGTCCTTCGTTGTCGAATGACATGAAATAAAACAGCGCCCGCGGTTCTCGTCCGCGAGCGCCGTTCACTTCCACGAGTCAGAGGAGGACTCGCCATGACAGCTTACCGGGGGTTGTCCCCACCGCGCAAGACACCCGACAGCACGATGGCCGCCGTGATCCAGAAGTGGCGTCGCGCCCGGCTCGAGCACGCCCTGGCGCGGTTGCTCGGTGTGGATCCGTCCCGGCCGTGGATGGCGAACGTGGAGGCGGCGCGCGATATCCTGCGCGGCCGTGACGCCGATGCGGCTTGACCGGCCTCGCCCGCGCACGCTCAGCGAGTGCGCGCCCGACGAACTTCTGACGCTCGCCGACGTCGCGGTCTTGCTCCGCGTCTCTCCCAGCACGGTGCGCCGATCAAGTATCCCCGTTATCAAGATCACGACGCGCACGCCCCGCTATCGGGCGGGCGCTGTGCTCGAGTGGCTCCGAGCGCAAGCGCAGGGGGCCGCATGATCGAGCAGACCGAACCGACGATTGACCCCGAGGACCGGGCCGTAGCGATGGCGGCCTTGGACGCGTGGCGTGAGGAATTACGCGCCCGGACACGCACGCCGACCACGTTTGACGGGTTGTGGGCCGCCGCGTGTGAAGCGGTGTCGGGGCTCGAGGAAGAACGCATCCGGCCCGGCGTCGCCGCGGAATGCTTCGCCACTGCCGCCGCCATCGTGCGGAGTCAGGCGGCCGCATGAGTGTCTACACTGACGTGCTCGCCAAGGCGAAGGCGCACCAACGCCGGAACGGCACTAGGGCGACCGCAGCGACGCCGCCTCCACCCGTCAACCGTCTCGGGCCCGAGACGGAGCTCGAGCCGTCCGACGACTTGCCCCTCGAGGGCATCGCTGACTGGCCGGCGCCGCTGTCGGCTGTCGCAATGCCGGGGCTGGTCGGGGATATGCTCGGGGTGATCGGCCCGCAAACGGAAGCCGACCCCGCCGCGCTTCTTTTGCATCTGCTGGTCTTTTTCGGATCCTGTGCCGGCCGGGCCGCCTATTTCGCGGTCGGTGGGACCTGGCATCACGCCAACCTATTCGGGTTGTGCGTCGGCCCGACTAGCGAGGGCCGGAAGGGCACGGCCCGGGATGCGATCGCCCGGCCGTTCCAAGACGTCGATCCCGAATGGCTCACGCGGCGCATGATGGGCGGCTTGGCATCGGGCGAAGGACTGGTGTGGGCGGTGCGGGATGCGTCCAAGGATGGGAAAGATGAAGGCGTAACCGACAAACGGCTGTGCGTCTTTGAGGCGGAGTACGCGGCGCCCCTCCGGCTCATGGCGAAGGATGGGAACGTGCTGGGCTCCACGCTTCGGCAAGGGTGGGACCGGGGCGAGCTCGCGAACTTGAGCAAGAATAGTCCCGCGACGGCCACGGGCGCGCATCTCAGTCTCGTCGGACACATCAGCGTCGAGGAATTGCGCGAGCTGCTGCGCACGGTGGACATGGCGAACGGGTTTCTCAATCGGCATCTACTGGTGATGGTGCGGCGCTCCCAGCTCCTGCCCGAAGGCGGCCGGCTCGACTCGCGGACGTTGTCCACGGTCGTGCAGGGGTTGCGCGACGCCGTGGATCACGCCCGTAAGATGGGCGAGATGCAACGCGATGCCCAAGCGCGCGAGCAATGGGCCGCGCTGTATGCAGGACTCTCGACCCGCGGGCCGGGCCTGCTCGGCGCGGTCCTGGGACGGGCAGAGGCGCAGGTCGCGCGACTCTCGCTGGTCTACGC
>DATIYM010000054.1:0-43128 GCA_035517615.1 Gemmatimonadales bacterium
GGGGTGGGGTTTTGATGGAGCGGTCGGGGAGGCTATGGGCGGGGACCTTCGGCAGGATTGAGTCATGGTTCGAGGAGCATTATCGGCTGCGGGCAGCGGCGGCTACGGTTATTTCGAGCGCGCTCGAATCGCGGCTCCGCGCGTTGGGATTCGCGGGTCCGATCTTGCTGTCACGCCATGGATGCGATCCGGAGGCCGTCAAGCCAATCGACCGAGGCGTGGCCCGGGCGGCGTTAGGACTGAACGCCGATACGCGTTACCTGGTTCACGTAGGGACGTTGCGCGAAAGAAACGCGCGGCTGCTGAGGAGGGCTGTGGAGCTGGTGCATGACTCACATCGGGCGGAGCTGCTGTTGGTGGGGGGAAGCGACCCGCGAATCGATTGGCCGGAGAGTGTGCGACGACCCGGACGGGTTTCCTACCGAGATCTGCAACGATTCATCGCCGCGAGCGATCTTGCCCTGCTCCCGGAGGTGGATAGCGTCGCCAATCGGCACCGTTGGCCGTCCAAGGCCAACGACTATTTCATGCTGGCGAAACCGGTTGTTGCGACAGATGTCGGGGATATCGCGACCGTTCTGCGCGAGCGCAGCGCCGGCGTAGTTACGGCACCGGAGGCGGAGACGTTCGCCGCGGGAATCGGCTCGCTACTCGAAGACCCGGAGCGTGCAGCCACACTGGGCGCGAACGGACGGCGACTTGCTGAAACGGACCTGGATTGGAGAAGGCTGGCCGAAGCCCTTGAACAGTTGTACCGAACGGCAGTGAGCTCCACGGCGCTCCCGAACCGCTACCGCATGAGGGCCGTCGAGCAGGCGTAGCGCGCACGGCGATCCGCCCGCCCGCCCCTGTAGGTGGCCGCGTGCATTCGTTGGCGCCGAGGAGGCTATTGGTCGGATTGCCCCCAAAAAAACCCGGGAGCCCTCTCGGAGCTCCCGGGAACGGCCAGCAATACAGCCGGATCAGGCGTCCGGCTCAGCGTCCTCTGGGTCCGGGTCCGGCGACCTGGAACGCTCCCGACAGTGGATCCGCCGCGCGGTCGCGGCTCGTGAGCGGCGCCAGGCCCCAGCGCGCTTCGATCAGCGCGAGGATCGACGTCGTGTCGTAGCGGTGGTGATCCACGTGATGCTTCCGCGCGAGCGGCGAGATGATGAGCGTGGGAACCCGGCTGCCCGGACCCCAGCGATCGACCACGGGCGGCGCCACGTGATCCCAGAACCCCCCGTGCTCGTCGTACGTGATGATGATCGCGGTGTGGGCCCACTGCGGCCCGTTCCGCACCGCATTGATCAGCTGCTCGGTGTGATTCTCACCGGTGATGAGGTCGGTGTATCCCGGGTGCTCGTTGTTCGCGCCGTACGGCTTGACGAACGATACCGCGGGCAGCGTGCCGTTCTGTGCCGCGGCGATGAAGTCCGTTTCATCCTTCAAATGCGCCGCCCTGGCCGCGGTGCCGTCGGCGTAGTTCGCGAAGTAGGCGAACGGCTGGTGATGGAACTGGAACAGTGATCCCGGGTGCCCGCCGATCGCATCGTTCCAGCCGCCTGAGTACCAGGCCCACGAGATCCGCTTCGCGCTCAACCGATCGCCGATCGTGGCGAAGGTCTGGTTGGGGACGAGGTTCGCGGTCGGCGTGGTTGCGGGATGCGGTGTGTTCACGGTGTACGAGGTATTCACGGCGTAACCGTCGGGCGTGACAAAGCCGTCGCTGATCAGGTTCCCCTGGGCATCGAGTTTGGCCACGACGCTCGTGGGCGCATTCGGGAACACCGGAGTGCGGGCCGCGATCAGCCACATGTGGTTCAGGAACGATCCGCCGAACGCGGCGTGGAAGAAGTTATCGCACAACGTGTACTCGGCCGCCTCTTTGGCGAGCACGAGATCCGAGGTGTGATAGTAGCCCATCGACAGGCCCTTGGCGTCGGAGATCGCCACGAACTTGTCCATCCGGCCGCCGTCGATCTGGTACTGCTCCTGATAGTAGCGATGCACGAGATCGATGGTGGGCTGCGTGGCGGCAATGAACTGGTCGATGTCGAACGGTGCGTCGGGAAGATTGGTGGGAATCATCGAGCTCGGGACTTCGGGGAGCGTCACGTACAGGTGACCCGTGGAGTCGACCTGCTGATATTTGCTCGGGGCGTGGGGCCGTCCGTCGGCGCCCGGGAACTCGCCGAACAGATTGTCGAAACTGTGGTTCTCCAGGTAAATCACGACGATATGCTGCAGATCTTCGAGGCCTCCCGCACCGTCATCGCGGCCATGCGAGGCGGCAATGGTCATCGGATCGGTGCTCGCAACCGGCGCATTGGTGTCGCCGCAGCCAATCGCGAGGAAGGCGCACAGCAGGGCTCCGCCGGCGGTCAAGTCGTGTCGCATAGCTCCTCCGTAGGGGGTAGCCAAGTATCGGGATCGCTAACGTCCGCCCCGTGCGTCACGATTGGCCGACGAGAACGAGGCGGACCGGTAACAACCGTTTCGAACCGGCAGGCTCGTCCGTGACCCATTCGTTACCAACTCATCACCATCGCGTGGTGCCGGCGCGATGATTTCGACGCCATGACGCGTCGAACCGCCCTGGGAACGGGCGTCGCGATCGTGGCGATCGTGGGCGCCCTCGTCGGGGCGCGGATGTGGCCGAAGCCGGTCGCACACGGCTATCGAGTCCAGCCATCCACGCCGGCGCGGCGCGCCTTCGAGCAGGGGATCGATACGCTCATCACGGCGCTCGATCGCCTCGCGGCCGTGGTGCCCCGGGCACCACGTGAAGCGCAACGGCAACAGCTCCGCGAGGCTCGCGTGGCGTATAAGCGCGTGGAAGTCCTGCTCGCGGTCTACGGACCGAACGTGGCGGAGGAGCTGAACGGGCCGTTGCCCGAGGAGTCGGAGGAGCGGCCCGCGGGACCGCTGGGCGCGCCGGCCGGGTTCGCGATCATCGAAGCCGCCCTGCATACGAGCGCGTCACCCGGTCGCGATTCGCTGCGCGCTACCTTGGCCGCGATGCGCAGCGCGGTCGCGCAATTCCGTGGGTTCACGGAGCTCCTGGCCGTCAACGACAGCGCAGTGCTGGTGTCGCTGCGGCTCGAGGTCGCGCGCGTCGTGACACTCGGCCTCTCGGGATTCGACACCGAGCGCCACGCGATCGATGAAGCGGCGGAGGCGCTCGATGGCGCCCGCGTGCTCATGCGGGATGTCGTCCTTGGGGCACGGATCGATTCCACGCTCGCGCGGGCCGCGGCCTACCTGCGTGGCCATCCGGACTTCAATGCCTTCGATCGGCTCGAGTTCATTGTCAACTACGCCAACCCGATCTGGACGGCAGTGGCCGCGGCGCGCGCGCACCTGCCGCCGCGCCAGCCGCTGCAACGGCTGTGGCGCGCCGACGCGACGACATTGTTCCAACCCGGCGCGTTCGATCCGTCGGCGTTTGCGCCGGATTTCGCCCCGCGATCCTCCCCCGAGCTCGTGGCGCTGGGCGCCGCACTGTTTCACGAGCCGCGGCTGTCGGGGCCGGGCACGCGCTCCTGTGCCTTCTGTCACGATCCGGCGCGCGCGTTCACCGATGGACGGCCCACGAGTGCTGCGCTCCCGAGCGCGCTGCGCGTCCGGCGCAACACGCCGACGCTCTGGAATGCGGCGTTCGAGCCGCAGCTGTTTGCCGATGGCCGAGCCAGCTCGCTCGAGCACCAGGCGGAGATCGTGCTCGCGAGCCCGGCGGAGATGGGCGGCAGTGAAACGCTCGCGGCGGCGCGACTCGCCACGGACTCGGTGTGGCGCGCTGCCTTCGCGCGCGCGTTCGGCACCAGACCCGACAGTGCCGTGACCCCGCGCGCGCTACGCTGCGCGCTGGCGGCCTATGTGCGTTCGCTGCACGGGCTCAATTCCCGTTTCGACCGCGCCACCCGCGGCGACACGCTCGCGCTCTCGGCGGACGAGCGCCGTGGGTTCTCGCTGTTCATGGGAAAAGGCCGCTGCGCGGTGTGTCACTTCGTCCCGCTGTTCAACGGCACGATGCCGCCCGGGTTCGCGGTCTCAGAGCCCGAGATCATCGGTGTACCGACCAAACCGGTGGCAAAGGGCGCCACGCTCGATCCCGATTCCGGGCGGGGCGGGTTCGATCATGAGCCCACGCATCAGTTCGCGTTCCGCGTCCCCACACTGCGCAACGTCGCGCTCACCGCGCCGTACATGCACAATGGCCGGTTCGCGACGCTCGAGCAGGTGATCGACTTCTACAATCGCGGCGGGGGGACAGGCGTGGGGGCGCGCGTGCCCGGTCAGACGCTGCCTGCGGAACCGCTGCACCTCACGAAGCTCGAACAGCGGCAGCTCGTCGCGTTCCTCGGGGCACTGACGGATACGGTGCCGGACTAGGGCCCCGACACCTGTACCGCACTCACGGTGTCCACTCGCGTTCCCACCACCGGCCGGACCGTCAGCTTGAAGGGCACTCCCTTGGCGGCACGAATCCCCGTGAGCACGTACGTGGGATTCGCTGCATCGGTATGAGTCGGCCCGAACATCCGCCCCACCCAGGTACTGTCCGGAAAGCTGCCGTTGGCGCTGGTGTGAATCGGCCCGCTCACTCCCACCCACTGCCCGTCGACGAACGCGCAGAACGCATCGCCCTGACTGAACGTGGCCCCGCTGACCAGTGGCTCACGATATACGTCCCACGTCACATCGACCGCCGTCCCCGCCACTCGGCCCGTGAGGTGATACATCCCTTCGCGGGGATCGGTTTGCGGGGCCGCGACGCGTAACACGTAGGTGAGTGGCGCGACGCTGCCGAACACTCCCACCGCGCCGTTCAAATGATTGATAAACCCGCGTCCCGTGAGCGGGTTCGTGGATGAACGGAAGAAGTCGTAGTAGTTCGTGTCCATGCCAGCCGCTGTCAGCGCGTAGTACGCGCCGGCCCGGAAAATCACGCGCCCATCGTCCGTCGGATCGATCAGGTCGCCGGGCAGCCGGACGGTCGTGGTGTCGGTCGCGATTTGAACCGAGGGATCTTCACCAGCCGTGGTGCGCACCGCCTCGACGAACAGCGCGCGAGCGCGCACCAGCTGCGCCGTCACGGACAGCGAGTCGCTGGTACGATCGAGCGTGAGCGACGCGGGAGGAAACGTGGCGCTCGTCGATCCCGCCTGGATCAACGGTGCCGTGATGCCCGGGATCGTGGTCTCGCCGGTCACAGCCTGCGCCGAGGGCGTTGTGACCTTGAGGGTGATGCGATCACCTGCCGCGAGCGGGCAGAAACTTCCCTGGTAGGTGCCCGGAACGATGCCAGGCGCGAGTGGCACTTCCTTCAAGACCACCGTGGGCGTGGGGCAGCCGCGCGGATCGAGATCCGTGAGCTGGACCGTCGCCCCGCTCACGCCAATGGTTGTATCGCCCTCCTGAGATTGCTGCACCAGAACAGTCTGCAGCGATTCGGCGGTATTGAGCACGCTCTGGACCACGATCGCGGGCGTGCCCGGCGGGGCCTGGGTGACCTCGGTCAATTTGCATCCGAACGCCAACACGAGAGCGATGGCGAAGACTTCTCGTCTCACCATGAGAAATCCACCCCTGCCGTTACCAGAATCGGCAGCTGAAAGAACGCGGTCCGCGTCGGCGGGTCTTTGTCTGTGTCGAAGAAGTACGCGAACACATTGTGCCGATCGAGCACGTTCACGATGTCGAGGTACGGTTCCCACTGAATGCCCCAGTGATGCCCGTGCCAGCGGAATCCCATGTCGAGCCGCGAATAGGCGGGGTACCGCGCGCCGTTGAGCGAGCCGCCGAGCGGTTCGCTGTTCGCGTCGTCGGTAAATCCACCGTAGCCGGGGCTGTACTGGCCGTGGTCCCATGAGCCTAACAGTGCCGTGTACGGGAGCGGCGATCCGTACCCGAACCGGATCCCGAAGTCCGAGTGCATGACGCCCGGCATTTCGGCCACGATGTTCAGGGTGTGGCGCCGGTCGTGCGCCGGCGGATACGTGAGCCCTTCGGAGTTGCGCGTGGCGCGCACGAAGCTGTACGCGATCCAGCCCCGTACCCGTCCCACGTGGCGGCGCAGCAGCACGTCCACGCCCCACGCGTCGCCATCGACGGGGAGAAACACGTCGCTGGTATCACGCAGCGACAGCGCGGAGTTGGGGCGAATCAGGTTCGAGAACGTCTTGCGATAGCCCTCGATGGTGAACTGGGTAGCGCGACCGTGCCCGAACCACCGCTCGTAGCCGAGCACGAGATGATCCGACTGCGCCACCGGAATCCGGCCATTCGCGCCCACCCAGAATTCGTAGATCGAAATCGGCAGCTCTTCGTCGGAGAGCGATTGCACCACCTGGTAGTAGCGGCCCACGGATCCCGTGATCGCCTGATCGGGCGTGAGAAACACCTTGAATGACGCGCGCGGGGCGACATCGGTGGCGTGCGCGCTCGCCACCCGCTCGACCCGGATTCCGGCGCGTAGCAGCAATGCCCGTCCGGGCTGCCACCGGTCGTCCACGTAGCCGGCGAGGACTTCGGGGCGATACAGCGTATTGAAGAACGCGGGAGAGAAACTGCCGCGGTAGCCGAGTGCCGAGGGAATCGCGGGGTTCGACACCGTGTAGCGCAGGTCGTAGTGCTCGTACTCGACGCCGAACTTGATCTCCTGGCGCGCGAGCGGCGGCAGGGCGAGCGCCGTGCCTCCCGACCAGAGCACCGCGGGATTCGAGTAGTTCACGAGGCTCGGGTTCAGCTCGAGCCCGGACGAAAATTGGGTGACGCTCACGTGCGACTCGAGCAGGGACGCGCCAACCGGCTGATGCCAGTTCACGCCGGCCAGGCCGTTGCCCCAATCGAACGCCAGATCGACCGGCGTCACGCCCGGCGCCGCGGGAATCAGATTCAGCGCCAGCACGTCGCGACCCCAGTAGCCGGTGAACGACAGATCGCCGCGGGCGCCGTAGGGGTAGTCGATTTTTCCCAGCAGGTCGGTGAAGTAGTAGGGCAGCGTCTGGCTGGTGAACAGTTTGACCGCTTCGTCGGCGTAGGTGCGCCGGGCACTAAACAGCACCGACACCGGGCCCGCCGGCGCTTCGAGCAGGATCTTGCTCGAGAGCAGCGATACCGTGCCCGAGCCGTGCAGCTCCTCGTGATTCCCGGGCCGGACCGCCACGTCGAGCACGCTCGACAGCCGGCCCGAGTACTCCGCGGGAAATCCTCCCGTGAGAAAATCGGCGTGATCGACCGCGTTCACGTCGAACGTGCTGAACAGCCCGCCCAGATGGGAGGGATTGAAGATCGTGATGCCATCGAGGCGCACGAGATTCTGGTCGCTCTCGCCGCCGCGCACGTTGTAGCCCACCGAGTAGTCGTTCCGCGCCACCGTGCCCGGTAGCAGCTGCACGGCCCGGATGATGTCGGGTTCGAGTAGCCCAGGGGTGCGCTTCATTTCCTGGGGGGAGAGCGTGATGGTGCTCGTCTGTGCCAGCGTGTCGAACCGCGCCCGCGCGGGCGATCGGGCCTCGACGCCGACGGGCGCGAGCTCCACCGCGAGCGGCCGAACGTAGATGCGGACTGTGTCGGTTCCGGCAGCAACCGGGATCGTGTCCGGTGTGATGCCGATGCCGTGGATCGTGAGCCGCACGTCGCCCGCGGGCACGCGCAGCGCAAACCGCCCCGACTGGCTGGTCAGCACGATCGTGGGCACGCCCACGGCGCCGACCTCGACGCCGTTCATGGGAGTCGAGTCGGTGGCCGAAAGAACGTGCCCTTTGATGATGCGGGACTGCTGGGCGGAGAGGCAGAGCGGGAGGAGCAGGGCGGCGAGGAGGACGAGCAGCGGCACGGTAGTGAGTACACCGAACGCGCGTTAAGGCAGCACGTCTACTTCTACATTCGACGGATATTTCGCCGTCCGATAAATCCGGTGCGTCTGCGCCTTATAGTCGCTGGCCTTTGCTTTGAAAATATTCGGCACGAACGTCTGCGGATTGCGGTCGTACAGCGGGAACCACGTGCTCTGCACCTGCACCATGATGCGATGGCCCGGCTTGAACGTATACGCCTGCTGGTGCAGCTGCACCGTGTAGGGCAGGACGCTATCGCGCTTGATCGCGGCCGCGTGTTCCCAGCTTAGACGGTACCGGCCACGCATGATCTCGCCCGTGACCATCAGCTCGTATCCCCCCATCTTCGGCCGCTCGGCGATCGTGTCGGGATACACGTCGATCAACTTCACCACCCAATCGGCGTCGCTGCCCGTGGTCGCCGCGTATAGATGCGCGACGACGTCGCCGGCAATCGTCACACTCTGCGCGAGCGGCGCCGATTGCCACGTGAGCACGTCAGGCCGGTTTTGCACGAAGCGCTGGTCTTCGGTCTCCCAGCGGCGCCAGCGTGAGCCTGGCGAGTAGGTGCGCTCGACCGGCCGCGGGCGATAGGGCACGGGGTGCGCTGGATCGGAGACGAACCGGTCGTTCGCTGTCGTCGGGGTGGCCGGTGGGGGACCGAACGAGAGGGCGCCGTTCGCTCCGAGATAGATCTGCCGTTTGGTCACGCCCTTGGGTGGCCATTGATCGAACGTTTTCCACTCGTTCGTGCCCGCGTCGAACACCGTCGCCTCGACGGGCTTCGTGCCCACGCCCTTGAGCCAGTAGGCGAACCATTTCGCCTGCAGCTCGCGGAAATCGCGGCCCGTTGCGCGATCGAAGTGAGCCTCACCCAACGCCGTTCCCGAGTCCACGAACCATTGTCCGTGATACCACGGTCCCATCACGATCGAGCTCACGTCGCTCGTGTCGCTCTGCTCGAGCGCGGCGTACGTCGCGAGCGGGCCGTACTCATCTTCCTGATCCCACCATCCGCCCACCATCAGGGTGGGCACGGTCGTGTGCGTGAAGTAGCGCGGCAGCGAGCGGGCTTGCCACGCGCTGTCGTACGCCGGATGCTCCACGAACCGGCGCCACGTGGGCCAGCGGTCGGCCTTCACGGCGCGCGCCAGATCGCCGAGCGTGGGGAAGGAGAGATACCAGTCGTAGGTGTCGTAGCGGCCCAGCGACGGCGTGGTGTTCGTGTCGGAGCTTTCCATCTCCCACGTATACTCGAGGCCGTAGCTCTGGCGGAACGCTCCCTGGTGAAAGAAATCGTCGCCCATCCACGTGTCGCCCATCGGCGCCTGAGGCGAGATCGCCTTGAGTGCCGGGTGCGGACCAATCCCCGCGACGGCCGTCAGCCACCCCGGGTAGGAGATCCCATAGACGCCAACCTTGCCACTGTTGTTCGGCACCTGCTTCACCAGCCAGTCGATCGTGTCGTACGTGTCGGTGCTTTCGTCGGTGCCGGCATGACCCGAATGCGGCGGCCGGTTCATCGCGAATGTCCCCTCGGACCCGTACCGGCCGCGAATGTCCTGGAACGCGAGGATATACCCTTCGAGCCCAAACCGCGTGACGGGATTCATGTAGCGCGCGAAGTCCGCCGCGCCGTATGGCGTGCGGTCGAGCAGGATCGGCAGCGGCTCGGCCATGTGTTTGGGCGCGAGAATGACGGTGAAGAGCCGGACGCCGTCGCGCATCGCGATCATCGTGTCGGTCTCGACGTAGGCCGTATCCGCCTTCCGTTCCTGGGCCCCGGCCCCCTGTGCGGCGCAACACAGCGCCGCGGTGACGATTGAAACAGTTTGTACCAGTTTCACGCTGTCCTCATGGTCTCGGGCGATCGAGTAACTAACATTTGAAGTGAGTGAGAGTCCATCGCTGATATGCGCGCCGTAATCCTCATTTCGCTCGGCATACTGACAGCCGCCGCGCCGCCGCAGCCTCGAGCGGGTCCCGGGGGCGGTCTCGTGACCGCGCGAGACTCGGCGCTGCACGCGCTCAACCGGCTCGCCTACGGCCCGCGTCCGGGACAGATCGATTCCGTGGCCCGGATCGGCGTGATGCGGTGGATCGATGCGCAGCTCGACCCTTCCGGACCGCGGAATGAGCGCCTCGCTGAGCGGGAGTCGGGCACTCCGCTGCTCCATCTTTCGACGTCTGATCTCGCCCAGCGATTCTTCGCGGCGCAGCAGGAACGGCGCGCCCGCGCCCAGCAGGGCCAGGTGGCCTTAGCCGACAATCAAATGATGGCCGGGCCCGACGAGCTCCGCGCCCGAGCGCTGGCCGGGCAGTTGCAACAGCTCGCCGTAGAACGTGCCGTGTTGTCCGATCAGCAGCTCCAGGAGGTAATCGTCGACTTCTGGTCCAATCACTTCAACGTGTTCTTTGGCAAGGGCGCCGATCGATTCCTCTTGCCCGACTACGTCGAGCATACGATTCGCCCGCGCGCGCTCGGCAAGTTCTCGGACTTGCTGATCGCCACGGCACAGAGTCCGGCGATGCTGTTCTATCTGGATAACTGGCAGAATGTGAGAAGCGGCGGATGGGCGGATCGACGGATGGGCGGATCGCAGAACCCCTCCGGTCCAGCGGCCGCGCGTCGGCCTCATGGGATCAACGAGAACTATGCGCGCGAGCTGCTGGAGCTGCATACGCTGGGAGTGGAGGGGGGCTACACCCAACACGACGTCATAGAAGTTGCTCGTATCATGACGGGCTGGAGCATTACGCCTCCGCGGCAAGGCGGTGAGTTCGTGTTCCGCCCGCGGGCGCACGATGACGGTGAGAAGGTCGTCATGGGCGAGCACTATCCGTCGGGACACGGCATGGATGAAGGGATGCGCCTGCTGCGCTGGCTGGCCAATCAGCCCGCTACCATGCACCACGTCAGTTGGCAGCTATGCCAGCGCTTCGTGAACGACGTCCCTCCGGACGGCTGTGTGGACGACGCAGTGGCCGCGTGGCGGCGCACCGACGGCGACATCCGTGAAGTGCTGCGGGCCATCTTCCACGGCCCGGATTTTTGGGCCAACGCAAACGTCGGCGCGAAGGTCAAGACGCCGCTCGAATTTGTGGCGAGTGCGGTGCGCGCCGTGGGCGCTGAGCCCGATTCGACTCCCCGGCTGGCGCAGGTGGTCGCGCGCCTGGGCGAGCCGCTCTACCTGCACACTGCGCCTGACGGCTATCCCGACCGCGAAGCCGATTGGGTGAACAGCGGCGCACTGCTGCAACGCATGAACGTGGCCGTGGCGCTCGCGGCCGGCCGGCTGCCCGGAATCACGCCGCCGGACCGTGAAGCCACGCTTGATATAGATCTCAGTGCGCGCACCCGGCAGGTGATTGACACCGAAGCCCAGGGCGACGAGCGGCTCGCCCTCGGTCTCGCACTCGGCAGCCCCGATTTCCAAAGGCGGTAACGATGGCCATTTCACGACGCGTCTTCGTCAAGTCCGGCGGGCTCGCCCTCGTGAGCCTCGGACTCGATCCTCTCTTTCTGGCGCGCGCGGCCTACGCCACGCCGCGGGATGGTGGCGCCGAGCGCCCCCTTCTCGTGTGCATCTTCCAGCGCGGCGCGGTGGACGGATTGAGCGTCGTCATCCCGCATGGCGACGCAGCGTACTACAGCGAGCGACCGAGAATCGCCGTGCGTAGCAGCGATCTGGTCGATTTGGACGGACACTTCGGCCTCCATCCCGCGCTCGCTCCGCTCAAGCCGTTGTGGGACAACAAGTCGCTGGCGCTCGTTCCCGCGGTGGGTTCGCCCGACGCAACGCGCAGTCATTTCGACGCGCAGGACTACATGGAGTCGGGCACTCCGGGCGTAAAAGTGACGTCGGACGGCTGGCTCAATCGCTATTGTCAGCACTGCCGCGAGCACGAGACCACGCCGTTCCGCGCCGCCGCCTTCGGGGCGGAGCTGCCCCGCATCCTGGCCGGCTCCGCACCGGCGCTTGCCATTCCCGACCTGCAGGCGTTCGGGCGGACGGGAGGGGGGGGACGGCGGGACGGGCGTACTGATACCATCACCCGCGCGTTCGAGGAGATGTATGCCGGCTCGAGCACCGGGCTGATCTCGAGCTCCGCCCAGGAAGCATTCGAGGCCGTGCGGATGCTGCGGGAAGCGAATCCCACGCAGTACACGCCCGACAATGGCGCCGCGTATCCGCAAGGGAGATTCGGGCACACGATGCTGCAGCTGGCGCAGCTGATCAAAGCGAACGTGGGGCTCGAGATCGCGTTTGCGGACGTGTCGGGGTGGGATACGCACGTGAATCAGGGCGCCGCGGAAGGGCAGCTGGCCAACCGGTTACGCGAATTCGGGGCGGGGCTCGCGGCGTTCGCTCAGGACATGGGCGAGCGCATGCGCCACATCGTCGTGCTCACGATGTCCGAGTTCGGCCGCACGGTGCGCGAGAATGGCTCGGGCGGTACCGATCATGGGCACGGCACCGCGATGCTCGTGATGGGCGGCCCGGTGTCGGGCGGCCGGATCGCGGGGCGCTGGCCGGGGCTCGATTCCGGGGTGCGCTACGAGGGCCGCGACGTACCGGTCACGACCGATTTTCGAGACTTATTCTCGGAGATTCTGGTGCGGCATTGCGGAGCCCCGGACGTACAGCCGGTGTTCCCCGGATTTACCGGAGACCGGACGAGGTTTCCGGGGGTGATCCGGGCGGTCTAGGCCAGCCGACCGCCATTCGCGAGCTGAATCGCCTGCTGAATCAGCGGCAGGACCGGCGCGAGCGCTCCTCCGCACATCGTCTCCAGCTGTTTCAGGTCCTGGGGCAGCGACTGATGCGGCCGGCGGCTGTCATTGCGGGACAACTCCTTGTGCATCGCGACGAGCCCGAGGTAGAGCGAGCTCGATTCCTGGGTTTGCGGGTGACCGGCGCGTTCCAGCGCGGCGAGAATCGCGCGTGCCTCCTCGCGCGCCTGCCGCACGACAACGCACAGCTTGTCGTACCTGTCTGCCACGTCGGTCAGACGCGGCGCGCGTGAACCCGATTTCTTCCCGTCAGTCTGCGCCATAGAGTCGTCCGGCTGATGCCGAGCTGCCGTGCGGCTTGCGAGCGGTTCCCGGCCGCGCGCTTGAGCGCTTCCTGCACCGCGGCTTCCTCTTCCTCCGCCAGCGTGGGGCGGGGGGGAGCCACGATCACCGCCTCGCCAAGTGCGGTCTCGCGCCACTTGAGCGGCAGCACGCGCGCGCCGCGCGCGAGCAGTTGCGCTCGAACCTGGGGATGTGCTGCCGGGTTGCCGTTGGCCTCGATCACCTTCCGAGCCTGGGCGTTGAGATACTCGAGCCGCCCGTGAGCGTCGAACAAGGCGATCTGTTCGCTGCGCGCGTCGAGCAACGCGCGCTCGAGCGCCGAGAGTGTGACACCTTCGCGTCCCATGATCATGCGTGTGATATCCTGCGTAAGAGGTCTGGGACGCGAACGTACTGGAGTGTTGCATTAAGAATCAACGCGCGAGCGGGCCCTGTCGCGCTAAGATTTCACAAAGACGGGGAAGGCAGGGAAAACCGGAAAATGCTGCCGCCGCCGGGGCGGGGCACGTAGTCGAGCGAGCCATGCTGCAGCTCCGCCAGGCGGCGAGCGATCGCGAGTCCGAGCCCCGCCCGGCCGACGTCCGGCGGTGCGCCGGGGGCGCGGTAGAACGGCTCGAAAATGCGCTCGCGCTCGCCTACCGGGACGCCGGGGCCACGGTCGCGCACTTCGATCACGAGCGTGTCGTCGTCGCGCCGGACCGACAGATCAACGGGGGCGCCGGGCGGCGAATAGCGCAGCGCGTTCTCGAGCAGGTTCGTGACCACGCGCAGCGACTGGACGAAATCGAATCGCCCCACGAGCGCCGGCGCGTCCAGATCGAGATCGGTGTTGATCGTCCGACCATTATGGAGCACACTCGTCTGGCGCAACGCCGCGCCCACCAGATCCTCGGCCGTGTTCAGTTCGGGTTGCACGGGTAGCGCGCCGCTCTGCAGGCGCGACAGGTCGAGTACGTCTCCCACGAGCCGGCCGAGCCGATCGGCCTGCTCCTCGATGGCCAGCGCGTTGGTCTCCCCATGGCGCGCTCCGTCCTGCGCTAGCGCCTTGATGGTCGTGAGCGGGGTGCGCAGGTCGTGCGACACCGACGCGAGCAGGATGTTCAGCGCCGCCGCGCGATCCGCTTCGCCCACGAGGCGCAGGCGCTCGATCGCGAGGGCCGCATAATAGGCCAGTGCGTCGAGGAACCGGCGACGCGCGCCATCGAGCGCAATCGGCTTCACGTCCGAGACGTGCAGCAGGCCGACCACGCGGTCGTGCGCGCGCAGGCTGCTCATGACGGCATTCGCTCCGGTGTCGAACGGCACCGGATCGCGGAAGAATCGCGCCAGCGATGCCGCGTCGGGCGGGGGTGGCAGGGGCCCCGGCTTCGAGTCGCTGGCGGACACGACGAGCAAGCGGGGCTCGGGATCGGCGCCGTAGATGCGGCAACACGCCACGTCCAGCGAGTTGCGGATGAGCGCCGCCAGGGCGGCCAGGGTGTCCTCGCCGCTCGCGGTACTGAGAATTTCCGCGCCGAGCTTGCCGAGCGAGTCGACCTCCGCCGCGCGGCGCTCGGCTTCGCGCGCCCGCGTGCGCTCGAGGGACAGCAACGCCGTCGTCACGAACGCCGTGGTGAGAAACGCGAGCAGCACGAGCGCATCGAGCGGTTTTGCCACGTCGATCGTCAGCGCGTCGTAGGGAAGCTGGAAGTAGTAGTCGATGACGAGTAGGCCGGCCGCCGTGAGCGTGAGCCCGAGCGCTCGTCCGCCCGAGACGCTGCCGCCCAGGACGAGCAGCAGATAGACGAGCACGACGTGCGCCTGGTTGACGTGCTCGCGATCCCAGCGCAGGACAATCGTCGCGATCACGAACACGACGCACCAGGCAATCCACGCCTTCACGTTACTCCGGAGCGTCAGGGCGACGTAGCGGCGCGTCGACGTGTTACGCCTCCGGGAGTTCAGCGCGATAGCCCACGCCCGGCTCCGTAATGATCAGGTCGGGGCGGGCGGGATTCGCTTCGATCTTGCGGCGCAGGTTGGTGATGTGGACTCGCAGATACTGCTGCGGATTGCCGGCGGCCGATCCCCACACGGCGTCAAAGATCTGCTGGTGCGTGAGCGCTCGCCCGGCGTTGGACACGAGCGTCCGGAGAATTTCCCATTCGATTGGTGTGAGCCGCAGCGGTGTGCCCGCGCGCAGCACGCGGCGCCGCAGCAGATCGATGGTCAGTCCATATGCTTCGACCACCGGCGGCACGTTTTCGTTGGGGAGGCGCGAGCGGCGCAGCTGCGCGTTGACCCGCGCGACGAACTCGGGTGTGCTGAACGGTTTGGTGACGTAATCATCCGCCCCGGCATTGAGCAGGGTGACCTTCTCCGTATCGGAATACCGCGCCGACAACACCACGATCGGCACCCGCGACCAGCTGCGGATTTCGCGGCAGACGTCGAGCCCCCGCATATCGGGAAGGCCGAGGTCGAGAATGATCAATTCGGGTCGCTCGGTCGCGGTCAGGTCCACACCCGCGCGCCCGGTTTCGGCCTCGAGCACGCGGCCGGCGAGTTCGCCGAGGGCATTGCGCAGGGCACGCCGGATCGGCGCGTCGTCCTCGATGATCAGGAGGGCACGGGCTCGGGTCGGGCCTGAGACGGTGCCCGCTTGGGGTGTTGGCGCGCGGGTGTTCATCGTATTCGAAATCTAGGGCGCTCGAGGGCGGTCGAGGGCGGCCACAGGCGGTCACGAACCGACCGCTCTTGACCGCCTCTGGCCGCCCTTGACCGCCCCGTGATTTCGATCACCGATCCTCAGGTACCTACGCCGTAGGCTAGCCGCACGCTGGATCCATCTCACTCTCCTCCGCCCAGAGAGGGAGCCTCACTCTCCCCGGCCCACTGGAGGGGGAATGCACGCGCGCGCGCAACACGAATGTCCAATGTCCAATGTCGAATGGCCAATTTCGAGGTATCGACATTCGATATTTGTGCTGTTGATCGTCGTCCTGCTCGGCCCGGTGACTTTGGCAAGCCAGGACATCCAGGGGCCGCCGCCCGTCCAGCCAATCCACTCGACCCATCACTGGACCACCAGCAACATGATCCTCGCCGGGGCGTACGCCGCGACCGTGTGGATCGATCTGGCGCAGACGCGCTACTTCCTCAAGGACCCGAAGTGGGAGGAGTCCAACCCGATTCTCGGGAAGCATCCCTCGCCGACCAAGGTCGATCTCCTGGGACTCGCGGGCGTGGGCGCGATGATCGGCGTCGCGCACGTGGTGGGGAACCCGTGGCGCAACATGCTGCTCGGCCTCGGCGTCGCCGTGGAGGCGCGGGTCATCGCGTGGAATTCGACGGGGGGAGTGGGGATTCGCCTGTATTAGCGCGGTGAACTGAGGCGGCGCTCGGCTCACAATGTTACTGTATGACCATGCAGGTCCTCGTTACCGGCGCCGCGGGGTTCATCGGATCGCACGTGGTCGAGCATTTACTGGCGCGCGGCGATCGGGTGCTGGGCATCGATAACTTCGATCCATTTTACTCGCCGCGTGAAAAACGGCGCAACCTCGCGAGCGCGCTGCGCCATCGCAATTTCCAGCTGCGTGAGCTCGATCTGGCCGACGCGCCGGCGTTGCAGGCCGCGCTCGAGCAGGTTTCCTGCGATGTGATCGTGCACCTCGCGGCCAAAGCGGGAGTGCGGCCGTCGATACAGGATCCCCTGGGCTATGCGCGGGCGAACATCGTTGCCACCCAGGCGCTGCTCGAGGAAGCGGAACGGCACAAGGTCCGGCGTTTCGTGTTCGCATCGTCGTCGTCGGTGTACGGAAACTCCGCCGCCGTACCGTTCTCGGAGGACGATCCCGCGGTCGAACCGATCTCTCCCTATGCCGCGACCAAACGCGCCGGGGAGCTGCTCTGTTTCACGCACCAACGCCTGTACGGCGGCAGCATGCTGTGCCTGCGCTTCTTCACGGTGTACGGGCCGCGCCAGCGCCCCGACCTGGCGATTCGCAAGTTCGCCACGCTGATGACTTCCGGGCGGCCGATCCAGCTGTTCGGCGACGGCAACACGCAACGCGACTACACCTGGATCGACGACATCGTGACCGGTGTGCTGGGCGCGATTGATCGCAGTGTTGCGGTGCCCGAGGAGTACCAGGTGGTGAATCTGGGCGGCAGCCGCGTGACCAGTCTCGCGCGCCTCGTCGCGCTCTTGAGCGAGGCGTTCGCGATCGAGCCGACGATCGAGCGGCTCCCCCCACAGCCCGGAGATGTCGAGCGGACCTGGGCCAGCGTCGCCAAGGCCGAGCGCCTGTTCGGCTATCGGCCCACGACCCCGATCGAGGAAGGAATTCCCAGGTTCGCTGCCTGGTTCAACTCGGGAGTGGCGGAGCTGAGTAGAAGGTAGGCGTGTGTTCCGCGTTGTCAGGGGCCGGAACTAGAGGAATAACCGATACACGTCGGCTGTTCCTTCGGCAGTTTTCTGCCACGTAAACTGTCTCGCCCGCGCGCGGCCGCGCTCGACCAGGATCTCCTGCCGCGACGGGTCGTCGGACAGCTCCTCGAGTGCCGCCACGTAGGCGCCGGGGTCGCGTCCCTCGACCACGACGAGCGCATCACCGCCCACTTCGCGTAAGCCACCCGCCCCGGACGTCACCACGGGGAGCCCGGACGCGTACGCCTCGAGCACGGGATAGCCGAATCCTTCATAGAGCGAGGGAAACAAGAGGACGTCGGCGGTGCGATAGGCGCGGCGCAACGTCGGCTCATCGGCAGCGCCCACGCTGCGCACGAAGCGGCGCAAGTTGAGGCGGTCGATGAGCTGCTGCTGCGAGCCCGTGAACCGGCCGCCGACCTGCAGCAGGTAGGCGTCCGCGACCGCGCGCAGCCGCGCCACCGTTTCGATCACGAGCGGCACGTTCTTTCGCTCGACCGTGCTCCCCACGTGCAGCACCACGAACGCGTCGCTCGGAATCCGCCACTCGGTGCGGCCGCGCTCCCGGGCCGCCGTCGATTCCGAGAAGAACGCCCGATCGACGCCGAACGGCACGACGTGGATCCGTCGTTCGTCGCCGAGCCAGGTGGCGAGCTCGGCCTTGAGCCATTCGGTGGGCACGATGTACGCCTGCGCCCGGCGCAGGGCCTTGAGCGACTGCCGCAACAGGCGATTGCGGTATCCGTCACGCCAGCTGCCGGTCGGCGTGCGCAGCACGATCACGGGAAGCAGGTCGTGCACCGTGATGATGACGGGTCGCCGCTTGGCGCTGTTCAGCATGTGCGCGTACGAATGATCGAGGATGTGCACGAGCTGCGCGCGCCGGGCTTCCCGCCTGAGCCGCCAGGGATAGAGGACGTAGCGCGCCGCGTAGCGCTGCGGGTCGACCAGCGGTCCCGGCAGAATGATCTGCACCGGGTCCAGGGGCTTGGTCCACCAGCGGTCGAATCCCCCGGAGCGCCGGCGCCGGCGTCCCTCGGCGGCTTCGCGGGTGAGCGCCCCGATCGACGCGGCGAGCCGCGCCTCGAAATCGTGCTGGCTCGATTCGAGCCAGTCGTACAGCCGATGCGCGTAGCGATCCATGGAGGGCCAGCGCTCGAGGGGCAGATCGGGGACGAGCAGGGCGCGTTTCATACGCCGTCGCTACGACGTAGCGACGCAGCGACGTACAACGCTG
This sequence comes from Gemmatimonadales bacterium, assembly GCA_035517615.1. GTDB lineage: Bacteria > Gemmatimonadota > Gemmatimonadetes > Gemmatimonadales > GWC2-71-9 > AG25. The sequence goes on from DATIYM010000054.1 coordinate 18,549, forward strand.
TCATGCAAGGATCTCTCCCCAAAACCGTATCGTTCTCTCCGCGATCGCGTCATCCGAGAAGCGTTCCATGATGCGCGAGCGCGCGGCACGCGCGAGCGGCTGGCGCTGTGTCTGGTCGGCCATGGCGCGCAAGGCTTCGGCCAGTGCGCCCGGATTGTCCGGTGGAACGACGGTCCCGGACTCACCGATGATTTCGGGAATCACGCCCGATGCCGTGCCCACCACCGCAACTTCGTGCGCCATGGCTTCCATCAGGGCCTGGCCCGTCGGCTCGCGCCATTCGCGCGTGGCGCGCGACGGGAGCACCAGCACGTCCAGGTCGGGCCATAAATGACCGATTTGATCCGACGGCAGCGCTCCCATCCAACGGATCCGGGGCGACAGGCGCAGCTCACTGGCCAGCCGTTCCAGCCCTTCCCGCTCCGGCCCTTCGCCCGCGACCGTCAGATGCCACCGCTCGCCACGATTCTGCGCCAGCGCGTGCAGCAAGGTATCGAGCCCTTTCTCCGGGACTAGGCGACCGATATACCCGATCGCGAGCCCTTCGTGATACGCGTGCTCCGGATTGGTGGCGACGGCCACGCCGAGCTGCGGGATGACGGTGAGCGGCAGTGCGGGACGCTCCTGCCGCAACAACTCGGCCGCGGCCGCGCTGCCGGCGATCACCCCGCGCACGCGATCGAGCGTGGCGTTGCGGCGCAGGTGCATGCGCCACGACGCGCGCTCCAGGTTCCCCGCCAGCGACAGTACCGCGGGTATCCCGGCGCGCCGGGCGCCCCGCGCGAGCTGCGCGGCCACTCCGGTTTCGGGCTCCTCTTCGATCTGGACCAGATCGGGGCGCTTGTCGCGCAGCAGGGCCCGCAGCTCGCGACGTCCGAACCGCAGCGTCTCGAAGTTCGAGTAGCGTCGCGCCGCGATGGGAAACGTCTCGATGCCGCCCTGCCGCTCCCAGCGCGCCTCGACTGCACGGTGCAGCGCGGGATCGATTGAGCGATGCGGCACGCCGATCGTCACGTCGACGTCTCGCGCCGCCAGCGCGTGCAGCTTGCCGCGCCTGGCGGGGTCGAGATACACGTGAGAAATGATGACGACGCGATGCACCGGCATTGTGCGCTGCTGCCCTTGGAGGAGGGGTCGACCACAAGCTAAACGGAGTTGTTCGGAGTGAAAGTCCGGTTGCTCCGAGTCCCTGCCGCCAGCCGAAGCCTACGGTTCGGGACGGACCGGGTGGCGGCCAAAGTACCCCTCATCCCAGGCAACGGCGAATGACGATTCGCACCGCTTGCAGCTCAGCGTGAGGGGCGCGCCGAACAGCGGCACCCGGTGCGCGCAGGACGGGCACACGCCATACTGCTCGCCCCAACTCGGCGGCGGCAACAGCAGGGCGTTCCTGGGGCGGGGAACGACCGTCCAGCGATCCGGGCGGCGATCCACCACGTCGAACAGGGTAGTGGGCAGTGCGATGGTGTCGCCGTGGACCTCGAGCTCGACCATGATTTCGGTCGCGTCGCTCACGCGGTACCAGGCGCCCCGTCGCAGCGGAAATGGTCCATCGCTCCTGAGCCGGGCCCACGAGCTGGGCAGTGTCGTTGGATCGGTCATGGGGCTGCAAACATGGGAATGAACGATGCTCGCGAAAGCCCCTCACTCGGGTGGGGTTGCCGCTCGATTGGCGTAAGGCCCGCTACATTTGTGTTTGCATTGTGTCGCGACCGGGGTGGGGCAGCATATTGTGGGTGAATATGGTGCAGCGACGGGCCCTTAGCTCAGGTGGTTAGAGCAGCGGACTCATAATCCGTAGGTCCCGGGTTCAAATCCCGGAGGGCCCACTCAAACGGAGAACGCGGAACGTGAAACGCGGAACGAGTGTGCGTCCACCCGTTCCGCGTTCCGTCGTCTGCGTTCTTTTTTCCAAGGATTGAGAACGCCAGCCTTCCCGTCCCCTTACGCCCCGCTCCCGCCGTTCGATCCGTTAACGCCCCCGACCTTCGACCGACCACCGGTCACCGCCAGCCACCGCTTCCGTAGCGCGGTCAGCTCTTCCAGCTTCGAGCGCAGTCCCGCGATCTCCAAATCGATGTTCTGCAGCCGCCAGTCGATGTACTGTTCGGTCTGTTCCGGCGTCCAGTCCGACGATCCCTGCATCAACGTCTGCTCCGGCAACGTTGGGCCGTGACCGTTCCTCTCATCGTGCCCATTGCCATTGTGGCCATTGCCGTTGCCCTCGGACGCCTGCAGCGCGTCGAGCACCTCAGTCCGAGGTCCGAACACGCCTAACTTTCTTGCCATGACTTGCCTCGCTTTTCTAGGGTCGTACTGAATCCGCGGGGGTGAGAAGCACCGCTCGCGGTCCAGGGCGCTATGGGTGGCTCAGGCAAGAGGTGCGCCGGGAGTTCTTTGTGACCGGGGTCACGCGAATGTGGAGCAGATGTGCGCCGACAATGGCTTGGTGTTGGCTTGAGGCATCGCATTCACCAACGGCATTTGCATTTCTCACGAGGCGGAAGGAGAGCCGGCGTTCTCGCGTATTAAGGAAGGGGGCGTGGCGATTGGTATGGTTGTGGCGGCCACGCTACAGCATCAGCCAGCGCCGGGCCGACGATGGGACCTCGATTGTGGCGGCCGCGCTACTGGTGGCTGGCGAGCCAGGTCCCCGACAGCACGTAGGAGTTTCCCGACACAGTGAGCTGAACGGTGGCGTTGCCCGTCATGTTCGTGGCGGAAGTTGCCTGCCCGGTACTGTGCCAGTTGGGGCTGTCGAAATTGAAGGCTACGGCTGAGCCGGTTACGGTCCCGTTGGTGACGCTGCCGCTGCCTGAGGGCAGCAGACTGCCGCAGTTGATCGTGCCGCCACTGTAGGAGCCAGTGAGCGACGAGCCCTCCTGCGTGAGGTTCAGAATGATGCCGGACACCGCACACGTCACCGCGCCGCCGACGCTGGTTAATGTGCCGATGCTATAGGTCCAGCGGCCGGTCAGCGTTGCTCCGGGCGGAAGGCTTCCCGTCGAGGTCGAGCCGCTGCAGGCTGCTACACTGAGAACGAGGAGTGCGGGAGTAATTCGCATAGGTCGCGCATGAATACGCGCGAACGCCTACCTGTGTTCCCTCGATGGAGTTTCGTTGCTCGCTGCGGCCGCAGCGTCGGGCGTTTCGTTTGTAGCGGAATTGGTGTCGGTGGTGACGTGCAGTGACGTGGGGAAATGGCTACTTTGGCACCACCCATGACACCACGGCCTCTACCGTCCCATCCTGGAGATCCGATGCGTATTTACAACCTCGTATTCTGTCTCCTGCTCGCCGCCGCCCCCGCGCTCACGTCGCAGGCGTCGACCCCAGCGCCGAAGCCGGCCCAGCTGCATTGGGGGCCGGCGCCGGCCGCCTTCCCCAAAGGCGCGAAGATGGCGGTACTGAAGGGGGACCCCGCCAAAGCAGGGCAGTTTACCGTCGAGCTGTCGTTTCCGGCCGGATACATTATTCCGCCCCACTCCCATCCCGCCGACGAAATCGTCACCGTCAAGAAGGGCGTCCTGCTCGTCGGTATGGGTGATGCCTTCGACCTTGCCAATGCCAAGCACATGAAGGTAGGGCAGAAGGGCACGATTCCGACGGGGCAGCACCACTTCGCCGCAGCGAGCGGCGCCACGGTGATCACCGTGAGCGGCAAGGGTCCTTTTGAGATGACCTATGTGAATCCCGCGGACGATCCGCGGACGCCGCCGGCTAAGTCGTAACGGGGCAGCGGCGCAGCTCACGGGGGACGGGCCTGCGCCAGTCCGGCGCGGGCCGTTCTCTGCAAGTGGAGTTCCGAGTCGAGCCGTTCGCGTCTATTTTGAGTGAGCGCTTACACACCACGAGGTGGCGCTCCGGTAGAGTGGAAGTCGGTGGAGCTCAACGGGTGGTTAGCTCAGCTGGTTAGAGCGCCGGTCTCACATACCGGAGGTCACTGGTTCGAGTCCAGTACCGCCCATTCATGACTCTCCCGCGCGTCGCCCTCGCCTCCGCGCTGCTCGTCTCCTTCATTACTCCGCTCCGCGGTCAGACCCCCGATTCCAGCCGCATCGGGGCACTCCAGCGCTTCCGCGCCGCCTCGGAAAGCACCGCCGCTCGCGAGACCTGGTCGTCCACCGGCGCATGGGTCGGCGGCATTGGTGGCGCGATCACTTTCGGCGCCGCCTTCTACACGTTCACCCATCGTGATGGAGCGGTGAACAACACGGCGGGCACGCTGGGCGGGACCATGGTCGGCGCGGCGTTCGGTGCGGCGGGAGGAGCGCTGCTGGGGGCGTTCGTTGGGTCGTTGATTGAGAAGAAGTGACACTCCGCAATCACAGCAGCCCCCCTCTCCTCAACCTCCCTAGCTGGTCGTAGTACGTGTCATGCACCGCCAGTACTTCCTGCGGTGACGCCGTCGCCACACCGGCTTTGCCGACTTCCACACCCGCGGCGTAGTTCGCAAGCTGCGCCGCTTCGCGCACGCCCGCGCCGGCCGCGAGCGCCGTCCCCATCCATGCCGTGACCGTGTCGCCCGCCCCCGAGACGTCGAACACCTCACGTGCCACCGCTGGGATATGCGTGATTTGCCGGTTCAGACTCACGAGCACCATGCCCTCGGCGCCCAGCGTGAGCAGCAGGTTGTCCACGCCGATCTTCTCGAGCGACGTGGGCAGCGCGTCGGGCTTCGCCAGATCGAGCGTCGCACCCATCGCCTGCTCCAGCTCGCGCCGGTTGGGCTTGAACACCGTGGCGCCCCGATAGGCGAAAAAGTTCTTGAACTTGGGGTCGACCACGACGGGCACGCCACGCCGGCGCGCGTGCGACATCGCGCACGTGATCACCGCGGGCGTCAACACACCCTTGTTGTAGTCCTCGATCAGCAGCGCATCGGCGTCTTCCATGGCGCGCTCGAGCTCGGCGACCACGAGCTGCTCGGTTCGGTCCGAGATCGGCTCGTCAACTTCTTCGTCGATCCGGACGACCTGCTGGCCCCGCGCCACCACGCGCGTCTTGGAGGTCGTGGGGCGCGCGGGAGCGGTGACGAGGTAGTGATCGGGGAGCCGCAGCGCGACGAGCTCACCGCGCAGCGAATCGGCGCGCGAGTCGTCGCCGATCACGGCCACGAGGCGCGCCTCGCCGCCGATTGCCGCTACATTCGCCGCCACGTTCGCGGCTCCGCCCAGCGCGTGACGGCGCCCCTGGACGGTGACCACGGGCACCGGTGCCTCGGGCGACAGCCGCTCCGTGTCGCCGGTGAGATAGATGTCGAGCATCGCGTCGCCCAGGACGACCACGCGCGTGCTCGACATCTTCGCGAGCAGCGCCTCGATCCGATCCCGCGACACCAGGCTGTCGTTTTGGGCGCTCATCTCAGGGGAGCGGCGCCTCGTGGTGGAACCGATAGGTGACCGCGAGGGAGCCGACGAATTGCGTCTGCGAGACTCCGGTCACATGTCCGGCATTGGACGTGAAGTGCACGCCGGCGTTGGCGACGACACTGCAGTCGCCCGCTTGCCAGCTGGCGGCGACCGCGGCGCGCACGGTCCGTTGCACGATTCCCTGAAACAAGACCGGCGTGGACCGGTACGCCGGCACGAGCGGATGCTGCTCGCGCGGGTCGCCTTCACCCTGACGCAACAGCGTCAGCTCGGGCTCGAGCACGAGCGTTCGAGCAGCGAGCACGCGCAATTTGGCCGTCGCCTGATCGTAGTCGTCGAAGTTACGGCCCGACGGAAGATTATGATACTGCGGCGTCTGCAAGTCGTCTTCGTTGCGATACGTGAGGTTGGCGACCTGCGTGTAGAAGAACAGCCAGCTGGCGCGTGGCGCGAGCGCGCCCTTTGCCCCCACGGTCAGTCCGTAACTCGCCGGCTTGTAGTCCGCTTCGTTTTTCCGCGACACCTGGATGTCATCGATCATGAATTGCCCGAACATCGTCACTTTGGCGTGGCGCTCCACGTCGACGCCCATAAAATTGTTGCCGTTCGTGCCCGTGTTGGAGGATGCGAAGTAGGTGATGCCGGCCGGGTTCAGGAACCAGGGCTCGAGCTGTCGTCCCACCCCGGAGATTGCCGACGCGTCCCACACCGCGAGCGTCCACCGGCCTTTGGGCCTGATCCACAATCGATTCTCGATCAGATATCGAGTGGTCGGGTGTCCCGCCGAATCGCGAGTGTCGAGCTGCATCGACACCGACTGGAGTCTCACGGACTGCGTACCGACTTCGAACTCCAAGTGATTGGGGCCGTACGGATTGGGCGAAAGCAGCAAACCCTGCACCGCGCTCGGCCCCCAGTTCCGATCGAGGATCCCGAAGAACACCTCCGCGTAATGCCATTGGCCGTTCACGTAGGCTTCGTCGAAGCGGGTGGCATTATCGACGACGCCGTACCAATCCGGGTCGTGTTGCACCCGCGTATCGACTACCAGATGACTCACCGCAACGAACGGCCCGAACCGCAGATCCGCTTCTCCGCCTGCGCTCCCGTAGCCTCGGGGATCGAGGACGTGCAGCCGAGTCGTGGCGCCCACGGTATCGCGACCCAGCTCCAAGGGGTCGCGAAACGCGTAGTTCGCGACCTGGGCGCCGGCGGAGAGCTCGACTCGATACGTGGGCCGGGTGGTGTCGGCTTGCCACTCGCGCATGATGCGGTGGATCGTGCCCCGAGTCGTGGGGTCGAGTCGCGTCGTATCGAGCGCGCGCAGCGCTCGCAGCACGTCGCGCTGCTTGAACGGCCGCGTGAGCGGCGTGGGGTCGGTGATGACGCCGGCATCGATGAGCTGCTCGATGAACGGCATCGACCAATGGGAAATCGGGATGTACGGGGATGCAGTGGTGGACTGGGCGAACGCCCAAACCGGGCCCGCGACGAGCAGCACTACTGAGACCGGTACAAGGGTCCGCATGCGAGCGCGGAATTTGGGGACCGGCCGCCGGTCTGGCAACGGTGGCGTTACCTTGTCCGGCCCATGTCACCGCGACTCGTGTTGCTCCTCGCCGTCCTGGCGACGACCTATGCCGGCCCGATTATCCGCTTCGCCGCGGCGCCGGCGCTCGCGATCGCGTTCTGGCGTCTCGCGTTCGCGCTGCCCGTCACCGCCACACTGTGGGGGCGCGAGTCGTCCGAGGGAGAAGACCGCTCGAACACGACCATCCTGCTGATGCTCCTCTCCGGTACGCTGCTGGCGCTCCATTTCTGGACGTGGATCACCTCGCTGCGCTATACGTCCGTGGCGAGCTCGGTCCTGATCGTCAATCTGCGGCCGATCATCGTCTGGGGACTCGCCGCCGTGTGGCTGGGCGAGCATCCCGAGCCGAGGGAGCGTTGGGGCATCGCGCTGGCGGTGATCGGTGCCGTGCTCATCGGCGTGGGTGATGCGCGGTTCTCCTGGGGCGCGTTCACGGGCGACGTGCTCGCGCTGTTCGGCGCGACGGCCGCGGCCGGCTACAGCGTGATCGGCCGGCGCGTACGCCGCACCGTTGGGATCTGGCGCTATGCCACGATCGTCTATGGCGTCGCGGCCGTAGTGCTCGTGCTCGTTGCGGTCCTGACCCGAACGCGACTGTGGGGATTCGCCGCGCGGGATTGGGGGATCTTTGCGGCGCTCGCGGCCGGCCCGATGCTCGTCGGGCACACGGGAATCAATTACGCGCTCAAACATCTGCGCGCCACGACCGTGAACGTAGCGGGATTGGGCGAGCCCGTGGGCGCGACCTTGATCGCGTGGCTCCTGCCGTCAATCCACGAGATTCCGAGACCATCGACGCTCGCCGGTGGCGCACTGGTGGTCGGCGGCATCGCGCTTGCGCTGGCGACATCGGGCGGGGGCGACGGGCGCAGATGAAAACGCGGAACGACGCACTGGTCGTCGAGGCCGTGCGTGGGCAAACGGTCGAGAATCGCCACATGGTGCACGCCGCCGTGGTCGACCGGTCCGGTGCGCTCGTGGCGCGCGCCGGCAACCCGGATCGCGTCGCATTCTGGCGCTCATGCGCGAAACCGTTCCAGGCCGTGCCGCTCGTTGCCGAGGGCGTGATCGAGCAGTTCGACATCGGCTCGGAGGAGCTGGCCCTGTGCTGCGCGTCGCACTCGAGCGAGCCGCGGCAGGTCGCGATCGTGCGCGGGCTGCTCGCGAAGAGCGGCTGCACGGAATCCGATCTGCGCTGCGGGCCGCACCCGCCGCTTTCGGAAACCGTGGCGGAGGACTACGCGCGCCGCGGCATCAGCCTGACGCCGGTGTACTCGAACTGCTCGGGAAACCACGCGGGCATGCTCGCTCTGGCGCGCCATCACGGCTGGCCGATAGAGCGCTACACGGATCCGGATCATCCCGTCCAGCGCCGCTCTTTGGCGGAGGTGAGCCGCTGGACCGGCGTGCCAGAGCTGCAGATCCGCACGGCCGTGGATGGGTGTGGGGTGGTGACCTTTGGGCTGCCGCTGGCGGTGATGGCGCTGGCGTACGCGAGACTCGGGATTGCGGATTCGAACGACGTGGTGCCAATCCGCGATTGCATGCTCTCCCACCCCTCCCTCGTCGCCGGCCAGGGCCGTCCATGCACCGTCATCATGAGTGCGTATCCGGGGCGCGTGATCACGAAGGTGGGGGCGGCGGGGGTGTACTGCACCGCTCTCATAGAGGAAGGCCTCGGGATCGCGTTGAAGGTGGAGGACGGCAACGGCCCAGCCGCGGTAGTCGCGCTGGCGGCCATTCTGAGAGAGTTTGGCCTGGGGCCGCTCCCCGATGAGCTCGCCCAGCCGCCGATCATCAATACGCGGGGCGAAACGGTCGGTCGCCTGCAAGGAAACGGGACACTGGAGCATGAAACCGATGCCGGAGCAAGAGGACCAGGTGACTAAAATACCCACGTCCGCCCTCGATGACCTCTCGTGTGCGCTGGTGCGCGTGGCGGCAGCGGTGGCGTCGGGCGATCGCGAGGCGCTGCGCGAGCGGCTGCTCGTGGCGCGGCGCGCGGGCGCGCGCGGCGAAATCGACGAGCTGCTGCTGCAAAGCATGCTCAATGTCGGCTACGCGCTCTCGCTCCAGGCCTTCGGGGTGTGGCGGGAAATCGAGCCCAGCGTTGCCGCGGGTGAACCGCTCGGGCACGATCGGTGGACGGAGTGGGTCGCGCGGGGCCGTGAGGTGTGCGAGCACGTGTACGGACGCACGTTTCACAAGCTGCTCGTCAACCTGCGCGGACTCCATCCGGCGCTCGAGTCGCTGGTTCTGATCGATGCTTACGGCAAGCTGATTGGCCGCGGCGGGCTCGACCTGAAGCGGCGGGAGCTGTGCACGATTGCGGAGATCGCGATTCTCGACACCCCGCGCCAGCTGCACGCGCACCTGCGGGGCGCGCTCAACACCGGCGCCACGCCGGAAGAAGTGGATGAGGTGCTCGCCCTCGTGGAACAGGACGTTGATGCGGCCCATGCGTTGCGGATGTGGGAACTGTGGGCGGATGTGCGCGGCCGCAACCTGAGGCGGAACGCGGAAGACGGAACGCGGAACAGCACGTGAGGATTCGCGACGTTGAATGACCTCAAGATTCGCACGCGCGCGTTCGCGCTGGCCGTGATCAAATTGGTCGAGCAACTGCCCGTGGGGCGAACCGCCGACGTTGTCGGACGTCAACTGCTGCGGTCAGGAACGTCCGTCGCGGCGAACTATCGCGCGGCTCGCCGGTCGAAATCCCGTCGCGATTTCATAGCAAAGATGGGCAGCGTAGAAGAAGAGGCGGACGAGAGCGAGTTCTGGCTCGACGTCATAGGCGTGCGAGGGATGGCCGAGCCAGAGCAGGTCTTAGCCCTCCGACACGAGGCCTCAGAACTCGTGGCAATTACCGTGGCGTCAATTCGGACCGCGCGCGGAGCTTCCACTTCTGTTCCGCGTTCCGCGTTCCGCGTTCCGCGTTCGATCCGGTGATGTTCATAGATCGCGCCGTCGTGCGCGTGGTGGCCGGTGCCGGTGGTGCGGGTGCCTCGTCCTTCCGACGCGAGAAGTTCGTGCCCAAAGGCGGCCCTGACGGGGGCAACGGCGGGGCGGGCGGTAATGTGGTGGTGCGGGTCGACCCGAACCTCGCCACCCTGCTCGACTATCGCTATCGCACCCGTTGGAACGCGGAGCGAGGACAGCATGGCAAGGGCAAAAACATGACCGGGAAATCCGGGGCGGATCTGTACCTCCCGGTACCCGCGGGTACTGAAGTGCGCGACGCAAACAGCGGAGAGCTGCTGGGTGAGCTCGTGCTCGCGGACGAGCAGCTCCTCGTGGCGCGCGGGGGTCGCGGGGGCCGCGGGAACGCCGCGTTCGCGACCGCCACACACCAGAGCCCCCGGGAGTGGGAACCGGGAGAGTATGGAGAGGAGCGGGAGCTCGAGCTCGTCCTCAAGCTGATCGCCGATGTGGGACTGCTTGGCGAACCCAACGCGGGGAAGAGCACGCTGCTGTCGGTTGTGTCGGCGGCACGTCCCAAGGTCGCCGACTATCCGTTCACCACGCTCGAGCCGTACCTGGGTGTGGTCGGGCTCCCGGACCATCGCTCGTTCGTCATGGCCGACATTCCCGGGATCATCGAGGGCGCGCACGAAGGAAGAGGACTGGGTATCCGCTTTCTGCAGCACGTCGAGCGCACGCGCGCGATTGCCGTGCTGGTGCCGCTCGACGCACCCGATCCGCAGGCCACGTACGATCTCCTCATGCGCGAGGCGGCGCTCTACAGCGCCGAGCTCGCCGCCAAGCCGCAGGTGGTGGTGCTCTCGAAACGCGATCTCCTCCCCAGGGATGCCGTGCTCCCATCCATAATCATGCGCGCTGACTCGCCCGTGCTCGCCATTTCTGCGGTCACGGGGCAGGGCGTGCCCGAGCTGTTGGAAGTATTGTGGCAGGTGTTGCACCGTCGGATCGAGACCCCGACGAGCTCGCCGCGTACCTAGCGATCGCCGAGCTGCCCGGGATCGGCCCGGCCCGCGTGCGGACGCTCGTCGCCGCATTCGAGAGCGCGCGGGCGGCGCTGTCCGCGCCCCACGGCGCCCTTGCCGCGCTGCCCGGATTCAGCCGCGCGGCGGCCAGTGCGATTCGGCGGCTCACGCTCGACCCGGGTCGGGCGATTCTCACCGCCCTCGAGCGGCTTGGCGCGACGGTGCTGCTTCCCGATGACCCACTCTTCCCCCCGCTGTTGCGCGAGATTCCAGAACCCGCACAATGGCTGTACGCCTGGGGCGATCTCTCGCTGCTCACGCGCCCGGCGGCGGCCATCGTCGGGAGCCGGAATCACTCGCCGTATGGGGCTCGTGCCACGGAAATCCTCGCTCGGGGGGTCGCGCGGCACGCGGTCGTCGTGAGCGGCATGGCTCGCGGACTCGATGCCGTCGCGCACGCGGCGGCGCTCGATGCCGGTGGCGCGAGCGTCGGCGTGCTGGGAAACGGATTCGGGGTGGTGTATCCGGCGAGCAACAAAGACCTGTATCGGCGCATGATCGCGGGCGGCTGTCTCATCACTGAGCTCGTGCCGGGCGAGAAGCCGCACGCCGGCGCGTTCCCGCGCCGCAATCGTCTCGTCAGTGGCCTTGCCGGAGTAACGGTTGTCGTGGAAGCCGCGCCGGGATCTGGAGCCCTGATCACTGCCGACTGCGCGCTGGACCAGGGACGTCAGGTGCTCGCGGTCCCTGGTCCGATCACGAGCCCAACGTCGCTCGGCTGTAACCGGTTGATACAGCAGGGCGCAAAGCCGGCGCTCGAGGCGGCTGATATCCTCGAGGAGCTGGGCATCTCCGCGCATTCGCCCGCGAGTGCCGCCCCCACTGCAGCGCGTCCATCCGCGACGATTCCGTCCGATTGCACGCCATTGCAACGCGCCCTCTGGGAAGCCCTCGATCTCCGACCGCTGCATGTCGACGCGCTCGCGAGCGGATTGGCGCCGCGCCTCGACGCCGCCACGAGTGACGTGCTGACGGCACTCACGGATATGGAACTGAGGGGCTTGGTCCGGCAACAGCCGGGGATGATGTTCGAGCGCGTGGGATAACACTTAAAGCAACAGCATCATGACTCGCTAACTTGCCTCTGGTGCGTCACGTCTACGTGCACGTCCCGTTCTGCGCCCGGCGCTGCTCGTATTGCGACTTTTCAATCGCGGTGCGGAAGACCATTCCTGCCGACGCGTATGTCGAGTGCATTCGGCGTGAGTACGCCGGGCTCCGTGCGAACAACGGCGATAGACCGATCGACGCCTCCCCGCTCGAAACGCTGTATTTCGGCGGCGGCACTCCGTCGCTCGTTCCGCCCGACGCGATTGAGCAACTCGTGCAGCTCCTAGTGGACGTAGCCTCTCCCGAGATCACTCTCGAAGCAAATCCGGACGACGTCACCGCTCCAGCGGCCGCTCAGTGGCGCGCAGCGGGCATCAATCGCATCTCGCTGGGCGCTCAGTCGTTTCACGACCACGTGCTGCGCTGGATGCATCGCACTCACGATGCGGCGCAGATTGCCCGATCGGTGCGGATCCTGCGCGACGCCGGGTTTGTGAATGTCTCGCTCGACTTGATCTTCGCGCTGCCGCAGGAGCTCGAGCGCGATTGGGACCGGGACTTGAGGGGCGCGCTCGCGCTCTCGCCGGATCACATTTCGTTGTACGGACTCACGGTCGAACCGCGCACACCGCTGGCCCGTTGGATCGACCGCGGCGTAAGCTCCCTGCCCGACGACGACCGCTACGCCGCCGAATACTTGCGTGCCCACGCACGGCTCGGCGACGCGGGATATCAGTTCTACGAGGTGTCGAACGCGTCACGCGGCACGGACACGCGCTCCCGCCACAACTCCGCCTACTGGTTGGGACATCCGTATCTGGGGCTCGGACCCGCGGCGCACTCGTTTGACGGCCGGCGCCGCTCCTGGAACGCCTCCGCCTGGGAGAGTTATCGCGCTCTGGTCGTGAGCGGCCACCCGCCCGTCGAGAGTGAAGAAATCCTGACCGGCGACGAACGGGAACTCGAATGCCTCTATCTGGCGTTGCGCACCGCGGACGGGCTTTCCATCGCCCGTGACCGCTCGTTACCGGCCGTCACCGCCGTGTTTGAGGAACGCGGCTGGCTCGAGCGCACCCAAGACCGGCTGCGCTGCACTCCGGAAGGGTGGCTCCGGCTCGATGCGCTGGTGCAAGCCTTGACTGGAGTTGGCGCTGTCTCGTAAATTATTTGGTGTGAAGAAGTTGGCCCTGCGATGACCTCCCCATCTCTCAGCGAACGCGAGCGCCAGGTGTTGGAGGCGCTGATCGAGGTTTACGTGGCGACCGCCGAGCCGGCGGGGAGCCGCACCATCGCCCTGAGAATGAGAATGGCGCTCTCGTCCGCCACGATTCGTAACACCCTCAGCGATCTCGAAGAGAAGGGCTACCTCTATCATCCACACACGTCCGCCGGCCGGATCCCGACCGACCTCGCGTACCGATTCTATGTGGACTCGCTCATGCGACTTCAGGAGGTGTCGCTGTCGGATTCGCATCAGCTCCGCGAGGAGCTCGCGAGCGAGCGGAACGCGGTCGACATGATTCTGGGGCGCGCGGCACAGGTGCTTGGCGTGCTCACGAAAGAGCTGGGCGTGGCGGTCGGCCCGTCGCTCGATGAGGCGATCCTGGAGCGGCTCGAATTGGTGCAGGTTTCCTCCGAGCGTCTCCTCCTCGTCATGACCCTCAGGAGCGGTGCGGTCCGGACGATTTTCGTGGAGGTCCCCTCGCGGCTCGACACGGATGCGATCGTACAGGCCGCCGTGGTCCTGAACGGACGGCTCGCGGGACTCAAGCTGCGCGAGATTCGCACGACCTTGTCCGATCGATTGCGCGATGCCGCGCCCGATTCGGGATCGAGCGAGCTGATCAATATTTTCATTCAGGAAGCCGACGAGCTGTTCGATGTTTCGGGAACGTCGCCGAATGGCGTCATGTTGGGGAGCGCGCAGCTCCTCGCCGAGCAGCCCGAGTTCGCGACCAAAGCAGGATTGCAGGGGCTCATGCAGGTGACCGAACGACGCGACCGGCTGCGCGAGGCGCTCGCGCGGCGCAGCGGGCAGGGGCTCACGATCACGATCGGCGCCGAGCACGACGACCCCGAGCTTGCGCCGTTCACACTCGTGACCGCGTCATATCGGGCGGGTCCTCTGGCCGGCGTCATCGGCGTCATGGGGCCCACCCGCATGCCGTACGACAAGATCGTCACGCTGGTCGATCATACGAGCCGGTTGATCGGAGACCTGCTCGAATGAGCGGTACCGCCTATTACGAGCTGCTCGGCGTGAGCCGCGACGCTACGGAGGCCGAGATCAAGCGCGCCTACCGCAAGCTCGCGATGCAGTACCACCCGGATCGCAACAACGGGGACAAGGGCGCCGAGGAGAAGTTCAAGCAGATCACCGAGGCATACGAGGTGTTGTGCGACGCCGAAAAGCGCGCGACCTACGACCGCTACGGCGAGGCGGGGCTGCGCGGCGCGGGGGCCGGTGCCGGTGCGTATGGTTTCAGCCATTTCGATCTCTCCGAAGCGCTCAACATCTTCATGCGCGACTTCGGCGGCATGGGCGGCTTCGATTCGATCTTCGGCGGGGGAGAGCGGGGCCGACGCGAGCGCCACCGCGGGGCCGACATCAAGGTCACCCTCAAGCTCACCCTGGCCGATGTGGCGGCCGGGGCGCAGAAGACCGTGCGGTTGCGGACCCTCGATCGCTGCACCGAGTGCGGCGGTTCGGGCGCGAAGCCAGGCACGCGCGCGGAAGCGTGCTCCACCTGTCGTGGCTCGGGCGAGGTGCGTCGTGCCACGCACTCGATGTTCGGACAGTTCCTGTCGGTCTCGCCATGCCCGACCTGCGCCGGCGAAGGAACGGTGGTCGCCAATCCCTGCGTGAAATGTCAGGGTGATGGCCGGGTCAAGTCCGAGAAGACCGTGCAAATCGACGTCCCCGCGGGCGTGGCCGATCATCATTATCTCACGGTACGCGGACAGGGCGCGCCCGGCCCCCGCAGCGGACCGGCGGGGGATCTCATCGCTGTGCTGGAAATCGCGGAGGACCCACGGTTCGAGCGACAGGGAGACGATCTGGTCCACGACCTCCCGGTATCCATCACCCAGGCCGCGTTCGGCACCGAGGTGAAAGTCCCTACCCCCTACGGCGAGACGGGCCTCAAGCTGCAGGCCGGCACGCAGACCGGCGCGGTATACCGGGTTCGGGGGCAGGGGCTGCCGCGGCTGGGCGAAAGCGGCAAAGGAGACCTACACGTGCGCGTGCGGGTCTGGACTCCCACGCATCTCACCGCTGAGCAGCGCGCGGTGCTCGAGCAGTTTGCCAAGATCGAGGGCAAGCCGCCGGCCGATGCCGGGAATGGCAAGAAGTTCTGGAGTGAGCTGCGCCGGGCTTTCGGTGGTGGCAGCGCATGACCGACGGCCGCGACAACTGTTTGTTTTGCAAGATCGTTTCGGGGAAGGTTCCGGCGAAGATCGTGAGGCGCGGCGACGGCCTGCTCGCGTTTCAGGACATCAACCCGCAGGCCCCGACCCATCTGCTGGTGATTCCGACCGACCACGTCGCATCTCTGTCGGAGGCGCGGGATGAGAAGATGCTGGGCCGGTTGCTCGGGTTCGCGCGGGATCTCGCGCGCGAGGCCGGAGTCGCGGAACGCGGCTACCGTGTCGTCTTGAATGACAATGTGGACGGTGGCCAAACCGTATTTCATTTGCATCTGCATGTGCTCGGCGGCCGCGCGATGCGCTGGCCACCGGGCTAACGTCTTGCGGCTCAATCACCGTGTACGTAACTTTTACCGCCCTCACAGGTTAGACGAAAGCGATGCCGGAAGTCATCATACACGATGACGAGAGCTTTGAGCGGGCCCTCAAGCGATTCAAGAAAAAGTGCGAAAAGGCGGGGATCCTCTCCGACCTCAGGAAGCACCGTCACTACGAAAAGCCTAGCGAGCGGAAAAAGCGCAAGATGAACGCCGCGCGCCGCAAAAACCGGCGTACCCGACCCGCTTAGGCTGTGAGCATGGTGGAGCGGCTCCGAGCCGCCATGAACGAAGCCCGCAAACGACGCGATCCCGCGCGCACCGTTCTCCTCTCCACCATCCTCGCCGACCTCAAGAACCGCGAACTCGAGCTCCAGCACCCCGCCTCCGATGAGGAGGCGGCCGTCGTGGTGCGCGGCGGCATCAAGAAGCGGCGCGAGGCAGCCGAGCAATTCGCCGCCGCCGGCCGCCCCGAGCTGGCAGCGAAGGAGACCGAGGAAGCGGCAGCGCTCGAGATGTTTCTGCCCGCTGGCGCCGATCCTGCGGAGATTCGTGCTGCCGTACGAGCCGCCATCGCGGCGGGTGCGAGGGATTTGGGTAAGGTGATGGGGCAGGTAATGCCGCAGTTCAAGGGACGAGCCGATGGCAAGCTCGTCAATCAAATCGTCCGCGAGGAGTTGGCGGGAGCCGTATGACCGTTGCCCGCGGAGGGGCGGCAGGAGCCCTTTCCGTGCTGGACACGCTCGAGTTTTCCGCCGCGCTGCAGCGGGTGGCGGCGCATGCCGCCGGTCCCCTCGGCGTCGCGCGGATCCGGTCGCGAACTCCATCCGACGATCCCGGCGTGGTGCGCGAGGCGCTGGCTCAGGTGTCCGAGCTGGCCGCGCGAATCCTGAGCGACGACGCTATCCGGGCCGAGCCCGTGCCTGACATTACCGACTCGCTCGCGCTGCTCCGGGTCGCGGGCAGCGCGCTCGAGGGCCTGAGGCTGGTCGAGCTCGGAGCGGCGCTCGCTGCCGCGCGGGTTGTGAAAACCGAGCTCGACCGCCTCGCCGCATCCGCGCCCCGCACCGCGGTGCTGCGAGTGGACCTGCCACCGCGTGACATCGAAACCCGATTGCAGGAGGCGCTCGATCCGGATGGATTCGTCCGCGACAGCGCGTCGCGCGAGCTGGCCCGGGCTCGGCAAGCCGTCCGAACCACGCGGCAGCGGCTCATCGCCAGACTCGAATCCCTGCTCGGCGGCCTCGAGGCCCGGGATCGCGCGCCCGATGCCGCGGTCACCGTCCGGAGCGGGCGCTACGTGATTCCGATTCGCAGCACGGCCCGGGCCCACGTTGGCGGCATCGTGCACGACGAATCGGCCACCGGTGCGACGATGTTCGTCGAGCCGCCGGAAGCGATCGAGCTTGGGAACGAGCTGCGCGCGCAGGAGATTCAGGAGCAGCGTGAGGTCTTGCGCGTGCTGCGCGAGCTGACCGAACGGCTGCGGCCGCACGTCGACCGCATCGCCCTGGCCTGGGACATGTGCATCGCGTTCGACGATCTCTGCGCCCGCGCACGCTATTCCATTGACGTCAACGGATTCGCCCCCGCGATTACCGACGGGCCGCTCGCGATTCGTAAAGGCCGCCACCCGTTGCTGGTCTCGGGCGAGGTGATGGTCGTGCCATTCGACCTGGTGCTCGCCGCCGATGAATGGACCCTGCTCGTCTCGGGTCCGAACACAGGGGGCAAGACGGTCCTGATCAAAGCCGTGGGACTGATTTGCCTCATGACGCAGAGCGGCATCATCCCACCGGTCGGCCCTGAATCATCCGTGCCCGTATTTCGTCAGGTGTTCGCTGATATCGGGGATCGCCAGTCGATTGCCGAGAGCCTCTCCACATTTTCGGCCCACGTGGCGGCGCTGCGCGAGATTCTCGACGCCGCGGGCCCGGGCGCGCTCGTGCTGATCGATGAAATCGGAAGCGGGACGGATCCGGCCGAAGGCGCGGCGCTCGCCGAGGCGATCCTGCTCGCGCTCACCCGGCGGCATGCGGTGACCCTCGTTACCACCCATCTCGGAGCCCTGAAGCAGCTGGCCACGCGCACGGTCGGCATTGTGAACGCGTCGCTGCAGTTCGACGCTGAAACCTTGACGCCCACGTATCGTCTCCTCAAGGGAGTACCCGGGCGCTCGTATGGCCTCGCGATCGCGCGGCGCCTGGGGATCGAGCGAGATATTCTCGAGCAGGCCGAGCAGGCGCTCTCCGTGGCCGATCGGACGCTCGATTCGCTCCTGGCCTCGGTCGAGGCGCGGGCCAAGGCATTGGACTCGGACGAGCGCGTCATCGCCGAAACGGCGGAGTCGCAGCGGCGCGACGCCGATATTCTCGAATCCCGAGCTCGGGCGATCGCGGCGCGCGAGCGCGAAGTCAGCGCCCGGGCGCGAGAGCTCGACCAGAATGCGCGCGATCAGACGCGCGCCTATTTGCTCGAAGCCCGTAAACGGGTGGAAGACGCGCTGGCGCTTGCCCGGGCGGCGGTCGATGAAGCCACGGCGAAAGAAGCGCGGAAACTGCTCGAGCAGGCGATCGAACAGACAGACGAGAAGACGGGGGAGGAGAGGAGCGGGAGGGGGGAAGGGTGGGTGAACCTGGAGAGTCTGAAAAAAGGGCGGACCGCCGGTCCCCCCGTCCGCCGCACCGCCCACGAGCTGCCGGCTGCAACCGAAGCCGTTGCTTCGGAGGTGTCGCTCCGCGGCCTGCGCATCGACGAAGCCGAGGCGATCCTCACCAAGGCGCTCGACGACGCGATCCTCGCGGATCTTCCCTACCTGCGCGTAATCCACGGTAAGGGCACCGGCGCGATGCGCCGGATGGTGCACGAGATGGTGGCCCACGATTCACGGGTGCGGAGCTACGCCCTCGCACCGGCCAATCAGGGCGGAGCAGGGGTGACGATCGTGGAGTTCGGCTCCTGAGCATGATTCCGGAGGACCTCATCGAACAGGTCCGCGACGCCGCGGATCTCGTGGGGATCGTGGGCGAATACGTCGACCTGAAACGCACGGGGGCGGACTATCGCGGACCCTGTCCCTTCCACGGCGGCACGCATCGCAACTTTGCCGTGATCACGAAAAAAGGGATGTTCTACTGCTTCGTGTGCCACGAAGCAGGCGACGTATTTGCGTTCCTGATGAAAAAGCTGGGGATGGATTATCCCACCGCCGTGCGTCAGGTGGCCGAGCGGGTCGGCATCACGATTCCTGACCGGAACACTGGACCGGACGCCTCGGATCCCCGCGAGCCGTTGTTCGGTGCCGTGGCGACCGCCGCCGCGTGGTTCACGCGGCAGCTGGTCGAGAGTCCCGACGGTGAAACGGCCCGGCAATATCTCGGCTCACGCCACCTCGACATCGAGACGGTGCTGCCATATGGGTTGGGATACGCGCCGCGCGGCGGTGCGTTTCTCGACGCGATGAAACGCTTGGGTGTGAGTGATTCGGTGTTGCTCGAAGCCGGGCTGCTCGTTAAACGAGAGGATGGCAGCGTACTTCCCCGGTTTCGCGGCCGGCTGCTGTTCCCGATTCAAGATCTGCGTGGCCGGGTGGTGGGGTTTGGGGGACGGATTCTGGGAGAGGGAGAACCCAAGTATCTCAATTCGCCCGACACGCCCTTGTTTCACAAGGGCAAGCTGGTCTACAACCTCTTTGCCGCGAAACAGGCCATCCGGAAGGCCGAACGGGCGATCCTGGTCGAAGGCTACTTCGACGTGCTGCGGCTCGTGCTTGCGGGGCTCGAAGAGATCGTGGCGCCCCTCGGTACCGGGCTCAGTGCGGATCAGGTGGCGCTGCTCGGTCGCTACACCCACCATGTCATCCTGCTCTACGACTCCGATGAAGCGGGCCTCCGCGCCACGTTCCGGGCGGGTGATGAGCTGTTGCGTCATGGGATTCGGGTCAGCGTCGCCACGCTGCCGGAAGGAGAAGACCCCGACACGCTCGTTCAGCGTGGCGGCAGCGACGCGGCGGTACAGGTATTGAAGGATGCCGTGGACCTCTTCGAGCGGAAAATCCAGCTCATCGGACGCAAGGGGCTCTTCGGTTCGGTCCCGGGCCGGCGTCTCGCGCTCGACCGGCTGCTCCCTTCGATCCGCGCCGCGCGCGACCCGATCACGCGGGAGCTGTATTTGTCCCGCGCAGCCGAAGCGGCCGGAGTGCGCAAAGACGTGTTGGAGCGCGAAGCAGGAATCGAGCAGCGAGACACGCCCAGCGCACCCTCGCTTCCCGCTTCCCCTGTCCCGTCTCCCGCCATCCCGGCCGGCGCCGAGAAGGCGGTGTTGCTCCTCATGCTCGAGGGCGAGCCGTGGACATCGAAGGTGCTCGAGGCCGTCGATCCAGAGGAATTCGAATTTCCGCCGTATCGAGCCGTGTTCGAGGCATTGGCGCACGACGCTCCTGACCGTCTCGATCAGACAGCGGCGCGCACCTTCGAGCAGCTGAAAGCCGAGGGTCTCGAGGGCCAGGAGGCGGATGAGATGTTCACGGGGGCGGTGAATCGGCTCGAGGCGCGCAGTCTCGAGCGGGAGCTGGAGCGGCTGGACGGGATCATCCCGCTCACCGCTCCCGAACAGCAACCCGACATACTGGCGGAGAAACGGCGCGTATTCGACGCGCTGCGAGTCAAGTATCCGCGTTACAAGATTGCCGCGAGGAGGCGAGGTGCATCCGGAACTTGAAGCATTGTTGGCCCTGCAAGAGAAGGATCAGGCAGTAACGGAGGCTGATGCGGCGCTCGGCGAGCTCGAGCCCGAAGAGCGGGGGCTGAACGAAGCGCTCGGGGCGGCGGAGCGCGCCATGGAGGCGGCACGGCGCGAAATTCAGGCGGCGCAGGACCGCCGCGGTGAGCTCGAGGGCACGATCGCGAACTATCGCAGCATGCAGGAGCAGCGCCGCCAGCGGCTCGAATGGGTGCGCGGGGCCAAAGAGGCATCCACGCTCATGGCCGAGCTCGATCTGGCGCGGTCCGTGCTCGCGAAAGAAGAGGCCGAGTTCATGCGCTCGGGCGACGCCGTCACGGAGGCCGAACGCCGCGCCGCGGAGGCGGAGAAAGCCCTCCAGGATCTCCGGGCCAGCCAGTCCCCGGCGCGGGAGGCGCTGGCCGGGAAGCGCGCCGAAATCCTCAGCCGGAAGGAGCACGCGCTCGCCGAGCGCGAATCGGCGGCTTCAGCGGTGAAAGCCGCCCTGCTCACCCGGTATGAACGGATCCGCCGCGGCAAAACGCCGCTCGCGATCTACGCCCTGCACGGCGATGCGTGCGGGCGCTGTTTTACCGCCGTGCCGACGCAGCGGCGGGCGCTGATTCAGCGTGGGGCATCCATCGAAAGCTGTGAGGCATGCGGCGTACTTCTGTACGCGCCTGAATGATTTCACCCACCGCGCGCTGGCACCTCACGGCCCGACCGGATTCCAGTCTTACCGCGGCGCTCGCCGCGGAGCTCTCGATCCCAGAACCTCTCGCCGCGCTGCTCGTACAGCGCGGGCATGATGCGCCGGCGCGCGCGCGCGCGTTTCTCCGCCCCGAACTCACCCAGCTCTCGGATCCATGGGCGATCGCGGACATGTCACGGGCGGCGACCGTCATCGCGGGTGCGGTCCGCTCGGGCACGCCGATTCTCGTGCATGGTGATTACGACGTCGACGGCCAATGCGCCACGGCACTGCTCACGCGGGTCCTCCGAATCGCCGGTGCGCGCGTACACAGCTTCATCCCGCACCGGCTGCGCGACGGCTACGATTTTGGAACCGCCGGCCTGGAAGCGGCGGCGAAGGTCGAAGCCGGAGTCATCATCACCTGCGACTGCGGGATCACGGCGGTCGAGCCGGTGCGCGCAGCGAGCGCGCAGGGTCGCGCAGTGGTAATCACCGATCACCATCTCCCCCCGCCGGACGGGCTGCCGCCCGCCGCGGCCGTGCTCGATCCCAACCGCCCCGATTGTGCATCCGGTGCTACGATGCTGTGCGGCGCGGGTGTGGCGTTCAAGCTTGCCCAGGCGCTCGTCGCGTCGCTCGGCATGTCTCCCAATCTCCCGCTCCACTTTCTCGATTATGTGGCGCTCGCGACCGTCGCCGACATGGTGCCGCTCATGGGCGAGAACCGGATTCTCGTCCGCCATGGCCTGCGGCTGCTCGCGCAATCGCGCTGGACGGGGCTGCGGGCGCTGGTCGAGGCCGCTGGCCTCGAGGGCAGGCCGGTTCGCGCGGGGCATGTGGGATACATCCTGGCGCCCCGCCTCAATGCGGCCGGACGGATCGGCGAGCCGATGGATGGGCTGCGCCTGTTGCTCACCGATGATTCCGATGAAGCCGCGACGCTCGCCCGGGAGCTCGAGACGCTGAACGCCCGCCGTCAGGCGATGGATCAGCGCATCCTGGAAGAGGCCAAGGATATGGCCGCACAGACGCTCGGCCCCGACGATCGGGGCCTCGTGTTGGCCTCGGATCAATGGCATCCCGGCGTCATCGGGATCGTGGCATCGCGTCTGGTCGAACGGTACGGGCGTCCGACGTTTCTCATCGCGTGGGACCCCGCGACGGGACTGGGCCGCGGGTCGGGCCGGAGCGTCGCGGGACTGGATCTGCACGCGGCGCTGAACCGGGTGGGCCACTGCCTGGTGCGCTACGGCGGCCACGCGATGGCGGCGGGTTTGACGATCGAGCGGGCGCGGTTCGAGGAATTTCGTGTTGCGTTTCTCGAGACAACGGGCGAGCTTCTTGGCCCCGATGACATGGTTCCGGCACAACATGTCGACCTGGAGCTGCCGTTGGGCATGGTGAGCGACCAGCTCGAGCGCTTGATCCGGCACCTCGAGCCCTGCGGGCCCGGCAATCCCGCCCCCGTGTTCGGGGTGCGCGGCGCGCGTGCGATCGACGCACACCGGGTGGGGTCGAATCATTTGCGGCTCACGTTGGACGACGGCTCCGGCGCCCTTCCGGCCATCGGCTTCCAGTGGGCCGACGCGGTCCCCGACAGCTGGCTCGACGCCCCGCTCGACGTCGCGTTCCGCCTGGAAAGAGATGAATGGCAGGGGAGAACGAAGCTCCAGGCGCGGATCGCGAGCATTGGACCCGCGCGTTAGCCCGCGATGCTGAGGATCATCGCCGGCGAATTCAAGGGTCGCCGCATCAAGACGCCCGCCGGAGACAAGGTCCGACCGACCGCCGACCGGGTGCGCGAGGCGTGGTTCAGCATCTTGCAGCGGTCGATCCGCGGCGCGCGCGTGCTCGATCTCTACGCCGGATCGGGGGCGCTCGGGCTCGAAGCCTTGTCGCGCGGCGCCACGACGGCGGAATTCGTCGAGGTGCACCGGCAGTCATTGACCGCTCTCAAGGCCAACATCAAATCTCTCGGCGTAGAAGACCGCACCACCATCACCCGTCGTGACGCGCTCAAGTTCGCCGAGCAGCTCCATCCGGGGCAGTACGACGTGGCATTCGCCGACCCCCCGTACGCGAGTGAGCAGGCGGCGTTGCTCGTGGCGATGTTTCGCATGTCGCCGTTCGCCAGGATTTTCTCGATCGAGCATCCCGCCGAGCAGCCGATCCCCGGCGACGACACGCGCCGCTACGGCGACACGGCGGTGACGTTCATCTACGCGCCATGACGCGCCGCGTCGCGGTGTACCCGGGCTCGTTCGACCCGGTGACGCGCGGGCACGAAGACCTGATCCGGCGCTCGCTGGCCTTCGCGGACTGCGTGATCGTCGCCGTGGCGGAGAATGCGTCCAAGCAGCCCTTGTTTTCGCTGGAGGAGCGACTCGAGCTGCTGCGGCAGGCGGTGGGGCAGCCCGCCGTTCAGGTTCAGTCGTTCCAGGGGCTGCTGGTGGACTTCGCCCGGCGGGTGGGTGCGTCGATGATCGTACGCGGCCTCCGCGCGGTGAGCGACTTCGAATACGAGTTTCAGATGGCGCTGATGAACCGGCATCTCGAGCCGCGGCTCGAAACGGTGTTTCTCGTACCGGCGTTCGACCTCACCTACCTGAGCTCGAGTCTCGTGCGTGAAGTGGCGCGCCACGGCGGCGACGTTTCGCAGCTCGTGCACCCCGCCGTCGACCAGGCTTTGAAACGGAAGTTCGCCCCGTGAGCTTCCGCGCTCGGGTGTACGACCGGGCGCGGCGCGCGCAGCGACGAATTGTCTTCCCCGAAGGTCACGACGCGCGCATCGTCGAGGCGGCCGGTCGCGTCGGGTCGTTGGGGCTGGGGCAGGTCCAAGTACTGGGCGATCTCGCGGGCGACCCCCGGCGAGCGGCCTGCGCCCAGTACCTCGTGACCCACAGGCCCGATCGCTTTGCGACCATGGCCGCGGCGGAGCAGCAGCTCGAGCATCGGCTCCTGTTCGGGGCCACCCTCGTTGCGATGGGGAGCGCCGACGTCATGGTGGGCGGCGTGCAATTCCCAAGCGCCGATACCATTCGTGCCGCGCTGTGGGCGGTCGGGCCGGCCCCGGGCGTCGAGACGGTATCGAGCGCGTTCTACATGGTGCGCGACGACACTGTGCTCACGTTCACGGATTGCGCCGTCGTACCCGAACCGACGCCCACTCAGCTCGCGGACATCGCGGTCGCGGCCGCGCGCGACCGCCGGCGCATCGTCGGCGACGAGCCGGTGGTGGCGTTCCTCTCCTACAGCACCAAGGGCAGTGCCGCGGGGCCGCTGGTCCGGCGGGTGCAGCAGGCCGTCGCCGCCCTTGCGGCCCGCCACCCCGATTTCGTGTTCGATGGAGAGCTCCAGGCGGATGCCGCACTCGTAGCGGACGTGGCGGCTCGCAAGGCCCCGGG